>JBHICG010000006.1:0-100944 GCA_046759445.1 Candidatus Scalinduaceae bacterium
AGAGAAGTTCTCGGTGTCAATGGTGAATCGAAAGAAAACAATGTACTATTTGAAACATATCTGGTTAAAGGCTCGTTATAGTTCCTTTTTCCACCTTATCTTCGATGGGTTAGGAAGGATCGGTATTAGGATCAACCCTTACTATGTTGTTTTAGAAGGCTTATTCAACGGAAGTCTGCCACATTTAGAAACAGGTTTTGATGAATATGATATCGGTTTTTTAAGGCCGCAAGATATGAGGGCAATCTCTGCCATCCCTGGCAGAAATATATCTGAGGAAAAACTTCTGCTCAGATTAAAAGAAGGCAAAAAATGTTTCGGTATTAAATACCGGGGAAAATTAGTTGCTTTTAGTTGGTGTGATCTAAATGAGTACACCATTGGAAGACATCGATTCTCACTAAAAGAAAATGAGGCATATTTAGTAGATGCTTATACCCTAATACCATTCAGGGGGAAGGGGATAGCTCCTTATATACGCTACCAATTATATAAGGAACTTGCTAAGTCAGGTAGAAACAAATTATATAGCATTTCTGAATGTGTTAATACCCCCTCGATAAGATTTAAAAAGAAGCTGAATGCTAAAGTAATTGAATTAGATTTGTATGTCAGATTGTTTAAAAAGTGGCATTTTAATTCACGGCTTAGAAGGTATAGAGTAGAAATTTGAAAAAATGCATACGATAAAGATTGTTAATAGTATCAATGAGGTACATAAAGAAGAATGGGATGCGATGGTAGATGATAAAGTCTTTATAAGCTATGGATGGCTAAAGACGGTTGAAGAGACCTTTATCGGTGATGTAAACTCGAAATATGTTCTTGTACAGGATTCCAAAAAGCTCATTGGGGCCTCCGTATGCTATATATTTGACGAAACAGACATCGTTTACAGCTTGGACAACTTCATGTTCGGAAGATTTAAGAAATACGCGGCAAAAATGGGAATATCTTTTCTGCCTGCATTCATCTGCTGTCCGATGAGATGCTATGGAAAGCATTTTCTAATTGAAAAAGATGCTGATGCTGAAACGACAGGAATCATAATGGATGAAATTCTAGAGACGATAGAAGAGGAGGCATCAGAGCGTAAGCTTTCAGTTAGTCTTATCAATGTGATAGAAGACGAGATAGAACTCATCGAGCTTTTAAATAAAAGAGGGTATAACAAGACGTTGGGCTTTCCATTGAACTATCTGGATGTTGAATGGTCGTCATTCGAAGGATACAAGAAGCATGTAGGACGTATCAGCAAGAATACGAAAAAAAGTATCAAAAAGGAAATAAATAAAAACAGAAAAGAAGGAGTCATCATTAAACAGCTTGAAAACCTTGGTGGATACGAAGATCGGCTTTACGAATTGGTAAACAATAACTACTATAAACATAACCAAATCCTATTCCCGTTCAACAGAGAATTCTTCAAAAGACTAAAAGAGAATCTTGGGGAAGATGTCGTGACCTACATATCAGTGAAAAAAGAAAGACTAACAGGGATGTCCCTCCTTCTCAAGAGAAATAAAGTCAGCTATTTTTCTGTTATCGGCATAGACCATGAAATGGCAGGTAATGATTTCACATATTTTAATTTGGGATATTATAGGCCGATCATGGATGCTATATCAGATAAAACAACAAGGCTGTATGATGGGGCTGGGATGTACGAACTTAAGGCCAGAAGGGGTTTTAAGATCAGTGATACTTACATCTATTACAAGTCTTTCAATAGAATCAAAAACATTGCTCTAAAACCATGGTACGCTTTCCATTCAAAATGGTATGAATGCAAATTACCAAAAGGGGTAAGGAAAAGGGCATGATCTGACAAAGTTGGCTACAGCGTTCAATACTATAACTATACGATTAAAAAATGAAGGTATTGGTAACATGTGCAACCCGGAATTCGGGAATGGCTGTCATGAGATGCCTTGCAAGTAATGGCTGTAAAGTAATCGGAGCTGATGACAGGGAGCTTCCGCTAGAACTTCATTCTAGATATACAAAACCGTATTACCGTTACGTTGCGGCTGAAAGTGACAGTTTCTTGGACAGTATCATAGAGATAATAAAGAAAGAGAGACCAGATGTAACTTTACCCATGAATGGAGCAAAACAGTTCTCAAGGCATAGGAAAGAGATTGAAAAATATACCAAGCTACTTGTTCCAGACTATGAAAGCTTTATTATTGCCAACGACAATAAGACGACAATCGAAGAATGGGAAAAAATAGATATTCCCTGTCCAAAAATACTGACAGAAAAAGAAGCAATAATGGAGCTCAACAAGAATATAGATAGAAATGCTTCAGTAAAGGTTGTAATAAAACCAAGAAAGGAAATTGGCGGGGCACAGGGTCTCAGCATAGTAAAGGACGCAACATCACTCAAAAGGGCTATAGATAAAACTGAGAAGATTTATGGCGCAACTGTAATTGAGGAGTATATACCTGAAATACGGAGAATATGAGGACACTTAATCTCATATTTGATAAAAAAGGCAAACTTGCTGCATACTTCACTACAAAAAAGATAAGACAGTGGCCGATCACGGGTGGCATAAGTGCTCTAAGTATTAGCACAAATGAATGGAAACTCGTTGAAATGGTGCTCCCCTTTTTTGAGAAATGGCGATGGGAGGGACCAGCAGAGGTTGAGATAAAGATAGACTCAAGGGACAACAAACCAAAGTTGATAGAGATCAACCCAAGATTCTGGGGCTACATTGGATTCCCTATAAGATGTGGTGTAAACTTTCCGATGATTGCTTGTAAATTGGCGCAGGGACACAAAGCGCAACATAGAGAATATCTAAAATATCCGGTAGGCATTAAATATATTAATCCTTCTGCTTATATAAAAGTGATAATGCAGGACATTATTAATAGTAAAAACAAGATAAATGTGATACCCAGGGTATTGACCGAACTTAAAGGGAAAAAGGTAAGCAACAATGTACAGCTTAGTGATCCCTTGCCTATAATCGGAAAAATGCTCTTAGAGCTCAAATCAGGAATAAAAAGCCCAGCTTTTTTATTCAGCAAAGCTGGGCAATAATTATCTGTCTAAAAACATATTAAAATACCATAAACAGCAAAAGGAAAAAAAAGTATAAGACAGCGGAAGATTCTGCAGAAGATAAAAACGATTGAGTCTTCAACTTTGTGTTTTTCGTTGTCTTAATTGTTACCAGAATTTTTTGTTAGGATACGACTATAGCTATGTTTAAAAACAAATATTTTAATTTACTATGGCTTATGAGGAACGAAAGGCATTCCCTGGATGAATTAATAAGTATTCAAAATATTAAATTAAGACACTTGATTAAACATGCCTATGAAAATGTCAGATTTTATAGAGACATATTCCAAGAAATCGGATTGCATCCTGAAGACATAAAATCAGTAGATGATATTCATAAAATTCCCATAATAGATAAGAATGATTTTCACCAGAGACCTTATTCTGATTTGTTGGACAAGAGGATAAAAAACAAGGAGAGACTTATTCCCATTAATACTTCCGGTTCGAGCGGTTCACAGTTGAAATTTTATATAGACCATAATTATGACCAATTCAGAAAGGCTCAATACCTTCGTCCCTATTTGACTAATGGCCGCAGATTGTCAGACATGGTAGTCTGGCTTAGAGCATATGATGCACCAAAAAAGAAATGGTTTCAACGATTAAGTTTAATGAGAGAACATAGGGTTTATTCTGGTTTAAACCTCGACAACCAGATTAAGATTATAAAGGAAATGAAGCCTGCTATTTTACAAGGTTATGGTTCAGTACTTGCTCTTTTAGCATCAAAGATATTGGAGTATGATATCCCTATTCACACTCCTCGAATTATCTTTACAGACTCAGAGCTTTTAACTGAAGAGATGCGACAAAAAATAGAAAAAGTTTTTAATGCTGAGGTAATAGATATATATGGAACTTATGAGACAGATAATATAGGTTACGAATGCAGCAAGCATGAGGGTTATCATATTGCTACTGACTGTGTAATAATGGAATTTATAAAAGATGGTAAAAGAGCTAGACCAAATGAGGAGGGAGAGATAGTTTGTACTGTCCTGGATAATTTTGCTATGCCCTTTATAAGATATAACCTGCATGATATAGGAAGTTACACCCTTAAACCATGTTCCTGTGGGCGATCCTTCCTCCTTATGGATAAGATAGCCGGACGTTCTAATGATTATTTAGTACATGAAAACGGTCTTAAAAAATCTCCTTTTACTTTTATTCGGCGTTTCAAACATTTATCAAATTCTATGCGTGAGTATCAGATGATCCAGGAAGATATAAATTTATTCAAAATTCTAGTAGTTCCTGGACATGAGTTCAATTGTAAAACAGAGCAAAATGTTAGAGAGAACACATGGAAAGAATTCCCTAAGGCTCAAATTAACATTAAAATAGTCAAAAAAATAGACCGAGATAAGTCTGGGAAGTTTCGGGCATTCATTTCAAATGTAAAAGATAAGTCTGCAAGTAATTAACCTGCAAAAGGCATTAATCTATGAATTTCCACGAATAAACTCAAATTAAAAAAGTTAGGAGTTAAAGGGACATAAGATATTGTGAAATTGTCTCGAGAAGTAATTTCTTATAATCATGAACAATAAAAAGATAATTGGAATTGTAGGGGGAGTAGGTCCCTATGCAAGTGTTGACCTGACCAGAAAGATCTTTGATCAAACCAATGCAAAGAGTGACCAAGATCATTTATCTATTGCTCTTTTATCTATTCCAAAAGAAATAGAAGATAGAACATCATACCTTTTAGGCCAAACAAGCATCAATCCGGCTTATGCGTTATTTAAAATCATTAGGAAATTAGAAGATATGGGGGCTGGTGTTGTGGCAATCCCATGTAATACGGTGCATTGTCCTGAGATCTTTGATGTTATAGTTAAAAATCTAGAGAAAGCAAACAGCAGTATCATCCTCCTTCATATGATTAATAAAGTCGCAGAATTTATTAGAATAAACCATCCTCAGATTAGAAATGTTGGAGTGTTATGTACAACTGGTACATATAAAACAAAGGTATATTCTAATATTCTTGAACAAAAAGGAATTAATGTGATTTTTCCCGATGAAGTTTTGCAAGATTCTATACATACCGCCATTTATGATCCAGGATATGGGATAAAAGCTCAATCAAATCCCGTTACAGAATTTGCAAAGAGAAAATTAACGGAGGCCTTAAATTACTTACAAAAAGAAGGAGCTGAAGCAATAGTCTTAGGTTGCACAGAGATACCTATCGCAATTACTAATAAAAAAATAGGAGAAACAATGATAATAGATCCCACCTTAATTCTTGCGAGGGCATTAATAAGAGAACTCAATCCAAATAAACTTAAACATTATGCAGATAAATAATAAAACATGATATCTATTAAAATAATATCTGGTTTCACTTTCGTTTGTTTCTTCGATAGCAACGAAAATATGCTAAGACTTTTATATAAATATAATATGTTGTATCTATATAAGAAAAGAATTGCTACAACGTTAGCAGGTCTAGCATTAGCCAGAAAGTTTAAAGTTTAAGTTCGTGATGCTTGATAGCGACAAGTATCATTGTGCATATACGAGATACTTCACGATTTATCGTACTATCTATAAGTGTTTTACATCGTTAACTTTTAATACTACAAGGAATTAGAACAACAAAGTGCTGGTAGATTCAGATTCGTGATGTTACCGTGTATGCAGAGAGAGGAACATGTATGATTGTTAAGGCCATTAGACTTAGAAGATTATTTCAAAATCGCAAACTGCCCCTTGATGATTTGAAAACATTAAGGAATCGAAAGCTTCGGGCAGTGATTAGCCACGCTTATGAGAATGTACCTTACTATCGCTCACTTTTCAATTCAGCAGGGCTTTCTCCTGAGGATATCCGTACAGTAGAAGATCTAAGATATGTACCAATAACTACAAAAGACGATCTAAAGGCCGTAGGGGTAGAGAACAGCATTTCTAAGGGGACCGACGTTTCTTCTTGCCTGAGAGTAAATACAAGTGGAAGTACGGGGAAGCCTTTTACCGTCTACCTAACACAAGGTGAGGCTAGAATTCATCGACTAATTGCATTTCGGACGCTTATATCAATGGGATTTCAACGTCGAGATCGGCTTGCAATACTCGGACCCATATTTCCGCATCGATCACGTCTTTTTCAACACCTAGGATTTTACCGGATTGAGCACATCATGCCATTTCTTTCGCCTGAGGAACAGATCAAGCGTTTGCAAAGAATGAGCCCCACATTGTTATGGGCTTACCCAACCGTGCTTAAGACTCTACTACGTAGAGTAAATTATCGCCTGAGCAAGTTCGTTGCTCCAAGGGCGCTGATTTACTCAGCGGAGGTCTTTGATGAAGTAACAAAGGAAAGAATCCGTGCCGATCGTTATATGGAGATGTTCAACTTCTATGGTGCAATAGAGGCAGGACGAATCGCTGCGGAGTGTCAGGCACACGAAGGCCTCCATGTGAATGCGGATAATGTGATTTTGGAATGTCTTAACGGTGATAGGCCTGCTAAAGCTGGAACGCCGGGTTCTGCTGTAATTACTACGTTAAATGCTTTTGCCATGCCATTAATCCGCTACCGTCTCGGAGACATTTGTACGTTTCTTGAAAAGACATGCTCCTGCGGTTCATCTTTTCCTCTCATCGGTCCACCTATTGGAAGGGAATCGGATATGATAAGACTTCCCAGCGGGAAGATCTTATCCCCGTTTGTATTTAGTCATTTCTTACGTAACATAGGCATGATCACTCAGTTCCGCATAATCCAGGAAAGTTACGATAAATTAGTATTGCAACTTGCATTCCATGAAAATCCAAAACAGGAACTGTTAAAGAAAATTCTGTCTAAGTGTTTGATGTATTTGAATGAATCTGTCATACTTGACATTAAGATTGTGGATTATATTCAGGAAGAAAAGCAGAAATTCAGGTACTTCATTTCAAAGTTACCCAAATCGCATTTCTAATTAATTCAGATTATTAATGAGTTAGTAATCATGTGTATTTGATTTATTAAGTGAAAAGAGTTAAACCCTATATTAGTGATCATTTGCTAATAAGAATTTTGTAAAAATAGTCAATGAAGACAGAAAGATCAATAATAAGAAACACAGCATTTTTAAGTGCGGGTAAAAGCCTGGGTGATTTATGTACTTTCTTTTTTTTGGTTTATTTTGCGAGGATTTTTGGTACAGACATCCTTGGAAAATATGCTTTTGCTATGTCTCTTGGTGGATTGCTAACTGTACTAATCAATCTTGGACTAAACACCCTCATGGTACGTGAAGTAAGCAAGGATAAGGACCAAAATTCAAAATACATGGGTAATCTATTGGTCACCCAGGGTATATTGGCAATTCTGATCTGGTTTGTTATCGGACTAATATCACTGTTTTCTAATTTTAGCAGCGACACAAAACTAATTTTAGTCTTAATAAGTAGTTACCATGTCTTCTATAAATTTACGATGTTGTTCCGAGCTGAATTTAGAGCACATGAAGAAATGCAGTATTCTGCCTTTTTAGAAATTTCTCACAAAGTGATAATTCTCTTATTGGGAATATTCAGTATTATTATCTGGAAAAACCCTATCATTACTCTAACAGTTTATCCGTTTAGCGCCTTCAGTATGTGTATCTTAGGATTTATCATTTCCGTATCAAAGTATGGCTGGCCGGACCTAAAGGTTGACTATGTTTTTATTAAGAATTCACTCGTTAAAGCCGTACCTTTTTTTATTATAATGATACTAGCACAATTTTATGACCGCATAGGTATAATTCTCCTAGCATACTTTAAAGAAGAAACAGAAGTGGGAATCTTTTCAGCAGCCGACCGTTTATTGGTAACCATAGCGTCGGGTGTAGCCATATTTGGAACTGTTATATTTCCCGTTATGTCCAGACTTTTTGCAGAATCCAAATATGAACTGTTTAAACTCTATGAAAGATCGGTTCGCTTAATGATTATAGTATTACTTCCCTTGTCTACGATAATTTTTCTCCTAAGCAAGCAAATAATATTAACCTTTTTTGGTGACAAATTTATAGAATCCACACCCGTATTACAAATACTTACCTGGACTCTTTTATTTTTTGGTTTGAATTGCATCTTGGCTAATCTGCTCGTTGTGACCAACCACCAAAACCGATTAGTCAAGATACGTATTCCCATATACTTGGGATATTTCGCAGTTAATTTGGCGTTAATACATAAATATAGTTTTATAGGATTAGCTTGGGCAAAGCTTTTTGCAGAAACTTTTATATTTTTAACTGCTTACTTTTATGTTTCCAGGATAATTCACAATATCCATATTATTAAAAATGCTGCTGCTCCAATAATGTCATGTCTATTAACTGCATTGGTTTTTTATTTGATGGATAATATAAATTTATGGTTAAAAGTTTCTTCCTCTTTAATTGTGTGTGTTTCCACAATGTTTATTTTAAAAGGAATTGAAATACATGATCTTGTGTTTATGAAAAGAATATTATTAAGCAAGGAGGGTTAAATCTTCAATATTGTATACCGAAAAAAGTGTGCCTATTTAGGAAGTTCATTGCCAGGTCAATATATTTCTGCTAGCAATAAAGATCAGGGAAAAATATTTCTTTATGCTTATATTTTTAATGATGAGTCATATTTTAATTGTGGGTGTTGATTTTGACATCTTTGACACATAATGTCAAAGCGTAAATTATCCATTGCAGTTTTCGCTACTTTAAGTATTTTTTGCCTAACCGTAATTATAGTTTTTGTTGCAAGGCCTGACGCCTTCGTTCTTAACGTTGTTACATGTTTAATCAAATCACACCAGCAGAGAAAATAATATATAAGAAAGAAAGGAATGTATTTCTTGAGTCATTAAATGAGGGAATTTGCTAATTTCTAACTTGATGGATTTCATCTGCGTATGCCTGCCCGGTTAGATCATACCAGACAGGCGATTCACAGACTGATAGCAGGGACGGGAAGTACATCTTTGTCTAGATCTCTATCCACTATGGTATGTTATAGATATTTTGATATATTTTGATTAACTTATCCTTCAGACGCCGTGAACCCTACCTTTTCAACTGCTTCAATAAGTTTTTCTTTATTTGTCTTTCCCTTTTCAACCTCCACAACAGCCTTACCATCTTTATGGTTTACCTGTGCATTCTTGACTCCCTCACAATTGGCCAATGCGCCCTTTACCTTATTTGCACAACCACCACATGTCATACCTTTTACGTTTAAGACCACCTCTTTAGTATTACTAGATTCTGTTGCAGATACCTGCTTGATCTTTGTAACTGCACATTCCTCTCCAGGACAGGGCTCATTACAACATGATTTATCATGTATTATCGGGCATGCCTGAACAGCAGAAAAAGATAGAATTAATATTGCAGCAAACAAAACACAACTCAATTTTAAATACTTAAACATCTTACAACCCCTTTCCTATAAAAAATTTTTAATACTTGTAAATTTCAACATTGAGATTCTTCAGTCGCTTTAGCTTCCTTCAGAATGACAAAATAACATCATTTTTATTTTGCAACCTTATATGCGATTAGGTTGACTACCTCAATTTGATATGTCTTGTTAAGATCCTGACACCCTATCGCTGCACGTGTCGGCGAACACTTAATATATTTCCTATAAACGTCATTCATCTGTCCCCAGTAATCAATGTTCTTCATAAAGATAAGGGCATTAACGATCCTATCCATGTTAGTGCCAGCCTTTTTCAATGCATTCTTTATGTTTTCAAACACCAGCTTGAATTGCCCTTTAGGATCTAGTGTGGGGACTTCACCACTTGCATCAACGGGTATAAATCCTCCACAACATATTTTTATTGCCTTAATCTTCTGAAGACGGGCAACATCCTCCTCGAACCAATCGCACATCAATCCTACCTGTCTGGCAGGTTGTTTTCCTCCAACCTTTCTCCCGTCTGCAAGAATTAAATCAAGAAGTTTGTCCCGTACTGCAAACGGAAGCTTTTGAGCTTCGTCTATAGACGTCTTATCTAAATCTTTTAGAGTATAATTTTTCTTTACTGTTCTTGCCATTAGATTCTCCTTTCTTCCAAAATATCTGATATATTCTCCAAATCATCATCAGGAATTTCCCATCCAACAGCGCATATATTTTGTTCAACCTGTTCTGGATTTTTTACTCCAACAAGGGCAGCGGCTATTCCTTTCTGATGAATCAACCAGTTTACGGCCAATTGAGCCGTAGTCTTACCTAGTTTTTGCGCAATCTTTGTAATTTCTTGGACCTTTCTAACATGAGACCTAAACACATCACCTGTAAAATGACCAATAATTTCCTGACCACGCCAATCCTCAAATTTGGTGCTTTCATCATACTTGCCTGTCAACACACCCGAAGCAAGCGGACTGTAGCAAATAACACCTATATTTTTCTTTATACAAAATGGGAGAATCTCGTTCTCTACATCTCTCTCCAGCATACTATACATTGGCTGAATGGAAACTATTTGACCGTATTTAAGGCTTTCTTTTATCTCGTCAACTGAGTAGTTGCTAACACCTATATGCCTAATCTTTCCTGTCTTTTGGATATTCAAAAGGGTATCCATTGTCTCCTCAATAGGTGTGTTTTCATCTGGCCAGTGTACCTGATACAAATCGACATAATCTGTCTGTAATCTCTGCAGGCTTAAGTCTATTTCCTGTAAGATAGATTCTCTGGTAGCCCTTTTCTCAATAGCTCCTATCTCTTCTTTTTCCCATCGTAAACCACATTTGGTTGCGATTACAACCTCTTTGCGTTTTCGACGTAATGCCTTCCCTAACAATTTTTCAGAATGGCCAAAGCCATATACGGGGGCTGTATCGTAAAAGTTTATTCCCAGATCGAATGCCTTCTCAATAGAACTAATAGATAATTCATCACCTTCAGCTTTCCAGAACGGTTCTCCTCCTATTCCCCAGGCCCCGTAACCAATCACAGAAACATTTAAATCACTTTTTCCTAGAATCCTATATTCCATTTTACTTTAAATGAGTTAACTACACGATTTTTAGGATAAGTATTTTAAAAGAAAAATATTATAAATGAAAGTATAAATTAAAATATTTATCCTTTAATTAGCATTATCAACCATTTCTGATATTCTCTTGCGCTAGAAAATGCATGTGCTATCTTTTACATTGAGATAAAAGTGAAATAGTAAGGCATAGTTGCTAATACCCAAGATTCAGAATATGTCAGGAATACAACCTCTGATTGCCAATTATAAGTACCCCCTTATACATTACTATTTGCTTGAAACAGGTTACTATTTGGGGAGGGGAAGGGTATAGATTTACAAAAGATGTTTTGCAATTTACATTTTTTAGCAAAGATGTCATAATTACGTTACAGTAGATGTTAGAAAACAGCTAACCTACCTGATATTTTCGGGTATTTAAGCTTTCCGCAACTGAAACTAATTAGATGTGTATTTTGCAAATGTAACAAGTTTGTTGCTCATTTTGTTTTTTGTTTAGAAGCGAATTGGAGGATATAGTTGTGCCAAAGATCATGGATGGTCGGAAACTGTCTAATGAAATTAAGGTAAGAGTAAAGAATGATGTAGAAAAGCTTAAAGAGCGTGGCATTGATGTTGGTCTTGCACTCATGCTTGTTGGTGACAATCCAGCATCAAAGCAATATTTCCAGGCGATTTTGAAAGCTGCCAAAAAGGTTGGAATAAATGTATATGAATACGTTTTACCTCCTAACGTTTCCGTTAATGAAATATTAAATCTGGTGCGTTCTATAAACAAAGATGAGAGAATAAATGGCCTTTTAGTTATTTTCCCATTACCTCAAAGGATTAATACAAGAAGGGTCGTAAACACTATCTCACCTGCAAAGGATATCGATGGACTTGGAGCGATTTCTGTAGGTAGGCTGGCTGCTGAGGAATCTACATTACAAATATTCCGCGATAGCACATACGAGTCATTAATTGATGAAAGGCGTATACTGAATGTCTCGAATTTTCTTCCATGTACTCCATTTGGTGTTATCAGGCTACTTGAGTACTATGGAGTTGTCATAAAAGGGAAAAATGCGGTTGTTGTTGGTAAAAGCCTTGCTACTGGCAAGCCACTTTCTTTGATGTTGCTTGCTAAGGAGGCAACGGTAACCATTTGCCATAGATCAACACATAACCTTGAATTTCATCTAAAAAATGCTGATATTATTTGTTCAGCCACTGGAGTAAACAATCTTATCAATGGAGATATGATAGATGATGGGGCCGTGGTTGTTGACATAGGGGTCAGTTTGCTTGATGAAGGCAAACTCGTCGGTGATGTTGATTTTGAATCTGCTTCTAAAAAGACGTGAGAGGGTGAGAGGGTCACATCTTTGATATTTGATATTGCTATCAAAACTGTTTCAACTCTTTCTAACGATTATTCCCTTATTGGCTAAAAAATCTTTGACTGTAGCGATATCGAACTCTTTAAAATGGAAAATGGAGGCAGCTAAGGCTGCGTCTGCCTTGCCTGTAGTAAATACATCATAAAAATGTTTAAGTTTTCCCGCACCACCGGAAGCAATAATGGGTATCTCCAGATTATCAGAAATTTGTCTTGTCAACTCCAGATCGTATCCATCTTTAGTGCCATCACAATCCATACTGGTGAGGAGTATTTCTCCCGCACCTCTTGATTCTACTTCTCTGGCCCATTCAACGGCGTCTTTGCCAGTAGGGGTGCGTCCCCCGTTTATGAATACCTCCCATCCGTCTACTTCTCTTTTAGCATCAATGGCTACCACGATACATTGATTACCGAAGCGTTTTGAGGCTTTATTTACAAAATAAGGATCTTTTACGGCACTAGTGTTTATGGATACTTTGTCAGCGCCCGCCTTCAAAAGCCCTCTAATGTCCTCAATGGTGCGAATTCCACCACCAACCGTAAGAGGCATGAAAACATTTTCTGCCGTCCTGCTTACTACTTCAATTATAATATCTCTTTTTTCATGTGAGGCTGTTATATCAAGAAAGACTAGTTCATCGGCACATTGTTTGTCATATAACTCGGCAAT
This sequence comes from Candidatus Scalinduaceae bacterium, assembly GCA_046759445.1. GTDB lineage: Bacteria > Planctomycetota > Brocadiia > Brocadiales > Scalinduaceae > Scalindua_A. Next base: position 13,129 of record JBHICG010000006.1, read on the forward strand.
TTCTACAGGATCACCAGAGTCTCTTAAATCCAAAAACCTTGTACCTTTTACGACTCTGCCATTCTTAACATCAAGGCAGGGAATTATTCTTTTTGCAAGCAATTATTTATATCCCACTAGAAATCCTTTATTGGGCTGCTGGCCTTTGCATATAATCTTTTAGGTATTCTGCCTGATAGGTACGCTAAACGGCCAGATTCACATGCCAACTTCATTGCTCTAGCCATCTTAACGGGGTCTTTTGCCATAGCAATACCTGTATTCAATAATACTCCATCACATCCAAGTTCCATAGCGATACTCACATCAGATGCTGTACCTACACCAGCATCAACTATGATGGGAACGCTTAATGTCTCAAGAATAATCCTTATATTGTTTTGATTAAGTATACCCTGTCCTGAACCGATTGGAGCACCTGCAGGCATTACGCTAGTTGCACCAGCATCTTGTAACTTTTTAGCTACTATTGGATCGTCAGAGGTATAAACAAGAACGGTAAAACCTTCTTTTACCAATATTTCGGTAGCTTTCAAAGTTCCAACAGGGTCGGGTAAAAGAGTTTTTTCATCACCCAAAACCTCTAGCTTTATCATATCGGAGATTTCCATTTCCCTTGCTAAACGCGCTGTTCTGACGGCTTCATCAGCCGAATAACAACCTGCGGTATTTGGCAATATCGTATATTTATCTTTGTCAATATTATCAAGCAATGATTCTCCAGACTTACTACCAATATTTGCGCGCCTTACTGCTACAGTAACAACCTCAGCCCCGCTGACCTCCAGGGCATCTTTCATAATATCAAATGTTTGATATTTTCCAGTTCCTACAAATATTCTGGATTTAAATTCATACTTGCCAAGCTTGAGAACCGTGTCTTCCATCTCATCCTCCACCAACGAAGGTGACTATCTCCAAATTATCATTTTCCCATAGCTTTTTTTCACTGAATTGCTTGCGTGGAACTATATTAAGATTTAATTCCACAGCGACATATCTCTTATCAATACTCAGACTATCCAATAGCTCAGAGACTGAAATACCTCCTGGGAATCCCCTTTTTTTACCGTTTACTGTAACTTGCATCATTAAGTTAAGACTCTAATTTAGCAAGATGTTTTTCTCTTATATACTTATCTATTGCGACAGCAGCCTTTTTACCGGCGCCCATTGCAAGGATTACGGTTGCAGCTCCGGTTACAATGTCTCCCCCTGCGAACACACCGTCCCTAGATGTCAATCCTGTCTCTTCATCTGCAATAATGTTACCTCTTCTATTTGTATTTAACCCTGGCGTTGTGGCAGGTATTAATGGGTTTGGACCATTGCCGATAGCAACTATCACGCATTCAACTTCTAAAACAGACTCAGAACCTTCGATAGGCGTAGGGCGTCTTCTGCCCGATTCATCTGGCTCACCTAATTCCATACTTATGCATTCCAAACCTTTCACCCATCCATCATCATCACCTATAATCCTGATGGGATTCATTAAGAATTTGAACTTTAAGCCTTCTTCTTCACCATGATGTATTTCATCGATCCTTGCAGGCATCTCATTTCTGGATCTACGATAAACAACGTATATGTCCTCCCCTCCCAAACGTAAAGCCGTTCTTGCTGCGTCCATTGCTACGTTTCCGCCACCTAATACAGCAACCTTCTTTTTCCTTAATATTGGTGTATCGTACTCTGGGTCATATGCCTTCATTAAATTTGCCCTGGTTAAATACTCGTTGGCTGAATATACACCGTTGAGATTTTCTCCTGGTATTTCCATAAAATATGGTAAGCCTGCACCTGTGCCCAGAAAAACTGCGTCAAAACCATTTTTTAGAAGTTCATCCACCGTCTCAATCTTTCCTATAACAGAGTTTAGTTCAATCTTTACTCCCAATTTTCTTAAATAATCTACCTCAGATTCTACTATTGATTTCGGCAATCGGAATTCTGGTATTCCGTAAACCAAAACGCCTCCAGCTTTATGTAATGTCTCAAAGATGGTTACATCATGTCCCTTTTTTGCTAAATCCACAGCTACGGTAAGACCTGCAGGACCAGATCCTACCACGGCAATCTTGTATCCGGTTTTTTCAGGTATATCTGGAATAAATTCATCACCATGTTCTCTTTCATAATCTGCTACAAACCTCTCTAGATTACCTATACATACGGGATCGGATTTCTTACCAACTATACAAACCTTTTCACATTGATCTTCCTGAGGGCATACTCTACCGCATATTGCTGGAAGGCTGTTTGTTTCTTTTATTTTTCGGGCTGCACCAATAAAGTCACCTTCACCTATAAGCTTAATAAACGCGGGAATATCTATATTAACGGGGCATCCCTCATAACATAAGGGTTTTTTACATTGAATACATCTGATGGCCTCCCTTTGAGCCTGTTCAACAGTATATCCAAAAGGAACCTCTTTGAAATTTTTTATTCTTGATTTTGCAGATTGCTGTGGCATTATTTGTCTTGGAATCTTTATACGTTTTTCTCCTTCTTTTAAAACAGTATCCTGACTCAAAAGCTCATTTTCAATCTTTTTATAGGTTTCTGTTTTTTCCTCATCCATACGGCACGGTTCTGCTTGAGCGTCTTTCTTGCTTTCCTCCGTTTCACTATCAGTATAAATCCTTAACCTCTTCATCAACATATCAAAGTCGACCAAATGGCCATCAAATTCAGGGCCGTCTACACAGGCAAATTTTGTCCGGCCGCCTACCTCTACACGACATGCACCACACATCCCGGTTGCGTCAACCATAATCGGGTTTAAGCTTACTATCGTTTTGATATTATATGGTTTAGTTACTTTGCATACAGCGGCCATAAGTGGTACGGGACCAACAGCAAATACGATGTCAATTTTTTTCTTGTTATCAATCATCTCTTGAAGTATTTGTGTAGGAAAACCATGAAATCCTTTAGAGCCATCATCCGTAGCAATCAATAATTCCGCGCTGATTAAGCGCAATCGATCCTCCATTAACAATAAATCTTTATTTCTGGCGCTTATGATGGAAATCACATTATTTCCAGCTTCATGCAGTGCCTCTGTTATTGGCATTGCCAAAGCAATACCTAGGCCACCACCAATGCATACACTTGTTCCATAATTTTCAATATGAGTAGGATGTCCTAAGGGGCCCAAAATATCCTTTATACAATCGCCTGATTCTAAAGAGGCCAAATGTTGTGTAGTATGACCAACCGCTTGAAAAACTATGTCAATAGTGCCTTTATCCCTATCAGAACCAGCAATTGTTAATGGTACCCTTTCCCCTTTTTCATCAGTTATTAATACAACAAACTGACCAGCTTTTCTCTTATTAGCAATTTTTGGCGCATCGATCCTGATAAGATAAATTGCTTCAGCAATCTTTTTTTTATCAACTATCTCGTACACAAGTTCTCCTTTCTATTATATTCTTATCCAATTAAAAATAGTTTAACCCTAAACACAATTTATCGATAGTGAAAATTTATGTATTTGTCAATCTGTACCTTTATGCTGCTTATACACAGGCATATTGGTGTGATTGGAACTGTAATGATCAACTTAAACTCTTGATTTTACAGAACCAACTCTGTGAGAAGATAGGAAATCTTGAATTTGTTTTGATTTTGCTTTGTTTCCAATATCTCTTTTCAGTTATACAGACAAACACGTAGTAACCAAGAATTGAGTTATAATATCTTAATATAATAAATGTCTTCTAAATTGTATTTTATGATGTTGTAGAAATAAATTTCCATGCATAGAATAAACCCAAAGTTTTACTTAATGAGTTTATAAGGTATTATACTCTTGTATTTTAAATTCACATTGATATAAATTCAAGGAAAAAGAGATTTGTATAGAGTTCAAGTAATTTTGACACAAAAAAACTTGCATTAAAACCTTCTTTCATCGTAGGAGAAGCAAATAAGGTATTAAACTTGGATTATATCAAATCTATAATGTTACAAATTCAAAGAGTCTTTGACAAGCCTTATATGTGCAGATATAATCTGGAGGTTTTAACAATTATATTCGGACTTAATCATCCAATACGTTTGGTACAGGACATAATGAAATTTTCTTGCCAGAAATTGATAAAATTTTAAGATATTAAAGGATGAACGCATCACATCAAACAACCAAACTACAAGACATAATGACTGAAACCTTAACGCTACTCAAAATAGTCTATGATAAAATTGATCTGGAAAGAAAATTTGGCATAAACCTCCTGCGATTGCCACACATAAATAAGCTTAATTACTCTTTTAGCAAAAATGCTACCTCTCCACAAATTTCTCAGAAGTCACTTTTTAATTCAGAAAACTCAATGAAAATGATTAGTAGAATCGAGAAGATCGAAAACCTTGAGAAATTAGAAGAACAAGTAAAAAAATGCGAAAAATGTGGCTTGTGCAAGAATAGAACAAACGTAGTCTTTGGAACGGGAAATCCTGACGCAGATCTCATGTTTGTTGGAGAGGCTCCAGGTTACTATGAGGACATCAAAGGTGAACCGTTTGTTGGAAGGGCAGGCCAACTCTTGACTAAGATTATAGAATCAATAGGCTTAAAAAGGAGTGATGTTTATATTGCCAACATTTTGAAATGTCGTCCACCAGAAAATAGAAACCCAACTGCCAATGAAATAATTGTATGTACGCCACATTTGATTAAGCAAATCGAGATAATATGTCCAAAGATAATCTGTGCATTAGGAACATTCGCAGCACAAACATTAGTTAACACTAAAAAAACTATAGGTTCATTACGAGGGAAATTCCATGATTATCAAGGCACAAAGCTTTTAGCTACATACCATCCAGCTTATCTGCTTAGAAATCCCAATGAAAAAAAGAAGACATGGGAAGATATGAAAAAGATACGAGATTTCTTAAAAGAAATGTAATAGTTCATTACGGAATTTTCAAAAGTATTACACTGAATTATCAAAATATTCCTCTTTACCCTGTTAGATAGAGAATATCAAGTACCTGTCCAAGATTAAATTTATATTTTCACTAATAAAGACACGAAATTATTTATGTTCAACTGCTTATCTAACAGGACGAGCCATTTCAAATCTATCAGCATTCTCTGTTATTCATTCCACGATTTACAAATAACAATTAACGAATAACTGGCTAATAATTTGTTCATTGTCCTGTCGTGGATGACGCTTATGCTATTTTGTCTTGAGAATTCCTGATGCAGTTATGTAAACTTTGTTTTATGTCATTTAAAAGGCCCAAATGATTATTCACATTTTTGCCTTCTTTAATTAACTGAATGTATTGCTCAGATGTATAAAAGGCATTTGATATGTTTTTTTGCTGTCGCTTTGTGAAGATTATGGGCCTTTTAGGTACATATTCGGTATATTTCTTGAACTTGGCAATTAAGTTTTCTTCAAGCCTTGAAATACCATCACCTTTTATGGCAGATATTCGGCATATTGGGTTTAATTGTTCTTCTTCAAGAGCTGATAAGTTTAATTTACGAGGTAAATCTATTTTATTTACTACTGTAACAACAGGCACTTTATCAAAATTGTTGTCTGTTTTATATTGCCGTAACTTATCCAGGATAAATTTCATTAGCTCCTTGTCTTCTTTTTCAATAGGTTTTGAATTGTCAAGGATGAACATAATCTTATCTGCTTGTTTTAACTGTCTCTTACTTTCTAAGACGCCAAGTTCTTCTACTTTATGACTTGTTTCTCTAATACCAGCGGTATCAATGATTGTTAACGGTATGCCATCAATAGAGATCATACTGTCAACGGCATCACTTGTTGTACCGGGTTCTGCATGCACAATTGATCTTTCCTCTTTTAAAAGTGCATTAATTAATGTTGATTTACCCACGTTAGGCTTTCCTGTAATGATGAGCCTTTGAGGTGATGTAATTGCGCAGCCAAATGCTGCAGTTTCTAATATTTCTTCTAATTTATCATGAATATAATATAATTTTTCCTGCCAGAGATGGCCGTCCGAAATACTTGTCCGTGAGGAAGTAGTTTCGCAAGACCTAATATTCTTAACATTGTCTATCCAAATAATAAGGTTGATTATAAAAGAAGACAATGCACTATTATATTGGTCAAGAAGGATTTTTGCTCCTAATCTGGTTTTCGCTTGAGGAATTTCTATAAGGGCTTCTTTTTGAATAAGATCAATTTGGCTATTTGTAAGTGCGCATCTGGTTAATTCTACCCAATGAGCTTTCTTTGCTCCAGCAGAAACAATACATTCAAGTGTCTTCTTAACTGCCAGGATGCCACCATGACAATTAACCTCTACTAAATCTTCTCCCGTAAAACTATCTTTTTTGCGAAGTACATTTACAATTACTTCATCAATAGTATTGCCATTTTCATAGATCTCACCGTAATAAAGTCTTTTCGATACAGCATTTCTAAGGTCTTTTTGTTTTTTCCCCCTGAATACGGCATTAACGATTAAGAGTGAATGAGGTCCGGATACCTGTATTACACTTATCCCTCCTTCTCCAATTGGTGTAGTAATTGTTGCGATTGTTTCTCTGCTCATCGGGAATTCAATTTTTACCAAAATTGAGTGACATATCCTATTCCGAAATTACTGTTCGGTACCCGCCAGAACTCAGTTGGACTGACGGGTGGGTAGCTGCAACTTTAAGTTGCACAAAAAATCGCAGGCATAAAACCTGCGGCTACCTTCTTAGTTTTTGTTTTGCGCAGCAAAACCAAGAAGTTAGCGACGAGAGGAGCTAAATTCTCATTATATAAAAAGCCTTAGAACCTTGACAATGAAAATCCTCTTTACTATTATTAGTCAACTATGAATTTTAACACCTCTCAGAATATTGTATTTGAAGATGGTAATTACGGAATAGTGGGAAAGTTTTTGTTATGAAAAGGATCAGGATTATTATAGAAGATATTTCTGCTGTAGCAGAACTTTCAGGTAGTAAGACATCGGAAGCAATTTGGGATGCATTACCAATTGAAAATACTGTAAATACGTGGGGAGAAGAGATATATTTTGAAATTCCCGTTAAATCAGCCTTGGATGAGAATGCTAAAGAGATTGTAGAAAAGGGTGATCTGGGTTACTGGCCGACAGGAAAGGCATTTTGCATATTCTTTGGCCCAACTCCTGTGAGCCAGGGCGATGAGATACGTCCTGCAAGCGCCGTTAACGTAATAGGAAAGGTTGAGGGTAGTCTAGGAGCGTTCAAAAGTGTAAGGGATGGTACTAAAATTAAGTTAGAAAAAATAGAATAATATGTCCAATCTATTATTAGAAATAGGAACTGAGGAGATTCCGGCTGGTTATATAGCGCCTGCTCTCAGACAGATGGAAGAACTGTTCATAGGGCAAGTTAAAAAGAATCGTATAAGTTTTAAGGATTTACATACCACCGGTACACCAAGGCGTCTGGTGTTGTTTGCAGATGGATTACCACAGAAACAGGAAAATGTAGTAGAGGAAATAAAAGGTCCTTCGGCAAAGGTTGCATTCGATAAGAGTGGTTTACCAACCAAAGCTGCTATTGGTTTTGCGAATTCACAAGGTGTTAAAGCTGAGGATCTGAAGGTAAAGGATACTCCCAAGGGAAAATATTGTTTTGCAATAAAGGAAATAGAAGGAAAAAAGGTTTTTGATCTCCTACCAGGGATATTAGCCCATATTATAACATCAATTGTTTTTCCAAAGTCTATGAGATGGAAAACTGAAAAGTTGTATTTTGCACGACCTATACGTTCAATTCTGGCATTATTTGATAAGGATGTTATTAATTTAGAATCAAATGGTATAAAAGCTGATCGTAAAACAAATGGCCATCCATTCCTTTCTGACAAGGTCAAAAATGTAGAATTTGCTGATTATGATGTTTACAAAGAAATGTTAAGAAGCTTAAACGTAATAGTAGAAATTGAAGAAAGGCGAAATATTATAAGCGAAGCAATCAATTCTATTCTTTCAGACTATAGAACTAAATTAGAGGATGAAGAATTACTTGATGAGGTAACAAATCTTGTTGAATATCCGGGTGCCGTGAAATGTAGTTTTGATAGGGAATATTTAAAGATTCCAGGAGAAATTATTGAGACTGCGATGAAAGATCATCAGAGGTATTTTCCGGTTAAGGATAAAGACGGTAGTTTATTGCCTGAGTTTATTGTTATTAATGACCGAGGATGTAACGATAGTGAAATTATTCGAAAAGGAAATGAACGCGTCCTTAGGGCCAGACTTGCCGATGCAAAATTTTTCTGGGATGAGGATAGAAAGATTTCTCTTCATGAAAGGGTTAATGGTTTAGAAGGGCTTGTATTTCATGAGGATATTGGAAGTTATTTGAATAGAGAGGAAAGAATTGGCATACTGGCACAATTTATTTCGGAAATGTTAAATTTTTCTCCTAAAAGGTTAAAGTTAGTTAAACGTGCGTCCTTGTTGTGTAAGGCAGACTTATTAACTGAAATGGTTGGAGAATTCCCAAAATTGCAGGGTATAATAGGTCGAGAATATGCCCTGGCAGAAGGTGAGAACGAGGAGGTAGCTAACTCCATAGCAGAACATTACTTGCCACGGTACGCTACTGATGGATTACCAAAAACAGAAGCTGGCACGGTGCTTAGTTTGGCAGATAAGTTTGATATTATTGCAAGTTGTTTTTCTGCAGGTTTGATTCCCACAGGTTCTCAAGACCCTTATGCTCTTAGAAGACAGGCACAGGGAATAATACGTATCTTAGAAACTAGAGATTTTGGTGTTTCTTTCAGTAAGGTTTTCAAAATGGCATTGTCAAACTTAACAGATATATGTGCGAGTGATGATAAAGATATGATTTATGAGAAAATAAAGGATTTTTTTAAGGATCGTTTAAATAACTACTACCTCGAAAAAAACTATCGTTATGATATCATTGAATCAGTAATGAGGTCAGGTTTTGATAATATATCTGATTTTTTCTATAGATTGAAAATTGTTACTAAGATATCTAAGACTCATATCTGGCACAGCCTCGTAACCGTTGTAGAGAGGACGTTTAATATAGGAAAAAATTGTACAATTCATGGCGAGGTTAACGAAGATTTGCTAAAAGAAGAAGAGGAACACAAACTATGGAATGTTTATAAAAGTGAAAAAGGAAAAATACTTGCACATGTTCTACCTAAAAGATATGAAGAATTGTCAGTTTTGTATAATGACGTATTTGCGGAGCCAGTTCATGATTTTTTTGATAAGGTATTTGTAAATGTCGAAGATGAAAATATAAGAAATAATAGACTTTTATTGGTTAAAAAGATTAACGAATTGTATACGGGAAACATCGCAAACCTTGCCTTTATTGTTGAACATGAAAGATGAAGTGGTTTTTGAGTCATTTCTGAATTATCTTATAGTTGAGTGTGGGCTTTCTGAAAATACCATTAAAGGCTACAAGAACGATCTACACAATTTTTCGAATTATTTGAAAAATAGAGGAATTAAGTGGTTTAAGGATGTTCGTGCAAACATGATAGTAAATTATATAGAAAAAGAGAAAGAAAGAGGCCTTTCTGAAAATTCAATATCAAGAAGTCTTATTGCAATAAAGATGTTTTATAAATACATGATTATGGAAGGGAAAGTTTCTAAAAACCCAATGTCATTTGTTAATTCGCCTAAACTCCATAAACGTTTGCCAGAAGTCCTTCATTATAAAGCTGTAGAAAAAATGTTATCAACTCCAAATTGTAACAAGAAACTCGGAATACGTGATAAGGCAATCCTGGAATTAATGTATGCAACAGGTGCAAGGGTTTCTGAAGTTGCATCCATAAAAGTTAGCTGGGCAAATTTAGAGTATGGTTATGTTAGATGTCAAGGCAAAGGTTCAAAACAACGTATTGTACCTATAGGCGCTAAGGCCGTTGATTCTGTGAGAAGATATTTACAGGATGTGCGTCCATTTCTCAACAAGAACAAAGATAATGAAACCTTATTTTTATCGAGAACGGGCAAGATGTTAAGGCGGGAAAATATATGGGATATTGTAAAAAAATATGCAGTTCACGCAGGTATTCAATCAGACATATCTCCTCATACGCTAAGGCATTCATTTGCAACCCATCTGCTTGAAGGTGGAGCGGATTTGCGTTCAGTTCAAGAGATGCTCGGGCATGCCAATATATCCACAACGCAAATCTATACACACGTTGATAGAAAATATCTTAAAGCCGTACATCAGAAATTTCATCCTAGGGCGTGAATATTATGAAAAATTTAACTTATCCGGACTTAGAGGCTTATTTCTCGTTTTTTATACTTCGCTTAAATAGTTTTAGATATTCGACAACAGATTTTATGCTTCCTTGATAATATCTATGACTTGCTTCTTGTGTTTTTCCATCATTTCCTTTGTCTTTCCTTCCAAGTTCAATCGAAGTAATGGTTCTGTATTAGATTTCCTTACGTTGAACCACCAATCCTTATACTCAACAGTAACGCCATCTAAGAAATCTATCTTGCCATCTTTAAAATGCTCAGCAATTTGATTTATTTTCTTATCCTTATCACTTACTTTAAAGTTAATTTCACCCGTTGCGTAGTATCTCTTTAAAGGAGCAAACAAATTAGACATAGGAACATTTTTACGACTAAGGACGTTCAAGACTTCAATCAGGGCAATAAACCCTGAATCCGCATAATGATTTTCTTTAAAGTAATAATGACCTGATAATTCACCGCCGAAGACAGCATTTTTTTCTCTCATAGTGGCTTTTATGTAAGAATGACCAACCCTTTCTCTGTAAGGTTTGCCACCAGCTTCTTTTATTTCTTCAGGCACAACCCAACTTGATCTTAAATCATATACAATTGTAGCTCCTTTTTCCTTTTGTAAAAGTTCTTTAGCGATTACGGCTGTAATCAAATCACATCCTATTACTTGACCATTTTCGTCAACAAAAGAGCATCTATCAGCATCACCATCAAAAGCTGCACCCAAATGACTTCTCGTCTTACGAACTTTTTTTTGCAAATGTCGTAGGTTTTCTTCTTTTAAAGGGTTGGGTTCGTGGTTGGGGAAAGTACCATCAAGGTTGAAAAATAATGGTACAATTTTACAAGGTAGGTCTTCAAAGATTATTGGTATCATTTTACCTGCCATTCCATTTCCAGCATCAATTACGACCTTTAAAGGCCTAATATTATTAGCAAAACTAAGAATGTGATTTTTATAATCATCAAGTACATTTTTTTCAATAATTTTACCAGGTTGTTCAGACTTAATTAATCTTGTTTGACGGGCAATCTCAGATATTTTCGATAAGCCTGTATCAAAGCTTATGGGCATAGCTTTTTCATGACACAGCTTGAATCCATTATATTCTGATGGGTTGTGGGAAGCAGTAACCGTTATGCCTGCATCATAATCATAATGTCCCACTGCGAAGTATGTAGTATCAGTAGATACCTCTCCTATATCAATTACGTTAACTCCAGCTTCTGTTATTCCTTTTATTAATGATTTGGCTAGTGACTTAGACGATGGCCTGACATCTCTGGCTACTGATATGTTTTTGACGTCATCCTTTATGCTTTTTAAAAATTGTACTGTCGCTTTCCCAATCTTTTCAGATGTGTATTCATTTAATTCTTCTGGATATATGCCACGTATGTCGTAACTTTTAAAAATATTTAAGTTAATTGCTTTATCTTGATACGAAGACAATTGTACAACCTCCCTTGTTTTGTTTTCTTCAACATTAATATTTTCAGTATTATATTCTTTTTTTAATTCTGACGAAGCAGCTATAGTTTCGGTTCTATAATGACAAACGGGGCATTTTGGATAATGTACTCTTTGGCGACCTTTACAAACGGAAATACTAATATCATAAAGATCTCCAGGGCATCTGCGATTTCGTTTTTCTATTTTTTTCGACATAACATTACTTAAACATTTTATCAAAACTCTACTATAATTAAGGTGCACTAATGTTATAACAATAGTGAAATTTTGTAAAGTAAAATTGATTTACTCTCGTTTTTATGCACGGGGAAATAAAGTTTTCCACATTAATTCATACTTAAGCATGTCAACATATTTTATTATTTTTATAAAAGAAGGTGGTTGTTTTTTAACGATAGTTCTTGATACTTTCTGTTATGTGGATTTCATATCTATGACGACAAAAATTGAAAATATTATGACAAAGTGTTGAATTTCAGCTTTACATAATTGAGAAAATTAAAAAGAAATTGCTTAACTACAAACTTAAACGTTTTAAAATAATCCACAAACTGTCCACAAGTTATCCACACTTAAAAAATTCAAAAGTTCTGAAGTTATCTTACAAAAAGCACAAAAGGTAGATTTTGTAAGCGTATGTATAATAAGCATTTAAAAGGCATGGCCCATGGATATTTGTAATGGATGTAATTTATGAATTACTTTTAATAAAAAGATATTAAATAAAAAAAATTTTAAAAAAAAATTTTAAATTTATTTTTTTTACAATTAAAATTTCAATCTTATTGATATAAAAAGTCTTACGATTTTTATAATCACGTGCCAAATGGATTTCCAGAAAACATTACTTAATTTAATTTGACACAAAGAAATGTTTTGATAATATCCCTAACGAAGATCACATCAAATATGGTAAATAAAGAATAACATTTTTTTCGCCTTTCGTTAAAAATCTTAAACAGATTTAACTTCTTAATCTTTTCGAATTTATCTTCTTAGCATCACATGGAGCAAACCACAACGGACGGTGTCTCAAATTATTGGGATAGTGTTCTTGCTGAAATAGAGAATAAAGTTGGTATCAGACACTATAATTTATGGTTCAAAAACATAAAGTTAATTTCCTTAAACAAAGAATCTGTAAATATTGGTGTACCTAATTTATTTGTCCAGAAAAAGATTCGTGATGATTATGAATCTTTGATAAGAGATACTATTAAAAACATTGCCAAGATTAATCCTTCTATAAACTTTATCCTAGAAAACGACGGAAATTCCAGAACAAAATATAAGCAAATAACTACAGGTATCAAATCTGAAAATTTATCAAAACAAGACTTCATTATAACAGATAACAGAAAATTGAAGTTAGAAAATTTTATTGTTGGTGACTGTAATAGGCTTGCTTATGTGGCCGCCCTTGAAGTTTTAAAACCTGGACCTGTAGACTTTAATACTCTTTTTATACATGGATCTATTGGGGTAGGCAAGACTCACCTTCTTCAAGGCATTTGGAACCGACTTATAGATGAATCGAGCACTATGAATGCCGCATATATGCCTGCAGAGAGTTGGACTAATGAATTTGTTTATTCTCTAAAGGGTGGTAAGCTTGAGTCCTTCAGGAAGAAATATAGAGGAATTGATATATTTCTTGTTGATGATGTTAATTTTCTTTCCAATAAAAAGGGAGTTCAAGAAGAATTGCTTCATACCTTTAATACATTGCATACTTTATCTAAAAGAATAGTGTTTGCGAGTGACGCACATCCCAAATTAATAAGTCAACTTAAAGATAGTCTTGTTAGTAGATTTATGTCTGGTATGATCGCAAAAATAGAACGGCCTAATTTCTCTACCGCTTTGCAAATATTGCGGTACAAAGCCTTAAAGATACGAAAAATGATACCTGAAAATGTTCTCGAATTTATTTCTGAAAAGTTCAATGATAATGTAAGATCAATGGAAAGTGCATTCACCACTGTATTGGCTTATGCAAACATAAATAAGGCAAAGGTTGATTTTAAATTAGCCTGTGATGTTTTGTGTGAAATATATGTTAACAAAAAAAGGGTTATTACGTTGAAGGATATAGAGGAAGCTGTAATTAGCCATTGTAGTGTTTCTCATGCTGATATTCATTCCAAAAACAAAACAAGAAACATTGCACATGCTCGTCAACTTTGTATGTATATTGCAAAAACACTTACAGATGCTTCATACCAGGAAATAGGACAATATTATGGAAACAAAAGGCACACAACTGCCATTTTTGCAATAAACAAGGTAAAAGAAAAAATGAAAAACGACATTGCATTCCGATCGCAAACTGAAAAATTAATTAGAAAATTAAAATAATAATACTTAGTGATTATAAGGAGAAGCGATGCAAGATCATTTTGTAGGAATTGAAAGACGTGCAGATATAAGGTTAGAACTCTCGTTACCAATAACACTATTTGTTGATAACAAAATCAAGACTGTGTCAAAGAACATATCTGCCCGTGGCGTTTATTTTGAAGTTGAAACAGATGTCATGAAACCACCGTCCCCTGGGGAAACGATTATGATTGAAATTGTTGCAAACGTCAATATAACTGGTTTACCTGATAAAATGGTTATGCTTTCGGGAAGCGGAGTAGTTGTCAGGACTAATGAAATAGAAATTGCTGAAGACGATAAGAAGGAAAAGAAATTATGTGTAGCTTTAAGGTTTGTTGAAAACCTTGAAATCGTGCCTACATGGATTTTAAATTATGATTTCTATAGTGTAGGAATGCACACTGTGTAGTAAATCTAAGCGGATATTGTTGTATGAGTGTTAATAAACAGAGTTTTTCATTGTTTAAGTAGAATATACAATTGTGGTTTTTAGAAGTAAATCTTTAATACAGAAATTTTTTTTATTCTCCCCCCTGAATGTTTAAATCATAAGATACACACATTCCATAACTTATAAATCAAACAATTATATTTTTAACCTTCAATTTGAGTAGCAGGCATTTTATGTATGTGCAGATTGGCAGGAAAAAATTGTAATATATAATGATAATTAAAAAAGAGGCTGTTGCCAAAATTGTAAATCTTTTGGAGAAGAATTATCCAGATGCATCTCTAGCATTAAATTTCAGCAATTCACTGGAATTACTTGTTGCAACGATTCTGGCAGCACAATGTACAGACAAAAGGGTTAATGAAATCACAAGTGAGTTATTTAGAAGATACAAAAAAATAGAAGACTATAATCATGTAAAATTGAATTTGTTTGAAAAGGAAATTAGTTCAATAAGCTTTTTCGGAAACAAAGCCAAAAATATTAAGAAATGTTGCAAAGTAATTATAGAAAAATATAATGGTAAAATTCCCTCGAAAGTTGAGGAATTAACATCTTTACCTGGAATTGGACGCAAGACTGCCAACATTATTATAGGGAATGCGTTCAACCAGCCAGCCATTGCCGTTGACACACATGTTCAGCGAGTATCAACACGCCTGGGGTTGGCAACATCAAGAAATCCAGATAAAATCGAAAAAGAACTATGTGAAGTCATTTCTAAAGTTAAGTGGACAAAAATCTGCCACCTTTTACAGGCTCATGGTCGGTTGATCTGTACGGCAAAGAAACCTAAATGTCCGAAATGTGTGTTATTTGATCTTTGTGAGTGGAAGGATAAAAGAAAGAAGTAGTAACGATGGAATCTTACTCAAATAAACTCTAATTTTAGCAGGAGTACTTAATCTTTTTCAAGTGTTGATAAATCCTCAGTTGGCAATTCAAGCTCTCTGGCCTTCAGTACCCTTCTCATTATTTTACCGCTTTTTGTTTTAGGTATGTTTTCGGCAAATTCAATTTCCCTGGGATACGCATGAGCGGCTAATCGTTTTTTAATAAATTTATGTCTTTGTATTCCATAGTGTTATCTTTACAAGTATTAAAATTAATTACTGAATGTCGACAACTTATATCAAAGCATAAAATCTGTGTCAATATAAAGATTTAAGTTCATATGTCAAAAGGCTTTTCACTTGACAACATTATGATGCTCTGATGTAATTAAAAATTACTACCTCGCGGGTGGAATGTTGCTTGGTGATATCCTAAGGAGGAGAGGAAGAGCAGTCTTCGTGCTTAATATTGAGTAAGTTTTAAAAAGTTAATACGTTATGAACTCTGCAAATTTGGTTAATGTTGGCATGTCATTTCCCATGGCTTATCATATAGCCGTTGATAAGGCTATAGGAATTACGACAACAATACCTATTGAGATTGTTTATGCAGCAGGGTATGTGCCTATCGATCTGAATAATATATTTATTTCTAATGATGATCCTGATGCACTTGTTGATTATGCAGAACTTAAAGGTTTACCCAGAAATCTATGTGCATGGGTAAAGGGTATATATGCGGCAATAAAAAAAACAGGAATAAAGAGGATCATTGGTGTTATCCAGGGAGATTGTAGTAATAATCATGCCTTAATCGAGTTTCTTCAAACTGAAGGCATTGATGTTATACCATTCTCATATCCTCATGATAGAAATAAGGATTTTCTTTACAAACAGTTAGATTATCTCTCAAAGACATTAGGGGTGGATTTGGATAAGGCACAACGGATGAAACATAAATTAGATAAAGTTAGAAAAATTGTACACGAGATTGACCTCCTAACGTGGCAACATGATAAGGTTACGGGTGAAGAAAATCATATCTGGAATGTTTCCACAAGCGATTTAATGGGTGACTACGGCTTTTTCGAAGAAAAAGCTTTAGAATTCCTAGAGGAAGCAAAAACCCGTACAGGTCTTAAATATAAATTAAGATTAGGTTTTATCGGAGTTCCACCAATATGTTGTGACCTTTATACTTTCCTTGATAATAAAGGTGTACATGTAGTCTTCAATGAAGTCCAGAGGCAGTTTAGCATGCCATACAACACACATACACTAACAGACCAATATATTTGTTACACATATCCATTTGATATTCTCTACCATATAGATGATATAAAGAAGGAAATTGAGAAAAGGAAGATTGATGGTATTATTCACTATGTTCAGAGTTTTTGCCATAGACAGATTTATGATAGGCTTATTCGCAAGTATATCAACATCCCAATCTTAACCCTCGATTGTGATCGTCCAGGCCCGCTAAGTGGTTCTATGAAGACGAGAATTGAAGCATTTACTGAAATGCTCAGAAACATTAAGTAGTGAATCGCTGAGCTTAATGGCTTTCATTTTTTACGATTAGCCCTAAATCTGTTAAAACCCTAAAATCTTTTTTATAATCATGCAATTATGAGACAAAATTTCACTATATTCGCTTAAAAAATGTGCGTCTTATGTCGAAAATAGGTGTAATATTACAAAAGTGCTGATACTTTGTACAGAAATGGTTGAGTTTAGTATTCATTTTTGAGTAAAAAGGATGATTAAGGTTTAAGTACTTTCATGTAGAATTTTTTGAAAGGATGTATTTCTGTGTTGAAAGACTATAAAGGGGCCTGTCATATTCATACTGAGTATTCAGACGGAAAGGCCAAAATTACTGACGTAATAACCAGTGCAAAGGATGCCGATCTTGATTTCGTGATACTCTCAGATCATAATACTTTTTTACCCAAGCACGATGGCTGGGAAGGTTGGCACGACAATCTGTTGGTAATAGTCGGTATGGAGGTATCTCCCAGGCGAGCGGGGCATTTCCTTGCTCTTAATACACGACCTTTAGCTGGTAATGGTCACATTGACCTAAGGAAATACAAGTATATGACTTCTAGAGATTGTCTTGATGATGTTACTGATAATGGTGGTACTGCATTTATTGTTCATCCATTAGGCAAAAAGAAGTTTACATTTAATATAAATCTACAGGCATGGCAAGACTGGGAACAAAACGGTTTTGCAGGTATTGAAGTATGGTCTTACCTGCATGACTGGATTGACGATCTGAAACTGTCGAATATCTGGCATTTCTATAAATATCCAAACCTGCAGATAAAAGGGCCTGATCCAAAGTTACTATCCTTGTGGGATAAATTGGGACAAAAGAGAAAGATTGTTGGAATCTCCGGCCTAGATGCCCATCTCAAGAAGATTCCATTTATGAGAAGGCCAATATTTACCTACAAAGAACTCTTCAAGACGATTCGTACTCATGTTCTCATTGATCATGAATTGGCAAAAACTAATGAAGCGATTATGTCTATTTATGATGCACAAAATAATGGTAGATGCTACATTTCCTTTGATTTGCTGGCAGATGCAACAGGCTTTAAGTTCTTTGCTGATTCTGGGGACAGAATTTTCAACATGGGTGATGAGGTATTTAATATTGAAGATAAGATTTACTTTAGTATTAAATCGCCTCATCAAGCCACGATAAGACTCTTACGTAACGGAGAAATATGTAGCGAAAGCGAAGGGACATTCCTGGAATCATCAAGTACTGAAAAAGGCGTATTCAGGGTAGAAGCATACATAAAAAACAAGCCATGGGTATTTACTAATCCGATTTATGTCAGATAATCTTTAAATGCGCTAATCCTGTGTATTTTAATCCACAAAACGAAGAATGAATCCAACTTAATTTCCCCATTTATTAAAAGACAGGCCTGGGGGGATTTTATAATATGATAATCTGGTTATACATGTTGTGAAGAAAAAGCCAAAAGAGAAGGTATATGAAGACTCAATAAGTAATTGGCCTGCAGATGAAAGGCCAAGAGAGAGATTGTTAAAATATGGATCTCATACCCTAACTAATGCAGAATTGCTAGCAATATTGTTACGTGTTGGTGTTAAAGGCAAAAATGCCGTTGATCTGGCAAGGCAAATAATTAGGGAGGCAAAAGGTTTAAGAGGTCTGGACAAGCTGGAACCAAAGGATTTGTTTAATATAAAGGGTCTCAATCTTGCGAAGATTGCTCAGATCAAGGCATCTATTGAATTAGGGAAAAGAATCCTTGAGGAACCAAGAAAAATTGAAGGAGTAGCCTCATCATCTGGGAAGGTATACGATATGCTTGTTCCAAAGATGAGAGATTTGAAAAAGGAGGTCTTCAAGGTAATATTCCTCAATAGCCAAAATAATGTTATTGATATTGTAACAGCTCATGAAGGCACTGTAACAATGAGCAATGTGTATGTAAGAGAAATTATAAATCTGGCGAACAAATTTGGAGCTGCAGCAATGATATTTGCGCACAACCATCCATCCGGCGAGCCTAAGCCGAGCAATGAAGATAAGGACATTACCGAGGAACTTGTCTTTGCAGGTAAGATTATGAGAATAAAGGTATTAGACCACATCATAATTGGCGAGCAAAAATATTTCAGCTTTGCAGATGAAGGATTGATAAAACGTTATAATACAAGATTCGATATGAGGAAGTAGTTTTAAAAATCAAACACCAACTATATGATAACCTGAATCAACATGGACAATCTCTCCAGTAATTCCACTTGCCAGGTTACTGCACAGGAAAGTAGCTGTATCTCCAACTTCTCTCTGGTCAATGTTGCGTTTAAGGGGGGCTTTCTCCTTTGTAAGCTCATACATAGACATAAAATCCTTTATGCCTCTCGCTGCCAGGGTCCTCATTGGGCCAGCCGAGATTGCATTAACGCGAATGTTCTTTGGTCCTAAATCTGCTGCTAAATATCTAATGCTTGATTCAAGCGCTGATTTGGCAACTCCCATTACGTTATAATTCTTAACAGCCCTTTCTCCTCC
Organism: Candidatus Scalinduaceae bacterium; assembly: GCA_046759445.1. Lineage (GTDB taxonomy): Bacteria > Planctomycetota > Brocadiia > Brocadiales > Scalinduaceae > Scalindua_A. The sequence goes on from JBHICG010000006.1 coordinate 32,610, forward strand.
AAGATACGTAAGTGCTATTACTGATCCGCCACGTACCTCTAATAATGGAAGCGCGCGTCTGCATAATGCTATCAAAGAGTAGCAGCTTATATCCAGGGCAAGCGTAAATCCGTCTCGTGAAGTATTTACGAAATTACCTGCTAGATCCTCCTGTTTAGCAAAAGCTGGGGTGTGTATTAGTCCGTCAATGGAGTTAACACTTTCACCTACTCGCTTAAAAAGTTTATCTATGTCATCATCGGAAGTAACGTCACATTCCCCTACATCAATTGCGTCTAAAGGTTCGAATAGCCGTTTAACTTCATTGCCAAACCTTTCTGTCTGATATGTATAAGCTATCTTTGCACCATGTTTTGAAAGTGACTCCGCTATAGCCCAACCAGTGCTACGTTTACCTGAAATATTAACTATGAGTATTATTTTGCCTTTAAGTATCATTTATGATGCTCCTGTATTATATAGTGATTTGTTATAATCCTTAATAATTCTAATGTTTACATTATTTTAAGGGCCAGGTAAATGGCTAAGCTCGATATGTTAATTTTAAGAAGAAACAAAATCAATATAATTTTAACTAATCTTAATTGTTTTCTATATATCTAGCGCATCAGGTTTAGAATCTTCTTAAAATCATGAGAAATACACCTGCCCACTCGATACAAAACATTAGAAATATTTAGATGTTATTGGATGTATAATATCTATATGCCATTATTATTTAGTAGGGGGGGTGATAAAAATAATTGGACTAATACACATAATTATGGTTTATTAAAAAACCATTACAATGAACAATATCTGTTATTACTAGTTGATTATAATAAAGACATGGATATTGTTGGCGAACGGTTTATAAAACGGATAACGACCCTTAGAATATTAAATCTTGAAGGTAAGACAGAGTACCCATATAAATATTTAATTTCTTATCATGTTTTCGTTTCTGCCGGACATGTATCAATTTTTAAAGAGTGAACAATCTTAAAATGTATAAATTATCTGTGTCAATATTAATTCTTATAATGGTTTTTTTTGCCAACAACCTGTTTGCTGACGAAATAAATGAAAAGAAACTTCCGAGTTTCCAAAAAGAAGTAAAAGAATTTTTTAATAGCCGCAGTCGAAATGGGATGAATCTCAGTGACAAGGAGAAATCCATAATCACCAAGGCTGCACAAGATTTGGCCGAGGTAATGCCAAATCCGGGCTTGAAGGTTGGTGAAAAAGCGCCGGATTTTATACTGACAAATGCATACGGAAGAAAGGTTAAGCTTTATGAACAGTTAGAAAAAGGACCCGTAATCATTTCATTCTATCGTGGAGCATGGTGTCCATTTTGTAATATTGAACTAAATACGCTTCAAAAAAGCCTTCCTATCTTCGAAAAATACAATGCCTCGCTGATTGCTGTCACACCCCAAAAGCCAGATAAGTCAAATGAACAACTTGAAAAAGCTAAATACACATTTGAAATTTTAAGTGACCTTGATAATAGTGTGATGGAGTCATACAATTTATATTTCGAAGTGCCTCAAGAACTGCACTATTTGTATAAGAATCGATTCAACTTTGACATTACTGACTACAATGGCAAAGGACGACTGGGATTGCCGGTGCCGGGTACCTTTGTTATTAGTCAAGATGGCATAATCAGGGCAGCCTGTGCTAAAACCGATTACAAAAAACGGATGGAACCTAGAGATATATTAGAAGCCTTAAAGGCACTTAAATAATGTTAACAAATCGCTGAACCAGAAAAAGGAAGGAGATGTTTAATATGCAAAACGTAGATATGTCCGTAGACGGTAGTATTCTTACTATAAAGGTTGATCTTGCAAAGGACTTTGGGCCTTCTGCGTCTGGTAAGACAACAATAATAGCATCCACAAAAGGGAACAAGAACGTTCCAGGTAAAGACGGGATTAAGATAGGCCTAAACATCTACAAAACTGATTAGCAGTTTGTTTCTCTATCACCAAAAGGCTTGGAGGTTAGTAAAATACACCTCTACTATTTAAAGCCTGGTTGTTATATAACGTACCGTACATAACACTAACAGTTTAATATTATAATGAAATATTAAGGAGAATAAATTATGTTAAATAATTGCCTCAATAAATTAATAGTAGTATTTGGTTTTTTTGCCTTGTTCAACCTCAGTATTGTTAAGATTGAATCTGCGTATGCCAATCCTCTGGTTTTAATGGAAACTTCAAAAGGGGACATAAAGATTGAATTGTTCGAAAATGAGGCTCCTATAACCGTTAAAAACTTTTTATCCTATGTATCAGAAGGGTTTTACGACAACCTAATATTTCACAGGGTTATAAAGAATTTTATGATTCAGGGTGGTGGGTTTGATGCCAAGATGAATCAAAAAAATCCCAAAGCGCCCATAAAAAATGAAGCCACTAATGGATTAAAGAACAAGAAAGGAACTATCGCCATGGCACGAACAAACGTTGTTGATAGCGCCACATCCCAGTTTTTTATAAATGTGGCTGATAATGATTTTCTTGATCATCAAAACAAGACTTCAAGGGGTTATGGATACGCCGTATTTGGAAAAGTTGTAGAGGGTATGGATGTGGTTGATAGTATTGTCAACGTAAAAACAGGTTCTTTCGGCAGCTTCAGAGATGTGCCCATAGAACCTGTAATTATAAAGAGTTTAAGGTTGGCAGACTAAAAAGAAACTAATCTCTTTTCTTGACAAATTTTATTAATATCAAATGTCACTTTTTGATCTTCTTATCCTGACACCCTCTGGTGTAATAATAGTCAAATTTTCATGTACATCTTCAGCTTTGGTGTCTTTGTAATATTTCTTGAATATATTTAATGTGTCTTCAACAGATTTTTTGTATATTTTAACTACAATAATTCCACCACATTTATTTGGCGGGAATCTAAACATTCTGGAAAAGTCTTTGTCCATTGTAATAATCACCCGTTTCTCTTTACAAGCTAATTGATAGACCTCATCATCAGGTATGCCTGAAAGCCCTGCGTCTCTAATACCGAGTACATCGTTGCCAAGTTCTCTTAAATAATCGATTATGGGTTCAAAAAGGTTTTCATTGGCGAACATCTTCATGTAGTGACTCCTGCTTCTTCATCAGCAAGAACTGAAGCGTAATTTAGACATGCCCTGATATCCTCATCAGTGATATTTGGATATGCTTTTTTGACCCCATCATGGCTTTCTCCCGCAGCAAGAAGGTCAAGGATAATATGGACGGGGATCCTTGTCCCTTTTATACATGGTTTACCACTGCATATCTTTGGATCACAAATTATTCTCTCAACTATTTTAGTCATATTACAACTCCTTTCTACATTTTAATTTGCCCTAATTCTACAAAGGAAACTACCTTTTAGTTTTTAAGTGCATCGGAAGACGCTTCCGATGCATAACATAAAAGCTGAAGTCTAAATCTCGCACCTTCTTAACCTTTTCAATAAACCCTTTTATATTTACCTCATCCAGATAATTCCAGGAGTCAAGATATTCTTTCGGTTCACTTAATATATCTTCAATATATTCTATACTCCCCTTCAAAAACTCTTCTTCCGTCTCGTATTGCATAGCAGATACACCGATTTCACTTCGAAGCACGTCTATGGCAGAGTAAGCCAAATTCAACGTTTCGTACGCCATAGGGGTTAAATTATCCGTGTCCATTTTACTTACTTTTTCTAATTATGCGAATATTACTTTTATATAATTATAATAAATAATGAATCTTATCCTCATTTGCTTATTATCAATTTAGTTTTCTTTCTTAAAGCCTCCCACTATAAATTAGCATCATGATTATGCTCATCCTTTTCATCACCCTTTCATATTGTTTTTAACGGTCGCTGTCCCTAGTTTTACCATATTGTTTTTAACGGTCGCTGTCCCTAGTTTTACACAGCTCATTTATAAGATAATCTGAATTCCCCTCTTCCTCTTCCAGATATGTAAGGTATTTATTGTAGAATTTCTTTCTCAGAACTTTGCCTTCTTTAAATACGTTTTTAAAGTGGGAAAGGAATTCTATCTGTGTATGAATACTTTTTCTAAACGACTCTACACTACTTTCCAGTCGCTTCAAAAGAATGGTCTGCAGGAGAGCACCAAGGGCTTTCATTCTCCCTAATTCCATTTTATCCTTCTTGCCCACTATTCTATATTCTTCAAGTCTGTAGTAAGCAAGATTAAGTTCCTTTTCTATTTTTTCGGCTATTCGATGATAAAGACCTTGGTAGGTCTCATCAAGGCTGTAGTTTATTTCAAAAAGTTCTCTCTCAGGAAATTTTATTTTAGTCCAGACATCATTCACATCTTTATACTTTGCATCTGGATAGTTATCCGTTATATATTGCCTGGTTCTACGGATAGAGATAATTTGTAGGACATCCGCTAACTGTGAAATATACCCCTTATCGGCTTTCTTGAATTCCTTTTCAAGGTCAAAAATACCTTCCTTGAAAAAAACTCTTTTGTCGTTCTGGGCAAGCAGCATCAATTGAAAGTATAAGTCCCAGTGGGTATTATTCATTGGGGTAGCGGTTAAGAGTAAGACCTTAGGTTTGTGTGTTTTGCTTGCTTTTTCTATAAGGGTGAATAATGTTTCATATCGATTTGAAAATGGGTTCCTGAAATTATGAGATTCATCAATTACGATAAGGGCTATGTCTTCCAGTTTGAAATTCAGTTTTTTCTCCAAGATACTAAAGTCATAATCTTCTCTTCCAAGTTCCTCCTGGTGAATAATATTTTCAGACACTCCAATATCCTTCAAAGCAGGTTTCCATAAAGGTTCATCCACAGATGCAGGGCATATTACAACAAACCTTTTACGTCTATAGAAACCAAAATCTTCGATAACCTTCTTAGCAATCCATGTTTTACCAAGACCAACAGAATCTGCAATCAAGACACCATTGTATGTCTTAAGACGTGAATATATTCTTTTAACAGCATCCTCTTGAAAATTGGATAGGTCAACCTCGCTGGAGGGTAGCGTCTCTGGGGTCTCATATTGATATAAGATGTCATCCTTCTGTAGTTCGTACAGGGATTTTATGAAGATACTGAAAGGTAGGTATTCTTTCGTTCCAAGTTTTGATTCATCCAGGATTCTTATAAACTCTTCTTTAAAGTTTGTTGCCTCATTCCAGAACTTCTCATACCATTCTTGTCTTATGTATCTACTGTGGGCTTCATCGAGTACTGCATTGAGTTCAGTATTAGAAGTAAAACCAGAATACGTAAGATTGCTTGAACCGAGAATTGCTAATTTATCAAAGAGATATACTTTACCATGGAGAAATCCCTTTCTGTAAAGTCTAACTTCGACATTCGTTTGTTTCAGGAATTCAATTAGTGTAGTAACTGTGTCTTTTTTATCTTTTTCAAATGCTTCATCTTCTAAATCCTGCCTGATGCCTTTTTTATATATCTGTTCAGGTTCAAAAATGTCAGGTTTTTTTACTTCCTTTTCTGGAGATATACCAAGAAGCAACCTGAACATTTCAACTCCAAGGATTGAATCTTTTATCAATTGAAAACCAGATATATTGAAATAGGCGGTTGAAACATCAAAGGTCTTTTGTCCCTGTAATATTTTGTTCAGCTCTTCAAATAGCTTAAGCTTGTTATTGTCTATTATTAAGCTTTCAGGTCGATACATGATTTTGTTTCACCTATTGTAATGTTTTACTATTCTATCCCTATCCTCAGTTTCTTTGTTTCCTTTGTAATAAATTTCAACTAGCTCAATTTTATCTACTTCTTTAAAATAGGCGTAGATTACTCTGATGCCGGATTGAACTCCTTTACCTTTTAAAGACTTACAGGCAAATTTTCTTGCCTTATATATTTTAGGACATTCTATTTGTAAACCAGTTAATGGGAATATGCCTTTATTATCTATTTTTAATTTGTGGTAAAGATACAACTCTTTCTCAATAAATATCTTTAAATCATCTTCCAGGGTTTTAAATTTTTTAAGAAGTTTCTTTATATCCTTCTCAAATTCAGGAAGATGGGATATTTTATGAAATGTCTTCAACGTATTCTCTTACTGAATAGGGGGGTGTTCTGTAAAAGACAGACTCATATTCGATAATATCTTGATCTTTTGTGGTTAGCCAGGGAACATCATTGTGGGAGTATTCACTTATTTGAGCAGCGTTCATTTCAGAAAGCCTGTTCAATGTATCGTCAATAACTTCAATTTCATTTGCCTTTAGTTTAGATAGGTCTGCTTTTCTCAAAGGTAAGTATTTGGTCTGGGGGTATTCGAAATAGCTACTTTCAACTTTTATGATTTTTTCTTCTTTAATCATCTTGCTGGCTATCTTTTTAAATTCTATGGGCGTTGGTCCATAGCGATTTTTAATATAAGTGGCACCTATCAATTGTTCTTCATATTTTTCATAGAAATCAAAGTCAATGAAGTACAGAAGCTTATAAATTACAGTCTCTCCAATGTTTGATTTTGAGCCAACCTTATTAAGAATGTAAAGAAAAACCTCCTGAAATTTCTCCAGATTCTTCTGCGGAACATTGATTCTGATTTGAGGCTTTGATTCTTTCCTTTTCTTGGTTTCTTTTAAAATCACTTCAGGTTCTTTTTTTAAATCCAGTAAACTATCTACTGAAATATCGAATATCTTTGATAGTTTTATTAATTCATCTGCGGAAATTCTTCTTTCTCCGTTTTCTATCTGAGAGATTGTTGGGCGTGAGACCGTTAACCGATCGGCGAGCTTTTGTTGGCTAATTCCTGATTGCTCTCTCAATTCTCTTATTCTATGACCAATCTTAACCATAATAGTCTCCTTTTTTATGATATTACATAATGTAAGATATTATGTCAAGAGAATGTTGTATAATATTACACTAGATAATCTTTGATATAGCATGGGCAAGTTTGTTTATATCCTCTTTTGTCTTTGTCTCTGTTACACACAGAAGCATGGCGTTTTTGATGTCTGGATAAAGACGTGATATGTCAAGACCACCTATTATGCCGGATTCAAAGAGGTGTTTATTTATGTCTTTTATTTTACAGTCAGCCGTAATCTTTATGGCAAATTCGTTAAAGAAGGGTTTGTCAAATAATTGCTCTATTCTGTCTATCTCGCATAGTCTGGCCATTGCATAGTGACTCTTGTAAACGTTCAATTCGCTAACTTCTTTCATTCCAGCCTTGCCTAATGTGGCGAGATAGATGCATGTCCTGAGCGCTAACAGTTGCTGGTTTGTACAGATATTTGATGTCGCCTTTCCGCGTCTGATATGTTGTTCCCTTGTCTGAAGCGTGAGTGTGAATGCACGCCTGCCTTTTGAATCGGTTGTAGCGCCGGCAATTCTTCCCGGCATCTTTCTCATAAGTTCTTTGCTAGTTGCAAAAAACCCAGCATGCGGTCCACCGTAATAAACATGATTGCCCAATACCTGTATGTCTCCTACAGCAATGTCTGCATTATACTCTCCGGGTGGTTTGATTACTCCTAATGTCATCGGATTAACACAGGCAACAAAAAGTGCTTTATTCTTATGGGTTAATTCTACCATCTCTTCTATTTCTTCCAGACAACCTAAGAAGTTTGGTGTCTGGATTAAGACGCATGCAGTATTAGGGTCAATCATATTTTCAAGTTCTGAGACAGACGTGATGCCGTTATCCATTTCAAGCTCTATGAGTTTAACATTCAGTCCCTGAAGATAAGTTGATAATACTTCCCTGTATTCAGGGTGAACGGTTTTTGACACTATAACCTTTTCTTTTTGTGTATACCTTAGGGCCATAATTGCCGCTTCCGCCATGGAAGATGCGCCATCATACAATGAAGCATTTGCTACATCCATTGCCAGTAACTCGCATATCATGCTCTGGAATTCATATATTGCCTGTAGCGTTCCCTGACTTACTTCAGGCTGATAGGGGGTGTAACAGGTATAAAATTCGCCTCTACCACTTAAATGGCCAACGATGCTCGGAATAAAATGCTCATAAGCCCCTGCGCCAAGATATGAAGCGTATTTATTAATGGTTGCATTATTATCGCTTAAAGACTTGAAGGAGCGTTTAAGTTCCATTTCGGAGATTCCAGCAGGTATGCTTATGGGTTTGCAAAGCAATTCTTTCGGTATGTCCTGTAAAAGATCATCTATTGATGAGACTCCAATCTCTTTAAGCATTGATTTGATATCTGATGCTGTGTTAGGAATATAATTTATTTTGTTTGGCACAATTCTTCGTATTCCTTATTCGATAAAAGATTTTTTAACTGTTGAAGGTCTGCCATTTCAATCTGAAAAAACCAGCCTTTGCCATAAGGGTCTTGGTTTACCAACTGTGGATTATCCTCAAGATTATTGTTTATTTCGATGACTTTACCAGAAACTGGTGCGTAGATATCATAGGCGGCCTTTACAGATTCAACAACCGCACACGCCTTACCAGCTTCCACAATGCTGTCCAAGGCGGGCAATTCAACATAAACAACGTCGCCAAGTTGATCCTGGGCATGGAACGTAATGCCAATCCTGACCTTGTTCTCTTCTTCTCTCCTCGACCACTCATGAGTCTCTGCATAGAATAAATCTTCTGGAATATTCATTTATCTACCTTTCTTTGGTTTATGGATAAAGGGTGTATTCACGATTACGGCGGGATGACTTGTACTCCTGATTTTTATGTCAATATGCCTGTCAAGTTCTGCAAATGCAACAGGAACATATCCAAGACCTATACCTATCCCCAAAGTAGGGCTAAAGGTTCCACTTGTTACTCTACCTATAATATCATCATGATAAGATATCTCATTATTTAATCTGGGTATGGCTTTGTCAAGCATCTTAAATGCGATTAGTTTTTTCTTTAAGCCATGTTCCCTTTGCTTTAATAATGAATCCTTGCCAATAAAGTTTACCTTGTTGAATTTTACAGTCCAGCCTATATTTGCTTCAAGCGGTGTAACTGATTCATCGATATCATTACCATAGAGGAGAAAGCCAGCCTCTAATCGTAATGTGTCTCTTGCACCCAGGCCGGCGGGTTTGAGTTCCATGTCCTTGCCTTTTTCAAGTAGCATGTTCCATAAGTGTTCACAATGCAATTGGTCGAGAAAGATTTCAAATCCATCCTCTCCTGTGTACCCGGTTCTGGATATTGTTAGTTTCATTTCATTCTTAGTTGTTTCTGTAAATTGAAAACGTCTAAGAGATACGCATTCCTCACCAAATACTTGTTCAATTATGTGTTCAGAATTTGGTCCTTGAATTGCCAGAAGGGAGATTTGGTCACTTAAATTGTTTATGTTTGTGTCGTTTGTTTTGAGCTTTGTTATCCAATCGTTGTCTTTCTTTATGTTTGCACAGTTTACGACGAGCATGTACTTTTCAGCATTATATTTATAAACTATAATATCATCAATAATCCCTCCGTCATTATTGCATATCGGAGTGTATGTGGCTTTGTTTGTTGGTAGATTACTAACGTCATTAGCCATAATCTTTTGGATTAATTCGGTTGCTCCTTTTCCATCTACGATTATTTCTCCCATATGGGAAATATCAAAAATGCCTGCATTATTTCTTACATTCTGATGTTCATTGATAATGCTGTCATATTGTAGAGGCATTAAAAAGTTGTGGAAGTCAACAATCCTGGCGCCAAGGTTTACGTGTACGTCATGTAATGGTGTTTTTTTGTTGCTTTTAATCAATAGTATCCTTTTCCTTAAGGGAAAAAAAATTTACTTGTAAAGTATGAATTTTAGTAATATATTAAAAATTATTAAGTATTTCAAAAAGAATAATTAGGTGCAATTTATGATACAGGAATTTAAGATTAAGAGAATCATTGTTTTTGCTGTTATATTAATTCTTATTTGCTTGATATGTATATTTATGGCAATAACATCAGTCGGAAAATATAGGGCAGAAATGATCGAATCAACAAACTTAGAACAGAAATTGAATAATATGGAACAAGATCTTAGAAATCTTGATATGAGGATCAAGGAACTTGAAATAAGAAGACAGGCTTTAAGTTTGGAGAAAGGGCAGATAAGTAAAGATTATGCAGCGCTTAAAGACAAATACACATTTCTCGGGAAAACTATTAGGACATTGGAAAGTGACGTGAATACATTACAAAAACTCATAAGTGAGAATGAGGAAATTGAAGAGGAATCTGATGAAGATACTAAAGAGATAGAGTCCCAATTAAGTCTGTTGAAAAGTCAAAACGATAAATTACTAAAAGAGCTTGCAAAGAAGACAAAAGAGAAAATGATACTGGAAATTGCCTTAAAGGCACAGGCAAAAAGATTGGGAATATCAGAGGGGTACAATCCAGAGTTAAAAGAACTATTAAAAAACTTTACAACAAGCCTGCAGTAAAACGTCGTTACCATTTCCCCGTAATCCGTTATATACCAATAAACAAGACACAGATTCCCGCAGACATACACGATAAAATATTATTTCTTATCTGGAACTTCATAGCAAACCTTCATATCTTTTCAGGATACCACGAAGTATTAAAATTGTTATTATACTTCTGTAAATAGGTTTTTTGTCTCCTGTTAGAGGGAATTATTTGGGGTTGCATTATATACTATCATCTATTGTATTAAGAAAGGGGAAGAGAAAAGAAATTCCACAGATATAAATATCGAGTAATGGAAAAAATCAGTTAATGTCAGCTACTTTTACAGACAACAAAATTCTTCTATCAAACAACCTTCTTCTGTCTTTTGGGGAATGGCGAGTAGAATTAAGGTAGTATTTTCCAGATCTAAAGATTACGTTTTTCATCGCTAAATCTTTTTGGGTTTCTAAAAGAAGTCCGCTTCCATCTATTTCACAAACTAATTCATCAGAGAACTCCCACCTGTTAATTTTTTTATTTAGTCTTCCGATTCCACATGGAAAACTCAGAGGGAGTCTCAGCATTAATCTCCTTTCCTCCATATCCTACTTCCTCTTCTAGTATGTTTATGTAAAATAAATGACAGAAGTGCATAAAAGATCAATTTGAGAAGTTAAATATCGTTCATCTCCTTACCAATAGTGGATTTACTAACTCAAAGTTGCCAAATATTTACGTAAGTTCTTAGTTTGTATAAAATAAGGTATGTTTGTTTTTCGTTACACTAATAAAGAATAGTTGAAAGAAAATTTGTTTTATTTCTGATGTTTTTGAGGAATTTGAAAAAATGTCATGGTTAGTCTTAGACAGACTAAGCCAAACATTATAAAAAGGATACACACCAAATTAAATATAGACTTTCACAGGGTAAAACATGAAATAAGTATTTTTTTCTACGATTTAATCTAAAATTCTAGACTTTTGAGAATATGAGGATGGCATTGATTGGATCAAAGAGGAAGCAATTAAAAAAATCTAACAAATATGAAGAGAGATTATGGTAATGACAAAGGAGTTTGATTTTCCTATCTTGGTATTTCGTTAGCAGTTTTATTTATTATTTCTTTTCCTTGTTTGCTAATGTCTGTAAACGAAGTTGCGATACCAAACATAGAAGAGTTCAGGTGTTCATCAATACGGATTATTTTTCCTACACAATTTATGAGAGGTGTAGATTTAGAAATATCTATTTTTAAATCTAGATGTGTATTAATTCCTAAATTTTTTTTGTAATCAAAAAGCATACCTCCTTCACTCAAATTTTTCACAGTAACCATACCCCAGTCAGCGGAGACTATCCTCTGAGCAATTATAGTTCGGAACCTTGCCTTAAAAGGTTTTTCTATTCTTTTATATTTCCTTCTTTCTAGACTATCATGCATAGGAAGATGTTGCCGTTTACTTTAAATTGTTCTTTAGATTGAAAGTTAAAGGTAGATTCTAATGGTGAAGAATTAATTAAACATTTCACCAATATTCAGCCACATTATTTTTTGTCAGCTCTTGCTACAATATGAATAAATGCTAATGAAATGATGCATTGAAGTCAATAAAATAGTTTCTTATTTCTATGACTTTCTTTTTAGAAATCTTATCGGTAATGTCAAACATAAAATGATAAAGAGGATTGCGACTATACAGGGTGATGTTGGGAGGTCAAAATTATATGAGAAAAGAAATCCTGTGAATGCAGATATTATGCCAGCGGTTATGGCTATGATAAAGACGTTCTTCATCCTATTTGCGATGAGTAATCCAATCACAGCAGGGATGGTTAAGAACGACGTAATAAGCAGGTTTCCGGCAGTTCGTATCCCGATAGAGATAGCAGCGCCAATTGTTAGGTAAAGCATAAGTTCCCATAACCTTGCCCTCATACCAGAAGCTCTTGCCATCTCAAAATCGAGTGTGATTGATGCAAGTTCCTTGTAAAAAAGGAAATGTGCGATGAAGATGCATGTAACAATAATAGCCATCAAATATATTTGATACGGAGTTACTGCTAGTACATTCCCAAAGAGCAAATCGTCAATTTCGTGTATGCCTTTTGCACTTTTAGAGACTAGAAGGATTGTTGCGGCACTTGCCACGACGAAGCCTATACCTATTATACTTTCATTTGATAATCGCCTTTCTTCGAACCTCGTGGAAAATATAGCAACCCCCAGGAACGTAAACAATAAAGAAATGAGTGTAGGGTTCGTACCAGTTATAAAGGCTACTGCTATTCCAGCAGATGAGACCTGTGTTACCGCTACACTGACAAAGACAATCCTCTTCAGTACAACGTAAACGCTTAGATAAGAACACACTAAAGCCACAAGCAGCGAACACAGAATGGAATATTTGAAAAATTCTAAATTAGTGAGAAAATTTTCCATTTAATCTTGAAGTAATTACTTTTTGTCCCGAAATATTAGTCATCTTAACCCGTACTCCGTATACCTTTAACATCATCTCTTCGGTAAGTATTGTATCAACAGGCCCTAAACTTAAAGTGCCTTTGTCAATAATAGCAAGTGTCTTCACATAGTTGGCTACTACGTTGAGGTCATGGCTGACTAATATAACGGTGAGTGGATATTTATCGTGTAGATCCTTTACAAGTTTCATTATTGCCCACTCTCCATGAATATCCATTCCTTCAACGGGTTCATCAAGTAGTAGTATACTTGGTTTACCTACCATTGCCCTTGCAATCAATGTCCGTTGTTTTTGTCCGCCCGAGAGTTCTCTGTAATTTTTATATGCCAAATTCTCTATTCCAACGTTTTTTAACATTTCCTTGGCGATTTCATAATCCTTTCTTTTTGGTCTTTTAAAAAGTCCTATTCTTCCATATCTTCCCATAATGACCATTTCCAGTACCGTAATAGGAAAAAGTTCGTCTACAAAGGCGTGTTGGGGAACATAACCAATTCTCCTTTCATGCCTCTGTTCATTATTGCTAAATGTAATTCTTCCTTTCAAGGGTCTTAATAATCCCAGGATTGCCTTTAAGAGAGTGGTTTTTCCAGAGCCGTTGGGTCCAACTATTCCAAAAAAATCTGCATTCTCTATGCTGAAATTTAGAGAAGTAAGCACTGGTTTTTTACCATAACCAAGATGTACGTTGTCAAATTCAATCATTGGGGTTTATTCCTAGTTCTACATATGTATTTACTAGCTTATCGATAATAAAATCAAAGAGGGCGAAATAATCTTTGATTCCACTTATTCCTTCAACTGAAGTAGGTAGCGTTAATACCCTGGCGCCAGTCTTTGAGGAAATAAATTCTGGCACTTTGTTCTCATAATACGGTTCCTTGATTATTAGCTTAATGTTTTCTATTCTCATCATCATAATAAGATTTTTAATGTGAGAGGGGGAGGGTGGTATTCCGGGTTTTGGCTCAATATATTCTACCACCTTGAATCCAAATCTCTTCGTTAAATTTGGCCATGTCTTGTGATAGGCGATCACGTTAGTATTAGTATAAGGCTTTATTTTTTCTAACCACTTAACCAGAGATGCATCTATTTTTTTATCAAAGAGTCTTTTATTGTCCTCGAAATAATTTGCGTTTTCTGGTGAGATCTTTTTTAAGCCTTTTAGAATGTTTTGTGCGATTTTCTTGCCGTTGAGAGGGTCCAGCCAGTAATGCGGATTTCCAAATACATGGATGTCTCCCATTGCCCTGGTGATCCTCGTCTGTGGTATTTGTAGCAATTCAACACCTACTGAGGCATCAACGTATCCTGGAGAACCATACCTTATCCGTGGATTCCTTGCACCATCTTCAAGTAGTTGTGCCCAAAGCTCAAGATCCAAACCAACTTTAATAAATAGGTCAGCTTTATTGAGCTTTAGCATGTAACTTGGTTTTGGATCAACTATGTGAGGGTTTTGATATCCCTTTGTAATGCTATCCACCTTAACCTTATTGCCACCAATATACTCGGCAATAGATTTTAAATCCGTGGATGTGGTTATAACTATTATTTTCTTTGCAAATGCAGAGCTGGAGTTTAGGACAAACAATGGTAAAATTGCCGAGAAAAAAACAATTATTGTCCACATCGAAACTTTTTTCTTAAACATTTGTTTTCTCCATATATGCAATTAAAACGGGTGTGGCCTGTGCGTACCCAGGGTAAATGTTGCCTGTAATGTTAATGCGTTATCCCCTTCTTCTATAGGCGTAACAACGGAGTTTCTCTCAGAATGCATATATTCCAATCTCAAACGCATAAATTCACTTTGCCAGAAGGTCAGGTATGGAGAGATTGACCATTCACTGTCCTTGCTATTCGTTGGAAACTGCGAGTAATCAAATCTTAGTCCGGCAAAGAGCCTGCGTGTAAGCTGATATTCACTAAATGTGTAAAAACCGTAACCATCAATATCTTTAACGTCTATAATAGCACCCGTGGCATCAAAACTGCCTAATTCTCTCTGACTTGCAAAGAGTTCAGTTTGCCAGATGAATGATTTATAAAGTTTCTTACCTGGAGGTCTCCATCTAAATGTAAGATCAATGCCTTCCATTGTGTGCCTGAAATTCCTTTTCGTAATCGTTGTTTTTTCTATATCGCTTATATCTCGTGTTTGAAAGCTTAATCCCAGCTCAAGATTAGAGCTATCTGTGATATCAAAATAATTCCTGAGATGCGCCAGATATATTTGATCCTTACCTTTAATACCTTCATCTGAAGGAGTGAGGATTTCAAAAGTTAACTCAGAGTATATGTCCCATGGGTTTGGCATAATCTTGCTTATTGATATCCCTGGCTCTTTTTGACCTTCTTCACCCAAAAAATTCTTTATTGGTTTTGGGTAATCAACCTGGGAAATCTCTGGTCTATGGGTCTTGTTTATTTTTCCAAAACTTGTTCTAAAGATGCCTGCCTTTGCCTGTAACCCCCACGGTAAGGTAAGCAGTGTTACGTATCCTTCTTCAATGCTTGGAGCGCCTCCGTCTTCGGATGAAAAGAAGAAATCTGCACGAGCATAGGGGTCCAATACACCCTGTAAGCCCAATTCTACTTCCCTCAAGCTTATGCTATCTGCAAATTCATTTTCAGTGAATGGGTTATTTGCGCGTCCTTCATCGATGCTTTTTCCGGGCCAGGTAATATTACCAACGGTATCACCAATAACACTGATATCTGGTAACAACATTTGCCACATCCCACCACCTGTACGCCCGGACACATAAGAGATTATGGATTTTTCATTATTTTCTTCCATTAACAATTCCAGCTCTTTTTCCAAAACTTCGTCGTTTTCTGTTTTGGTATTTTTTGACTCAAGTTTTGCAATCTTATTTTCCAACTCATTAATTTTCACATCATATTCTCTTTTCATGTCCTCAATCAGAATCTGAAGATTATGGATTCTTTGGTCAGTTGTGTCCTGATTTGCCAGAACGATTTTGGGCATAGAGAAAGCGAAAATAAGACAAATCATGTAAATGTATAGTTTTCTCATATTAATCCTCCATCCTCATATAATACTTGACGGTATACGAGATTCTTTTATGAAATGAATACTTATCAGTTTAAGTCCAATGGATGTAAATAGTAAGTGAGAAGTATCTTAGCAGTCTTATACGTGATTAATTAAGAAATGGTTGATGGTGGGCTGCGTGGATTGTTTATGCTTGCTTTGGAGGAGAAGTAAACCAGTTGATCATATTTAAAGGACCTGGATGCATCCGGTATTATGTGTGATTTGTTTGGAGATATTTGAAACCTTTTAGGCGTATTCTTGAGCCATTTGCATATACTGCATTCGTCTGCGCTGTGGTCGTTGTAGCAGAGAATTGGTTTCTTGTTGCACGTATTATTACCATTTAAATCAGTTTTCTCTGGATGATTGCTATCAGAATAGTGTGTGTGATATGCCGTCTCATCGAATGCATGGAATCCACCCGCAGTTATGCAAAGAATGAAGTAGGGAACCAGTACTAATATGGATAACTTTTTAAAGCGTTGTTTTGACTTGAAAGTGTACATAACATAAACTACAATGTCGTTTACATTTATATATATGCTATTTAAGGTAATATATTTTTTTTATTTGTCAAACACTTTCTAAAATAATTTTAAAGGGGTATGCACTTGACTGACCTGAAATTTCCATAAGATATTGATCATGCATAAATTAATGGTAATAATTGGACAATCGGCCTAAAAACACCTTAACTTTTTTTTCAAGTGCTTACGATTTAATTGGGTCAGTCAAGTGCATACCCCCGTAATTTTAAATGGAACAGGAAGAAACAAATATCAGGCTTAAAGTAAGGCATATATGTAATGAACTAAAAGAGCATTTGCCGTTTACGGTTATTAGTTCGATTGCAGCCATCATCCTTGTTGGAATAATGACGGTATTAGAGTTCACGTTAAAAGAAGACCTTATTACACAGGGTTCTCAAAGATTATTCCACATCTTCCATCCAGTCCATATACTTTTTAGCGCAACTGCTACTTCTGCAATGTTTTGGCATTATGAAAAGAGGTTAATAAAGGCTGTTATTCTTGGCCTTACGGGTTCTATCCTGGCATGTGGGATTAGCGACGTAATTATCCCATTTTGTTCTGGTTTTGTTCTCGGCAGGAGCTTTGAATTTCATATGTGCATTATGGATCATCCATTGATAGTCTTGCCATTTGTAACCATGGGGATTTTTATTGGACTCATAGCGATGGAGAAGGTTGAAAAAACAACCTTTTATTCTCACTCGGGCCATGTCTTTGTGAGCAGTATGGCTTCCTTGCTCTATCTCATCTCGTTTGGGTTGGTGGATTGGTTTAATTATGTGGGAAGTGTATTCATCATCATCATAATAGCCGTAATCATACCATGCTGTACGAGTGATATTATCTTTCCTTTATTATTTGCAAAAGAGGGAAAGTGCAGAGAGTAATAAATACGGGAAGTGTTGTCCCTGTTTTCCACTGTTTTCCAGTTCAAAGTGGTAAATATTGAATTCTATTCAGTAAGTCTTCAGGGCCGCCCGCTTTTGCAATGATCTCCAAATCGCGAACGCAAGATCCAATTGAAACACGTAATTGGTGAGCATAGATAATACCGTGGAAAGATGCACCAGTTCTTTACCGCTTTGTTGCTTCTTGCAGTAGATTATAATCTCTGGTGAATAACACACGCCCCAATTCACTTGCACGATCTAGTAGTTCTGGATCATTCACATCAGTTGCGCCGTCTTCAAAGGCGGTGATAATGTTCACCCCACGTGCTCTTAGTCCGTCCGTTATCGCGCGAGGCACATTATGATCCATGTAAAGTTAGATTGCCATTATATTAGCTTCTTGGCTTTTAGTCTGGCAACAAGTGGCGTTGGTTTTGTTGCTTTTCTCATTTGATCCACTTGCTTTAATTGTTGTTCAATTTCTTGATCAAGCTCTTTCTGATGATCAGAGTAGTAAGCCAAGGCTGAGTATATTTGGCCTAATGTGAGATGAAGGTGTTGATATTGGAGCTCTTCGGGGCTCCAACCATAGGCAATCTTATCGAGGATGAGTTCAATTACTTTCATTTTAGTACCCACAATAATCGGTACTTTTTCTTCATTGATGATGATGTGTTGGTATTTTGTTTCACCGATTGGTATTTATAAACTCCCTGAATGTGTTAAATACTATTCTGTCCCACTACACATCAACTAACTTACACGTTGAAATTATAATTTGCAAGGAAAATTGAATCTATAAGTTCAATTAAAAGTATTGACCAGAAAAACTGTCTGAATATTTCAAGATTTGCCAGTAGAAGTTACAAGGTTTTTAATTATTATTTTTATTGTTTTCTCTCAACTCGTTTGATAGTGCGTATTATGGTAAAGTAGTGAACACCTAAATATTCTGCAGTCTCATTCAATGTATAGCCATAACTAACATATGCTTTGTAAATGATTTTATCCTTCATTTTTCGTCCTTATATTTATCTTCTGGAAGTAATTTGTCAAATGTTGGCAAAATATTTGTGGTATTGCAAGACTTTATAATCCAATGTTGTACCAGTGATATTATCTTTCCTTTGCTTTTTGCAAAAGAGGGAAAGTGCAGAGAGTAATAAATACGGGAAGTGTCGCTTTTTTCCAACCTGTCGTCAGGTTGACACGAAAGTTAGAGCCACAATTACCCACCAACCTTTTGATATGCCATCTCTATAAATTGCTTTGCAGTTTCAAAGTCTTCTTCCGACTTAACAGTTATTTCAAAGCTACCTGTACCGAAATGTCCTATATTAGTTACATCTCTTGAAATCGGTGGCGGGTCTTCGATTTCATTTGGATTTAGCTTAAGGTACAGGAGAACTTTTTGCTTATGTACTTCCATGCACATAATGTTTTGTGAGATTTTGTAAGCTACATAGAGTTTCTTTGGAGTTTCTTCTATTTGAGGATCCAAACCCAAAGTGAACTCCTGAATCATTTGTACAACATCTCTTATCTTTTCTGGCTTACCTTTAATGTGCTGTTTAAATGTGTAAATTCCAGTTGCCCGAGTCATTGCGGCCTTCTTGCCTGCGGAGACCATAACAGGATTTTTATCTGCGCCGTCAGAACTAATAGGTGTGTAGCCCTTTTGAAAAATCTGCTCCAAATAAAGCGTTGAGTTCTTGAACAGCCGATATTTCCAAAGTTCGATATTGATTCCCATTAATTGGACGGCGTGCAAGTCATACCTTTTGTAGTTTGGCGCAATACAGATTACTCTAATATCTGACCAATCTATCTCAACATTATTTCCTAACTTCTTCTGAACGGCAATTTCAAAATCGCCACGGTGGTCGTAAAGCCAGGAAAGATAAAAAAGACTTTGGTTGATTAGTTCGGACAACTCTACTTTTTTATATTCGATAATCACTGGGTTGTTATCTTCGGAAATTGCTAGAGAATCAATCCTACCTGCATGCTGTTGGCCAGTTGCAAATTCTGACGACACAAACCGACAATTGAACACGGGTTGAAGATTTGTTTCAATTAGATTTTGCAGAACTTTTTCGCTGTTGAAATCGGTTTGCTCAATTGGACTCAGTTGTCCGTTGTTTATTTCAAAGATTGGCATGACGAACATTACCTTTCATTTATCTCACCGTCTTTCTCAATAGCTCTAATGGACGTAGCTAACCTGTACCTAAGGTTGTCAGCTGAACCATTTAGTTGCGTCCATTACAGTCGACACGTAAGCGTCGGCTATTACTTTTATATTTATTCTATATTTGTTGGCATGTTATCGTAATAAATAGCGCAATTTTATACTTTATTAGACTCTATAGGATTGTGGATTGGAGAATATAGGTTCAGAAAAAGCCAAATAAGAAATCTAAAATTCATATCTTATTCAGTATAAGAGTTATTTATTTGACTCGTCATGGTGGTGAATACCAAATAGCTTTTTTATAGTTTCCACATATTGGTATCCACCTCCGTTTTTGGCATGTTCTTTTCCTACCTTGGCAGGCCTATGGAGGATTTTATTAAGTGTTCGCTGCATCGAATAAACTATCTGTTCCCATTCTTCATGTGCAATGTTTCTCAATTTTGGTCTTAATCGTTCAAGTTCTTTTTCACCTATGTTATGGAAGTGAGTCCTTAATTGGGCAATAGCGGGTTTAATCTTTAACTCTTCAAACCACGCCATGTATTTTTCTACTTCCTTGTTGATAATCTCCTGACACTTTTCAAACTCTTTTCCTCTTTCATCCATGTTTTTGTTTACGACAGTTTGTAAATCATCTATGTTATACAGGTATACGTTGCAAATCTTTGATATTTCTGGATGTATGTCCCTGGGTACAGCAATGTCTATCAAAAACATAGGGTTGCCTCTACGAATCTTAATAGCATTCCTTATATGGTCTGTATGAATTACATAATGAGGGGCAGAAGTGGAGCTGATGATTATGTCAGCCTGATGGAGATAGTCATTAAGCGAATTATAATTAAGCGCCTTTCCCTGGTATTCATCTGCAAGGGCCTTTGCTCTATCAAAATTTCTATTAGCGACCATTACTGTTTTAGTGCCGCGTTCTATGAGGTGTTTTAGGACAAGTTCACACATCTCTCCAGCGCCAATTATAAATACCGTCTTATCGGAGAAATCCTTGAATATCTTGACGGCAAATTCTACGGCCACAGAACTTACAGAAACCTTACCTTTGCTGATTCCTGTTCGTGTATGTATTTCCTTGGCGACGTTCAGGGCTCGCTGAAATAGTTGGTTCAATATGTTGCCTGTTGTTTCTAAAGAAGCTGACGTCATATAAGCGTCTTTTACCTGCGAGAGTATTTGAGATTCGCCTACTACCATGGAATCCAGGCTGGATGCAACAAAGAATAAATGTTTGACGGCATTTAAATTTTGGTAATGATAAATATGGTCGGCGAAATTCTCTTTTGGTAATCCATGAAATGCAGAAAGGAAGTCTATTAGAGACTCTTTGTTTAAACAATCATTGGGTGAAGTGCCGTAAACTTCAACGCGATTACAGGTGGAGAGTATTACGGCTTCTGACGATGGGAAAGACTGTGTAAGGGAAGATAACGCTATTGGTATTGCAGATTCTTTAAAGGCAAGCGTTTCCCTTATTTCTAAAGGAGCAGATTTATGATTAAGCCCTATAGCATGTAAGTTCATTTTGCTTTGAATCTTATTAAGTTTAAAATTCTATCTTTGCCAAACCAGCATCTTCAGATGGTATCTTTTGTTCGAGTTTAAGGGGACTCTTTACGTAAGCGTGTTTAGACCCCATTAAAAATGGAGCTACAAACGTAAGCAGCACAATAATAAAGCCCGTTATCGTAACACATGCAATTCTTGTCCCATGAAAAGAAGCTCCTAGTCTTATATGCAATAATGCCGCATAAATTAACCATGTAAGCGCTCCCAACAGCACTTTGGAATCCAGATACCAGAGATCACCCAATATATTGGACGTCTTTGCCCAGATTGTGCCTGTAACAAGACCAATCGTTAGAAGGGGGAAACCAAAAGTAATAGTCTTCCACATTAATGTATCTAAAGTCTCAAGAGAAGGTAGACTATTGAAAAGTCGACCAAAGTCTTTTGTTTTTAATTGTCTTTCCTGAGCCAAATACATTACGCTTAATATAAATGAAACGGTAAAAGCGGCATATCCCAGGAAAATTGGGATTATATGTGCAAATTGCCAAAATCTTGCTAAATCATTTGATAGAGTTAGATCATTTCTTATGAGTGGGAAGGCTGCAATGGAAGATAAAGTGGCTATTGGAATTATAAAAAAAGTAAGCGATGGTAATTTATACAAATATTTGATGATGACAGAAATTATGACAACTAAAAATAGAAAAAAAACGGATGATTCAAAAAGAGTATTTATGGGTAGGTTTCCAGATATTGAACTGAGTATTATCAGATATGCGCCGTGGAAAAACAGACCTGATAGGACAAAAAAGCTTGTCAGTCTTTTATTGAATTTATCTGGATTGAATATGGCGCCAATTTCCCATATAGAATCAAGAAGATAAAACAAGATTGCTATAATAAAAATATATTGCGTATGATCGAACATCGTTTATGATAATTTTGTGTTAATAATTAAAAATTAAGTTTATAAAATAATTAGAAATTAATCAAACGAAAAAACCCCATAATTTTTTTTATAAATACTAAGGAATTGGGAAGATACATTGGAGGCGTTGTCTATGATCACGAAGTTGTTGTGCTACTACGGTTATTAGATGAGTATAAGATAAATAAAGAAGTGTATGTTCGTGCCGCTTGCGGCGGCACGAATGGACGCGAGCTGTAACCATTGATCCCCGTTAGATGGTGAGAAGTATAACAATTAGCAGAAGTATTTTAAATAAAACATATATGAAGAGCAGGGCATCTTTTCAGGTTAATCATTCGAGCCGCCTGTTTTCGCAGTAGTAATTGATTTTCCATTCACATCTGTGCATAAACTAAAGCGGCTTTTTTAGGCTTATCTCATATGTTGCCATAAGGGATTCACTTACTATCTATCCAAAAAAGCTTACCCTCAATGTTAATAATAGTATCTTTAAATCAAGAATCCAGCACATCTTCTTTATATAAAGTATGTCATAATGGAGTTTTTTCTGTACATCACGAATTGTTTCATCATATCTATTGTAGCATTGAGCTAGACCTGTTATTCCAGGCTTTATCGATAATCGTTTAGTGTAGCCGGGTATATTTTCTTTGAATTTTTTTACATAAAACGGTCTTTCCGGTCTTGGTCCGACAATACTCATTTCACCCCTTATCACATTAATAAATTGTGGCAATTCATCTAAATGTGATTTCCTGAGAAATTTCCCAAAGAAGGTTATTCTTGTGTCGTTTCTTCCCGCCCAAACAGGACCGGTTTTTGATTCAGCATTTACACACATTGTCCTAAATTTGATTATCTCAAATATGCGTCCATCTTTACCTACCCTTTCCTGTCCGTAAAATATTGGGCCTGACGAGGTCAGTTTTATTATTATTCCGATTAAAAGAAACAACGGTGATGTGATTAATAATCCAATAATTGAGACGAAGAAATCCGAAAACGGCTTTAATTGACTATATCCATGCCTCATAAAATGGATAAAAAAGCCTGAAATTAATGTAAGAATTTGACTGATTGTAGGTATTATCAATAAACGCTTATGATATTTATTATGAGTATTGTGAAAAATAAATTTAAGAATTTTCATATTGAATATCCACTTGGTTTAAAATATATTGTTTTGGTAATTTAAACAAATAATTTAAGTTTTTCTTTGAATTTCAAAGCAACTCCCAATCCTTTGGCATGTTTATTTGAATTTATCTTTTCTGTTCTGACAACTACTCCTGTTCCAGTAAGCCTGATTAATTTACTAGGTAGTCCGCGTGTACTAGTAGTTGTATATATTTCAATATTTATTGTTTTTCCTGTAAAATAGCATTTGTCATCATTTGCTATTACTTCAAAATAGACACCGCCTGGGCTAATGTTCTTTGATTTAACTTTATTGTCAAGTAACTTCATTGGCAGTGATAGTTCTAATCTTTTCTCAGCTCGTCTTTCAATCCCTTTAGCTGCGTTTTTCACTATCTCACCTTTGCATTAAATATTATATTATTTTGTTAATAAGCTAGATAAGATCTTAATTATGTTTAGATTTATATATACACAATAATCTATTATATTTAATGCATGACTCGCTGTACCTTTGATTAGCTATATTTATCAGAATTTAACATTATAATGCGAACTAGATAATTATGAGGTGTAACGTCAACCCACCCCTTACTTTATCTTTTTTTTAATGCTTGATTTCAAACATTGTCTCTGTGCGAATTACATTTACATAAAGGAAATAGCAAAACAAAAAGGACGTAATATATAGTTAATCTAGAAATATTTTTGTTCAAATTTCTTTATATGTTATATGAATTACACAATTCCTGTACCATTAATGTATTCAATGGCAAATTGAATTTTAAGTTATTTAAATCATTTATCTTAAGATTTGATTTGTTCGTATGATGACAAGGAAAGAGAATTATACCTTTAGATTAAAATGTTTATTAAAATCAACATAGTGAATTGTGTTTGCTCCATTATGATTTAAGTACTTATTTTGTATAAAGAAAAGTATGTATACTATCCATTACAACAATCAATAATATTTGACATAAAATTCGATATAAATAAGGTGCTCTTATAGGATTTTAAAAAATGTCATGGAGGGTGTTAGACAGTCTATGACAGACATAGAATGTGTTGCACATGAAGACAGAGGAAACAAAATTACAGAGTGAGCGGCATAAATTATAAGATAAGGATAACGACTTTCCTTATTATGGATTTATTAAAACTCAATCATGCTAATTGTGGAGGAAAATATGCGCTCTGAATTCTACAACTTAAGATTTGGAAGACTTGAGAAATGTATGTTTGTTTTTGATCATTTAAAAAACATTCAGTTCGTGTAAAACACAAAATGGATCAATGGTATAATTTTTTTAACCTTTCAAAGAAGTCAGGGAATGTCTTGCAAACGCATTCATGATTTTTTATCTTTATTCCTTTAGTCCTTAAACCGATAAGGGTAAAACTCATCGCCATGCGATGGTCATTGTACGTTGATATTTCAGCAGAATGCGGTACTGATGGTTCAACTTCAAGTCCATCCTCATATTCTCTCGCACTTACTCCAATTTTCTTAAGCTCTTGAACAAGTGCAGTAATGCGATCTGTCTCTTTGTAACGTAGATTCCTAACATTTCTTATACGCGTCTTTCCCTCTGCAAAGACTGCAACAGCTACCAGGGTTTGTACTACATCAGGCGTGTCATTCATATCTATGTCAATTCCCTTCAATTTATTCCCTTTTACCTCCAACCAATTTTCTGACTTCTGCGTGATACAGCCCATCTTGCTTAAGATATCAACAAACAAGGCGTCACCTTGTAGCGAATTTTTACCTAAGCCTTCAACCCTGACTTTCCCACCTGTTATAGCAGCCGCAGCAAGAAAATATGAGGCGCTTGACGCATCGGCCTCTATGATATACTCACAACCTTTGTATCTTTGGCCTGAACTCACATGAAATTCTTTATGTGATTTTCGTATTACATTCACCCCAAATCTATTCATTACAGCAATTGTCATATCAACGTAATTCTTTGACACCAGGTCATCAGTTACTAAAATATGAACGTCATTAATTGCGTAAGGTGCAGCTAAAAGGATTGCACTAATATATTGACTGCTGACATCACCTTTCATCTTAACTGTTCCTCCCTTTAGCCCACATGCATTTATCAAAACAGGTGGACAATCTGTATTTCCCTTTGAGACGACATCTGCTCCAAGATGATTTAGGCCATTAAGCAGCTCTTGAATAGGTCTATTTCGCATACGCTCCACACCATCAATCTCATAGTGACCTTTGCCGATTGTTAATGTGGCAGTCATGAAGCGCACAACTGTTCCTGCATTGCCAGCAAAAAGATTTGCTTCCCTCGCAGGTATTTCCCCCTTACACCCTTTTACAATCAATGAATTATTCTCTTTAATAATTTTAACCTGTATCCCTATTTCATTAAGACATGATATCATGAGGCGTGTATCTTCACTTAACAAGACATTCCTAATTATTGATTCACCTTTAGCAAGTGAAGCCGTTATTAATGCCCGGTTTGTATAACTTTTTGATCCTGGAACTGTAACCGTAGCATTTATATTGTCAATTGGTTTAATTTCTAACATTTTATATTAACCTTTCGATAAAGGGAATTATAGACTGACAAAATCTTTTCATCAAGGACAAATGCACCCAATAACATAGTTATGACACTGATTCCCACAGATATACCAGATGACAAATGACATTAGATCTAACGAAACGAGATTATGCCTGTTCACCATTCTGACTCTAAAAAGTATTGACAACTAAAATGTTTTATGAGTAAACTAGCTCCCTTCAGTTGCTAATTTATCGCGTCTTGCTTCACA
Source organism: Candidatus Scalinduaceae bacterium (assembly GCA_046759445.1). Taxonomy (GTDB): domain Bacteria; phylum Planctomycetota; class Brocadiia; order Brocadiales; family Scalinduaceae; genus Scalindua_A. The sequence goes on from JBHICG010000006.1 coordinate 58,557, forward strand.
AGATGAGATTATCTTGAAGGATTTACAGATTCTTTAGGGTGGGCAATGCTCACCCTTATATGTTTTACCATTAAAAAGATTAATTAGTATCTGTTGGGGAAACACGGTTTTGTCATCCTGAACTTGTTTTCAGGATCTCTTAACATATTGATACATATAGATTCTGAAATAAATTCAGGTGTGATTCTACTCAACGTGTAGAATCACTTAAGTAATTCTGCTGTTGTGGAATTACCAATGACACCTTTGGATATTTGGGCTTTCCGCAACAAATACTAATTATATAATTGTAGAATTAATGAGACATTTAACAATGCTAGGAGCTGATATTTGAGTAATAGAAAAACAATTGTTATTGGTTCAAGAGGGAGTAAATTGGCCTTAATCCAGGCAAACTGGGTTAAGGCGCAACTTGAAGCGCATAATCGGGAAATAGAATTTAATATAGAAAAGATAAAGACTACGGGTGACAAAATTACTGATGTGCCACTTGCTAGAATAGGAGGGATGGGATTATTTACAAAAGAACTTGAAAATGCCCTTCTTGATGAAAAGGTAGATTTAATAGTTCATAGCGCAAAAGACATACCTACTGAAATCCCAGAAGGTCTTATACTAGGAGCATTTTCAAAGCGTGAGGACCCACATGACGTACTGATAAGCAAAGATAACCTGACTTTAAATAAGCTTCCACAAAATGCAAGGATCGGAACCAGTAGCTTGAGGCGCAGATCACAAATCCTTTCCTTCAGATCAGACCTTGAGGTTGTAGATTTACGAGGCAACCTGGACACAAGGTTAAAAAAAATAGATTCAGGAGAGCTTGATGCAATAGTCGTAGCCAGAGCGGGTTTGTTGAGATTTGGTCTATTTGATAAAGCAAGTGAGATAATACAGTATGACATAATGCTTCCTGCCGTAGGACAGGGAGCGCTTTGTATAGAAATTCGTGGTAATGACGCTGATGTTAAGGAAATTATTTCAATTCTAAATCATCAGGAAACAATGTATGCGGTCAAGACAGAAAGAGTGCTTCTCGCAGAGCTTCAAGGTGGGTGTCAAATTCCAATAGGCGCCCATGCAGAAATAGTTTTACCGGATAAACTGGAACTGGAAGCAGTTGTGTGTTCCCTTGACGGAAAAACAGTCGTAAGAGATTCGATTTCAGGGAACGTTGATGACTTTGCAGACATAGGACATAAACTTGCACAAAGGCTTTTATCAATGGGTGGCGCCAAGATTCTGGAAGAAATACGGACAAGCCTGGATAAAACAACACTTGAAAATCCATTCAATAAATCTTAATCATGAGTGGAGCATCTTCACGGGCGGGTTCAATCTGATGTACCGATTGTTTTGTCAAGGCTCCCTGAATCTTTTTTGGTTTTCTCTACCTCTTTTAAGATCATATACCAAAACTCTGAGAAGACTCGATTCATCCTCTTTCTTGCCCAGCGTCCGATTACATAAAATACAACGAGTAAGATTGGAATCAATAGAATCCAAATCCATTGTTTGGTGAATAACAAATCTTTTCCTATGAACTTTATTAAGTCGCTTACAGAAAACAACATTTTGAGCGCTTCGGTGATATTTGAATCAGAAATTTTAGCAGACAAAATAATGGAGAATGCAATTATTGAAGTGAACAAAAATGCGTAATGAGAATAGCGCCTTATTGATACCCACCTTTTGACCCTGTCCAATAGTGAATTATCGCCGTTGAGATGTTTGCGAAATATTTGAATAAACAGATCATATTTTTTTTTGTAATTCTTATCTTGATCATAGTTTTTGTCATTCTTATCTGTTGATACAAATTCACAATTAAATGGAATATTTCCCGGGGCATAACCTTCAGTACATTGCAAAATTCTCTCAATCACGCTATTGTGGATTTTTGGCGTGATGATATGGTACTCTTGGCAGAATTTATCACCACCAATATCTCGAGGTTTATAACGGTAATATACTGCCATACCTGAACGCGAGTCATACAGTTTGTCAGTAACATTTCTGCGATCGCGATAGAGTTCCCGGTCATGATCAATAAACCTGAGCATGTCTTTAGTAGTGAGTCTGGGCTCGGCTTTTTCCGCTTTCGACTCTTTAGCAGTGAGTCTGAGCCCGGCTTGTTCCGCTTTCGACATCATCCAGTCAAGAGATATAAGTGACATTCCATGTTTGGGATAGCCGCCACCAACATTGGAATGGACGCCCGCAAACCAGACTTGCTCAATACGGCTATCTTTTTTATCTTCTTTATCTTCTTCGCCTTCTTCATCCCACATAACAGGATGAAACGTAAGCCTTTCATCATCGATTGAGAGGGCGTGACACAGCTTCTTTACTTTTTCTTCCGAACTGAGTTTGGAATCAACAAATTTAAAGCGATAGATAAATGTGTTTATGAATTTAGCAAGTTCATCAATAGGAACACCAACTGCATCCACGGTATCCCAAACACCTATGAATGCGATCTTTTCATCGCCGACGCTGTGTTCATTTCGAAAATCAACAATCCACTCCTCGTTGTATTCCTCACGGAAGCACTTACCAATAAATGTGCGATATTTACTACGGTACTTACTATAAGCCATTTCTACTTTGTCCAATAGTTCTGCGTCGCTATTCAGCTTTTCTCGGTCAATTATACCACAAGTATTAATCAAGCCTGCGAGCGTCCTGACCGTAAATGCTCCCCGGCTGAAACCGAAAAGATAAATCCGATCTCCCTTTTCATACGTCCTTACCAGGTCTGCATAAAGCTGTTTTACGTTTTTACTCAATCCCCAACCGAATGCACCACCAAGTATCTTTAGCAGTTTTAAATTTTCAGTGCCAACACCATCATCATAAAACGCAAATTGCTGTGGACGACCGGAATCATTCCTGTGGCCATGAAGATCTACGGCCTCATATAGCTTGAAGACGTTTGTCCCGCGTTTTTGGATTCCCTTGCTCCCTGTCCCGTCCGAACATAAGACAATATTCCTGACCATCGTTAATACCTCCTTTTATTAATGACACCAAGAAATGTAAATATTTTGTATTACTTTATTATGGATAGATACAATCTTGAAGGGATCCTCTAGGTAAGAAAGATTTGTCTTCTAAAAAAGCATGATATATATTTATATACAATGCTATTCCAACTGAGTTAATGCTGACAGCAATAGCTAATATAGATACCGTAGTGTTCATGTACACTTAACTCTGATCATGATGAGAAGCATAGATTATACTACCTAAGTGCGATATTTTTTACAGCTATCACTTAAATTTAGGTTTCTATTTGATTTGATGATTACGCTAACTTTATTATAATTTCTTTAACTAAGCCCTTCGATTCATAAGTTCGTTGGCAAACTTATTTAGGTTTCGGCTGAGGGCTTAGATATAGGGCTTAATGTATGCCAGGAGAGCAACATAGTCAAGTCCAAATTATTAGAATAAGTACGCTGATTTAAATACTCTGGCGAAAAGCTGAAAATGTCAAAAATATACGCAAAAGTGAAGCATTCACGACGTAATACCATAATGATATTGATTGTTCTTGTAACTATATGTATGACCAGTCGAATAGTATTTATGGGCAGATATCTTGAAGCGTGGGATAGTATAGATTTTGCCTTAGGTCTACGTGACTATGATATCGTGTACTGTCAGCCTCATTTTCCGGGATATCCTGTGTATATGTCATTATGTCGGTGGTTATTGACTGAAACTGAAGCTGAAACTAGTTACTTTGTAACTTCCTTTTCCTCTACAAGAGGGACGAATCGTACTGGGATTGTCTTTATGATATTAATTTTTTCTTCTGCATCTTTTTCCACTATTAACAAATCCTGACCGAAAAAGGAGCTATTGACTGGAATAACCATCCTTCCACCTGGTTTTAATTGTTTTACCAGAGGGTCAGGAATTTTCTCCGCAGCAGCAGTCACTATTATGGCATCGAATGGTGCCTTATCTGGCCAGCCAAGGGAACCATCTGCTATCTTGACATTAACATTATTATATCCGAGGCTTTTCAGTCTTTCATCTGCCTGAAGCCCTAACTCTTTAATTATTTCTATGGTGTACACTTCTTTAATGATTTTAGAAAGGATTGCTGCCTGGTAACCTGAGCCTGTTCCAATTTCAAGGACGACATCGTTTTTGTCTACATTTAACATTTCCGTCATCAGTGCAACGATGTATGGCTGGGATATAGTTTGTCCTAATCCGATTGGTAATGGCTGATCGTAGTAACTATATTTTATGTAATTTTCAGGGACAAACAAATGTCGTGGAACAGTTTCCATCGCCTCCAGAATATTTTTATCTTTTACTCCTCGAGCACGTATCTGGAATTCTACCATCTTCTTCCTTTCCTCAAGGTATTCTGCCTCCGTAAGCGAGATGTTTTTCCTTGCATACACTATTGAATCGCTTCCAGTGAAATGCAAAAAAGGAAGGTAGTTATAAAGGGCACAATATAAAGCAATTATTATGGTTATAAGGATTACTACTTTCATTATTATCTCCATATTTAAGAAATTGCGTTACATATATATGATAAGTTTTACGATTGAGTATATCAATATAAAATATATAACTTGCAAGTAAGCCGTGAGTCCTAAAATACGCAAGTTTTACTTGCAGTAGACTAATTTGGCAATTATACTTACGCAGTCAATTGTTATAATTCACTTCCTTTACTAATAAGTAAAAATGAGAAAAGATAGAAGAATAAAAAATTTAAAAAATGAAAGCTTTGTTATTGACACAAGTATTTTTACCAATACTGATGTAAGTATTGCATTTGGTAAGAATCCCACTACTGCCTTAAAAGGGTTTTTAAGACTGATAAGCAAAATAGAGGGTCCTTATTTTTATATGCCACCCTCTATATATAAAGAACTCATGAATTTCGTAGATTCCAATAAAATTCCAAAAGATCTACAGGTCAGAATATTTCAAAAGCCACCAAAAAAATATGAGATGAATGTTCCAGCCTTTTTACTTTACGAGTTAATAGAGGACGTTCGCCATCGTATTGATAAGGGACTAAGAGTGGCAGAGCAAGCCGTAAGGGAAGTGGTAACAGATACTGAGCCAGAAACGATAACAAACCTTAGAAAAAAATATCGTTCAGCATTAAGGGAAGGAATTATTGATAGCAAAGAAGATGTTGACCTAATACTATTGGCAAAAGAGTTGGATGGTATTTTAGTTACCGCTGATAAGGGGATAATGACATGGGCAGATAAATTGGGGATTAGATTCATAGAATCGCGTAATCTCCGTGGAATTATAGATAAACTAATCAAAATGTGAAAATCCTTCCCAATGCTTTTGAATTATTTCGCAAGAAGAGAAACATCTCTTTACAAATTCTGCATGCCAGTATCTTCCAATCTTTTTCTGGTTAATTAATACCGCATCTACTTTACATTTACGGAAGTGTTCAAATAATTTGTTAATATTTTGTTTTTTGTTGAATCTAACATTAAAATGTTCTACTAACATTCCATCCTTTACGGCTTTCTTAACACTCTCAAAGATCGGAAGAAGTATGGCTTCACCTGTCTTCTCAATAAATGTTTTGTCTAAAGGGAAATTGTGTTCCAAAAGATAAAAAGCTGCTCTTAATATCCTATGCGTAAAAAACTCTGCTGGAGTCTCTACCATTACGGGGGAAGTGACCTCTATGTCTCTGAGGCATGAGCCTATTGTAACATATTTTAGTGTTTTTTCTCTTGGGTCTGTGGATTTAAGTACAAGCCCTTCGCAACCATTCTTATTCAGGTCTTTGACATTTTCTTTTAACCTTTTGATGTCAGAAAGAGTATATTTGCCAAATCGGGTTACTGTCGGAATCTCATATTTGTCAAATAACTTATACCTTTCTTCTGCAGGAACCTGTTGATCAGTATTTTTAATTCTTATATCGAACGCATAAAAATTAACGTCCTCAGTAACATATGGAGGCGATTCTAAATTGTATGGGTTTTCGGGACCGGCTATTTCTCCGCAGACAATCAGATCAGGATTATCATTAAAAAATCTTCCTATATTAAAGAAATCCTTCATTCTGTCGGTGCTGAAAGGGCAAGCATAACCACCTCTGGTGAAAGCAAGCACTTGATCCTGTACCTTGGCAACTCTCACATTATAGCCATCCACTTTTTCCTCTACGTAAAAAGTATTATCAAAAGTTTTTCTGATACCATTTTCTAATTGTAAAATTCTTGCTATATGGGGGAAATTAAAAATGATCTCTGAATCAGTTATTACTGAACCTTTTTCTAGGTCTTCTATTTTCTTTACCACCCTGTAAAAGGTAACCCCATCAAATTCGTCAGATACTACATTGTGGTTTTCTAATGCTTCCTTCCATGTATTTTCCGTTATATTAATATTTAAAACAGTCTCTAAAATGCCCATAATTCGTAAAATAACATCGTTATATTATAAAATATTTAGCAAATGTACAATGCCATAAATAAAGAGAGTTATTTCTTATATTGAAATTAATATTGTAAACATAAAAAATTTCATATTTTTAATATTGACACCTTTTTAAACCTAAAGTATAATCCCAATTACTTTTGCTTGCCTAAATTATATTCTTATAGTAACATATATATAAATGGTTTTTGTAATTACAAGTCAGTATTTTCCAATCATCAATAAAACAAATTAGTATCCTGCAACTGCTAATTTGTTTTTTCATACTTCTCAAAATTTTTAAAAAGAGTATACCATCCCATTAATCAATATTTATTAGAAGGAGCCATTTTAAACCGTTACGATTTATTTAAAATGACTAATTTATTTAGCTTGTTCAATTTTTGGAGAAATTCATAATGTACATTGTCTTCGGTTGTGGTTCAACCGGAAACGCAGTAGTAGAGGCCTTAAACAAATCAGGAAAAGAAGTATTAATAGTAGATAATAATGAGAAGGCCCTGTCAGCCTGGAAAGAACAACACCTTAATGTCCTGGTATCAGCCATAAACTCTTTTGATTTTAACTCTCAGGTATGTAAGGATACTAATATATTTGTAGTCCTAACTGGAGATTCAAAGAGTAATTTATTATTTGTAAAAAAAATAAAAAAGAAATTACCAAAAAAGATTGTCTTTGTCAGGGCTTCTAATCAGGAAGAAGCAGAAAATTTAAAAGCTAATGGCGCTGATATGATATTACAAACAGGTAAGATATTGGCGCAAACAATATTGCCGGAACTTGAAGCTATTGAGATGAAACAATCCGCATTCACCTTAGTAAATATCATCAAGGAATCTAACAGCAAAGAAATGGCAATATTTCTACAGGACAACCCAGATCCGGATGCGATAGCTTCTGGACTAACTTTGAAACACATAAGTAAGTATTGTGATGTAGAAAGCAACATATATTATGGAGGCAATATTAGTCATCAAAAAAACAAGGCTTTAATCAATCTATTGAATGTGGATCTTATAAAAGTGAAAACAAAAGAGGAAGCAATAGAGATAATAGGGTCAGCTGGTAAGCTAGCATTGGTAGAGGCATCAATACCATCAAAAAATAATATTTTGCCTGTAGAAGTTATGCCTAATTTGATATTTGACCATCATCAGGTAGACATTAGTTCTGTTAAGGGGGATTTTATCGACATCCAACCTAAATTAGGCGCTACAGCTACATTGATGACTAAATACATTCGTCAATTAAACATAAAACCTAATCCTCAGCTTGCGACGGCATTATTATATGGTATAAGAACAGACACGAATGGTTTTACCAGAAATACCTCATCTGAAGACTTAAGTGCTGCTTCATATCTGTCGCCTTTGGTTGATGTAAATGTCCTGAGTCAGTTGGAAACTCCTCAAATGAGTTTAGAGACCCTTAATATTATTGGAAGGGCAATCCGTAACAAGGAAATCAGGGGTTCGTACCTTGCTTCATTTGTGGAATTTATTAATGATAGAGATGCTCTCCCACAGGCAGCGGAAATGATGTTACAGTTGGAAGGCGTATATACGGTTCTCATCTTTGGAATTAATGATGATAAGGTTCAATTATCTGCAAGAAGCCGAGATACAAGAGTCAACTTAGGCACGCTTCTACAAAGTGCATTTGGCAAGTTAAATACGGGAGGTCACGCCACAATGGCTGCAGGAACTATTAACCTTGGGATACTTGGTGATGCGAACGACAGGACATCTCTTTTAAAAGTAACCTCTGATGCTGTTAGGAAAAAATTCTTCTCTGCAGTTGGTGCTGAGTATGAAAAAGAAACATTACCAACAATTGGAGAATCAACAGAAAATTCAAATGGAACTTCTGACAAGCAGTAAAACAGGAAAATCTTGGCAATTTAAAAATCATCATCTTTCTGCCAATCTGCTGAATGATAGCTAGAATGAAAATGGAATTGGCTGGATTCAAATTTATGCATGATTCTTTTCTTTAAGAGCTTTTTTAACCACCTTCTGAATCCTGGTATCATAATGAGAAAACCAACTACATCCGTTATCAGTCCTGGTGTAACTAATAATGCACCGGCAACCAAAATAAACAGACCATCGAGAAGGCCATTCGTTGGAATAACCCCGTTTTGCATATCCATCTTTATGTGTCTGTAAACATTCAAGCCCTGGCCCCTGGCAAGAATGCCTCCTGCTATGCCTGTTACAAATACAATTGCCACGGTTGTAAAGGCCCCTAGATACTTTCCTACCTGTATCAATAGATATAATTCTATTAACGGTATAAATGTGAACAATAAAATAAGACGAACTAACATATTAATCTCTCTCTTTAATAACGTACATTTCAGCGATTATTATGTGACTTACCAAACGGAAATTTAATAAGTTGCTTTTATGTACAAATCAAAAAAATCTTGACTTAGTGTTTATACATTACATAACATAATTTGGCAGTAGCCAAACATAATCGCACAATAATTAAATACGGAAATAGATAGATTAATTAAATCTAAATTGAGCGATTTGTGTAGCCGCAACCTTTAGGTTGCGTAATTTACGTGAAATCTTCATATACCCATCAGGTGATAAGAAACGCAGGCTTATCCCGTTGCTGATATCTACGGGACTTAAGCACTGCGACTACAGTAATATAAAATCGCTCAATTTAGGTTAAAGCTAATTTAAACTATGGTTGACTTTAGAAGCAGAACAAAAGAGAAAGTAGTAATCCAGGAGATCAATTCAGATATAGATCCATTAAAGATATTTAAATACTCGCAGGATTATCCAAAAAATTTCTTTCTTGACAGCGCTGTTAAGAGCCAAAAACTGGGAAGATACTCATTTATTGGCTACAATCCATTTCTTACAATTATGTCAAAAGGAAATAACATACTGATACAAGATCGTCAAAACATTACCAAGAAAAGGGGGAATCCTTTTGACGAATTAGGAAATCTCTTGAGGCTTTTCCATATTAATAATAATCCTAAACCTGTCCCGTTTTCGTGTGGTGCAGTTGGATACTTTGCTTATGATTTATGCCATTTCATAGAAAAAATACCGAATACAACGATTGATGACATTGAATTTCCAGAAATGTACTTTAGTTTTTATGATACAGTTATCAGTTTCGACCATTACGAAAATAAATGTTTTATTACGGCGTTTAATTTTAGTCCATATTCTAGAAAAAGTACAGAGAAAAGAATCAACCAGATATCAAGAATGATAAACCAAAGAATGGTCAGGTCGTATGAGGAAGAGCCTAGGATTGCCGGAAGCATAATAAAGCGAAAGATAATAAGTAATTTCTCTAAGGAAAATTACTTAAGGGCAATAGAATACGCAAAGCAATATATTTACTCAGGTGATATTTATCAGACAAATCTTTCGCATAGGTTTCAAACTCAGATAGAGAGGTCACCTTATAAAATATATGAAAGATTGAGAGAAATAAACCCGGCTCCGTTTTCATGTTACTTAAAGTTTGACAACAAATACGTAATAAGTTCGTCTCCAGAAAGATTCTTGTCAGTACGGAATATGCCTGATAATAATGGTAACGGTGGCAATGAGATAATACGAAATGTACAAACAAGACCAATCAAGGGGACTAGACCTAGATGCAGCCATAATGATGTAAATGAGAGAATGAAGAAGGATTTACTTTCAAGCAAGAAAGATGCTGCTGAGTTAAGTATGATTGTAGACGTAGAACGCAACGATTTGGGGCGAGTATGTAGTTATAATACAATTAGGGTAACTGAGAAAAAGGAACTGGAAGAGCATCCTACTGTTTATCATCTCGTTGCCACTGTCGAGGGAAAGCTTCATCCTCGATATGATATAATAGATTTAATTAAGGCAACATTTCCAGGAGGTTCTATCACTGGTGCACCAAAGGTCAGGGCAATGCAGATAATCGATGAACTAGAACCTACCAAGCGAAGTGTATACACGGGAGCTATTGGATATATAAGTTTTGATGGAAACATTGATTTTAACATTGCTATCAGAACATTCTTGGCAAAAGATGATCATGTATATTTTCAGGTTGGAGGAGGAATTGTTGCCGACTCTGATCCAGAAAAAGAGTATGAGGAAACATTGCACAAGGCGAAGGCCCTAATAGATACACTTGAGTAAAGTTTCTGTTAAGCACAGATAAACGCAGCGCAGCCGAAACCAAGTTTGAAGTGTCTTAAGTGAACTAAAGTGCCTAAAGTTAAAAAATTGTTTTTTACTACAATTTTAGCTCACTTCAAACTTTAGGCACTTTAAACTTTTTGTGAGATTAAAAATATTGCTAAAAGAATCAGTTTTTACACATTTTTAGTATAGATGAACAACGATCAATGTAATGCAAAGTGCCAGGTTTATCTTTTTAAACGGAAAGATTGTATCAGATACAGAAGGACATATCTCTTTAAGAGACAGAGGGTTCTTATACGGAGACGGTATTTTTGAAACGCTACGTTCATACAATGGTATTCCTTTTAAACTTAGTGAGCATTTAAGTCGTCTACGTTCTTCGGCCGGGAAACTCAAAATTCCATTTGAATATACGATAAAAGAAATAAGCAAGAACGTTAAAGAATTACTTAAGATAAATAACATCCCGGATGCCTACATCAGGATAACGCTATCAAGGGGAATAGGAAACAATGGGCTTGGAATTAATGATAACTTTGAATCAACACTGTTAATTCAAAGCAAGCCTTTTATGCCCTATGAAAAAGAATTGTATAAAAAAGGAATGTCTCTAAATGTCTCAAAGACCAGAAGAAGTACGTCATGTCCAATATCCTGTCATAAGACGACCAATCTCTTAACAAGTATCTTACTGAAAGAAGAAGCAAAAGAAAAATCAGCCCATGAGGTAATTATCCTCAATACAGATGGGTATGTAGCTGAGTGTATAGTCAGCAACATCTTTATTGTGGACAGTAGGAAAGTTATGACTCCCTCACTCGATACGAATATCCTGCCGGGGATAACACGAAAGATCGTACTTAATATTTGTAAAGGCAGCGGTATTTCTACCAATGAAGATCGTTTCAGGATAGAAACGTTAATAAAAGCAGACGAGGTCTTTATTACTAATTCTTTAATGGAAATAATGCCAATAGCTAAGATTGAAGGTAATAAGATAGGAAAAACTATACCTGGAGAGATTACGTCACAGCTTATGAATGCCTATAAAGATTTAACTTGATAATATAGCCTTTCTTCCAATTTAAATATTACAATAATCATCTTATACAGCTAGATAATTATAAAAACATACTTGAGAAAATTCGATTATTTTATAAAATCCGTTACTATACAAATATATATATTAAATTATATTGGTAATAAAAACAATGGGATCATTACCTCAAGCAAAACGTTATGAAATTGCAGCTGAATTTGGCTTTAGATGTGCTATTTGCCGTGCGCCAGTGTGGGAAATACATCATATCGTTGAGCAAGAGCATGGAGGTACTGATAATCGAACTAACCTCATACCACTATGTCCTAATCATCATCAAGCCTATTACCACCGTGAAAAACTTATAAAGAAACCAGAACTAATAAATTTAAGAGAAAATCCGATAGGACTGAACGACTGTGAGGGACTGTTTGTGGGCCCCTTAAGTAATCAAAAAACAATTTTGATTGGTAACTGTGAATTCATAGATTGTCATCCAATTTTTAGTTATGAAAATATACCAATCATTGATATCATGTGTGGTAATGCATATCAGTCACACCTGTATCTTTACTGTGAAGACAGAAATGGCCAACCAGTAGTTCAGATTCAGAATGGAGAATGGGTTGTTGGAAAAGGTGCTTTTAGATTTGAAAACACTCCTACTTATATTTCTATACAAGATGACCAACAACCAAGGGAACTTTTGCGTGTGTCCCTTGATCAAAATTCACATCTTAGACTAAATGGTTGCTTCTATATTGATAAGCATTATATTGAAATTAGCCCAGATGAGTTCCGCGTTAATAGAATAGGTGTAAGCGGAAGCTCAGTGAAAGGTGTACCAGGTTTCCGAATAATGAAAAATGGTAGAGTATTATTTTAGCTTTAGAAAGAAGTTAGTTCTATATGCCAATTTATGAATACAGTTGTGAAGGTTGCAATTATAGATTTGAAGACCTTGCTAGTATTAGTGACTCTTCCAAGAAAATGGTTGAATGCCCTAAATGTAAAGAAAAATTTGCTCATAAGATTCCTTCGCGTTTTAGTGTAAATAAAAGCGTTAACCAGAAAAAACCTCTTAAAACTGATAACAAGGAAAATCTAAATGAGCGTAGAGCAGCAATTAATATTGGTAATGCTGGGAATGTAAAATTAGACAACCTATTGGTTAAGGGAGGCCATGTAGCTAATGTATATGGTAATGCAAATGTTAAAATTAAAAATTGCAAGCGAATTCCTTAAAAGGGATAATAGGTTCAACTGTCCCTATTCGTTTAAAGTTTAATTTAAAATGGATCTTGGTACAATTACGGGTACTGCTTTGGGTATGATTTCAAACATTGTAGGAACGTAACCTGCAAACTCACCATCTATTTGATACGGAACATGTAAATCTGAAGTAACTGACACAATCTTACCTTTAATATACCTGACATCTTCTGATTCGGGCAAAGTTCTCATAAAGGCTTTTAAGATATGTCTTAGGATACTAAGGCGTCTTTTCATCTTTATTATGCACACATCAAATATTCCGTCATTAACTTTTGCATAAGACGTAACTTCTATAGGACCGGCATAGCTCTTTGTATTTCCGATAAAGACAAGACCAGCATTTTTTTCAATTAATTTTCCATCTATTTCTACAGATAATTTCGGATATTTGTAATTTAGTAGATTTTTAATTATTGGGATTGCATAGGAAAAATAACTGATATTGCCAACCCTTCTAAGACTTAAGTCTTTAACTACCATTGCATCGAGACCAACACCGCCTAAAAGGGCAAAATATCCTTTTTCATTCCTTCCTAAATCCAATTTCAATTCATTTTCTTGTGCGATTACCTCACATGCATTTATAATATCAAAAGGAATTTTTAATTCCTTTGCAAGAACGTTTGCTGTACCCGTAGGAATAATACCAATTCTTATTTTCCAGTTTCTTAAGCCATTTATAACCTCATTAAAGGTACCATCACCACCCATGATAATAATTTTATAATCGTCGTCATTAAGACGTTGTACAGCCTTTCTGGCATCACCTCGTCTTTTCGTCTCGCAAAAATCTATCACGTAATCTCTGTCTTTAAAAAACCCCAATGTCTTATGTACGAGTTCTTTAGAAATACCTTTACCTGCAATAGGGTTCAATATAATTAATAACTTCTTTTGCATATTTCAACATCATTCCCATTCAATAGTGCTTGGTGGTTTGGAGCTGATATCGTAGACAACGCGGTTAACGCCTCTAACCTCGTTGATGATGCGGTTCGAAATACTGGTCAATACCTCGTGCGGTAGTTTTACCCAATTTGCAGTCATAAAGTCGGTTGTTTCAACAGCTCTTAAGGCAATAACATTCTCATAGCTTCTCTCATCTCCCATAACGCCAACGGTACTTACTGGCAAGAAGACAGTAAATGCCTGAGCAATCTTTTTATAAAGGTCTGCAGATTGTATTTCCTGGATCATTATTTCATCTGCAAGCCTGAGGATCTCCAATCGGTCTTGTGTAATTTCTCCTATTATCCTTATTGCAAGGCCTGGACCGGGAAAGGGATGTCTCCATATAATCTCATCTGGCAGCCCAAGTTCCGTACCTATTTTTCTTACTTCATCCTTAAAAAGCTCTTTGAGGGGCTCGACAAGCTCAAACCCCAATTCTGCTGGTAATGCTCCCACATTATGATGACTTTTTATAGTAGCAGTAGGTCCACCATGTGCAGCAACGCTTTCTATAATATCCGGATATAGGGTGCCCTGTGCCAGGTATCTGATACCGGCCAGCTTCTTTGCTTCTTCCCTAAACACATCAATAAACTCGTGACCAATAATTTTTCGTTTCTGCTCCGGATCAACTACTCCTGATAATTTTTTTAAAAATCTATCTTTGGCATTTACAAAATGTAAATCTACTTTGAAATTTTTCTTGAAGGTTTCAATTACACATTCTGATTCATTCGTTCTTAGTAATCCATTATCGACAAAGATGCAAGAAAGTCTACTGCCTATCGCATTATAAATAAGAGCGGCGGCAACCGCAGAATCTACACCGCCTGATAAACCGCATATGACCTTCTCTTTTCCAACCTGCTGTCGTATATATTCTATTGTCCTGTCTATATAAGAGCTCATCTTCCAATCACCTGTGCAATCACAAATTTTGAATAAAAAGTTACGCAGAATCTGATTACCAGATGGTGTGTGTGTTACTTCCGGATGGAATTGAACACCGTAAAAATCCTTATTCTTATGCCTTACGGCAGCATACGGGCAGTTTTCAGTATATGCAAGTGATTGAAATTCATCAGGGAGTTCTATTACTTGATCACCATGACTCATCCAGACGCTTATAGTATTATCAATTGAGTCAAAAAGGAGATTGTGGTCTTTGATTGTACATTTGGTCTGTCCATATTCCCTGTTTTCTGAAGGTTTTATTTTGGCGCCTAGTATCTGGCTTGCCAATTGCAACCCGTAACAAATTCCTAGGATTGGAACGTCCGTATAAAGTATCTTGTCATCACAGCGAGGTGCATCAGGTACATAAACACTTGCAGGCCCTCCACTCAATATTATTCCTTTAGGGTTTAAGTGCCTGATCTCTTCTGGAGTTATTTTATATGATACAATTTTACTATATACGTTCTGTTCTCTGATTCTCCTTGCTATTAAATGAGAATACTGTGAGCCAAAATCTATTACGATTACAATTTCGCTGGTTTCTTTTTGCATATCTTTATAGATATAACGTTTACTATATACTACAAAAATAATCAAGCTTGAATTTAAATTACATTGATCTGAATATAAACTATGGAACTCTCCTGAAGGGCTTGTCTGCTAACGGGCAGGGAGGGAATACTCCTATTTTCGAGAGGAATTTAATTTTCATAATTTATGGTGCCACAAAGTGGCATAAAGACTTATAGTGAAGGTTTTAGTGGTTAATAACCTCTTTAAAAAACCCTTGACTTTGCATTTTCAATTAGTTATATATTAAACTAATTGAGTATTACACTAATATTGATTTTGTAAGCTTTTTAAAGATAATTGAAAACGATACTGGTATATTTCACTAAAAAAAAATAGTAAGGAGTTATTAATTTGAAAGCATCAGAATTGTCACAGTTTAAAAAAATTTTGTTAGAGATTAGAGAAAAATTGTTGGGAAATGTAAATCACATGGAAGACGAAGCTTTAAGGAAATCCAGACAGGATGCATCAGGTGATCTTTCAAATGTGCCTATTCATATGGCTGATGTTGGGACTGACAACTACGGTCGTGATTTGACTATTGGACTGATTCAAAATGGTGAAGAAGAGCTAAGGGCTATTGATGAGGCCTTAGAAAGGATAAATAATAAAACTTACGGTTTGTGTGATGAATGTGGAAAGAAGATTTCCAAAACGCGTCTTACAGCATTGCCTTATGTTAAGTGTTGTATTGAATGCCAGAGACAGGAGGAACTAGGAACTGGTAAGCCTTAAGGTCTCGAAAAATACCACTATATTTTTTTTTGTTGCACTTTGTGGTATTTTACTTGACCTTACAACGAAGAGCATAATATTCGAGAAATTTAAGGATAGTGGAAGATATGTAATCATACCAAATTTTTTGGGGATAATCTGTAGCGAAAATGAGGGTATCGTTTTTGGTTTTGCTCAAGGGAAAAACGATATCCTCATTTTCTTTTCTATAGCGGCAATTGGTGCCATCTTATGGTTTTACAAAAATTATGACAGATCAAGCTTATATTCTAGCATTGCTTTTGGTATGATTTTTTCAGGTGCTATAGGAAATTTGTGGGATAGGATTTTTCATCATCATGTTAGGGATTTTATTGATGTTCATTTAGGATTTAAATATCATTGGCCAACTTTTAATATTGCGGATTCTCTTATATGTATAGGTGTTGCTTTACTCTTTTGCGAAATGTTATTTTCGAAAAAGACTAAGAATATTACTTAGCCGCAACATTATTGGTAAGTTCTTGATACTTCTTTAACAAACTAAGTGTGACTTTACCCGGCCTTCCTGAAGAAATATTTCGTCCGTCTATCTTCACTACAGGTATAATTTCAGCAGCGGTACCAGTCAAAAAGCATTCATCAGCCACATATAAATCATAGCGTGTTAGTTGTTCTTCCTTTACTGCCATACCTTCTTTTTTAGCCAAATCTATAACAACATTCCTTGTTATCCCTATCAAGATTCCTGCATAAGTTGGAGGTGTATATACTATGTTGTCTTTTACTATGAAAATATTGTCGCCCGTACATTCTGCTACGTAACCGTCTTTATTGAGCATGACACCTTCGGCGACACCAGCATTAATACACTCAATTTTTGCCAGAATGTTATTAAGGTAATTTAAAGACTTTATCTTAGGATTGAGCGCTTCATAATGATTACGTATTGTTGTAACGGTGATAATATCTAGACCTTTTTTGTATAATTCCTTAGTATATAGTTCAATGTAATCTGTTATAATAATCACCTGTGATTCCAAGCAATTAAAGGGGTCGAGACCAAGCTTCCCTATTCCCCTTGTTACCACTACCCTGATGTATGCATCCTTCATATTATTTGCATCGATTGTAGTCACAATGGCTTCTTTAAGCTTTTCTTTGGTCATTGGCATCTTCAAGGCAATCGCTTTGGCAGAATTGAAAAGTCTATCGATATGTTCAGAAAACTTAAAAATGTTATTGTTGTAACATCTAATACCTTCAAAAACACCGTCTCCATATAACAAGCCATGGTCAAACACAGATACCTTGGCATCTTCTTTAGGATACAACTTTCCATTTATGCATACCTTGAGCCCCATCTACAACTACTCCCTTCAATTTCCAGGATGATTCATAATTTTTCCATCTGCTATCTTTACTACACGTCCTGCCATTTTAGCAAACCTTTCGTCATGGGTAACTATAACCACGGTCTGTTTTGTACTCTCATTTAATTCCCAAATTAAATCTTGAATTTCTCTTCCTGATTTTGTATCTAGATTGCCTGTTGGTTCATCACATAATAGTACTTCGGGGTCATTCATTAAGGCCCTGACAGTTGCTACCCTTTGTTTTTCACCACCTGATAGTTCGTCCGGTCTATGGTTAATCCTGTTACCCAGACCTACTCTTTTTAAGAGCTGAATTGCTTTTTCAATATTTTCTTTTTTAGATTTTGTTTTGAGGAATCGTTGACCAATCAGGCAGGGCATCAAAACATTTTCAAGAGCGCTAAAGTCAGGTAAAAGATGATAAAATTGAAAAACAAAACCGAAGATTCTGCTGCGTTTCTCGGCCAATTTTTTCTGTCCTACAGTACTTAAGTTTTCTCCCTTGAAACTTACGTAGCCTGAGGTGGGTGTGTCTAATATGCCCAGTATATGTAGGAGAGTACTTTTTCCTGCACCAGAAGCCCCCAGGATTATTAATATCTCACTCTTTTTTACATCCAGACTTATTCCACTAAGTACACGAAGTACGTTTTTACCTATTTTATATTCTTTGTATATATCTTTGGCACACAGGAAGTCGCTATTAATTGTTTCTGGCATATTTTACTTTATAATATTAAAATATTTTGCAAACTTCTATTTGGCAACTCAATATTTTAGATGTGTTTGAGCTTATAACATTTCAGTTGCAAATGAAAAAAAATTCATCAACGTTGCTGACGTAACAATGGGAATAAAATTACGTCTCTAATGGAAAGGCTATTGGTCAGAATCATGATCAATCTATCAATGCCTATTCCCAAGCCGCCTGCAGGTGGCATTCCATATTTAAGCGATTCAAGAAAATCCTCGTCTATTTTTCCTTCTTTATCACCATTGGCTATTTGGTCATGGAACCGTTTGCTTTGTTCAATCGGTTCGTTTAATTCAGAATAAGAATTAGCAATTTCCATAGTAGCAATATATAATTCAAACCTTTGTGCTAAATCAGGATCATTATCACATGATTTTGTCAACGGGCAAATAGTAACAGGATAATCAATTACAAACGTTGGATTCCACAATTCCTTTTCAACAAGTTGCTCAAATATGTTTTCTGCAATAATATCTTTATGTATGCCTTCAACTTCTATTCCCAACTCCCTGCCTTTTTTTTGTAACCCACTTTCATCATTTAAATTAACTGAAGCATATTTTGACAAAAGCTCACTAAAAGTACTTCTCTGCCAGGGTGGTGACATATCCAAATTGCGATTACCGTAAGGAATATCATAATTGTTATACAACTCGTTAACTAGAGTCATAATCAGGTTTTCCGTCAATTCCATCATTCCTTTGTAATCACTATACGCTTGATATACTTCCATCATCGTAAATTCAGGATTGTGTCTTGTAGAAATGCCTTCGTTTCGGAAATTGCGATTAATTTCGTAAACCCTTTCCATACCTCCAACAAGCAGTCTTTTTAAATACAATTCAGGCGCTATGCGTAGAAACAAATCCATGTCTAGAACATTGTGATGAGTGATAAAAGGCTTTGCCACCGCTCCACCAGGGATGGGTTGCATCATGGGGGTATCAACCTCAACAAATTTTCTGTTATCTAGAAAACTCCTTATTGATTTTATAATACTCGATCTCTTTAAAAATGTATCCATTACCTTATCGTTAGACAAAAGGTCAAGGTAACGTTGCCTGTATCTAATTTCAACATCCCTTAAACCATGCCATTTTTCTGGTGGTGGGAGGAGTGCTTTAGAAAGTACAGTAAAATCATCAGCAAAAATGGTAATTTCGCCTGTTCTGGTCTTAAATAAACCCCCTTCAATGCCAATTATGTCGCCCAGGTCCAGCAGGTGAAAGATATCAAATTTTTCTTTGCCAACTTTATCCAGTTTTATGTAAACCTGAAGCTTGCCTGTCCAATCCTTTATGTGCAGAAACGCAGCCTTGCCATGAGGTCTCATTGTCATAATCCGTCCTGCGCATCTTGCCTTTGCGCCTTCACCATCATTTGAATAAGTATCTATGGCTTGCTTTAAGGTGATGGTATGATTGTAATTGCCACCATACGGCTCAAATCCCTTGTCCTTAAGTTTACGGGCCTTTTCAGTTCTATTTTTTTCAAATGTTTCCACTGAATCTCTCTAACCTCAAATGTTATCAACTCTTACTACACTTGGTCAGGAAGTTATTCTATCAACAAAGAACATGCTGTCAAGCAAAATGCAAATCCACTCTTTTTTATAATAAAGAACTTATATTTCTCCTTGAATAAAGGATTTAAAACAATTAAATTAGGAACGTGAATCAACGTTTTACCTGGAAAGAACGCTTGCGGAAAAAGAAGGAATTTCAAAAGGTCTTTGATGAGGGGAAGATTTTTATCAACGATCAGATAAAAGTGTATGCATCGTTGAATCACAGCTCAATCTCTCGGCTGGGTTTTGTTGTGGGAAAGAAATTTGGCAACGCACCTAAACGCAATCGCTTTAAAAGGATTTTTCGGGAGGCATATAGACTAAACAAAAATTTATTAGAAAAGGGCGTTGACCTAATAATAATTCCAAGATCAGGGTTAACAGATCTTTCACTAAAAGTAATCGAGGACGAGTTTAAGAAGCTCCTATCACAAATTAATGAGCAATTAAGTAATGAAACACATACTGATTAAGTTTATACAGACATATCAAATAATATTAACTCCTCTTCTACACCCATCATGCCGCTTTTACCCGACATGTTCACAGTACGTAATTGATGCAATTGAAAAAAAGGGTATCTTTATGGGAATATTTAAGGGTATATGGAGAATCCTGAGATGTAATCCTTATGGTGGGTCTGGATACGACCCTGTTAAATAAAATGCCTGTTACCACCTATGAGGGGGGGAATGGTTAGTTGAATTTAGAATAAAATGATTAACGTAAATAAGAGAATTATCGAATGTGTGCCGAATTTCAGTGAAGGACGAAATCTTGATATTATAGGTAAGATCGCATCATCAATTAAATCAATCAAAAATCTCAAACTCCTGAATGTAGAACCTGACAAAGATTATAACAGAACCGTGATAACCTTTGCCGGTGAGCCATCCTGTGTGAAAGAAGCAGCCTTTAATGCAATAGCTACAGCCTCAGAATTAATAGACATGTCAAGGCATAAGGGAGAACACCCAAGGTTAGGAACAACTGACGTCTGTCCCTTGGTGCCTGTTTCTAATGTAACTATGGATGAGTGTGTACAAATAGCAAATGAACTTGGAAGAGACGTCGGAGAAAAACTCGGCATCCCAGTATATTTATATGAAAATGCTGCAAAAACAGTAGAACGTAAAAACCTTGCAAATATCAGGAAAGGAGAATATGAAGGACTGAGAGAAAAGCTGAGAGATTGGAAACCAGATTATGGACCTGTAGAGTATGATGATAGGGTTAAAAAAACTGGTGCCACAATGATTGGAGCAAGATTCTTCCTGATAGCCTATAATGTGAATCTCAACACCAACGATATTCGTATAGCTAACGAGATAGCAAAGAAGGTGAGGGAATCAGGTTCATTGAAAAGAGATGAGACAGGACAAAAGATTAGGGTTCCAGGAATGCTTAAGTACGTAAAGGCTATGGGAGTAGGGTTAAGGGAATACAATATAGCACAGGTTTCCATGAACCTTACTAACTATAAAAAAACACCTATACATACAGCGTTCGAAATCGTAAAGACTCAAGCCAAGGAATATGGTACAGAGGTAACCGGAAGTGAAATCGTTGGACTTGTTCCAAAGGATGCACTAGTTGAAACTGGCACTTTTTATATAGGAAAAAAATCTGAAGAAGAATTAATAAAGGCAGCGCTAGAAAATCTAGGATTAAGTCAATTAAACAAATTTGAACCTGAGAAGAAGATAATAGAAAATCTATTATAAATAACTCCTTTGGCCGCAGTTGAACGCAGATTAGAGGGATTTAAAAATATTAGACAGGATTAACAAGAAGAACTGGATTTTTTAAATATTTTATTTATCCTGTTATCCTGTCAAATATTTTTGGGATATATTATGGCTAATTGTTGGAAATGTGGACGTTATTTAGGTGTAAAGGATGAGTGGAAAAAAATGACTACCACAAAGGGAGACATATGCTATGTGTGTTACAACGAGGTAAAAGAATCAGTAGAAGAGCAAATTCAAAAAGAAATGGATAAAATAAAGAAAAAGAAAATGGAATAGTAAATATTCAACATCCTAGAGTAATGATATATTTGAATCAATAATAAATTTAATAATAAGTAATTATATTACTATATCTTAAAGGAATTTTATTGCTTGAAATTCTTATATAATATTTTTAGTATTAATATCCCTTTTTGTTTAACATTATGAATAGAAATTGAAAATTTCAGGTAATAATGTGGAAGTTGGTGCATATGTATATCCGGGATGGCATTCCAGTCCCGAACGAGACCGCCATTTCCCCCCGGGTTGGAGTGAATGGGACCTTGTCTTGAGTGCACCTTCCCGTTTTCCCAACCACAATCAACCGCGGCTGCCCGTTGATGGGCCCTACGATGATTCAGTTCCCTCTGCCTCACAGAAACAGGTTGGGCTTGCCAGTGAGTACGGTGTGGATTTCTTCGTGTACGGTTTTTTCTGGTCAAGGGGAAAGCGCGTATTTGAGGCTGCCCTGGATAGAGGTTTTCTGGGCTGTAACGGTGGAGAAAATTTCCCCTTTGCCTTAATGTGGGCAAACCGTATGCCCCGTGGAGTCATTCCCGTAAAACACAAACCCGGTCCTAACATTGATCCCGGCAGGCTCGTGTACACCGATCCGGATGATTTTTTGGAATTGATAAAATATCTTGAGGAAAGGTATTTTTCAAGATCAAACTACCTTCGCATAGGCGATATGCCCCTGCTTTCTATCTTTGACAGTACCTTTTTCTTCCGGCAGTTGGGAGTAGGACTGGCGTCCCTGGCAATCCACAAGGTTAAAGACTACCTTATTAAAAAGGGATATCCCGGTCTGCATCTGATGGCCCTTAATCCGGCGCCTGCTATGATTGCCGAGTTCAAGAGGTCTGGGTTTGACAGCATAAGCCATTACGTCTGGCTTCCTGACTGGAAGGGTAAGTACAAGCAGGACTATGGAGAACTGATCAATAAACGAAGCAGCGAATGGGAATCTTTTGCTAGTAAGTCAGGGCTTACGTATTTTCCATCGGTATCACCCGGGTGGGACGCCACACCACGAGCTGCCGCAAACGGTTACCATAATCCTAACCGTTATCCCTGGTGGCCTGTTGTGGTGAACGAGGACCCGGCGCTCTTTTCAGATTTTCTTGGTCGGGCAATCCGATACACAAAGAAACACAACAAACCCCAACTCTCCTTCATAGCGTCATGGAACGAGTGGAGTGAGGGACATTATCTGGAACCAGACGAACGCTTTGGCAATGCGTGGCTCAAGGCAGTTAGGAAGGAGAAGCAATATGCCATCTGACTGGACGTTTGTATCTGTGGACATGGAACTTACCAACCGATGTAGTAGTGATTGTCTCATGTGTCCGCGCTATGCCATAAACCGTCAGAAAGGCATAATGTCAGAAGATGTATTCAAAGTGATTATGGAGAAACTAGTCGATGAGGGAAGCCTTGTTACGTTTTCTGGTATGGGTGATCCATTATCACATCCTAAGGTGTTCGAATGGATTTATGACATTCGTCATAAGGGTGGCGACGCAGGAATCGTCGTAAATCCTGCATCATTAAATGATAATATTTCACGTAAACTTGTAGAGGCCAAGCCAAATTCCATTACACTTTCCTTTCCAAGTGTGAGAAAAGAAGTATTTGAGAGGTTATGTCCAAAGACATCTTTTGACGATGCCTTGGAAAGAGCCCAAAAACTTAACAGTCTTACCATTGGAAATGTTGGTCTGAGAGTGGTGGGCTTAATTACGGAGATCAACGAGGACGAACCAGGTGAATATCTCAATTTCTGGAAAAACCTTGGTGTTCCTTCCAGTATGATCATGTGTCATGGTAGGGGTGGAAACCTGAAGATACCAGGCATATACGATCGGAAATCAGTTGGACTTAAATCTGGAAGGTGTGGGCTCTTCCAGTTTCACACATTCATTACCTGGGAAGGTGAGGTGCTTGCATGCTGTCATGACCTGACCGGGGATACACTAATCGGGAGTTTAGCAGATGATGATATTTCTGTTGTTGCCGAAAGGAAACAGGAAATTGCGGAAGGTTTTATGCCTTTTACGGTCTGCCAACAATGTGATGAGCCACTTAGACAGTACTCCCTTACTCAAGGTTTACCACCGGAAGGTCGGAAAGAACGAAACCGTTTTTTCCGTTCAATCAGCCTGAAAAAAAGTTCTTTATCAGATGCTCATGAAACTACTCAACCACGAGTTGTGTAAACTATTATTTGATTTAAACTTCTAGATTCCCACTTTAGTGGGAATGACGAAAATATACATTGTCATTTCCGACCTGATCGGAAATCTATTCTCGTAATAAATACCTGAAATATTACTGGGAACGGAATATGATGGATCAATCAAAGGTTAAAGAGGATTGGGAAAGGAGAGGGTTTAGTTGTGATATCTGGACTGATCAACCCGGTCAGATCTGGGAGAATTATGTCCATGATGTTGATGAGTTAGTAATGCTTTTAGAAGGAGAAATAGAAATTACTTTTCAGGGTAGAACCTTTCGTCCCAAAGTTGGAGAAGAAATCCTGATTCCTGCCGGTGAAAGTCATACTGTGCGTAACATCGGATCTGAACTTAATCGTTGGTTTTATGGATATAAGGAAGAAGCGTAATAAATTAACTATTATTAGATCAATAGGAATTAATGCTAACGACTTATCTTGAGACCACTAATTAGTTTCTGTTTCAGAATCTATATACGTCAATGATTAAGAGACCCTGAATCAAGTTCAGGGTGACAATATAGTGTTTCTAGCAACAGAAACTAATTATAAACCATTATAGTCTAAGCAGTCTTTGAATATTAATTTTGGGTATTTTCTTCCTTTATAAAGGTTCCATATGGACCACGAGTTTCACCATCATTCTCTTTCTCAATAGTTCCTTTATCAGGAGTTTCTATCTTGATTGTTCCGTTTATGGACTTAAAAGGGGATTGTGATATTTCTATTCTGAATGAGTTGCCAAGGTGTTTGGACTTTTTAAAATGCTCTTGAGTATAATCGTAAACCAGACTGAGAGGGCTCTTATCTTTTTTTGCCACAAGGGCTTTCTTCTTCTGGTCATAAAGGGTCATGGTTAGTTTTTTATCAACGGGTGTCCAGGAAGCATCAATTTTGATGGTACCGGGATGTTTTGCCATAAATATAATTTCTCTTGATCGCATATCTGAAGCATCTTTGAAACCACTGGATAGTTGGAAATTATGTACCTCTTTTGCTGCCATGATATATTTCTGGTCAAGGATTATGAAGGCAAGTATGATTGAAACATTAAGAAGAAAAGTGAAAGATAATTTCTTACGAAATAGATAGCTCATTTGAACTCCTCCTAAAGTAGAATATGATACCGTAAACAAAATATTTATATATCAAGTGTAATCCTCCAAAATCTCTCACTCTTTCGAAATGATGAGGAAAGAAGAGATAATAAAATTCAATAGAATATCACTTGATGTTGAATATTTGCTGAAAAACTTGAAGAGGAAACATTTTGTATCATATTAACATTTTCCGTTGACATTACAAATTTAATTTTCTATTCTATTCCTCAATTATATATGAGGTAGTTGCTGTTAGAAATTCAATGAAATCTTAATTAATATCTGTTGAGGAAAGCTTAAATGCCAGAAATGTCATCTCTGAACGAAGCGAAGAGTCTCGTAAGTTATTATTGTAATTAGATTTTTCGTTACACTCAGAATAACAATTTTGAGCATTTTGCAGAAGTCATAACAATTAAACAGAGGAGGTGTAAGAAATGGATTGGGGAATGAAAAACCGACTGGCACAACTGATGGGATCTGACGGTCATTGTATGTTCATGCCAATAGACCATGGATATTTCCTGGGACCTACAAGCAAATTAGAAAGACCGGGCGAGACGATTAAGCCGATTATTGAATATTGTGACGCACTTTTTGTTACAAGGGGAGTTTTGCGTGCTGCCATTAATCCGAATGATAGTAAACCCGTCATCCTTAGGGTATCTGGTGGTACAAGCGTGGTTGGAGGAGACCTTGCGAATGAAGGGCTCACTACATCCATAAAAGATGCCCTCAGGCTCAATGTTGCAGCGGTGGGCCTGTCAGTCTTTATAGGTAGTGAATATGAACGCCAAACACTCTTGAATCTAGGAAAGCTTGTGGATGAGTGTGAAGATTATGGCATCCCCGTTATGGCTGTTACGGCTGTTGGTAAGGAACTGGAGAAGCGAGACGCCAGGTATCTCTCCCTATGCTGTCGAATTGCTGCTGAACTGGGAGCCAAGGTAGTGAAAACATATTGGTGTGAGGATTTTGATAAAGTCACGAATGGCTGTCCTGTCCCAATAGTTATAGCAGGTGGCCCTAAGTTTGATACAGAACTTCCTGTGTTTGAATTTGTCTATGATGGTATGCAAAAGGGAGCCATAGGCGTAAACCTGGGGAGAAATATCTGGCAACATGAACATCCTGTTGCCATGGCAAAGGCGCTGCATGCCATTATACACGAAAATGCCAATGCAAATGAGGCCAATGAGATATTTAATGAAGTAAAAAGTGGCAAAGAGGCTGTTTCGTCTGGGGTTTGAAACAGTCTGCAAAGATAGTATTTACAAAATCTAGTGTTTAAATGCTTTAAACTTGGTCACTAAGTTAATTCTAAAATTGCACGCTCGCTTCACACTTTAGACACTTTTTAATAGTGTCTGCTGTTGCTTTTTTTACCTGTATGTATGTTGTCAAGACCTGATACTATCCTGACGAGTTTAAACAGCTAAAGTATGAGGGTAGAATGATGGGCTTTAAACGTGTAGAATCAGGTCAGCTAGTCCTAAGTTCCTACCATGCTGCAGTGCAATTCAATTTCATATGATGAAATTATAAGACAATAAGTTGAAGACTAAAATTAAAAAGGCAACCCTGATGATTTTTCCTGTCTAATGTGTCAAATAAATAGGTATGGTGTTTCCAGCTTTTTCTGTCCCCAGATTTTTCAAATTATTCGTTTTATATAACATTTTTTAAAGTAGACAAGCCTTCGTCTTTAATCCATTCAAAAACGTTATCAAACTGATCTTTATAATCTTCAATTACAGTTTTAAGACTTTTACTTTATACCTGTAAATTTAATGCAATTAACAGTACTGCACCTACAATGGAAAATGGAAAAGGTAAGATAGCTATAGTAGCTAGTGAAGCTCCAGTCCCTCCACCTTCTATAGTGGCTTCTTTCAATATTCCCGTTATAGACTCACCTTCATGAATTGTGTCAAAGAAAGCTTTACCCAGCATTGACGCAAATAACGAACTTAATATTTCAAATTGAGTACTACCAACAGTTAAAACACCTATCCTTCCAGCTACTTTTGCAAAGTCTATTAGTCTGCATTTCATTAAAATTATAGATACTAATTATGTGCACTAATATAGAAAATATACAAAGAGGTATTAATGTTACTTCTGCTATACCCAAATGGAAATATTAATATATGTTTCCAGAAAAAAAGTCGGAGTTGTTTCCTAACTCACTGATAGTTAAGCCGTTGGTTTTGCCAGTGAGAAGATCAAAGGTTATACTGCAACCCTTTTGCCAAGAAATCCTCTACCATGTGAAATATTCTATTATTTTACGGTGAGGTTTGTGTCCAGTAGATATCCATGGACTTTAAGTTCTTAGTACTCTGTCGGCTCGCGACCGTATGGAATTGCACAGAATTTACCCACCTGAATGATCCGCCCGTGCCAGTACGGACTGCGCAGTAGGACAGGTAATTCTTTAATGATCAACTCATTCGAAGTTTTACGGTATGAGCTGATAGGGTAAGCTACACAGCATCCCATTAAACAAGAAGGTGTAAAAGAGGTGTAGTGTAAGGCAACTAAAGTTGCAACTTATACAAACTAAAGATATTTTTAATGCAACCTATGGTCAATTGATTTTTTGGTATAAAAAATGATATATTCACTCTACGTAAAGGTGTCTTTATAAAAAATGGAAAGCATAAAGTGTTAGTTAACTGTATTCTAATAGGTCGAGTAAATTATTAAGGCAGGAAATAGGTATCTTAAAACAAAGCATATGTGAAATTTCAGACATTGGAAGCGTACTGAAGGCAAGTAAAAAGAATTTACTTTTTTGTTCGGTTCCAGTTGGAACGGCGAGCCCTGTGAAACTCTAGTGATTGGAAGTAAAAGGTGCTTGTAAAAGCAGAGTAAAAGGTTGATTAATATGAAAACTGATAAAAGCAGAAGGATTGACAGGAATGAAGAGAAAAACCCAAAAGGGGAAAGTACAATCGACATAACTAACGTACTGCCTTGCAGAGTGAATGGTATTAAAGAGTACAATTTATCTGACGAGACTGTGCTTTACTTTATGGAGAATGAGACAGTGCACTCACTCAATTGCTCAGCAAAGGCGATATGGGAAATATGTGATGGTAGCCTTAACATTGTTGAGATCAGTCAGATACTTGGTAAACGTTTCGGTTGTTCTGGAACAGAGCTGCTTCCAGATGTGAAAACAGCCGTTACCAAACTTCAAAAACTTTCTCTTCTGGAGTTGAAGAATGCCCCTCGTAAAAAGTCGATTTGATGATGGAGGAGAAATGGTGGTGATGGCTCAGAAAACTTTGTACGTTGCGTTTAAGGGTCATCAAGTGGCCGTTTGCTCAAACATCCCTGAGGTAATTGAATTGATCGAGCGTAGTTTTAGCAAAATGTTAGAATCTGAGTCCACGAGAATTGTAGGGCGGTTGGAAGTTTTCACTGAAGGTGAGAAGTATCACTTAGTAGGGAACATTACAGCCAGTGAAGAGTACAGATCACTGGGCGATATTTTGGATAATATCCATAAGGAAGTGATTTACCAACTGATTCAAGCAAACCCTGAACTTTTGTGGTTGCATGCAGGAGCTGCTGCCTATCAAGATTGTGCAGTGGTGTTTCCTGGGGCTTGGGGGCGAGGCAAGAGTACCATTGTTACAAGTCTTTGCGAAAACGGCTGGTCTTATTTGTCTGATGATATTGTTCCTATTGACCTGAATTCGGGTAAGGTTATTCCTTTTTTTAGGACTCCAACTATACGAAAGAATTCGGGACAAAAAATGTCTTTATCTAGTCTCGAAGAATTGCAAAAGTTAGAAATTGACCTCAAACAGAATAGATTGTGTCGAGAGCCTATGCCGATTAGTGGTATAATATTCCCTTTTTATAGCCATGGCTCTTCAGCCAGGTTAGTACCATATTCTCCTGCTGTTGCTACGCTGGAATTACTTGGAAGTTGTATGAATTATGAGAACCATCGAGAGGGGGCGGTGCGCCAACTTTGCAATTTGGTAAAGAACCTAGCTGTCTCGCGACTATATTATAGCATTGGTGAACAGGCAGCTGAGCTAATAGGTAGTAGTACCCACGAAAAGTGGTATTGTGTTTAACTGGGGATAGGGTCCGTATGTATTTTAATAAAGCCCGAAAGGAGGATTAGTATGAATAGTGACAATAGTAAAAAAATGATCAAGAAATATCGCTTACAAAACGTGCATTAATAAAGGCAGGATGGGCAGTCCCTGTTATCTTATCGATCGGGCTGCCTGTCGGCGATGTTTTCGTACATGCCAGTGGCAACGGCCATGGTCGTCATGGCGTAGGTCGTGGCAGAGATCATGGCAGAGGTGGCGGTCTGCTTAAATAACGTAGAACGAGCCACGAAGAACACTTTGTATTTCGGGTGCTGATTATCTGTTGCGGACCCTATTTCTGGCTTTCCTATCTTAATCTCATTTTGACGGCCACAGCAAAATTAACTTGGTGCGGAAAGTCATGGGACTCTCGTATTGAGAAATCCTGTTTTTTCTAGTTACATCTGTATATGCCCAGTAATTAAGTAACTCTTTTGGTATAATAAATCTCATACCAAAGGAGGGCTTAATGCAATATTCACAAAAAGTTATTATAAAACGATGGATACCTATTTTAAAGGAATATGAACTAACTAAAGCAAAGGTAAATCCACGTCCATTTAAATTTGTTAAGTACCTTTGTCAGGCACATAGCATATCAAAGAAAGAACCTGACCGTTATTATGGCAAATGGATTGAAGGTAACAAGCAACCAGAATCACTCACACCCAATAAACTAGGTCCAAAACTAGAAGCAAGAAGAACTCCAAGGTATATAGAACGAAATATTATTAAGACATATTGTCGATTAGGATCTAATCTATACGAGATTGTGCTTCTATTTAAGCCCCATTATATGGATAAAACACCAACCCCGACCACAGTGGACAAGATAAAGCGCACTTTCTAACCTATGTTACTTTTACGTAAATCTGAAATCGATTTTCATATTTGTTTTGAAGTTAAATGTAACTGGTAACTCCTGATAGAGAGTCGATAAGGAAATTAGAATGCCTTGTATGAGTGCTCTACAAAGGAGAAATCTTTTTAGAAAAAAAAGTCGAAGAGACTAAAATCTATAAGATGGCCTATTACTTTCTGGAGAGAAAAGAACAAGCTAGGAAAAAAGATATAATATAATCTTAAGTTTTTAATATGAATTTATCTACTGAAAATACGCTTTTACTTTACTGTGTTCAGACCAGAATTACTAAAGATACGTTGGATTATATTAAAGGACTTCAGAGTCTTTCATTGGATTGGGAAGAGGTATTAAGGTTTGCTTTTTCGAATGATATCGCTCCACTGCTATATCACAATTTGAAAAAAATCCAGGAGAGCCATTTTATACCCCAAGAAGTTGTGGATAGGCTAAGAAAAGCCTACTATGGGAATTTGGCCAAGAACATGTACATTTATGGGGAATTAAAGAGGATTTTGGATGTATTTCGTGAAGAAGAAATAGAAGTTATTGTCCTAAAAGGCGCATCCTTAGCTGAAACTGTCTATGGCAATGTTGGTTTAAGATGTATGAATGACATTGATCTTTTGGTAAAGAAAGAAGTCTTGGATAGATCAGACGAACTAATGGCTGAATTAGGCTATATTTCAGATGAAAGTCGGCACTCCAAAGACTGGTACAGAAAAAATCATCGTCATTTAGCACCTTTCCTCAGTCAAGATAACAAGATTAAAATAGAAATACATCATGATATCATCCCCCCCGAAAATCCTTTCCGTATAGATATTCGTAAATCATGGGACAGGGCACAGAGTAATGTAATAGGAGATATTAATACCCTTGTGTTGTCTCCTGAAGATTTGATAGTTCATTTATGTCTTCATTCTTTTTATTTACAGCCTTTGAAGAAGGGTTTAAGGAACCTAGTAGACATCTCTCAAGTTGTGAGATTTTATGGAGAACGCATCAATTGGGATCGGATAATAAGAGAAGCCCATGAGGGCAACTTTACGAATTTTATCTATTATCCCTTATGTTTAGCAAGAGACATATTGGGAATGGAGGTAAGAAGGGAGATTTTTGATGCTCTTAAGACCGGATCTAATATAGGGCTTTTTGAGGACTACCTGCTAGGGCAAATTACCAAAAAAAATGTTCTTTTGAGGGACCATTCTTCATCTATTATTATTCCTGATAACCAACGGCTTCGTCACACACTATGCAAGGAACTTTTACGTGAGACTCATGTCCGCAATAAGTTAAGATCTTTATTGAAGATAATTTTCCTGCCGCGTACTGAGTCAAGCGAAAAAAGCTCCCAAACATCGATTCAAAAATTATCTTGCTTTTTTTGCCTTGTCCTTCATATCTCGAAGCTTATTTTCAAGTTATGTTACTGTTCTAGTAAAAGCATGATTAAGTGTATTTTTCATAAAACGGTCGTAAAATTAGCTCGCTAGACAGATCTTCGGAGATGCTCTTGTGTTTACTGGGAAGAAAGGAAATTACAGCTCTTGTGAATGTCAGTATACAAATGGAAAGAGGTGTAATACACCCCATTAAGCAAGAAGATGTAAATTAGAGTTTTTTGATTTAAAATACCATCTTACTTAAGAAAGGGGGTGCAGTATATTAGTGTTGCTAAATTTAACCATTGAAGAAAAATCATAACTTCATCAAATCGCACTGAATTGTATAGAGAAGTTAGTTGATTGTCTGGAAAAGTTTAATAAAGGTGAGGTAGATAACAAACAGTATGCCCGTAAGTACCTAGTTTTGCCTTAAACAACACTCCCCATCAACAAATGTTGGAGACAGGCTTATGCATTATTGATTTTCTTTATACTACCTCAATTATGTATTTACGAGTTTATTTTCAATTGTGACATTTTTTTTTATCTTGTCAGGTATAGCTCTGGGCTTTCTATTCTTGTCAAGACATGCAAGGACGGTAGAACCAACTGCAATTAACCTTCCTTCATCTCTATGTATAATTTCGTAACAGAACTCAACGCTAGCATATTTCATCTTTGATAGACATGTTTTTATGATGAGAAGGTCGTCAAACCTAGCTGGCGCTCTATATTTGCAATGGGCTTCTACCACAGCCAGAAAGATGTTTTCCTTTTCAAGTTCTGAATATGAAAGTCCAAGGTGGCGTAAGTATTCTATCCTGCCCATCTCGAAGTAAACAAAGTAGTTTGAATAATATACAAAACCCATTTGGTCTGTTTCCTGGTATCTTACTCTAACGTTAATTTCATTATATTTCATGGTAGGGCAGTATAGAACCAGATTTGATGAAAACTAAATTGCTCAATTTATGTAATAAAAAAATCTACGGCAAAAGAAGCAAGCAAATATTGACAAATCTCCCATACCCCCTTTACTAAAGGGGGATTTATTTAGTTCGTTTACTCGATGCCATGAACTGAGTTTATGTCTTTGCCGCCTTAAGGAATGAATCACTGTAAATCTGTTTATTTAGAATCATTTCGGCACAGATTGCCGCATCCATCAGATTTTGATCAAGGACATCCATTAGGGCGGTATCTAACCCTGCCGCAATCGCCATTATTAACATGGTTCTATTTAACAAAGACTTTTCCTTTGTACCCTGCGAGAAATTACTCAGGCCAACTGTTATGTGTGGTGGTGGGTCAGAAAGAAGTTTTACTTGGTTGAAGACTTCCAGCATATAAGCTGGCTGCTTTTGATCTACGTTAACTGGCAGGATGATTGGGTCAATAAAAATCTTTTCCATATCCATGCCATGTTCAGTTGCCTTTTCAACGATTGTTGCCGCTATCTCAATTCGTGTTTCGACGTCTTGAGGGACACCTGCTTTGTTCATAGTCAGACATATTAATGCTGCATTATGTTCTTTTGCAAGTGGCATGTATTCATCAAGGGCTTCGGGTTCGCCTTGTGCTGAGTTTATCATAACGTCATTTTTGGTTACTTCCAGACCGGCCTTGATTACTTCTAGTTTTTGGCTATCCAGAGCTAGAGGAGTTTTGACGGCTTCTTGAGTTACTTCAACCAGCCATCTCATAGCATCAAGTTGATCTGCGGCTGCCGTGCCAACATTAATATCTAAATAGGTAGCTCCGGCCTCGGTCTGCTTTTTTGCTATTTCCTGGATTACTGAGGCGTTCTTGTCTTTGATTGCATTCTTAACATTCCTGAACATTCCATTAATTCTTTCTCCTATAGTTATCATTATTTTCCTCTCCTTCTAAGTAAGTTTATCAATATGTTCTTTTACTATTGAAACTGCTTTAGGATGATACATCCTGATTATGTCAACACCGGACTGTATCAAAGTTACAGCCGTAATTGCTTCCCACATGATTCCTCTTTCTGTGAATGCGCCCCATTGTGGAGCTTCACTGTCACTGGCCTTTGCCTCCTTTGCACGCCAGGCTTCGTGGCCAACATCACAGATAACCGGTGTTGCCATTTGACTATCGCCTGACAGCGCCGCTATCCTTCCTCTCTCGTGTATTGAGTAGCAATACTCTATGCCGTATCCCAGAGCGCCCGTGGTTTGAAACATAACTATTTTGTCTAGAGGGAACCCTAAATCTGTTACCAGGATATTGACCTGTTTTCCAATGTTTATATCAACTGGAGCCTGTGTTATCAGGTTGTGTCCGTCTGCAAGGCATACGGCAGTGATAGTCTTATAATTATCTTGTGTAGCGCCTCCCAAGAGACATCTTTCTCCTGCTGCCGCCTGGCTAACCTTTGGCATAACTTCATTGTCCTTTTCATCATTTTCACATCCCCAGATAATCAGGGGTAAATCAACGGCTTCCAGGATGGATTTAACCGTATCAACTGCATTATCGGCACTTTTATTTCCCTTGTCCGGATGTATACCATCAAGCTTCAGACATATTAAGTCAGCGCCATACCCAGCACATTTTTTTGCCCAACTAGCAGGGTCATTTACCACGTCTTTATATTTCTCTAAAAGTGGTTCAGGCCAATCTTCAGGAGGTATATCATATACGTCTATTGCAATTGCTATCCTTTTTCCCTGATCTCCATCGAAATCCATAAAGGGAATACTTTTTGCACCGCCTACTGTCACAGCTTTCCCTCTAGTACCACCTTCATCTTTCGTTGCTCCAATAGTTACTTCTTTTACGGCACCTGTCCATTTTTCTGCTACGTTTGCAATTTGCATCATATCTTCTCCATACTAAATTTAATCATTTTTCTGTTGCAATCAGTACAAATTTATTCATTAAATTCTTGATCTCATTATAAACAACGTTTTCCTTACTTATTTGTAATAATGATTCACCAGACGTAATACTATCGTAGATTTCATTATTAAAAGGTGTACTGGATGATATTTCAAAACCTGCTTCTGTTATTTCAGATTCAACCTTTTTACTTATTCCTTTTTCCGGAACCTTACAAACAACGTATATTTTTTCTTTTATCTTTATCGGTAGACTTTCTATTAATTCAGTTATTCTTTTTGCTGTGTGTACACCAATGATAGTCGATTCAAATGCTATTATGAGCAAGTCAACATCATTAGTGGTTCTGCGTGATAGATGCTCCATACCTGCTTCAGTATCAATAACTATATAAGGGTAGCTTTTTTCTGCATTGTCAAGGTACTTACGAAGAAGGTTATTGGCATAGCAATAGCATTTTGGGCCTTCAGGCCTTCCCATTGTTAATAAATCAAACTTGTTTTCCTCAACGATACTATCTTCAATACAATACTCTATATACCTGTCTTTAGACATACCTGCTGGAATATCCGCTCTTCTTTCAACTACATCATCACGGATATCAGCAATCGTACCTTCTACTTTTACGCCTAATGATATACCTAGGGATGAGTTTGGATCTGCATCAACTGCCAAAACAGCCTTGCCAAGCTCCTCTGTTATATAACGTATTATTAAGGTAGCTATGGTTGATTTGCCTGTACCACCTTTTCCTGCCATAGCGATTGTATAAGACATTCTTAACTCTTTTCTGTTAGTTGAGCATCTTGGGAAGACAATTCCTCAAGTACCGATGGGAATTCTTTGAGGTTTGTATGTGGAAGGAAGTTTGCAGACATAAATTCTTCCATATACTTTGGATTTCCCATAAGATCAAAATAAGTCATTTGAGAGGCAATTTTTTGAACTGTTTCAAATGCCTCTTCTGATAGTAAAGACATCTTGGCACCCGTTAAGGACGTATTGCCAACAAATTTTATACGTGATGTTGGCATATCCGGCAGCATACCTATCGTTATAGCGTTTCTAACATTTAAATAGTTTCCAAATCCTCCGGCAAGATAAACACGATGTATATCATTTATGCTTAAGCTCATAGATTCTATGAGAATTGATACTGCTGCATAAATTGCAGCTTTTGAACGCACCAAATTCGATATATCAGCTTGTGTTATCACTATTTCATTATCAATACCCGTTTCTTCTTTTTCAACCAAAACAAATTCAAATTCATCTTCTTTTTTTCTCAGTCTATCGGTTTCTATACCTTTTTGGAAATTTCCAGACCTGTCTATAATTCCACATCGCAGCATTGTGGCAATACAATCTAATAATCCTGAACCGCATATTCCTCTTGGTGGTATATTCCCAATGGCAGAATAACTCACGTCATAATCCTTTGAAATACTCATAATTTCAATGGCTCCTTTTGCAGCCCTCATTCCATGTCGAATGCCACTACCCTCAAAAGCTGGCCCCGCAGAGGCAGAGCAACAAACCATCCATTCCTTGCTACCAAGTACTACTTCACCATTAGTACCAATATCTATAAACAGTGAATGCATTTCTTCTTTGTCAAGCCTAATGGCGGTGGCTCCTGAAGTTATGTCTGCACCCACATAAGCTGCTACGCTTGGAAGCGTGTAAAGGAGACCACGTCTGTTTGTGTCTATTCCTACTTGAGCTGTCCTTATTGGAGGGATAAAGTTTGCAGCAGGAAGGTATGGCTCTCTCCTTATGTTTGCAGGATCTAAACCAAGTAGGAAATGAATCATAGTTGTATTACCAGCACACACAATAGACGTTACATCATCAAGATTTACACCGTTTCTCTTAACTAAAGTTGAAATAAGGTTGTTTATATCCGATACTATTGTTCTTTGCATTTCATCCAGGGCATCATTCTGTATTACATATATTATTCTCTGGATATAGTCTTCTCCAAATTTCATTTGTGTATTGTAAATAGCTTCGGAATCAATAACCTTTGAGGACTCAAGGTCAAGCAGGCTTGCAACTACAGTAGTAGTTCCTATATCTATCGCAATGCCAAAGTTACTCTTACTGGTATTACCGGGTTGAATCTCGACCACTTCAAGTGTACGGCCTCGATGTCCCAGTGTTACAGTTACATCCCAGTTATTTTGCCTTAATACTTCTGGTAGTTGTTTCAATATCCTGTAACCGGTTTGCATAATGTTTAAGTCTACTCCCTCCTTCATCATGATCGCCTGGTAAAGGCGTTCATGGTCAGCAACGTTATCGTCCATAGTGGGAGGTTCCAATTTGAGAAATACCTTTTTTACTAACGAGTCATGTTTGAATTGTGCTTTATTTAGTATTGCCTTCCATGTCAATGAATGCTGTTCGTTCTTGTCAAAAAGTATCTTTTTGCCCTCAAGTCTGGTTTCCTTGGGGATCAGAACTTGCAAATCACTGGTAACCCGTGCCTCACATGCAAGTATGTAATTCTTTTCTGTTTCCTCACTACTTAATAATTTTGTTGCCGGCGCATCAATCTTGCCACTCGAAAGGATAACCTTGCACTTTCCACATATACCATCTCCCCCACATATACTGTTAATGTAAATATTTGCCTTGTGTGCGGCATCGAGGACAGTATTTCCTTCCTCTATTTCTACAATCTTATCATTAGGAAGGAAATGGATTTTGAAAGTGTTATTCTCAGACATGTTTACCTTAAAGTAGATATATGGGCGTGAAAGAATAAAGTCTTAACATATATAAAGTGGTCAAAGATGGTTAAATTCTAACATTATTTTATTAAGGCAATTCTTAGAATTGCACGTAAATATTGAAAATGTGCCTATATTTAATGCCATGTAGATTTTAAATATGTTGGTAAACCAGACGCTTCTTTTGGACCTACCAACACTTCCCATTTCGTAGTTTCCTGTATCTTGGCTGAAAGTACTGCTACAAGACCAGGAATAATGAGTTTTTTATGTTTTACTTTTTCTTCTATTTTTGTATCAGCCATGGCCTTTGCAACAACGCTTTCATTTAACTTGTCACCAGAATATGCTGTTAGTACTGAGGTTCCTTCCGTTTCAACAGCCAGAATGTAAGCTGGCGTACGGCTCGCTTCCACCTCTCCTTCTACTGTATAGTAGGTCAGAGAGAAATTTGTCGTAAACATGACAGGTGAATTTTCGGTAACCTGTCCGACTTCATAAAGTTTTGGTTCAACTTGAACAGGTTTTTGTGGGTCAGTAAATATGTTTTGACGCACAGTTAATAATGGCATAATCTGCCATGGTTCACAAGCGTCTATTACCACTATTCCAGCGTATTTCGCTAAAAAAGCGCTTGCGCTTGCAATCTCCTGAGCCGGGTCACTATTTGGTATGTACGTTAAAGCCGGAAAACCCAGCGAACGGAATGCCTTCTTCAAGGCTGCTCTTCTTATTTTGGAGAGTCCCTGTAAAATTTCTTTTGTATTTTCAGAGGTTTGGTGTAAGACCATTTCAGTAACTCCAGTTCCCTTAATTTTCTCAGTCAGATCTGCCAAATCCTCTAAGGTAGGAGCGCTTACGGTTAAAGGGCAATTCTTTTCCTTTGCAATATTTGCCATTGATTCCCAGTTTTCTGCGTTTGCTCCATGAATTAAGGGCTTCTTGTCTGCACATACCTCTAAAGCAGCCTTCATACCGTCGGCTGATTTACTTTCAAGTATCATAGACAAATGTGTATTGCCGCTTACTTCCTTTGCCCTTTCAGAAAATTTTAACGCATCTCCGCTATTATTTTGTAATGCAATGAGGTCTATTTCAATCTCTGTACCCACACGCGTAAACTTGAGACCGTTTATCTTGTTTAACCTTTCCTTAAATGCTCCATCGTCGAGGTTGTCACTCAAGGTTATCGCGACTCCAGTGGGGTTATAGAATTTTTCATCATGTCTGAAGAGCACATTCTCTTCGCCTGCTTTTACTTGTTTTTCACCTGTCCCCACGGTTACTAGTTTAATGGGTGGCGCTGAAGCTGCGCCAAGCTTGGCTTTTGCTTCTTCGCTTACGTCCGGGCAATCTTTCAGCTCAGCTTTCTTTTGTGCCAACTGCATTGCAAATGCCAAGCATGTTGGCCTACCGCATTTTTTGCAGTTTGTTTTTGGGAGAAGTTTAAAGATCTCAAGGCCTGTCAGTGCCATATATTAATCATTACTGTGAAATGTATATACTAATAACTTATTTAATATCATCTAGTGTCTTAACAATTTTATTTAACAATCCGTATTTAACTCCCTCTTCGGCAGACATCCAATAATTTCTCTTAGTATCGTTTTCAACCTTTTCAACCTTCTGACCTGTTTCTACAGCTATTAAATTATTAATCTTCTCACGACATTTAAGTATCTCACTTGCTTCTATTTGGATATCAGATGCTGTGCCATGCACTCCTGTGGATGGTTGATGAATAAGTATTCGAGAATTTTCCAGACTGAATCTATTCTCCTTTTTTGCACCGATAAGGATTATAACGGCTGCACTGGCAGCAACACCAGCACAAATGGCCTTAACTTTTGGCTTAACAAATTTCATCATGTCGTATATGGCAAATCCTGCATCCGCATCTCCGCCAGGAGAATTGATAAAGATTTTGATATCTTCCTTAGGACTTTCTTGTTCAAGTATTAAGAGTTGAGCAATCACTCTTTGAGCCAATTGCTTGGTGATTACGTCCGCAATTACTATCGTTCGGCTCTTCATGAGCTTTTTTGATAGGAAGTCAAAACGTTCGTAACCCTTTTCTTCTTCCTCTTCTTGTATATACATTTAATATTCCTTTCTTTCCTCAGAACATTGGTTCCATCGAGAGTGCAGGATGATTTACCTTTTGCAAATACTCTAAGACTTCTTCTTCTGTTTGAGCTATTGTTTCGTCAGCAATCTTATTAAGGAAATCGTCTAACCCTGCTTCTTTTGCAGCATCGCTGATTGCATCTCCTATCTCCTCTTTAAGTTGTTTTGGCATCCACACCAGCCTGGCAAGACCGCCATCGCCTGATATGAATTTATTGCTGCTCATATAAAATTTACTGTGTCCTACAAACCCTGGTGTTTGTATACCGCCACCTACGGTTCCTGCAAGTGTAGAAAACTTCATTCCACACGGAGTCATTCCTGTGTAATCTCTATCTACGGTCATTATTCCATTTGTCATTGGCAACATCGCTGATATACATTCGAAGCAGCCGCAACTTGTCATCGGATTGTTAACCATGCTGTACATACTTACCTGTTCAAATTCTCTGTTAGAGTTTTGATACAGGAAGTTGTTTGTCCCTTCCCAAAGTCCTAATTTCTCATCTATTAATTTGCCTTTTTCAATCGGTTGGTTAGGGCCTGTTGGTGTTATTTCATAGCCTGCCTTTCCGTCCAACCAGCTTACTGCGCCACATAACCCCGAGCGTTCTGGCGATATTATGCATACGTGACTGGGCGCAAAGCTCTGGCATAATGTACAACTGTAAAATAAGTTTACGGATGCATCCGTCATTCCAAGAGCTCTTTCATCGCGTTCAGTAAATGCAGCCTTAACTTCTTCCAATTTGCTCTCAACTTCTTCTTTCTTTGTATATAACTTAACCTGGACCTTATCTAATATTGCGCCGTACTCTTCATGATATTTAGCGTGAATTATCTTTCCTATGTGTAATATCTTAAATCCGCTTTTAAATGCGTCTTTGCTGATTCGGTGCCTGATGATGTCTCTCTGACCCATATGAAAAAACCCTTGTGCTTCTCCAAGAAAATGATGTGTTCTTCGCTCAAAGATTGGCTCGAAATCTTTCTGCATCTTGCGCCCCGATACCTCAACATAAATTCCTAACGACTTACCGGGGCCTTGTTCCATTTCATCTATTTCTGGCCCTATCACGTCTATTTTAGCATCTTCAATTTCTTCATTTTCTCTCATCACAACGTATTCAAATGCTGGTACATGTGGACCTCCCACCTCGATGTGCATGTCATCCTTTCTTATTCTTTCACCTTCAAAAGCAGGACCATATGATACAGGTATGTCTACCTTAGCAGCAGCCACCTTAAGCCCCCTCACTTCTATACATTTTTCTACCATCTTGTCATGCGGTACAAGCGGTACCACATGCTCGTAGGTACAAACACCTGTAGGTAATATCTTAGGTATATCCGTATCTGCAATTGTTGGGAAACCATAGTTGATGGCACCTGCTGCATTGGCATACTTTTCATCATCTACTTCTCCCAACGCCATTACGAATGCAAAAATTCTGTTTTTGTTGTAAATTAGATTTTTTGTAAAATCTGCTGGCGCTATGCCACCAAAAGATAAGGCGGCTTTGTTCGCAAAGCCGAGAGAATAAATAGTGGCAGTTATACTCTTCCCGAATGGCACTAACCTTGTCTCCCATCCAAGCTGTACTCCCTCTTCATCCAGTTGTTCGGCAAATGATTTACCGTTAGTGTTTGCAGAAATAAAAATGTATAAGTTTTTTTCCTGCAACTCCCGTGCTATTTTTACGGCAATCTCGTTGGTGGGTGCAGCTCCTACGACTGCTGCAAATCCGGGTGCTGTACCATCAACGAACTCTATGCCCCGCTCACGCAATATAACATCATTTGCAGCACCTAACCATATGCCATCTACAGGATTTGGGCCAATCAGGTATTTACATGCTTCTATTACCTCTTCTGCATAAAGGGTTGCCATACCGGCATCAAGCGCCCAGCCAAGATAAGGTAGGTATACCTTTTCTTCGGGTATTGGTGGCAACAAAGCTCTTGCATGCCCAAGTGCTTCTTCGCAATCCTCCAGAGTCTTCACTTCAAGAGCTGTTGCTGAGTAAATTATTGGTAGATAATAACCAGTGTTTGGAAACTCAACCTTGGCATCTTTCCCCTTTGAGTCTATTGCTTCTCTTAATTTTTCCTCTGCCTGCTTTACAATTTTGTGTGCGCCCCTTATTGCAGCGGTAGCTATTATTCTAGACATTTTTAACTACTCCTTTTCACCTAAAAAACTCACACTACTTTGTGACATAACTAAGCATGTAAGTTTAATTATTGGGTAAAATATTTAATCTTTTTTCTGATGAGAATGTGCTATGCCTGGTTCGCACCCGGCCTGTGCTGCTGTTAAGTTTTCAGCCTCAAGCGCACGCCTGTCTGCCATATCATATAACTTCCTCTCCTTCTTTACGTTTATGCCCAGCGCATCACGCTTCTTCTCTATATGGTCTATTATGAGCTTCGCCATCTTATTAACATCCGGCTCAAATGCCCATTTAGCGCCCACTATATCCTCTAACCCCTCACATAACAACTTATCTACATCCGGCGCCCCAGCAACTGGCGTCTTCGTCCCAAATATAGTAAAGACACCACTTGTGACAAAATAATGTCCTATCGTAAGGGCCTTTTCGTGCATCCAGTCAAAACATGCACCTGCAACAGGCAACTCACTAATATCATTGCCAAGCCCACCTTCCTTTACCATCTCAGAACACGCTATCAGTATCCTGCTGTTATCCACACACGAGCCTGCATGAAGCACAGGCGGCATACCCACTGCCTCACACACCTCTCTCAACCCTTCTCCTGCATGTTCCATAAACTCCGGCACCATCATGCCCTCTCTGCCACACTCTGCCG
This sequence comes from Candidatus Scalinduaceae bacterium, assembly GCA_046759445.1. Taxonomy (GTDB): domain Bacteria; phylum Planctomycetota; class Brocadiia; order Brocadiales; family Scalinduaceae; genus Scalindua_A. The sequence continues at coordinate 100,669 of JBHICG010000006.1, forward strand.
CCGCACAACCTGTCTGCACTACCAGAATATTATTGGCTATCAACTGTTTCACCAGTTCCATATAAGGCTGTTGATCCGGCCATACCGTAGAACTCGTACATCCTACCACCCCTGCAACACCTCGTATCCGGCCATTCATGATGTTATCATTAAGCGGCCTGTACGATGCCCTGAACTTGCCGCCCAGCATATATTTTATAGTCTCATGACTGAAACCTATAACTAATTGAGACTTGCTACCCTTCGGTATAAATACCTTAGACTTGTCCCTGTTAG
>JBHICG010000007.1:0-93026 GCA_046759445.1 Candidatus Scalinduaceae bacterium
TTGTTGTTTCCAAAGATCCAGTGGCTGTGGAAAAGGCAACTATAGACATAATAAACAAACGTACAGGAAAAGATTATTTTAAACATATTTGGCCAAAATTAGACTATACCGTACAGCTCGAGCATGCGGATGAAATTGGTTTGGGCAATCTTGAGTATGATTTAGAAAATATAACTCTCGATGAACAAGTTGCTGTAACATAAATCGATTAACTGACAATTTGAATGGATATTTTATTGTATAGGAATTTTTATTTTGTGTTGAATAAAATGTAGCGGAGGTCTTTAGACCTCCACTCACCATGGGGTGGATACTAATGTTCATGTAACCTTTTTACCAGCTATCCTATGGACGTGGAAACCTGAAGGTTTCCGCTACAGCGGGTATGTGTAACTTGAGAATGCAATTAAATTATAATAATTATAGAATTTCTCCAAAAAAATGATTTCGCTTAATCGTAAGGTTATAATATTCGGTTTAGATTCTGCACCACCTGAGTTAATCTTTGATAAATGGCTTGATTATTTGCCTAATATAAGACATCTCGTTTCAAACGGGATTTTTGGTAAACTAAAAAGTACCATACCTGCGATTACGTGCCCGGCATGGGCATCAATGGTCACAAGTGTTAACCCGGGCAAGCTGGGAATATATGGTTTTAGAAATAGACGCCATTATGATTATGAAGGTTTATGTTTTGTTGATTCAACTTCGATTAATCATGAGCCTATTTGGAATATACTTTCAAGATATGGCAAAAAGACCATCGTTATCGGTGTGCCACAGACTTACCCCCCCAAACCAATTTATAATGGCTACATGGTAACGTGCTTCCTCACACCTGACAAAAATTGTCAGTACACCTATCCTGCTGAACTCAGACATGAAGTGGAAAGGATATCGGGCGGCTATATCCTGGATGTGGAAAATTTTAGAAGTGAAGAAAAAGAGCATATCTTAAACACAACATACGAAATGACACATAAAAGGTTTAAACTTGCAAGACACTTTATACAAAATGAGGATTGGGATTTTCTTATGATGGTAGAAATGGGAACGGATAGGTTACAGCACGCATTTTGGGGATTTTTTGATAATAGACATCCCAGATATTTGCCAGGCAATAAATATGAAAATGTTATATTCGACTATTATAAATATATCGATGATGAAATAGGCAAGACAATTTGTCTATTGGACGAAGATACTCTCATTTTAATAGTTTCTGACCACGGCGCCAGGATGATGGAGGGAGGAATCTGCATAAACGAATGGCTATTAAATAATGGATATCTTAAACTCATTCATTATCCTGAAGAAGTTACTCAAATTAGCAAAAATATGATTGATTGGGATAAGACCATGGTGTGGGGTGAGGGTGGATACTACGGACGTTTATTCTTTAACGTTAAAGATCGAGAACCTAGAGGCATAATTCCAAGGCAAAATTATGAGTTTTTAAGAAACGAATTAATAATGGCGCTTGAAGACCTGAGAGACGAGAAGGGACAGAATATAAATACAAAGGTATTTAAACCAGAAGAAATTTATTCAGAATGCAGAAACATCCCACCTGATTTGATCGTTTATTATGGGGATTTAGCATGGAGATCTGTGGGCAGTGTTGGTCATAATACTATTTGGACTAACGAAAACGACACAGGCCACGATGACGCAAATCACGCTCAATATGGAATATTTGCGATGTATGGTGATAGCCGCAATAATGCCGGGAAAAGAGAAGGATTACAAATAATGGACGTAACACCTACAATTTTAGACCGTATGGGATTCGAGATTCCCTGGTATATGGAGGGAAATATTATCACATAAAAGCCTGTTGCGCAACAGGCTCACAATCTGTGAATATTATTTACTAAATATCTTTTAAGTCATTCCCATCCCCTGTACCATACGGTACAGGGCATAAGTGTGAATCCGGCAAATAATAAATACATAATATTAAATAACTTAATAAAGGAGGGAGCAAGCCATGAAGGATTTTCTTTGGTCACTGAGTTTCTTAACAATAATTCCAACAGGCAAAAGATGGGATGAAAGACAACCCGGAATTTGTAAGGTAGCGTTTTGGTTTCCTATTATTGGTCTTTTGATAGGTGTTGCTCTTACGTTTGCCTATTTTCCGGCAATTCGATACTTTCCACACCTGGTTGCAGATGCCATAATCTTGATAATCTATATTTTTATAACTGGTGGTTTCCATCTTGATGGTTTTGCTGACAGTTGTGATGGTTTGTTTGGTGGGGATACCAGGGAAAAAAGACTCGAAATAATGCGAGATAGTCGAACAGGGAATTATGGTGTACTATGCCTTATCTGTATCTTGGGTTTAAAATATCTATGCCTTGTCTTGATTGATCCAAAGGAGATAGCCAAATTATCCCTTGTCAGTGATTACAAGACGATAGAAGGTATAGGTTCTATTCATCTTTATGCCTGTGAAAAAGGTAAAGTTCTTCTTTTTATGTGTGCCATCGGGCGTTTGTCTCAGATACTGGGCGCAGCAATTTCGACTTATGCCAGAGACGAAAAGGGTACGGGCCAAATAATTGTTGAAAACGTCAATCTTAAACATTTCTTGCTTTCTTCAATCGTACCCGCAATACTTATTTTTTTATTTTGTGGTATTAAAGGAATCATTATACTCCTTATAGCGCTGGTTGTAAGCCTCTTGTTTACATTTTATGTCAAAAGAAGAATCGGAGGTATGACAGGAGATACCCTTGGTGGAGTAAATGAAGTAAGTGAGATAACTGTTTTACTTTCCTTTTTGGCTATTTGACTTCTGATTCACCACAGAAAGACACCGAAAAACACAGAAAATGATAGGTAATGAGCAAACTGCTATATGAAGACTTAACTTATAAAATCATAGGAGCTGCACAAGAAGTATATAAAGAACTTGGCCCTGGTTATTTGGAATCGGTTTATGAGGATGCATTGTGTTACGAGTTGGATTTAATAAATATACCTTATCAAAGACAAATAGAATTAGATGTCCATTATAAAAATGTTGTTTTTGAAAGTAAGTTTAGAGCAGATATGCTAATAGAAAATAAAGTTCTTGTAGAAAACAAGGCAATAAAAACTATAACAAATCAGGATGAAGCACAATTAATAAATTATCTTAAAACAACTCGCATAAGGGTGGGTTTATTGTTTAATTATGGAGCAGAATAATTTGAAAAGGTTAGATGAATATTCTGACCGGCCAGAACAATTTCTGCTTGGTAGTTCAGTGTAATTCAGTGAAAATTCCGTGGTAACTTAAATGTCAAAAATAACATTCATAATCGGTGGTGCAAGGAGTGGCAAGTCCACGTTTGCAATGAAGCTTGCCAGTAAATACGAACACGTCTGTTACGTTGCCACTGCAGATTCCTCACAAACCTCGCAGATTAATGATGATGAGATGGTCAAGAGGATACAAGATCACCAAAAGAATAGACCAGCCAACTGGGAAACGATAGAAGCTCCCCTTGATTTAGACAAGGCTATTTCAAACCTTGACGGCAAATTAGAGGTTGTACTAATTGATTGTATAACCCTTTATATAACAAATATGCTTCTTAATAGTCGTAAAACCGAAGAAGAAAAACACATAATTGATGCAATAAATAGTTTATGTTTGGTTTGTAAAAAGATTTCCCCTCATGTTATAATAGTATCCAATGAAGTTGGTTACGGCATAGTACCACATAATCCACTTTCAAGAAAATTTCGTGATATTGCCGGTTATGCCAATCAATTGATTGCAAGAGAGGCAGATAGTGTCTTTCTTGTTACGGCAGGAATCGAAACCAAAATTAAATAAATGTAGCTGAAGTCTTCCAGTTTTGTCATTCCCAACTTGATTGGGAATCTATATTAGATTCCTGCTTATGGCCGTCCGAAGGACGGCACGCAGGGCGGGAATGACATGGGAGAATGACACCTTAATCATGTGGCAAATATCCAACCATACTATTTTTTTCGAAAGGAGACAAAATGAAATTTTTTATTGATACAGCAGACGTAAAAGAGATAAGAGAAGCAGAAAGCCTGGGAATCTTGGACGGTGTTACAACTAATCCCACATTAGTATCAAAGACCGGGCGACCTTTCAGGGAGACCATCGAAGAGATATGTTCAATCGTAAAAGGCCCCGTAAGCGCAGAAGTAGTCAGTACAGAGAAGGAAGATATGGTCAAGGAAGCAAGAGAGTTATCTAAGATAGCTGAGAACATAGTCGTCAAGATACCGCTCATAAAGGAGGGCCTCAAGGCCGTAAAGGTTCTGACTTCAGAGGGCATACACGTAAACGTCACCTTGTGTTTTTCATCAAACCAGGCCTTACTTGCCGCTAAGGCAGGAGGTACCTATATTAGTCCCTTCGTAGGAAGATTAGACGATAGAGGACATACTGGAATGGAAGTTGTTGATGAGATTAGGACTATTTATGATAACTATGGATTTACGACAGAGATAATAGTTGCCAGTATTCGAAATCCCTTGCACGTAAGAGATGCCGCACTTATGGGTGCCGATATTGTTACAGTTCCATTTACGGTGTTTAACAATATAGTAAAACATCCATTGACTGATGCGGGACTTAAGCAATTCCTTGCAGACTGGGAAAAGGTTCCTAAAGAAGCTGAGGCTTTAGTATAGAAAAGCTTAAGGGATATCTGAATTACACAGAAATACAAAAATCCTGTATATCCACATATTCTTAATCCTGTCAAAAACCGTACCTACAAGGGTTGTGATCCAAGGAAAACGTCAAGGCTGTTTTTTAGATGACAGTATAAACAAAGGTTTTCTGCCTGATTAAGGGAACATAATATGACCAGAAACCTAATTAAAAAGGATTACGACCACATCTTGTAATATCAATAAACCCTTGCTTGTAAAAAAAAATATTATTACCTATCCGCCAAGCGCCAGTTTGTGAACACAGGTATGATATTTTCCATCTACCTCATCTATCTTTAGTAATTCATTTCCTGTTTTTTCACACCGTGGTTTTGAGTTAGTCTTTATTCCATCATCAGTTGCGATGATTTCCAGAACTTGTCTGTTATCCATTTATTTTATCTTTTGATATTAACAGAAACCTTTAAATTTAAATCTCTGTCTACTATTATTGAAAGACATAAGATGAAGCTTACTATAATTCTACAACCCCGTACTTAACCAAATCATAAGTATTTCTGTATGAATGTATTACAACATTTTTTGCTTAACTGCTTGATTCGGTACGAAAGTTGTTGTTATATTCTTCAAAATTTGCTAAATTTAATATTTATCATATGAAGATAGCATTTTTTTATAAATCTCTGTTTATTTCACACTGAATAACAGTTATTTTTTGATTTTGGAGAAATTTTTTGAATAACATTAATATTTCTTATCTAAAACAGCTTGAGTCAGAGTCTATTCACATTATTCGTGAAGTAGCCGCTGAGTTTAAAAATCCTGTTATGCTTTATTCTATTGGGAAAGACTCCGGCGCAATGGTTCGCCTGGCACAAAAAGCCTTTTATCCCGGTAAAATCCCTTTTCCACTTATGCACATTGATACCGGATATAAATTCCCCGAGATGATAGAATTTCGAGACCAGTTCGCTAAAGAAACGGGATGCCGACTTATAGTTGAACGAAATGAGGAATGGATTGGCAATGGTGTACATCCTCTCAAGATTGGAGTGGAAAAATGCTGTGCCAAACTGAAGACTCAGGGACTCCTTAATGCCATCAAAAAACACAAGTTTGATGCAGCTTTTGGAGGAGCGAGGAGGGACGAAGAAAAGTCCAGGGCAAAGGAACGCGTCTTCTCTTTCCGGGACGAATTCGGACAATGGGACCCTAAGTATCAGAGGCCGGAACTCTGGAATCTGTATAACTGCCTCATAAATGAGGGGGAAACGATCAGGGTATTCCCCCTGAGCAACTGGACTGAACTCGACGTCTGGCAATACTTGAAAATCGAGAAGATACCCATTGTACCGATATATTACGCTCAGGAAAGGGAAGTTATTAATAGGAATGGTGTATTAGTCCCGTATAATGACGTGGCCAACCTTAAACCGGGCGAAAAGGTAGAAAAAGTTATGTGCCGATTCAGGAGCCTGGGTTGTATGCCCTGTACTGGAGCGGTTCAGTCTACGGCAACGACAGTTGATGATATAATTGCTGAAGTTGAAGATACAAGTAAATCTGAAAGAGAAAACCGAATTATCGACCATGGTACGGATAGTTCAATGGAAGACAAGAAGAAGGAAGGATACTTTTAAACCATGAATCCCAATATGACCAATTTGCTTAGATTCACTACTGTAGGAAGTGTAGATGATGGAAAGTCTACCCTTATAGGGAAACTCCTAATGGAAACCAAAAATGTCTACGAAGACCAGCTTGAGGCAGTTTCAAGGGTTGCGCAACGTAAGGGAAAAAACGAAATAGACCTGGCCCTGATTACTGATGGGTTGGCTGCAGAGCGAGAACAAGGTATAACTATAGATGTTGCTTATCGTTATTTCCAGACTTCCAAGCGAAAATTTATTATTGCTGACACACCCGGGCATATTCAGTATACACGAAATATGGTTACAGGCGCCTCCACCGCCAATCTGGCCATTATCCTCATCGATGCACATAAAGGTATCTCAGAACAATCCAGGAGACACGGTTTCATCGCAAGCCTTTTGCAGGTTTCTCATCTGATAGTTGCCGTTAATAAGATAGACATGGTCAATTACTCTCAGGAAGTTTTTCAATCGATTGTCGATGAATATGATGATTTTTCCCGTAAACTGGAAATCAAAGATATTACTTACATTCCAATCTCAGCTCTTAAAGGAGACAATGTAGTCAACAAAAGCTCCAATACCCCCTGGTACAACGGTCCCACTGTACTTCATGTACTGGAAAATGTTCACATCAGTTCTGACTTAAATATCCGCGACTTTAGATTTCCGGTGCAATATGTTATACGACCGGATCACAACTTTCGTGGTTATGCCGGAACAATTGTTACCGGTACCATTACCACTGGAGAAGAAATTGCCATATTACCTTCAGGAATAACCTCAAGAATTAAATCCATCAAGACCATGGATGGCGATCTTGATGAAGCGGGAACTCCACAGTCTGTAGTCTTGACTCTTGAAGATGAAATAGATGTTAGTCGAGGGGATATGATCGTGAGACGACATAATCTTCCTTTAGTCGAAAAAAATATAGATACCATCATATGCTGGATGGGCGAGGAACCTCTTCAAATTGGGAAAAACTATCTTATCAAGCATACAACCAGAACAGTTAATGCCTTTGTTAGTAAATTGGACTACATGTTTGACGTAAACACACTACATCGTACTGATACTACAGATCATAATCTTTTCTGCCAACTCTTAAACACGCTACACCGTACCGACGTTAATACCCTGATGCTGAATGAAATTGGACGTGCGGAAGTAGTACTTACCCAGCCAATAATGTTCGATCAGTATAATAAAAACCGAGAAACGGGTAGCTTCATAATAATCGACCTTGATAGTAATTTCACCATTGGAGCTGGAATGATTCGTGGGTCTGTGAGAAGTATCGAAGAGACCATCCACGCGGCACCTAAAGTGACCGGTACTATTGACAGGTCATCCAATGTCACTTTGGAAAAGACTGCAGTATCACTTAAAGAAAGAGAAGAAATAAATAATCACAAAAGTGCGGTTATTTGGTTCACGGGTTTATCCGGATCAGGTAAGACAACTATTGCCAAAAAACTTGAACGGATCCTTTTCAACCTTGGTTGCCACACAGTATTGTTGGACTGGGACAACCTCCGCCACGGTCTTTGTAAGGACCTCGGTTTTTCTGATAACGATAGAATAGAAAATATCAGACGCGTCGGGGAGGTTGCCAAGGTTTTCTATGAACAGGGCTCTATTGTGATATGTACCTTCATTTCACCACTAAGATGCCAAAGAGATCAAGTAAGAGCCCTGATACCAGAAGGAAGGTTCTTTGAGGTTTTCGTTCGTTGCAGCCTTAAAACCTGTATAAATCGAGATCCTAATGAACTCTATAAAAAGGCCATTGACGGAGAAATACCTAAATTCACTGGAATAAATGCCCCCTACGAAGAGTCTTTCAGCCCAGAGGTCATCACCGACACAGAACATAAATCCATTGAAGATAATCTTAACATGATCCTTGATAAGATGCGGAAAGAAGGAATCATAAAGAAATAAAGCAAATAATGGAATTATCTATAGTGATAAAATCCACAAGAACTATATAACTTTCATTGGAAAGACATACCTATGGCTAATATCTCCAACATTAAGATTGAAGGAGGCTTCGAAAACCAAGATCAGATTTGTAAAACAGTTAAGGAAGTTGTACAGGAGCTAGGTATGAGCCATAAACTGGAAAACATAATAATTAAACCTCCTCCTTCAGATTTTTCCATAGACATGAATTATCTCAGCACAGATGAGAAGTCTTTGGAACTGGAGATAGTAGATTCTCTTGATAACCTGGAGGGTCGAGTCAGGCATGAACTCATGCATGTGGCAGACCAATTGGGCGAAGAGTTTAAGTACAAAGAAAGTAATATACCAAGTGACGGCACCGGCGAATACAGGAGGTACAAGTACCTGTGGAACGTGTATATAGACGGCAGGCTTGAAAGGAGTGAAAAGCCTGCTTATGAGACCAGAGAGGGCAGGGAAAGGGAGATGGAAGAATGCTATCCCGAACTAAGCGCGGAACTGAGGAAGAAAAGCTTCGATTTTCTCTGGAATCTGGAACCACTTAACCACGAACAAATCACAAAGATGAGTCATGACCTCTTTTCGGCATCCGAAGAGCTTAAGTCCATTGCCCAATCTCGTGGGGAAAAACTGCACAACTTTAAGACACTGGAAGACCTTAAAAACTATAGTAAGTAAGCCAGGAACAACACAAGTCCTTTTCGAAAAGAACATAATAAGAGTTACTCAATTCGCCCAAGTAAGTCCACACTGTAAGAGCTTTAAAAGACTTATCACATTTAAAATCCGCCAAACTGTCCGCACAAACTACACATGTCCAGCCAAACCTTGGAGCTCGTAATCAAGAAGGCAACCAAGTCATCCTTGCACTCCACTACTAATCCAGAATCATTATTCCCTCCCACAGGAAACAGTATATAAGCAAATTTTTTTTGAGATTTTTAACCATCATACTTTGTTTCAGTAGAAGTTAAAAATGATTAATCTTGAGCAAATTAATTCCCACTGACCATGGCTTTTTTTTGTCAACTATAATATTTCATATCACTTATATATTTCTCAACATTAAATATAATCCGCAAAGCTCTTTTGTCGAGGTTCATTTGCCTGAAAGTTATTTATAAGTGCTGAGCTTTTATTGTTTCTTCTTTTTATAAACTATTTTCATACATCTGTATTTTCTCAATGTAAATTTTGTGTTTACTTTGTTAAAATTTGTCCGAATTGCACAATTTGACATTTTTTAAGAAAGTTACATGCTTTTCGTCAATAGCATTAAGATCTTATAAGCTTTCTTGGTGCATAAAAAAAGGAGCAGAAAGATTTCTTGAACATGGTATTGGTAACAAACGACAAATAAAATACATTTATAATGGCATTGACATTAAATACTTTGAATATACGAAGGATACAAGATTAAAAAAAAAGAGTGAGCTAGGTCTAGGAAAAGATGGCGCCAAATACATGAATCTAAAAAAATTTACTGAAGAAGGCGTAGAGATTATCTTTCAAGATTTTATACATCCCGTATATGCCCAATTATACGGAGGTTTTGAACCCAACATGTCAGCCATTGATTTATTGTTTAACTGTGGAGACAAATGCCTTGAAATATTAAGAGGTGGATAAGATATTGACTAACCCGAACGAGCCGGAAGAGTTTTTTGTTTTTAAGTCATATGCAAAATCATTATAATTTCACAGTAATAAGTTCAATTACCGGCTCGTTCGGGTTAGCGTTTACTCATATCTAAGCGTTTCGATTGGGTCCAGGCGTGCCGCTTTCGATGCAGGATATATGCTAAAGAGAATGCTACAGGTAATTGAAATGCAGGTTATTATAATTATGCTCTTAATGTCCACAACAGTTGGGATTTCATTAAAATAATATACCTCTGGCGGGAATGGTCTCCAGCCTGAATACTTGTACACAATTCTTTCTATCCAATTAATTCTACTTATAAAAGCAAGACCTAATCCGGTGCCTATCGCTGAGCCAAAAAGACCGATAAGTATGCCATTTAGAAGGAAAATTGACATTATACCATTAGTTGTAGCACCTAAGGCTTTTAAGATGCCAATATCTTTTGATTTTTCAAATACAACCATGGTTAATATCGCAAGTATGTTGAATCCTGCTACGATTATGATAAAGAACAAAATAAATGCCATAACTCGTTTTTCTAAGTCAACAGCTTTAAGAAAAGTTTTTCGTACATCCTCCCAGGTTTGAACAAAGAAACCGAAGCCAAGTTCTCTCTGAAGACGGTCACGTACCAAGGGTGCGTTTTTATAATAATCCAATCTGACGCTTATTGCCGTAACAGAATCTTTCGTACCTACTAATTCCTGTGCAACCTTTAAGGGTATAAAAATATAGTTTTTATCAACATCATACATACCAGATTTATACTTACCCGTAATAATGAATGGTTTTACGTTAATCTTATCCCACCCTTTTATTGTTACCAACACAACCTTTTCACCATTATTTACAAAGCTTTCTGGGTTTGTTTCAGGATCACCTGGACTAATCCGTAACAATTCAGTACCCCCAAATGCGCTTGGGATTTTTTTGTCTCCATGGACAATTAGCAAATCCTGTGGTTGGTTACCAAATCGTTTTATATAATTTTCAAAATCGCCCACTTTAGATTCCGCAATCGGATCTATACCTTTGAAATACGCAAATTCCTTTGCCCCTCTTATATTGAGCAGGGCAGGCCCTTCTATATATGGGGCGCATGATTCGACATGTTCAAAAGACTTGATTTTATCTATGACTTCCTTATAATTTTCAAAACCATAAATACCTCTCTTTAATACAATAATATGTGCTAATGTCCCCCTTATTTTAGTGCGTAATTCTTTACCAAAACCGTTCATCACCGATAGTACAACTATCAATGTCATAACACCAACCGTCACTCCCGCAACCGCAAAAAAGGTAATTTTTTTTCTGCGTAAGTATCTTAGACTTATAAACAGTTTATACATTTTTTTATGCTTTCAAATTTACGTGCTCGAAAATACTATCATAAGTATATGGAAGTAAGCAATTAAAAATCCTCATTGAACTTGGGATATCAATATTTTATGTACAAAAAAAGCTTGTAAATGAAACTATATTTAAATATAAAATAGACGTTTGTGATATTTAATTCTGGCTGCACGTGTTCTTAATTATGTACATAAATTCTCATAACAGGCGTGAGGCCGTTCAATTTGTACTGATTTTTGAGGAATATTTTTTCTATGTTAACATTTACGACTGCTGGTGAATCACACGGAAAGTGTTTGGTTGTTATTGTGAATGGATTTCCTGCTGGGATTTTATTAAGTGAATCGGATATAAATGAGAACTTAAAAAAGAGGCAGGGTGGATACGGCAGAGGTGGGAGGATGCAGATTGAAAGTGACCGTGTATGTGTTTTATCAGGCATAAGGAAAAAGACAACAATAGGGAGCCCTATTTGTCTGAAAATCGAGAATAAGGATTACAAAATAAACTCTTTGCCTAATGTTACAAGGCCAAGACCCGGACATGCTGATTTGCCAGGAATTATTAAATATGACCAAAGAGATGCAAGAAATATCCTTGAAAGGGCCAGCGCAAGAGAAACTGCTGCAAGAGTTGCTGCTGGGGCTTTAGCAAAGATTTTGCTTGAAAGGTTTGATATAAAAGTACTGGGTTATGTTAAAGGTATTGGAGGCATAATCTCAAGAAAAAGTTTAAAAGATCCAGATGAATTGTTAAAAAGGAGAAACAAGAGTAAGGTTTATTGCCCGGATGAACAAGCTGAGAGGAAAATGATAAAAATAATCAACGAGGCCAAGAAAAAAGGTGATTCTTTAGGCGGAATTATAGAAATAATGGTATTTGGTGCCCCCCCAGGCCTGGGAAATCATACACAGTGGGATTTGCGATTAGATGGAATTATAGCAAAGGCCTTAATGTCTGTCCAAGGGATCAAGGGGGTTGAATTAGGCCTGGGATTTAATTATCCTGAGAAGTTCGGATCCCAGGTACATGATGAGATATTCTATAATAAAGGCTGTTTCAAAAGGAAAACTAACAATGCTGGCGGGATTGAGGGTGGTATTTCAAATGGTGAAGTAGTAATTGCCAGAGCAGTAATGAAACCCATTCCAACCCTTAGGAAACCATTAAAGTCTATAGACATAATCACTAAGAAACCCGTAAGCGCATCAACTGAACGTTCGGATATCTGCGCAGTACCTGCAGCTTCCATTGTTTGTGAAGCCGTTGTGGCATTTGAAATAGCCCAATGTTTCATGGAGAAATTTGGCGGAGATAGTATTAATGAAGTAACTCGAAATTACGAAGGATACTTAAATCAGATCCGTGAACTATAATCTTTAGACAGATAATTCTAACCGTTATTAGTACGGCAAGATGCTTAATTTTTTCTATACTTTACTATTGGTTAGGATTCCTGCTGATGTAAACCTTCACCGAAGCATTCCAGGAATCTAAAAAGACTTAATACGCCTTCATTAGCAACACTACAAATCAGGCATTGTCAACTTAAGATTTTCTGAATGGACTATTATGCGCCAAATCAATACAGAAGAAATAGTAAACAATGTTGAAAAAATTTGTATAGATGCTAATTACAACCTGGGTGATGACCTCATAGATTCCCTAAAAAACGCCCTGGAAAAAGAGGAGTCACCATTGGGTAAGGAAGTATTAACACAGTTGTTAGAAAATGCTGAGATTGGTAGAAAAGAACGCGTTCCAGTTTGTCAGGACACTGGATATGCCGTTGTGTTCGTTGAAGTTGGCCAGGAAGTCCAAATTGTGGGACATAATCTCTACGAAGCCATTAATGAAGGGATTAGGCTAGGCTATAAGAATGGTTATCTACGCAAGTCAATAGTAAAAGATCCATTAGAACGCGTAAATACTGGTGACAACACTCCAGCAGCAATCCATACAGACATTGTTCCTGGTGACAATTTAAAAATAACATTTATAGCAAAGGGTGGTGGGTGCGAGAACATGAGTCGCACTGCAATGCTCACACCCGCGCAGGGCAGAGACGGTGTAATTAATTTCGTAACAGAAACCGTAAAGACGGCCGGAGCAAACCCGTGTCCACCCATAATTGTAGGTGTCGGGATTGGCGGGACTTTCGAATACGCTTCACTATTAGCCAAGAAGGTAATTTTGCGACCTGTAGGTAGTCATAATAAAAATAGCAATATTGCCAGTTTGGAGGAGGAGTTACTGGAAAAGATTAACAAACTGGGAATCGGTCCCCAGGGCTTTGGTGGAAGGATAACGGCATTAGCCGTACATGTGGAAACCTATCCCTGCCATATTGCCAGTCTTCCTGTGGCCGTAAATATAGAATGTCACTCACACAGACCCAAAAGTGTTGTAATTTAATCTCTTTAGTTAGACAGGATTTACAGAATAAACAAGATTAAGATATTCAAATATATCCTGCCATTCTGTTAATCATGCAAAAATAAGACTAATTCTGTTCAGCAAGTTTAAATATGAATACTATATTTTGATACTAGATGCCAGTCCCTCGCCCAAAACGAGAATTGGACATCGAGTATCTATTCCAAATGTGAGCAAATAAAGCTCAATTTTTATATCTAATGACAGGACACATTAATTTAAAAACACCACTTAGCGATTCTGAAGTTGAGAAGTTAAAGGTGGGAGATAAAGTTCTGATTACGGGAATTTTATATACGGCAAGAGATGCTGCCCACAAACGACTCTTGGAACTTATTAAGGCAGGAAAAGATTTACCTTTTGACTTGAGAGGGCAATTGCTTTATTACGTTGGGCCCTCCCCTGCCAGATCTGGCCAACCGATAGGTTCTGCAGGCCCAACAACAAGCTACAGGATGGATACTTATACGCCGACTCTCATTGAGATGGGACTCAAGGGTACGATTGGGAAGGGAGGCAGATCGGAAGAGGTATTAAAAGCAATGAAAAAGTACAAGGCCGTTTACCTTGCTGCAGTTGGTGGAGCAGCAGCCCTTATAGCAAAGACAATAAAGAAGGCCAGAGTTATTGCCTTTGAAGACCTTGGAACAGAGGCTATACGTGAACTGGAAGTAGTAAACTTTCCGGCAATCGTCGTAAACGATACAAAAGGTAACGATCTATACAAAGAAGGCATTAATAAATATCAGAAAATAGTGTTTCATAATGTTGTTTAGTAACCAGAAGACAATGACCACTTAACAAAGGCCGATGGTCCAAAAAGGCAAAAGATATCTCATCCTCAAAAACTGAGTAGCTTTTTGTCTAGCTTTTAATAATCATACAAAACGCACATTCATTATTATATAAATCAGATTGCGCTACGTTATCCATCTTTAAAAGCGTATATTGTAATGTTAAATCCCGTCCGCCACGTTTTGTTAATGTTAAAAGTTAAGTCTATTTCCTATATGACTTTTTTTCGGATTGTTTATGTTTAATAGCCATTATTTTTTCTTTTGTACGCTTTGACCGCTTCCGCTTCTGTTGTCTAATCTTTTCAATTCGTTCTCTCTCTTCAGCAACAAATCCTTTTTGCATTCGTTCAATTTGATCTAAAAGACGTCGGCGTGCAAGAAATCTATTGAGAGTTTGAGAACGTTCCTGCTGACACTTAACTGTTATACCTGTAGGAATGTGACGGAGAGATACACAGGAAGAAGTCTTGTTTGTCTTTTGCCCTCCAGGCCCGGAAGACCGAACGAATTTCTCTTCGATGTCATCCATAGAAACATTCAATTGTTGCATCCGTTTCAAAAGTTCCCGTTCCTTTTTTGGGGATACATTAAATATTGACATAATATATTTCTTTTATGTTACATCCACAAACCTAAGCCTGTCTGTGGATCATTTCTCCTGACTAAATCTTTACCAAATAATTCCTCTATATAAAATTCTGCCGCAAAAATTCCCGTGCCATGCATAAGGTGACCACCAAAGGCCTTGCCATCATAATCAGTAAGAGTAATATGAGCATGGACAAATATTTCATTATCTTTTATTGAAATATTCCCAGAACACGAAACTATCTCCATCTTTTTATCTAATCTTAAACACCGTGCATATTTTTTGACATCCTGATTATAATACCCGAGAGCCGCATTCTTCACAGCACCGATAATCCAGAAAACTCCCATCCGTATATTGTGCCTCTTGCAGAAGGCCTTAATTGCCGATAACAAATCTTCACCTAATTGAAACCGCCCAATAAACCTTCTTCCTCCTTTTATTTCTGCATACATAAAACCACCTTAACCTTATCTTAATCTCCTAAATCTATGTTGAACATTTTCCTGGGAGCCTTATTACCATGAACGACACCCAGATATTTTAAAATATATTTTATTCTCCTATACAGCTTATTTTCTACCCTCTTCGATTGATATAGCACGCTGAGCATCTTTAGGTGCAAAACCTGCATCCATTAATCTCCTGATTAATTCGTTTCGTTGTCTCCATTTTTTCAATTCAATCTCCAATTTCATGCCCTCTATTACTTCATTAAGCATTAATCCTTCAGGCCGAATTTGTTTAGCATATTTACTTATTTCTTCAATGCTGTACACTCCGTCTGACATTATATCCTTCGCCAAAATGTATCCAAGCGCATGGGTAATTTTATCCAACTGTTGTTCAGTCACACCTATGGATCTTGCTACTATCGTTATATCATTTACACTATCTACGTATAGCCTTAATTTTCTTTTGAGATTGTCTTCAGATTGTATTTCAAAAGTCTTCTCCATTGCAAATCTTATTGCCTGTTCCCTGCTTAAATCGGGATTTATACTCTTAATAAAATTATCCATAACATCAGCGTTACTGTTATGCGTATAGCTTAACAAAATAACTAATACAATAATTAAACCATTATACAGTTTCATATTTATACCCCCACGCTTATTAAATAAATCTTATAGATTCTAATTTGAAGTTATTTCCTTATGATTGCTTCTTCAATAGTGTCTGCACTATAAATATTTATATTGAAAATTATTTTATACCTCAAAAGCCACCATTATATGTCATTGAAAATGACTGGACAACAAGTATTCCAGATAATAGAGCATACAACCATATTTATATTATGTCTAATCTTTTTGTTCTGCATAGGTTCAACTTTATGATAGTATACCTCAAAGGATTTTTATGTTTGACTGAAAAATTCAAGTCATTATACTTTTACCAATTATGTTTTTTTTCCGCCATATGATGACCGTTATGCATAATCAATTTCCTAAACTTAATAACAAAAACAAATGATGCTTTAACCGTTAAGTGATTAGAATGAGAAAAAATACTAAAACGCATTAGTACTTAACACCAAACAAATGAATAATAGGGTACTATATTTTGTTTAAAGTAACAAAAACAATTATAAAAATAACTCTTGGAATCGTTTTGATTGTTTTAGGATTAGTTGCTTTACTAACCCCTTTTACGCCCGGGTCATGGCTGGCCCTTATTGGTCTTGAAATGTTAGGCTTTAGGATTTTGTTTAAGGATAAATTTTCGGCGTTATGGCACCGAGTAAAAAAATTTTTTAAGATAAAGTTAGATGTGTAGCAAATTTAGTGACTAAGATAATTTGTCTATTAGTATTGCTCCCGGTAATCTGAAAATATCAGTGGTAAATCTATTATCATGATAAGGAAGTAAAATTTTGTTGATTCAATCTATATTATTCTTAACAGGAATTCTCGGTGTTTATTTTGGTGC
Source organism: Candidatus Scalinduaceae bacterium (assembly GCA_046759445.1). Taxonomy (GTDB): domain Bacteria; phylum Planctomycetota; class Brocadiia; order Brocadiales; family Scalinduaceae; genus Scalindua_A. The sequence goes on from JBHICG010000007.1 coordinate 17,035, forward strand.
AGAATGGTTGGTCAGAGGTTCCTCAAATTTATCTCGTGAACTTGGAATAAAGCCTATAGTAATAGGCTTAACGGTTGTTGCCTTTGGTACTTCCAGCCCTGAATTAGCAGTCAGTTTAACCGCAGCCATAAGAGGGTCTGACGAAATTGCTATTGGGAACATAATTGGAAGTAATGTTGCCAATATTGGTCTGGTCCTTGGTCTTTCAGCAATAGTTTTTCCCGTAATGGTGGAAAGAATCATTATGAAGAGTGAATTACCATTGATGATTGTAATTTCTGCAATCCTTTATCTTATGGCAATAGATAAGGAGATTGGGTTTGTAGACGGGTTGTTTCTTTTTACGGGGATTATAATGTATATAAGTTACCATATTTACGGGGCCATAAATTCAAAAGGGAAAGAACATAAGTTAACACGCAATACAAATAAAGATTCACCTAACCAGCTTAAACATACTTCTCCATCAGCGCCTTTATACACACACACCTTGAGTCAATCTGTAGATTCAAATGAGGCTATGAACTCTGGTAAGGTAGGTACAAGAAAACTTACAAATAAACAAAGTTCGACAAAAAGAAAAAATCTATGGCTTAATATATTGTTTATTGCAGCTGGGCTTGCCGGTCTTTTGATAGGCGCACACCTGTTAGTTAAAGCAGCAATCTTTATAGCTGGTAGGTTCGGGATAAGTGAAATGGTTATCGGGTTAACGGCCGTTGCCGTTGGCACCTCAATACCAGAGATGGCAACCTCAGTGGTAAGCGCTTTCAGAAAGGAAGCTGAAATTTGTATGGGGAACGTGATTGGAAGTAATATCTTCAATATGCTCATGGTTATAGGGTCTGTGGCATTGATAAGACCATTAAATTTGATGCGAGAGACTCTCTTTTATGAGTTCCCGGCAATGCTTCTTTTCTCCATAGCCTTAATACCAATGATAAGAGGCAACTTAAAGGTTAATAGGATTGAAGGTTTTCTGCTGGTTTTAGGATATTTTATATTTATTATCTTTCTATTTCGATAAATTAGCTCCTTTCAGCCTGCCTGTGCGAGGCACGCAGACAGGTTGCTAATTTATTGCATTACGTCCGTCAGAATGTCGTTGACGGATGAGCTCCGCAAAATGATATTTATATTAAGGGGTCTGTATACTACCTCTCATAATATAACGAATAAACTTTATAAGGTGAAATATTTCAATAGATAATAGAATTTCCGTTATATTTCCATTTGTACTCAGCACTGTACTCTGTCCTCTTATGTCTATCGTCCGTGTAATTCTATGAAATTTCCGTGGTGAATTACTACATGTTAATAATCTTATCCTTACTTTCACTACCGTTAACGGCTACATGTTATTTTTATTCAAGATTATGTTTGTGCATTGTTTTCGGTTTAATATTTTTTATTTCCAACACAATGCTTGCACATGGCCTTCTTTATGAGCATCATACGGTTTTTTTTTATCTGCTTACAATACTTTGTGTTGGTTTCCCAGTCTCATGTCTGATAGCTTTTGCGCTTGATGTGAGATACGGAATATTCTGTATTGATACTTCCTTTTCCCTAGTAATAGCATGGGTATTTTCACCAATATTACTTCCGATAAACTTAATCATCTTATGCCTTGAAAACTAAAAGAATATTTATAAGCGCAGGTGAAACATCTGGCGATATTCACGGTTCAAATCTCATAAGACAGCTATATAAGAAAAACCCATCAATAGAGATTTATGGCTTGGGTAGAAACAGGATGGTTGAAGCAGGGCTTCATTGTATTCATGATATGAGCTCTCGTTCTGTTATGTGGTTGCAGACTCTGAAGAAAATTCCAGAATTGTGGAATATATTGTCAGATTGTAAGCGTTTTTTTGAAAAAGAGAAACCTAATCTGGTCATACTAATTGATTATGCAGGTTTCAACTTTTATCTTGCTAAAGCAGCAAAGAAAAGGAACATCCCCGTAATGTACTACATAAGTCCTCAGCTTTGGGCGCATGGGCCATGGAGAGTGAAGAAACTAAAAAAGCTGGTAGACAAAATTGTGGTTATATATCCGTTCGAGGAAGAGTTTTTTGCTAATGAAGGAATCGCCGTAAAATACGTTGGACACCCGCTCTTCGACGAACTTAGCACAAGGTCTATAGACGAAAATCTCGTAGGAAAAATGAGAGAGGGAGAAAATAAGACAGTTGTTTCATTATTACCCGGAAGTCGTAAACAGGAGATAAGAAGACTATTACCAATGTTCCTCGAAGCAGCATCTGTAATTCACGAAAACATCCCCTCAACAAGATTTTTTTTATCCTGTAGTAATAAAAGAAATTTAGAACTGATAAATAGTATCATAAATACGTACACATCCAGTGACGGCAACAAACATTTACCAATAGAAATATTTACAGAAAAAACCTCTGAAGTTATAAATGCTTCCTCCCTCTGTATATCCAGTTCAGGTACTATAGCATTAGAAATGGCGTTTTACCATATTCCAATGATAATCTGCTATCGTATCTCACCTTGCTCCTACTTCATTGCAAAACCATTTATGAACACACCCTATATAAACCTCGTTAATAAGATTGCAGAAAAAATCGTTGTACCAGAAAAACTTATGTACAACGATGAATATAAATGGTTAGCTTCCCATGCAACGGAGCTGCTGTTAAGCAAAGAAAAAAGGCAGAAGTGTATTGATGATCTTAAAGAAGTAAAATCCTTAATCGGGTCTCCAGGCGCATCTGAAAAGGCTGCGGATGAAGTCCTGAGTATGATATAAATTGATGGTGGCTATTTCGATACAATTTTGCACAAAACACCTATTATCAACAGTGTCTATGCATCATCGAAACAATTTCTTCAAATCGTAAGCCTGCCGAGCAGAAAGGCATTTAATTGTGCAGTTATCGTTGAAAATCCGCGAATTGGAATGAAGGTACACAGTATATACTTGACCAATTGCCCACGGAATTTACGTTTCTATTGCTACAGGAAAAAATTGACAAGCTTAAGGATATTCATCTCTTTTCGGGAATCAACCAGAGCGAAGGTATTGAAATGATGAGATGGTTTGCCAAATTTAATTACGAAATAACATTTCGTTCTGACAGTCAGGTAACAGAAAGTGAAATAGTGGTATAGAAGACGCACGTTTTGTACGCTTTACTAACGACGATGGTGTTAAGATATTACCTCAAATGCTCGAGACAAAGGATTTTTTAACATTTAAGATGATCACGCTTAACGGCAAAGTATTACGGAACAAAGGAATGGTACTTTTCCCGAGGCTTATTAATGGAAAATACGTTATGCTCTCCCGTCTGGACGGTGAAAACAATCACATTATGTTTTCAGACAATCTCCATTTCTGGCAAGAGTCAAAAATTATACAGCCACCAACCCGTCCCTGGGAATTCGTACAAATTGGAAATTGTGGATCTCCTATTGAAATAGATGCGGGTTGGATTCTATTGATACATGGTGTAGGGCCTATGAAGAAATATTGCATTGGTATAGAATTGTTGGATTTGGTGGATCCAACCAAAATAATAGGTAGATTTGAAGAACCCATAATAGTCCCAAATGAAGAGGAAAGAGAAGGATATGTACCTAATGTAGTCTATTCCTGCGGAGCATTAATACATAATGACGAGTTAATTATTCCTTATGGGATGGCTGATTCAAAAACTACTATAGCAACCGTATCGGTTCCTGAGTTATTATCTCACATAATTCGGAGTTCTAACGGAAAAAGGTAGGGCAGATGGCCATCATCGTGTTTCATCTACCTAATTTATCGAGGTAATTTTTTAAATCTGAAATGGTTTTGATATCTGTCTCCATTGCATGATTATGTCTCATTATCAAGGCATAAATAGTCATTTTACACAATAATCTGAATAAACTTTTTAATCTAGCTCCTTTTGAAGATTACTTCACCTATTTCTGCTGTATAGTGTATGCTCTTTTTACCCATTAACCAACTTTTAAATGAATTTAAACTCTCTTTAAACTCCTCTTCAGTATAGAGTTCAAAAGTCGAATATTTTTTATTGGTCGCCTCTGCCAAAATTTCCTCTTCTGTAGTTTGTTTTTCAAAACTCAACTCATTTATATCGTCCAAATCAAGTTCTTCAATCTTTTCTGCTACATCTATGAATTCTTCCTTATTGTACAACCTGTTTTCCTTTACAGCAAAATTTGGAAAGTTTTTCCCCCAAAAAGAACGCTTATTTTGTTCTCTAAATCTGCTAAAAACCACATAACTTCCACCCTTTTTTAGAACACGAGCACATTCTTTAAGGCTCTTCATTAAATCGAAATGATGTATGGCATTTGTACTTATCAGAACATCAAAATATTCATTTGGAAATGGCAAATTATGCACATCTGCCTCCAAAAATTTTACCTTGAGGTTATTATTTCTTGCCTTCTTATAAGCAATATTTAACATACCTAGAGACATATCAGATCCAAAAAGCTCAACATCAAACTTAACTGCAATGGGAATTAAAAATAAACCTGTCCCACAAGCTACATCTAATACTTTTGATCCTTTCCTTACTAGGCTTTCCAGTGTTTTATAGAGAGGTTGTAATATTTCTCCACCTCTTAAATCATCATATTTAGATGAAATTGATACAAAATAATCTTTCAAACTTTTTAGATTCCTCTTCTAACATAAAATGAAATTCATTTGAAAAAAACACTTTTGGCACAAAACATGATAAGAATAATTGGGAAGACTAATCAGGAGTGATTTTAACATTTTCACTATAATCAAAATCCTCAATCTTCTCGCCTCCAGTGATGAACTCTCTTACCATTTCCTTCGCAACAGTATCTGGATATTGTACTGGAGGATGCTTCATTGTAAAGGCCGAGATGGCGATTAAGGGTCCACTAATCTTTCTATCCAGCGCTATCTTACAGCACCTGATGGCATCAATAGCCACACCGGCACTATTGGGAGAATCTTCGACAGATAATCTAACCTCAATATTCATAGGAACGTTACCAAACATCCGACCTTCCATCCTTAAAAAGCAAACCTTGTTGTCATTTTGCCATGGAACATAATCGCTGGGACCTATGTGAATGTTTTCCGCTTCGAGCGGCATATCTAATTGTGATTGGACGGCTTCTGTTTTTGAGATTTTCTTGGAGCTAAGACGGCTTCTATTAAGCATGTTTAAAAAATCAGTGTTTCCTCCCGTATTAAGTTGATAAGTCCTATCTAGCTTTACACCACGGTCCCTAAAAAGTCTGGTTAGGGTCCTGTGAGTTATTGTGGCGCCAAGTTGTGCCTTAATATCATCACCTATAATGGGCAAACCTCTATTCCTAAACCTCTTAGCCCAGCTTTCATCTGATGCTATAAATACCGGTATATTATTTATAAAGGCAACACCAGCCTCCAGACAACATTCTGCATAAAATCTTGTTGCCTCTTCCGCGCCAACTGGTAAATAATTCAATAAAATATCTGCATTGCTAATCTTCAATTCCTTGACAACATCGCAAGGTTCTTCGCTAGAAGGTATAAAGGTTCTATCTTCAGGATAGTCCTTCATATGATCAGATATACCATCAAGTACCTTTCCCATTTTGACGACTGTACCATTATTTTCAAGATCTTTCTTGAAAACCTTCGTATTATTAGGTTTTGCAAATATCGCTTCACTAATGCTTTTTCCAACCTTCCTTTTGTCTACATCAAATGCAGCAACTACCTCAATATCACCGGGCTTATAACCTCCAAGGTCATAATTCATCAAACCGATAGTATCGCTATTATATCGATAGTACTCAATCCCCTGAATCAACGAACTAGTACAATTGCCCACACCAACTATTGCTACCCTAATTTTATCCTGCATAATAATTTCGAAACCTCCTTTCTACTGTCGTAAAACACTTCTACGTCTATGACAAAAATCCAAGTGACCATGACTCCTTATCTTAGGACGAGTCATATAGTCTGGCAATAATTTTTAGTTAACCAATAGATTCGTCTAATCTTTAACCTAAGTTGAGCATTCCAGTTTAAATGGTTTTTGTTATAGGTATTTTCATAACCCGAAGCCCTTTTTCAAACACTCGTAAAAAGTTCACGAATTTTGCGAAATGATAACATAAACATTTGTTATTCTCAAGACTTTTCCAAGAAATAAAGTGATACGGAAAGAAAATAGATTAAACATATTATGAATTTGCGAAATTATTATCATTTTCAGCATTTCAAAGTACGCAAATCCTAACTTTTTCTTTTCTCCAGCCACCTCCCAAGATAAAAAACTGCAATACCCAATCCTACACAAATAAGTTCCATGTTCATAGAATGTTTGGCAATGCCTAGATAAAGACCTTCAATTAATAAAAGCATGCCCAAAATCTGAAAAAACTTTGGAATAATCACCAATCAGGCCCTTCCATGAGCTAATTCGGATAAATGTTTTACCCTTTTAACCATATTTGGGTGTGTACTCAAGATCTCCATAAATTTATCAGAGGTGCTGATCTTTACATCCTTAGAACCCAATGATTTAAGTTCGGCTGCGTCAATGGTACCACTCATATCGAGATCAACCTGCCTTAATTCTCTAAGTTCATTTGCGGCTCTGGAAGGGTCATTTGCAAAGAAGGCCTTGTAGCCCTCAATTTGCTTCAATGATTCCTTTGATACCCTGGCATTCCCATATACTAATTTGTACAGTGCAGTAGCCATGTCGTGAGGAGTATTCCCGAGTTTTATACTTCCGCGGTCCGCATAGTATTCCCTTATCCTTGAGGCATATAACACCAACAGGTTAGTAATAAAATAAAATACAAATGCCGCAATACCTATAAGGACTGTATTACCTCTATCCCTGCCTCTCATAAACATAAAATTCCAGGCAACGTACCAGAGTATCATAGGTATTACTGAAAGCATTGTAATGGTTGCTACATCGTGATTCCTTAAGTGTGAAATTTCATGACCCAAAACCGCCTTGAGTTCTTCCCTGCTTAAAAGCTTCATAATTGGCTCAGTTACGCACACCCTGCCATCCTTACCCCATCTACCAAAGGCAAATGCATTTGGAATATTCATTCTCGAAATGCCAACCCTTGGTTTATATATGCCTGCCTTTTGCGCAAGTTCTCCAATCATGCTATGCAATTCAGGAGCCTCTTGCTCAGACACATATCTCACACCCATTGACCACTCCACCATCTTTGGGCCTATCATATACTGAACAAAAGTCATGCCTCCGGCAAGAACGGCATAAAACATAAAACCCGAGATACCCATCACGTGGGCTATCATTACTATTACCGAGTAAACAATACCAAACATCACAGTAAGTAGAAGGTAAAGTCTAATTCTTAACCACATTTTTTTATCTCCTTAAATGTTTTGGAAATTCTATAAGCCCGATACTCATTCTGGCGGGTTTGTAATTAAACCACTCAATTGTGAGTACAGTGAACTAATTTATTATATTATCATGTAGGTCCTTGTCAATGTCTAGAAAATCTTTCTAAATCTTTTCTGCTACTTCAATGGCCTTAAGCAATCCCTTTGCCTTATTAAGGGTTTCCTGGTATTCACTCTCGGGAAGAGAGTCAGCAACTATACCGGCGCCTGCTTGAATATATACATCCTTGCTATTCTTTAAGATAATAGTCCGTATAGTAATGCACGTATTCATATCACCAAAAAAATCTATATGTCCTGCCGCACCACCATAGGGTCCCCGTCGCGTGGGTTCCAGTTCATCTATTATTTCCATTGCCCTTATCTTTGGGGCACCAGATAAAGTGCCTGCAGGCAAGCATGCCTTTAAGCTATCAAAGGCGTTTTTATCATTCCTTAATTTTCCGCTGACACTAGAAGTAATATGCATTACATGAGAGTATTTTTCTATTACCATCTTTTCGTCTATTACCACGCTACCATATTGTGCAACCCTGCCAACATCATTTCTGCCCAGGTCAAGTAGCATAATATGTTCAGCACGCTCTTTTGTATCAGATAACAACTCCTTTGCTAACAATTCATCTTCTTCAATGGTATGACCACGCCGTCGCGTTCCAGCAATGGGTCTTACATTGACCTTTCCACCTTCCGCTTTTACCATTACTTCAGGAGATGAACCTATTAGTTCCAATTCCTTCATTTTTATATAAAACATATAAGGAGATGGATTAATAACCCTTAACGTACGGTAGATATTGATTGGTGTTGCAATTGTTTGAGTTTGTAGGCGTTGCGAGATAACAGCCTGTATTATGTCCCCTGCACGAATGTACTCTTTACAGGTTTCCACTGCCTTTAAGAAATCCAACTTTTTAAAATTTGATGAAAATCTTTTCTTCGTCTCGCCCCATTCTGTTATATCATCGCTTAATTCCATTACGGGGGTTCGCAGTTTTCTTATAAGATAATTTATCTTATCAATTGCATTTTGATATACAGCCTTGATGTCTCTCCCGTCCAGATAAACGGCGGATACCACTTTTATTGTCTTATTTAAATGGTCAAATATAATCAATGCATCGTAAAACATAAAGTATATATCTGGCAAATTCAAATCGTCAACGGTTGAATTTGGTAAATTTTCCACATAGCGGACGGAATCATAAGACATGTATCCCACTGCCCCTCCAAAGAAATTTGGCAAGCCCTCAACATGTACGGGAGAAAATTTTTTTATCTGTTTTTCAAGTTCTTTAAAAGGGTCAACGGATTCAAAGCACGATTTTTCACCAGTATTGAAAATCTCTACATTAGCTCCCTGACATTTGAATCCCATAAACGGGTTACTTCCCAAAAAGGAATACCTTGCTATCTTTTCACCACCATCTGCACTTTCTAAAAGGAATGCGTAATCATTACTTGATATCTTTTGAAATGCAGAGACTGGAGTCAGTGTATCAGCAAAGAGTTGACGATACACGGGCACAACGTTTCCCTTCTTAGAAAGTTCTTTAAACTCTTCGTATGTTGGATAATAGTTTTTCATGCTCATAATTTCTGCTTGACTTTGTGAAATTTTTATAAATAATTATAAGATACTATCTGTACTATCATTAAGACTTAATGTTATCGACTCCAGTTTTTTATGTCAAGGTAACAATATCTAATATGACAACAGTTTCCACATAATCATGACACAACAGCAAGAAGAAGCTCAAGTAGATGAAGTAGTCGATGAGGTGCATTTAACAGAAGAAGAATCTCCTTATGGAGTTTTCATCTTCGGTAAAAAGATTGAGGGTGGCTTCGCTAAATTTATAACTGCATTATTCACAATATTTTTACTACCCCTCATCTTTTTATTCGGATTATTAATAATAACAAGTATTGTATTACTTGCTTTTCCTGCAATTGCCGCTGCTATGCTAATTGCCTTACCTATTGTACTGATTTTCCTCTGTATTCTACTCATAGCATTGCCCGTTATAGTACCTCTTGTTACAGTTATTTCACTTATCACTGACAGGGGAAAAGTATATTTAGGTTTAAAGAATAAAAAATTTGCAATAAAGGTTCTCGGTATAACCTTTCCGCCACATGCGGATCGTTAGTGCTATTGCAGTTATAACAGAACCCGCAGCCAATCTGCTGATAATAGGATATGGTTAATACTTAAAAAAGAGTGTTAAAATGGATAAATATTTTGAGCCAAAAGGCAAGAAAAAGCGTTTTCCAAAGAAAACAATTTTCATTCTCATACCAGTAATCCTAATAATCATACTAATAGTATTAGGTGGACGAAGGTTAACGTGGGTAGAGATCCAGGCTGATCAGGTTGCCGTAATCATCAATAATCTTACTGGCAATATAAGAACCATAGACCGTGCCGGCGCTGTAATTTTCTATCCTTTCATACAAGATCTGTACATCCTTGACAAGAGTGAGCAGGCAGCTCCAATGCATTCAGCGAATATATCAGCAGATTACCCGCAGGGTAATCCTGTTATCCTTAAGACGCGGGATGGAGGTGACGTTAGTCTTGATTTAATCATTCAATACGCAATAGTTCCAAAAATGGCAGATACAATCGTTCAAAATACAGGCACAGGCGATGTATATAGAGAAGTATGGATATGGGACTATGCAAAAACAATCTGCCGATATGAATTTGGGGAATTAAGGATAGACGAGTTTCCTGATGCCAATAAGAGGATTCAAAAAACAAAGGAAGCAAAAGAAGAACTAAATAGACTATTAAATCGACACGGAATATTTATAACGGCTTTGAACTTTATTGACTACCGCTATTACAGGGAATACGCAGAGAAGATCCAGGAAAGAAGGATTGCTGACAAAGAGGTTGAGGAACAGTTTCGCAGGGGAGAGGCGGCCAAAGAAAATCAGAAAAGGGTGGTCACCATGGAAACAAAAAAACTGGATGTAGCGGTATCCAGATTTAGAGGACAATTATACAACATGGAGATAGACGCAAAAGCAAAAGCAGAAAAAATCAAGCAGGAAGGAATTGCATATATGCTCAAGGCAACGCGGGATGCTGATGCGGAATACGAAAGATTAAAGAAGGGGGCGGAGGCAGTACTTGCCGTCAGAGAAGCTGAGGCAGCGGGTATCTTTGCATTAAGAGATGCGCTTGAGGGTGCAGGAGGCCGTAACCTGGTCAAACTGGAATACGCAAAGAGATTGCGTGAGGCAAAGATAATAGGAACACCAGTCATAAGGGCCGCGGAGGAAATACCACAACTTAGAATAAGGGAAAGAGAACAACAGCTTCGGGCGATGGAATTAATGCCACCACCGGCGGAAGAAGAGGGGAAACCGCCTCTTGAAAAGGAGGAGAAGCCTCCCGGAAAAAAATAGAATATAATTTACGATTTCAGAATTATTGTAATAGTTCACCGCAAAGCTCGCAAAGTTGTTATTTTTTAAAAGTAAATGATGAAAATTGCGGATTCGGCAAGCTCACCACCATGAGTTTATCGAAGGGCTGAATAATTATGTTGTTTTGTCTTTGAAGTCTTTAATGGAGCAGTAAAAATAGATACCGGTTAGTATCAGGAGAGTGAAATAATGTTAAAGTTCCTGGCAATGTTTTTAGCCAAATATTTTATACCCTTAAGTATCCTGGTAGCTATAATTGTTATTATCGTTGGTATAAGGTTTGCGATCGTAAAGGTAGGGGTTGACCAGGTAGGGGTTAGAACAGTAGTATGGGGTGTTAAAAGAGGCGTTGTGCAGAGGGATTACGGCCCTGGCTGGCACAGATATATAAGGAAAGCTGAAAAATGGGACTTGTTTGACGCTACCGTACAAACTTTTAACCTTACAAGAGAAGCACGTACAAAAGACGGAAAGATCGAATCCAGAGAGTTCCCTATAAGGACAGCGGATGACTACAACGTTACAGTAGATATGATTATTAAATATCAAATAAAGAAGGGAAAGGCATACAGGATTAGTCAGGAAATCGGTCCGGGTGATAGATATAAAGGCTTTTTAATAAGTGATGTTTATGAAGTGGCAAGAAATGTCCTGGGAAAGATGACAGAAAAAGACCTTTACAATCCTGATGAGAAACGTAGGAGAGCCGAAGAGGCAAAGCAACTACTTATAAGCAGGGCCGAGCTACGACATGTTGACATCATAGACTGGCTTATACTGGATATGAGGTTCGACCCGCAGTTGGAGAGAAAAATCAAAAACGTAAAACTTGCGGAATTAGATGAGCTATTAAATATATCAAAGGAAAGGGCCGTTAACCAAAGAGGTATTACCCAGACCATAGACGCTACCACAGAAGCCCTTGCAGAAAAGATACAGTCTAATAAGGAAGGAAAGATCGTATCGCTGAATGCGGGAATGGTAACCAAAGTTACCGAAATCCTTGCAGACGCCAACAAGTTCTTAATAGAAAAGAAGGCAAAGGGAGACCTTTATAAGGAGGAAAGACGGGCGGCTGGCGAATTACTCGTTGCAAGGGCAAAAGCAGAGGGCGAAAGACTGCGAAGAAAAGCCATGGCCGGTGCGGGTGGAGACTTGATAGTAGCGCTTGAAGCTGCTAGGAACATAAACCTGGATGATGTGGTAATATCAACCCAGATCATAGACCTATTGGATATAGAAAAAATGGTGGACAAATTGGGAGTAGTAGTAAAAAAGAAAAAAGCATTGAAAGAGAAAGAGAAGGTGGAATTGAGAAAGAAATCGGAGAGAGAGGATTTTTTCAAGTTACCAAGAAAAATGCCAAAAGATTTGAAGATTCCTAAAGAACTAGAAAAGGAATTTAAAAAAGCTAAACCAGAAATGCCTGATGAGTTAGAAAAGAAGATCGAAGAGGAGTGGGAAGCCCTTACTGAAGAAGTACCTGAAGAAATGGAAAAAAAAATGGAAGAAGAATGGAAAGGGAATATCAAAGAATATCCTGTCACTCAGTAGCGGAAGGCTTTAGCCTTCCATTATCATATAGCAATCATGGAAACCTGAAGGTTTCCGCTACTTCTTGATAAATGAGATTGCGTTCAGTAAAAGCTCTTAAACGCAATCTCATACCTGGCAATATCAACGGGGTGTACGCCAGTAATTATTTCTTCAGAAGGTTTTCTACCTTCACACTTAAACAGTCTGACTCCAAAATTTACGATACTATAAACTTCCTAGACTTATTCATATTCTACCCTTTACCAAAGAAGAACCAAGAGACTTAAACACTACGTTTTTTGAAAAGAACCATTTCCTTAATATCTACAGTTTCTATAGTATCAGGAACGTTTTCTGTAGGTATTTCTGCTTTTTCAGTTGATGCTTCCTGAGAGAAAATTACCTCTTTTTTCACTCTATATTTTTTCTATTTTTCCTACTTTTGGTATTTCTTCTACTTTCTCCAATTTGGCTTCTTGATTTTCTTCAAATTCTTTCACTTTAGTTAGAACTATCATGAACGTTTCTTATAAGAAGTAAATTAAAAAATGTTTTGAAATTTTACAGATTTTTGTTTTAATACTCGTTTTAGTTTAAATAGTAAAAGCTGTAATCAATGTTTTCTTGTTCTCATTGCTGAAAAGAGGGATATGATGTTGGTTTTTTATGCTTTTAAAGGAGGTTAGGATATGAGTTTTTTAATAACTACCATAGCAATGTTTATATTTTGGATACTTCTTTCCGGGGAGTTTACTTTTATCCTTATAACTTCAGGGGTCATAGCAAGTCTTATTGTTGCGTACCTTTCACATGATATTTTTATAGGGAAGGCTGATTTAAAAACTGAAACCGGAAGGGTGTTCAAGTTTATTAAGTATGTACCCTGGCTGCTGTGGGAAATTATCCTGGCAAATGTTGAAATTGCATATCTTGTCCTTAACCCAAAGCCGCTGGTAGATCCGCAGCTTGTCCGTTTTAAACCCGATCTAAAAACAGACCTTGGGATTGTAACCCTTGCCCACTCGATAACACTTACACCCGGTACGGTAACAGTTGAGGCAAACAAGGAAGAATTTGTCATCCATGCAATCTGGCAGAAATCAGCCGAAGGTATCATAAGCGGAGAAATGCAACGAAAGGTAAAGGAGATAGAGGGAGAGGTAAAGGAGTTAGAGGGGGGAGAAAGTGTTTGATATTGCATTAGTTGCAGTAACATTGGCAATTATGTTAACGCTCTATAGGGCGATAAAAGGACCAACGGTATATGACAGGGTCCTTGCAGCAAATGCGATAGGTACTAAGGCTGTAGTCATTTTAGCGCTTATTGGATTCGCATATGGCCGTCCTCATTTTCTTGATTTAGCTGTGGTTTATACATTAATAAACTTTATTGCAACAATAGCTTTTCTTAAATATAGAGAAATGGAGAGATTGGATTAGGAAATTTAGGAATTTAAGAATTGAGGGATTAAGGAATTATTCAATACCATAATCCATCGAAAAAGAATTCCTAAATTCTTAAATTCCTAAATTCCTAAATTAGTCATAATTATTTAATCATGGATATTAGAACAATAATTGCCGGAGTTTTCTTAGGTATAGGATGTTTCTTTGTTATCGTGACCGCCATCGGTATTGTAAGGTTTCCTGACTTTTTCTCCAGGTTACATCCTGCAGGAAAAACTGACACCGTCGGACAGGCGCTTATCTTTATAGGCCTGATGATATATGAGGGATTCTCTCTGATAAGTGTTAAGCTCCTAATCATAATAGTATTTATCTTTATTGCAAGCCCAACAGCAACACATGCTGTCGCACAGGCTGCATTTTTAAAAGGGGTTATACCCTGGAAAAGAAAGGAGAAGAAGTGATGGTGTATTGGGGTGGAGCATTCCCAATTTGTTGTAAATAAGTGTATATGTGGATTCGGCCTCTGGCCTTAATCCACCCTACATCGTACCATACATCGTTATATGTAGGGTGGATTAAGCGAAGCGAATCCACCTTTATTATCTACAACAAATTGGGAATGCTCCCGTATCGGAGTGGTCCAAAGCCAATGGCTGAAAATATTTCTATGACATATCCATGGTATTACAAAAATGATTGATATTTTACTGCTTCTCATTTTATTAGTCTGCGCTTTTTTTGCAGTTTTTATGAAAGACCTGCTGAGTGCGATTATTATACTTGGTGTGTACAGCTTTATAATGGCGACAATATTCACTTGGTTGAATGCGGTTGATGTTGCCTTTACTGAGGCATCTGTTGGAGCAGGGATTACGTCTGTATTAATGATCGCAGCATTGAGCAGGACAAAAAGGTATGAGTATCATTATACAAAATCTCAAAGAAGAAATCCTTCAGCCTTGTTTTTGAAGATAATGTCTCTCTTTCTTGTAATAGTTACAGGTGCAGTCCTGGTGTATGGGGCGATTGACATGCCCACGTTTGGAGACCCTGACTCACCTGCAAGTAAACATGTGTCGCCAAGATATATAGAGGAATCCCACCATGAGACCGGAGTCAAAAACTTTGTTACCGCTGTGCTTGCAAGTTACAGGGGATACGATACACTCGGAGAAACTACGGTAATTTTTACCGCCGGTATATGTGTTATATTGCTACTGAGACGGAGGGGAAAAGATTAGATGATTATGTCGGGTAAGAAACCCAAACTACTTGTAAAAATGGAATATTGTAGGGCGCATTTCTTATGCGCCATATATTGATTACTGAAAATTCAGAGTAATTCTCTGACTGCCGGCAGACCAGCCTATCGGTTGGACAGGTAGGCAAAGGATGTCTTTGTAGGGGTTCAAGATTTTGAATCCGTACAACAAAATTTTGGATAGGCGCTGCAATTGAAGTGCATCGGCGCCTTGGGCCAGGGTTGTTAGGAATTTCAATCATAGTTTCCCCCCACTTCTTGCTTTCGCATCGTGCCGATACGGTGCAAGAAAGCAGTGGGGGGATTAAGACCTGCCCTGGTGCGATCCGCCCTTCGGTTTGGGCCAGGGGGTGTGTAGATATTCCGTCCCTTCCTTAAGAAGGGCATACACACCCCTGGCCCCTCTTTTTAGAGGGGAGTTTGAAAGTCGCTCGCCGAAGCGAGCCTAACTTGAGAATTAGTTTTTGGTAATCTGCTATTTCACAAAGGTAAAAGGTGCGATATCTTAAGGAATATTACTTAACAGGACAGGCGTAGGGTGGATTAAGGCTGTCAGGCCGAATCCACCAAAAACGTCTGTGTGGTATTATTGTCTATGAGTTAATATAGGAGGGTTTATCAACGAGGAGGCTGTTATTTCTTTACGGTTGTGACATTTAAGAGATTTAAGGATAAGGGCGGATTCGCTTTGTCACCCTGAACTTGTTTCAGGGTCTCTTAACATATTGATACATATAGATTCTGACCCCCATAGCTTCCTTGCGTAAGCTAGGAATGGGGGCAGAATGACACTTTTGGATATTTGGGTTTTCCGCAACAGATACTAAGTAGAAGCATGAAAGAACATATTATAATACGAACTGTTTCAAAATTTTTTACCCCTTTTATCAAATTGTATGCATTTTACGTTATTGCTCATGGTGACCTCGGTCCTGGCGGTGGTTTTCAAGGGGGTGTAATTTTGGGCGCAAGCATGATCTTATATGTAATTACATTTGGCATGGATGAAGGCCGAAAGAGGGTATCGCAGAAAATTGGCGATATCTTTATGTCAACAGGTGTTTTGTTATATGCGGGGATTGGGTTGTTTTGTATATTAGCAGGAGGGGCATATCTGGAATATGCAGAACTTCCTCTAGGTTCGCATCATCTTGCAAGCCATTTAGGTATCTACGGCATTGAAATAGGCGTAGGGATTACAGTTGCTTTTGTGATGATAACAATATTCTTTGAAACGGCAAGGAAAGAAAGGGAGCAGTAGTGCCCCTGTAATATTTTTTTCATTTTTTGGCAAAAAAAATTAAGAATTCAGGAATTGGGGAATTCAGGAATTCCTTAATTCCTCAATATTATAATTCTGACTCGTTCGGGTTAGACAATCATGACTGATGTAATTTATTTTATTCAGACAAAATATTACTATTTAGTAGTTATATTCCTCATGATGATTGGACTTTATACAACGATATCTTCGAGGAATCTTATAAAAAAGGTTATAGGTATAAATATCTTTCAGATCTCAGTCTTTCTATTTTATATTGCAATGGCTAAGGTTAAACACGGAACGGCTCCTATATTGTGGGAGAAGGCCCATGTTTACGATAATCCTCTCCCTCATGTGCTTATCCTTACCGCTATAGTTGTTTCTGTAAGCACAACTGCGGTTGCTCTTGCCCTTATAATAAATATTCATAAAGAATATGGAACGATTGAAGAAGACAGGATCATAGCAAAGCAAAAACTAGATATCGATAGGGGCAACATAACATAGCATGAAATTCATTCAAGAGTTACCAGTCCTCATAATTGTCATTCCTCTTATCTTTGCGCTTATAATCCCTCTGGTAGGTAGATTAAACAGACTTCTCCCATGGGTTATTGCGTCAACCATAACATTCTTTTGCTTTCTAACCTCCATTTCCCTTCTTATTACTGTCCTGGATACAGGGAAGATAAGTTACTGGTTAGGCGGTTGGGAACCACCCTGGGGGATAGAGTATGCGATTGATTACCTGAATGCATTTGTGCTGGCAGTTGTTTCATTTATTGCCTTTATTGTTTCTCTTTATTCAAGGAGGAGCGTAGAGTTAGAGATTAATGAAGACAAACAATCAGCGTTTTACTGCATATATATGCTTTTTATTACAGGGCTCATGGGGATAGTCATAACAGGTGATATCTTCAATATATATGTATTTTTAGAGATTTCCTCTCTTGCAGGATATGCCCTGATTGCCATTGGAAAGAAAAGGGAGGCCCTTGTAGCAAGCTATAATTATCTTATATTAGGTACCATTGCCGCCACATTTATACTAATCGGTATCGGTTACATTTATATGGCAACAGGTACTCTAAATATTGGCGATCTACAAGAAAGATTACCGGCATTATTTCATTCAAAGATGGTATTAGTTGCCCTCGCATTTTTCACGGTAGGCCTTAGTCTGAAACTTGCCTTATTCCCATTACATACCTGGCTTCCTGGCGCCTATACACATGCCCCCTCAGTTGTGAGTTGCATAATGGCCGCAACAGCGACAAAGGTTGGCGTCTATGCAATGTTAAGGATCATATTTGGTGTTTTTAAAATAGAGTTTGATATACATTTTATCCCTATTGCAAATATATTAATCGTTATTTCTTCGATGGCCATAATTGCGGGTTCTGCGCTTGCCATTGCACAGACAAATCTTAAAAGGATGCTTGCGTATTCAAGCGTTGGACAGATAGGGTATATCGTCCTAGGCGCAGTCCTTGCCAACCAGTTAGCAATGACCGGAAGTATTATCCATATACTGAATCATGCGTTGATGAAAGGGGCATTGTTTATGGTTGTAGGCTGTATTGTTTACAAGACAGGTATAGAAGATATTTCAGGGTTGAATGGAATGGGTAAAAAGATGCCGTTCACAATGGCTGTATTTACTATTGCAGGGCTGTCTATGATGGGAGTTCCCCTTACAGTCGGCTTTGTCAGTAAATGGTATATTGCTATCGGCGCGCTGAATGCCGGCATGTGGTACCTTATTCCCGTAATAATTACAGGTTCTCTGCTTTCGGCAGTATATGTCTGGAGAATTATCGTAAATATATACTTTCCTGAAGAATTACCGGAACACGAATTACAATATACAGACGGTGGGGCCGAAATTGACTACAAGTCACAGTATTCAGAAGCGCCCTGGAGTATGCTGGCACCTACAATAGCACTTGCCGTGCTTTGTATATATTTTGGAATTACCGCCACAACCCCTCTGTCTATAGCTGAGAAGGCGGCTGTTATGTTGTTGCAATAATACATATTTAGGAATTGAGGGATTCCTGATTCGAACGGGTCGGAACAAGAATATTTTAGATTCCCGTCCGAACGGCATGGCCGGGCGGGTACGAATTACGATTTGGAATTCTCAATCCCCCTTAGTCCCCCTTTTCTAAAGGGGGAGATAGGTGGATTTAAATCATAATTTTTTGCTAAAATTGGTCAGGATTAAAGGATTGGGGAATTGGGAAATTGATTGACGATTAAATATTGAAGATTTAGAGATTCAGGAGGGACATTACAGCCTTGTCATCCTGAACTCGTTTCAGGATCTTCGATTTCGGAATCTCTTGGGTTCTAAAGCCAGAGATCCTGAAATAAGCACACTGTGGTTGTACACCAGGATTCAGGATGACAGAGGGGAGATTGGGGAATTTAGGGTATTAAATATCAAAATTCCTAAATTCTTAAATCCCTTAATTCCTCAATTATTATAATATTTTAAAAGGAAATTTAATATTGGAAACAGTTTATTCATCTATACCTTTTTACGCATTAATTGTACCGCTCTGTGCCGTTGTTCTTATAGGTATATTCTACAATAAACCAAACCTGCGGGAAACGTGGACGATTTTGGCCTCTTTTGCTAAATTTGGTTTGATCGTCTCTATGCTTCCAACGATAATTGATGGGAAGGTCATAGAATGTTCTATAGTAACAGTCCTTCCGGGGCTTGATATTAGTTTCAGGATCGATGCCCTGGGAATATTCTTTGCCCTCACTGCATCCTTTCTCTGGATTCTTACGTCATTCTATTCTATCGGTTATGTGCGAACCCTGAATGAACATGCGCAAACAAGATATTTTATCTGTTTTGCAGTCGCAATATCCGCAACTATAGGTGTTGCGTTTTCTGCAAACATGTTCACAACCTATCTTTTTTACGAAATGATCACCTTAAGCACATACCCCCTCGTCGCACATAAGGAGACACCGGAGGCGCGTTCAGGCGCAAAAGTTTATTTTGTTTTTCTCTTCGGCACCTCTGTAGCATTTCTCCTGAGCGCCATCTTTCTGACATATTATGCAACAGGTACACTTGATTTTTCGAATAGGGGTATATTCAGTGATGCAAGGGGGAAGGGGTTAAGTGATATATTTCTGATCGTTACCTTTGGCCTCTTTATAGCAGGGACTTCAAAAGCGGCAATGATGCCTTTTCATGCATGGCTTCCTCGTGCCATGGTCGCTCCTACACCTGTGAGCGCTTTTTTACATGCAGTGGCAGTTGTTAAGTCGGGCATCTTTGTCGTTGTAAAGATAGTTCTTCATTTATTCGGGATTAACCTCTTGGCTGAATTGAGACTTGGTATAGTCCTTGCATACTGTGCATCCATTACCATGATAGTTTCATCTATAATCGCCCTCAGGCAGGATAACCTGAAGGCAAGGCTTGCATATTCAACGGTTGCCCAGCTTTCATATGTAATATTCGGCGCTGCCCTACTTACGCCTTCAGGTATAACCGGAAGCATTATGCATATTGTAATTCATGCATTTGGAAAGATAACGCTCTTTTTCTGTGCCGGGGCTATATATGCCGCGTCTCATAAGACCAAAGTAAGCGAACTTGATGGGATTGGAAGGAAGATGCCTTTCACCATGACTGCCTTTGCCCTGGCCTCACTCTCAATTATTGGAGTTCCTCCTCTGGGTGGTTTTATAAGCAAGTGGTATCTGGCCAAGGGTGTAATAGAAGCAGGGGAAATTCCGATAATTGCCGTCCTCGTAATAAGCACAATACTTAATGCCTGTTACTTTCTCCCTATTGTGTATAAGGCATTTTTTAAAGAATTGCCATCGGGCGAAACGGCGGAAAGAAACGAGGCCCCCGCCATTATGGTGGTGCCATTGGTGCTTACGACCGTTGGAACAGTGCTTTTATTCTTTGTACCATCAATATTTCTTGATCTTGCCAAGATGGTTGTGGCAGGTTTAAATTAAATATTCAGGCTCAATCAACGGAGCTAAGCTCAGCTTTGAATGATTGAACAAGCAAGCATTTTACTTTTTGTTTAGCAATTGGAGGAAGATTTTGATATGAAAAAAGAATTCAATTTTTTCGATAAACCCGGGAACATAAAGAAATTGAATATTTTTTTCTACGTAACCCTCGGTATTCTTGTTGTGTTAGATTTCTTTATTGAGAAACATCCACATGTTGGATGGGAAAAGATACCATCTTCTTATGCCCTTTACGGCTTTCTTTCCTGTGCCGTGATTATTGCCATATCGAAAACACTTGGTAAACTCTGGCTTCAAAAAGGAGAAGATTACTATGACTAGCTTTATACCCCCAGTGTCATTTTTTATTTTTGGGGCGGTTCTATTCTTATTTATAAGGGGAAATGTACTCAGGGTGTTCCTGCTCTTGATTCCAGCCATTACATTTATGAACCTTGTTAATATGCCGGAGGGAACACATTACACCATTAACTTCCTTGATTTTGAGATAATTTTCTGCAAGGTTGATAAAATGAGCAAGGTTTTTGGATATATTTTTGTGATCATGACTTTTGCGGGAAACCTTTTTTCAATCCATTTAAAAACAAGGGACGAACACATTGCTGCCTTATTATATGCCGGAGGGTCTTTAGGTGTTGTTTTTGCGGGAGATTATTTCTCTCTATTTGTCTTTTGGGAGCTTATGGCAGTTGCCTCAACTTATCTCATATGGGCGCGTAAAACTAAGGCAGCCAAAGATGCGGGATTCAGGTATGTTATAATACATTTTCTTGGCGGTCAATTTCTTTTTGCCGGAATAATTATATATGTAGTATCCACCGGATCTATAAGTTTTGGCTACCTTGGTCTAAATGGACCTGCTTCATGGTTGATCCTTCTTGGATTCATCTTGAATGCGGCTGTACCGCCATTCTCTGCATGGCTCTCTGATGCATATCCGGAATCAACTGTTACAGGTACTGTTTTTTTGAGTGCATTTACAACCAAAACGGCTGTTTATGTGCTTGCAAGAGCCTTTCCTGGCGAACAAATACTAATGTGGGCAGGGATTGTAATGGTTGTATACGGGATTGTTTATGCACTCATCGAAAACGATATGAGAAGAGTTTTATCCTATAGCATAATGAACCAGGTGGGTTTTATGATTACGGGAATAGGAATTGGGACTACGCTGGCGATAAATGGTGCTGTATCACACGCCTTTGCACATATATTGTACAAGGCACTTTTAATGATGTCAGCAGGTGCGGTACTCTTTATGACTAATAAGAGCAAGTGTACTGAATTGGGCGGTTTATACAAGACTATGCCAATTACTCTTATATTGTGTTGTGTTGGAGCAGCTTCTATTTCCGGATTTCCTCTAACAGGTGGATTTACAACCAAATCAATGATAATTGCTGCCGCAGGAAGTGAACACCTCAGTGTTATATGGCATCTCTTGATGCTTGCCTCGGCAGGTGTTTTCCTGCATGCAGGTATCAAGTTCCCTTATTTTGTCTTTTTTGCAAAAGATTCAGGTTTGAGGCCAAAAGAACCTCCAATTAATATGCTTCTTGCCATGGGGCTTCTATCCATTTTATGCATACTTGTAGGTGTTTGGCCTGAAGCACTTTACCGGATATTACCTTATCCTGTTGACTTTGTTCCTTATACGGGCGCTCATGTGGTTGGCCAGCTTCAGATTCTTATGTTTTCGGCCCTTGCTTTCTTTGTGCTCTTAAAATTTCTTAAGCGGACAGAGACAATAAGCCTGGATACCGATTGGTTCTATAGAAAAGCTACTATGGGATTCCTCTGGCTTCTGGAAAATCCATTGGCCTGGTTTGGTAATCAGGTTAGGACCACAATTTTTGCAACCATTCCCCAATCTTGTATATGGTTCAGCAGGAACCCTCTGTTGGCTTTAAAGGTGGCTGGTAACTATATAGTGATTGCGATATTTGAGGAACAATTTACTAAAGAAAAGGTAGAAAGGATAAGGAGTCGAATAGTAGAGAAAATGACTGTCTATCCCGGGAATGTAATCAGATACTCGCATGTTGGTACAACTGTAATCTGGGTAATGGGATTTTTGTTGGCATATTTGATAATATATATTGTTTCAGGCAGAATAGTTGTATAAAAAAGGTAAAAGTTTAGCCCACCGCAAAGCCGCACCCGTCCGAACGGCATGGCCGGGCGGGAAGAGCGCAAAGGAAACCAAAAGTGATAAAGGAAGTAGGGGTTCAAAATTTTGAACCCGTACAACAAAATTTTGAATAGGTTAGGTGCTGCAATTGAAGTGCATCGCCATCTTGGGCTAGGGTTGTTAGAATCAGAAACATAGGGTGGATTAAGCCCCTACAGCTTGCTAGCGCAAGCTAGCAGTGGGGGCGAATCCACCTTTTTATTCGCCAAATCAATCTATTTTTGGTGGTTTCGGCCTACTCCATTAATCAATTTAAGAAACACTCATACTCTCAGAGATGACGGATAAGTGGAAAGAACATAGTGCATCACATGTTGGTCATTGGCAATTCCGCTGTTCCGGAATTGCTTAGGTGATTATGCCTGTCCTTCGGACAGATAAGAAGAATCACACCCCGACTCCGATCGGGAATCTATTTTCGGGTCTAAATAAAGCTAAGAAAGTAAAGTTTAATAGCTTTAGTAACAAAATATGTTTTGAAACTAAGTTTTAAACTTTTATAATATAAACAAAATCAAATGAGTACAAAAAAGGTTTTTATTACAATTGGAATTGCTTTTTCTATCTTTCTGATGACCCTTCCACTTGTAAGTTACAGATTCCTTAAAGACGCAGTAGAAGCTGAAGTTTTCAATCATTTAGTTACGGTCAGAGAGTTGTTGAAAAGTCAGATAGAAGGTTATTTCCAGGACAGGTTTGGAGACGTAGACGTCCTTGCAAGCAATCCCGTAACCGGACAGGGTTTTTCCAGATTGTCAAGGGCTTTTAGCGACTCCGGTCTGGGCGGTTCACAATATATTAAGTTAGCAGGTCTTTATCAGCCGCTGATGGAACATTATTTAACTGATTACGGTTACGTGAACATATATTTTGTTGACAAAGATGGTGATGTAATGTTTTCTGCAATAAGAGAGGAGTTTACGGGATCTAATTTACTTACTGGAAGATATAAACAATTCAGTATTGGCCAGGTTTTCGCTCGCGGTTTAGATGAAGTGGCGTTTGAGGACTATACATGGAATGAAGAGATGCAGGAATTTACTTCTTACTTTGCCGCACCAGTATACGATGGACAAATGTTATTGGGTGTATTGGTAATAGAAATCCCTTTCTCTCATTTAGATGCTATTATGACTAACAGAGCAGGCCTGGGAGAAACGGGAGAAATGTACCTGGTAGGTTTCGATGGCTATATGAGATCGAATTCCAGGTTTGTTGAAGAACCAACCATACTTCAGAAAGAAGTAGATACAAAAGCAACAAGGGAGGCATTAAACGGAATCGTTGGAAAGAAGATAATAAAGAATTATCGAGGTGTTTCGGTATTAAGTGCGTATACAGCGTTAGATCTTAAATTTGTTAATTGGGCACTCCTGGTCGAGATTGACGAAAAAGAGGCGTTTGCCGCCGTTAATACGGTAGAAAGAAGAGTTATAATACTTGGATCCTTAATTGCGAGTATAACTTTTCTGTTCATCTATTTAGTAAATAGAAGAAGGAATCAACAAATACTCTAAGAATCTTTAGAAGAATCCAAACCCTGATTCATAATTGTGGTGTATTCAGATGTTCCTCATCACATGCCCATTGTCACTAACCGCCAGGTAAAGATACTTGCAACGTAACCCAGGGCAATAACAGGTGACCATTTTAGATGAGACAAAAATGTGTAATTTTCACGGCTAATACCCATCACAGCCACGCCTGCCGCCGAACCTATCGATAGCAAACTGCCCCCCACACCAGCGGTTAAGGTTACGAGGAGCCACTGATCTACTCCCATTGTCAGGTCCATATTTAAGACTGCATACATAATGGGGATATTGTCAACAACAGCAGAAAGTATCCCTACTGCCGTGTTTGCAGAAGTATATCCCATGAATTCATAAAAGCCTCCTCCCACGAGGCTGAGATAGCCGACGTACGACAATGCCCCCACAGCAGTCAGAACGCCAAAGAAGAAAAGTAAGGTATCAAATTCCACCTGCTCCACTGATTTGAAAAACTCATAGCGGGAAACCTTACGTCTTTCCTCTTCAAGGCATAATTTTTTTAAAAATCTCTTCTCTCCCCACTTTATCATGTAGTACTGCGCAAACATAAGATATCCTAAACCGGTCATCATACCTAAAAAAGGAGGAAGGTCTAGAAACTGGTGAAAAGAGACCGCTGTAGCAATCGTTAGTGCGAAGAAAAGCATACACCTTTTGGCTCCCGGTTTCATTGCAATGATTTCCTTTGCGCCAGAGGGTTTCCCCTTTGGAAGAAAAAGGCTCATGATAAATGCCGGGATGAACCAGTTAACAATAGACGGAATCATCAGAAAAGCAAATTTAACAGTCTCCACCTTTCCGGACGTCCATACCATCAGTGTAGTAATATCTCCAAAAGGGCTCCAGGCGCCGCCGGCGTTGGCAGCAACTATGATATTGACAAATGCCGGTACGATAAACTTCCTGTTACCGTCACTTACCGCAAGTGCTACTGTTGACATAAGCAGGGCACTGGTCAAATTGTCTGCAAGGGGGGACAGGAAAAAGGTTATTATTCCAGTAGCCCAAAAGAGTGATCTAAAGCCCAACCCTTTAGACAGCAACCAGGCGCGCAGGGCCTGAAACACATTTAAAGAACTGAGTGTATTAATATATGTCATAGCAACCAGGAGGAAGAAAAAGAGTGCTCCAATCTCTGAAATAAGATGCTCAACAAATTCGAGAGCTCCTCCTTCATGCCTCACCTCAAAATGGACCGTACTGCCTTCTTTATAAGAATATATACTGGCGTGCTTTGCCTCATGTTTTATCTCATAAATACCAATAAGCAGCCACATGAGGCAACCTATCAATACAACTGGCTTGGATTTCTTTAAATGAATCTTTTCCTCAAAAACGACAAGAAGATAGGCAATTATGAATAAAATAAGTGTTAAGTATCCTACCCACGTATTAATTAAGTTCATTGATTATCATCCTTTTTTCAATCGCAAGTGATTCTATAATATATACTGAATTTCCTATTTTGTTTATTGATAGGATAAAATTATCAAAATATTATTAAATAATTGTCAAATATCAACCAGGTAATAGTTCACCGCAAAGGCACAAAGAAAAAACAAATTTTTGTTATAGGGGTTCAAAATTTTGAATCCCTACTTTCTAAAAAATAATAACTTTGCGTCATCTGCGTCTTTGCGGTGGTCTGAACTGTTACACAATCCGCTCATATGGTGATTAGTACAAATATTTTATGCTTTGGGTTTAATTAATTAGTCAGTAAACATATAACGGGTTAAGTAGATTCAGGGCGTATGACTAACATGGGATGGGTGGCGTTACGTAAAACACGGTCGGTGACGCTGCCATAGAACAGGCGGTCGAGGCCGGACCAGCCGTGTGTCGCCATTGCTATCAAGTCTACTTTTTCGTCCTCGGCCACGCTCAGAATAGTCTTGACGGGGTCGCCCTCTTTGATCAGTGTACGTACCTTTACGCCATCCTCTGTGAGGGCGGACGCTTTTTCCGTTAGGTAGCGATGTGCCTTTTCACAGCTTTCACCTTTGTCGAAATCCCCGAGGGTGGCGTCTCTCCCGGCGACAACCTGCAACAAAATCACCTCTGCGCTGAACTGACGACCCATCGCCTGGGCATGAGGCAGTATGCTTTCGGACAGGGACGAACCGTCTAGTGTCACAAGAATTTTCTTATATGTCATTAGGCTCTCTCAAGATGCTAAGGAATTGCTTTTTTATATGTGTGCACATTAAAGCAAAATATCACAGGATTGCAACTATTTTTCTCAAATTTTACACAAAATTGTTTTTCTCAGTTCATAAAAAGAATGGTAAAAAGGTAATATCATAGCATTATCCTAACCTGGACAAGCCAGAACCAAACAGGAGATTAATAAATTACAATATACAATTACAAAATCATAACTAATGTTCAAATCATTTGTTTCATTTTTTTGTTTTGATCATTCGGTGTACTGCACCCCTTTTATCAAGCAGCAAATTTTGTAGTACATGATAATTGTTCTTTTTCAAATTGTTCTGGTGTTTTATAGTTTAACGAAGAATGTGGAAAATCTGTGTTGTATTTAACTATCCAAGCATTAAGATCATCTTCAAGTTGAAACGGTGATTTCCATTCTTTAATCCAGATAAGATCTTCTTTTATGGTACGCATGACTCGTTCAGTGTCAGCATTGCCTTTTGGGTTATTGTAACAGGTAAATATTTGCTTAATCTCTAACGCTGAACACTCTTTCATAAACTTTTGTGAAGTTGGTTGAGATCCGTTGTCTGATATAAGAGACAGATCTTTGTTCTTTGATAATATCCCATTGGGAAACTGGTTGTTCACTGCATGATTAAGAGCTTCGAGCCAATCATCTGCTCTGGAATGCGTCTTTAGTGAGTATCCGACAATCTTTTTAGAATGCCAGTCCAGGACAACAACCAGGTACAACCTCCAAAGGAACTAACCATGACTTTGGTCATATCAATGCCCCAGTATTGGTTAGGTCTTGTAGCACGCGGTTTGCTCCTATGAGGAGCGTTTGCGCGTATGGCCTTAAGCCGGGTATTGGGTTTAACAAGAAGATTATGTTTCTTCACAAGCAGGTATACACGCTTGTGATTAAGTACAATATTTTGCCTGTATTTAAGATATGCCCACACTCGTCTATAGCCCCAAAAGGGATGTTCCGCTTTAATATTTAATATCACGAATACGGGAGAGTATTTCTTCATTTCGCTTTTGCACTTTCATAGATTCTCTCCTTCCCCCTAAAGGGGCCTACTTCTGGTAATTCGTATTCGCTTTTTTTTAATTCAACGGTTAAATCAGCTATTATGCGTTTAAGTCTTTGTTTTCTTCGACCAAACGACGTTCTTTTTTAGATTTCTTCGTGGTATCAAAGATTTCATGAGATTTAGTTTGAAATTCATTGAGCCAATAATAGTATTGACTTTGTGTTATTTGATGCCGATTGCAGAGCTCGGCAAGCGGGATTTTGTTCTGGAGGGACTCCAGAACAATCTTAGCTTTAGTCTTTGAGTCCCATTTACGATATTTCATAATGCCCCCTTTCTTAAGTATGATGTTATTATAGAGTAAAATACTCTAAAATTACACCTGCTTACTTAATGGGGTGCAGTATATCGGACATTGTAATTTGAAATTTGTTTGCTATTTGGAATTTGTTATTTGGTGCTTATCAGATATCATACAAAGCTTAATAAATAAATATTTTGCCCCCTCTGCTATCTTGTGATAACAAGATGAGGGGGTCAAAATATTTTTACTAAGAGACTATCGATCAGTAGGATTCTTTAAATGCTATCTCATATCTAGCAATATCAAAAGGGCGTACACCAGTAATTATTTCTTCGAAAGGCTTTATGTCACCACTCTTAAGCCGCCTGACTGAGAAATCAAGATTCGTGATCATACCGTAATCCTTGCTATATACTTTCATGACGAACGAAGCAATACGAGAGTCGTTTTCTGAATTATTTTTGATCTCTCCTGTCACAGTAGACGAAGAACCAAAGCTGGTAAAAAAAACCCTCCTTACATAAAAACCACCACCGACATTTTCGAAACCTTCCAATTCCCTTGAGGTTTTTTTCTCAACGGATTTTTCTTCTTCAATTTGAGGTTGTTTCACTGTAGTTTCTGCCATTGCAACCTCAAAC
This sequence comes from Candidatus Scalinduaceae bacterium, assembly GCA_046759445.1. Lineage (GTDB taxonomy): Bacteria > Planctomycetota > Brocadiia > Brocadiales > Scalinduaceae > Scalindua_A. Next base: position 45,279 of record JBHICG010000007.1, read on the forward strand.
TTTCTTTCAATTATTTTTATTCCCTCTTCACCCATAGCTGGTGTTAATGGCATTTCAGCAAAAAAGACAGTATATTTAGCAATTTTTTTTGGTTCTACCCCTACTATTATCTCTTCAAATGTCTCCGTACTATCCTTTCTAAAACTACGAATGGTGAACCCATGACCTCCCAAAATGACATTTTCTTCATTATAGGCCTGAACCTTAAAATCTATCATACCGTAGCTTCTGTCAGATTTATTCATTATTTCGCCACTTATGAGTGAAGAAGAACCAAACGGTTTAAACTCAACGTTTTTGATAAAAAACCCTTTTCCTATATCTGTAAAGCCCTTCGTTTCAGAAATTTCTTCTTTAGGGGCTTCCGAAACTGCAACCTTTTCTTTTATTTCAGCTTTGGGCTCTTTATCAATTATTTCCTCTTTCCTTTGGACTATCGTTCCTGATTCCAAATTGGCTATTCTAGTGTTTAATCCTTCAATATCCTTTGCTAAAGATTCGAGGGGAGTTGCCGCCTGCTTCTTAAAACCCTCTTCTATTGCCAGAAGCATTTTTTCCTGCTCATCCAATCTATTCGCTAGATTATTGATAACCTCTCTCTGTTCATCCATAGCTACTATCATGGTTTCTAATGGTTTCTGAGCCGTTGCATATATCTTCTCAAGTACAGCAGTTTTAACCTCCTGATCCTCTAATCTCTTTGCCATCTTAGAAAATCTCTTCTTAAATACATTCAAAGTTCCTTCATATGTTTTTAGGATATCGCTCACTCCTGACACTGAACCCATTTTCTCAACTTTTTCAACCTTAGCATTGAGGTTGGTTAGTAATATTTCTATGTTAGAAAGACTTTCATTAACATTTGTCAGTTGTTTGTCTGTAGCCTCATGATTTTTCTCAAGGGCTGAAAATCTTTGCTCCAGCTTATTAAAATTTGCCACCCACTCAGTTAATGATTTTTCAAAGTTTCTTAAATCCTCTAACATACTAGCATCTGAAGAACTATTAGCACCAAACAGAACGAGAATCAAAATACCAATAGTAATAAGTTTCATCATATTACCATGCTCCAAAAGTATTTAATTTAAAAAAACAATATTATATAATCTAAAATTTTAACATATATGCTGCCGTAATACACTCAATGTTTTCTATTGATAAGATAGTTTCCTGAGGAACTACAGCATTAACATTTAGGACTATTATTGCCCCACCTCCACTCTCTTTCGTACCAAACGACATATGCTCGATGTTAATATTCTGATCGCCTAATATTTTACCAATTATTCCTATCAAACCTGGCTTATCCTGCCCAAATAAGATTAGGACATGGCCTGTCGGATTCATGTCAACACGATAACCATTTATTGTTTCTATTCTAGATTCTTCATTTTTAAAAATAGTACCTGCAACAGATCTTTCGCCATCACCAGTATTAATCTTAGCGAAAACAAGATTCGTGTAATCCTCTGTAGCGCTACTAATAATTTCATTAATTTCTATTCCTCTTTCATTAGCCTTCAGTCGAGCATTTACAATATTTACGTCCTCTTCTAAAACATGCTTCAACAACCCTGCCAACAAACTATCTGTTAGGGGGTGTATGTTACTCTTGGAAACTTCACCGCTATATTGAATGTCAAGCGATTTTAACCTGCCTCTTACTAACTGAATTAAAAGAGAACCCATTTTTTCTGTCAGTAACATATAAGGTTTAAGCTGCTGAAATTCTTCCGGACCTTGAACGGGCATATTAACCACATTTCTTATGTTTTTACCAATCAATGCATCAGCCATTTGTTCTGCCGCATCTTTAGCTACTGCATGCTGAGCCTCTTCTGTTAGCGCTCCAAGATGTGGTGTTGGAAGGACATTGTCAAGCTTTAACAGTTTATTATTTACTGGTGGTTCCTTCTCAAAAACATCAATAGCTGCCCCGGCAACCTTACCATTCATAATTGCATCATAAAGCGCATCTTCTGACATTATGCCACCTCGCGCACAATTTATTATTCTTACTCCACTTTTCATTAGAGCAAATTCACGAGTCGCAATTAGGTTTCTTGTCTCGTTTCTCAGAGGAACATGCAAAGATATATAATCAGACTGTCCCAATAGCTCATCAAGATTTTTAACCTGATGAATATTCCATTTGGAAATTGTTTCAGACGAAATAAAGGGATCGTAACCTATTACCCTCATTTCTAGCGCTAATCCTCGTTTTGCCACCTCTTTCCCAATCCTGCCTAATCCAACTACACCGAGGACTTTTCCAGAAATTTGAAAACCGATAAATTTTTTACGTTCCCATTTTCCTTCACGAACAGAATTACAAGCTTGAGGTATGTTTCTTGACAAAGCTAATAGAAGCGTAATTGTATGCTCAGCGGTAGATGTTGCATTTCCCCCAGGGGTATTCATAACCATGATCCCCTTTTTTGTTGCAGCAGATACATCTACATTATCAACTCCAACTCCTGCTCGACATATTGCGCGAAGTTTTGTCGCATTTTCAATTACTTCTGATGTGCTTTTTGTATTGCTCCGAATAATCAGACCATCATACTCACCTATTTCCTTTTTTAACTCTTCCGGTGAGATATCAGGTCTCATAGTTGTCTGAATGCCAACATTTTCTAAAATAGTTTTACATATATCTGGAAGATTGTCTGTTATTAATACCTTCATAATTACTTATACATCCTCATGCTTAATTCTCTTAGTTTGTAATTTAATTAAGAATATTAACATGCACTTAGGCAGAAATCAAATTCAATCTATTTCCCAAATTCAAACATAGAAATTGAGTAAATCCTTTTAAGAAAAATTTAGATGCATTTTTTAACTATTGTAAAGGTTTGACATAGATTGGAAAGTTTAAGCGAGGATGACCATCTAAGACACACGGGGAAAAAATAAGAACTAGGCTTTTAGTCGTTACTCCCTTGCCTGGAATAGTAGCGGGGGTGGGATTTGAACCCACGACCTCCGGGTTATGAGCCCGACGAGCTACCAAGCTGCTCTACCCCGCGTACCTATACAGTTTTACATAAACTGAGCGATTTACCATCTGTGCAAAAACCGGGTGAGCGCTCTTGTAGATAGGTTGATTGGAATTTCCCTTTAACTAAACGCAACCTGAAGTTTTTAACAGTATAGATTGTTAGATTTATGTTATACTATATCAGTAAACATAGTATGTCAATTAGAAAATCTACATCGTCTTCCTTAATGAGGAGCAGTATAAGAGCACATATTAATCACTCTTTTATATTATTCCTTTAGTCCATTAGTGTCATTGGCTGCCCACAACACTCTAAGGTGCCAGCGCCTCCTTCCTTTACGTCAACCACTGCGCCACATATTTCACATTCATATGCTTCACCAGATTCTGTTGGCATTGACTATTCTCCTTTCTGTGTATAAAATAATATCCAAATGTATCTGGAAGAAATTAGATCAATAATTTTCCCGCAGTTATGAGAAAATATTCTCCTGTAGCTATCATTAAGTAGCCAAAACCCTTTTTGATAACCACGCTCCATTTTCCAGTCTTTGGCATACTTGACATCAAGCCTGCAAATGTACCTACGATAATTAAGAGAGTTCCTAATCCTATTGAAAATACGAAAAGTAAAGTTACACCGTAGAGGACATTTTGTTTAGCTGCCACAAAGGTTAAGACAACACCCAATACAGGTGCAGTACAGGGTGCGGCGACTGTTCCAGCAAGGAGGCCCACTATAAATGCTCCCAGGTATCCACCAACCTTCTTACTTGATTGCCTGCTTGTAAGGAACGAAGGTATAGGCAACGCGAAAGCATCTAACATTGATAAGCCTAAAAAGATAAAGATATTTGCAACGACCAGGTAGAGCACCGGGTTTGTACTGGCAGCTCCAAAGAGCTTGCCTGTGATAGCGGCAAATGCTCCAAGAGTAGAATATGTTACTGCCATTCCTATAACATAAAATATTGAAAGGGAAAAACCCTTTATTCTGGATTCGCCACTGTGTCCTCCGATATAAGCTATTGTTATCGGAATCATTGGATACACGCAGGGTGTAAAGCTTGTGAGTACACCACCTAAAAAAACTGCTATGTAGGCAAAAAGGGGCGCTGTATTTAAATAGCCTTCTAGCCCTTGCAAAAAACTTTCCATATAATGTTATCCTTACAAAACTTGCTCAAATTTTTGTGCGAGCTTACTCTTACTTGTGACACCAACCATAGTTTCCTTTATTTCTCCATCGCTAAAAAGAATTAAAGTCGGTACGGATAACACGCCATATTTAGTCGCCAGTTCTTTGTTTCCATCTACATCAATATCTACTTTCACAATCTTGACTTTACCATCGTATTCTCCGGATAGTTCACCTAAAATGGGTGTTTGTGTCTTACAAGGTCCACACCAATCTGCAAAAAAGTCAACTAATACAGGCACTTCTGATTTAATAACAATCTGCTCAAAATCCTCGTTTGTAATTGCTGCTATGTTTGCCATTATTGATTTTTCCCCCTTTCGTGATTAACTTTCCAACTTTATTGGAACATTACCAAATCATAAACTCTTAAACGACTAATGTACAAAAAATTAGAAGCCTGAATCCCAACAAATATTATAATAAAATGATATTAAAAGTAAAAGCATATTGGATTAAGCATTCATTCTAAGTTAAACAATTTTTTCCCGACCTAGAGCTTATCAGAAACTAAGCAAATATCGTGCTTCTTAATCTTATTGTATAGACTCGCCCTTGATATCTTTAGTAATTCTGCCGCTTTCTCCTTGTCCCAATTGACCTTGTTTAAGGTATCAGAAATTATCTGTCTTTCTGCGATATCAATCATGTTATGGAAAGTCTTATCATTTTTTTCTGTTTTAAATGGATATTCTTCATATGATAATTGTAAATCTTCCGTTTCAATGGTATCTGCTTTAGAAAGCACCACTGATCTCTCAATCATATTCTCTAATTCTCTTACATTACCCGGCCAGTCATAACACATAAGCTTACGTAATGCTGTTCTTGATACTCCCTTAACATTTCTATTATTTTTTTTACAATATTTTTTTAAGAAATGTGCTGCAAGGAGAGAAACATCATCTAGTCTTTCACGAAGAGGAGGTAAATTAATTGTAATTACCTTCAGACGATAGAAAAGATCTTTCCTAAAGGTACCTTTTTGTACGCAAGATTCCAGGTCAGTGTTTGTTGCCGTTATAATTCGTACATCTACCTTCAGTGTCTTATCACTTCCTACAGCTTCAAACTCACAGTCCTGCAATACCCCGAGCAATTTTGCCTGTATATGGAAAGGTATATTACCTATTTCATCGAGAAAGATTGTACCTTTGTCCGCCATACGAAACCTACCGATTCTGTCTTTTGTCGCACCAGTAAAAGAGCCTTTTACGTGTCCAAAAAGTTCACTTTCAAGCAATGTTTCAGTAAGAGAGGCACAATCAACCTTGATGAATGGTTTATCTTTTCGCATACTATTATAATGAATAGCTCTAGCTACTAACTCCTTACCTGTACCGGTTTCGCCCTGGATTAGTACATTTGCCTCTGTGTCGCTAACGCTATTTATCAGCGCATAAACTTTTTTCATCTTGTGGCTTTCACCTATGATATTTTCAAACTTAAATTTTAATTCTAATTCAGAACGTAATCTGTCTACCTCCCTTTCCAGGCTTCGCATTTGCAAAATCTTATCTACGATCAAAACCAGTTCATCTCGTTTGAAAGGTTTAGTAACGTAATCTGCCGCTCCCAATTTCATTGCTTCCACCGCATTGCTAACCGTGGCATAACTCGTCATTACTATTACGTCAATATTATTATCCAACATTTTAATTTTTTTTAATAAACCTATACCATCCATATCAGGCATAACCAGGTCTGCTATTACTATTGAGTAATTATCATTCTTTACTTTAGTAAAGGCATCTTCCCCGCTGTATGATGCCTCTGCATCATAACCACGACTATTTAAGAGTTCTATACACATTTCTGCAAGTGAGTTATCATCATCAACAACAAGAATTTTCTTTTTTAACTTCATGTCATTTTCTCTTCATTAACGGGCAAAGTTATTGTGAAACTTGTACCTCCGCCTTCCTCACTTTTTACAATAATGTCTCCACCATGGTTTTTAACTATATCGGAGCAAATATTGAGCCCTAGCCCAGTTCCCTTGCCTGGTTCTTTAGTAGTAAAAAATGGCTCAAAAACACAGTTCAAATTTGTCCTTGATATTCCATGCCCAGTGTCATCAAATGATAGTTCCAAAGAATTTATGTTATCTTTAAAAACACTTGATATCCTAATCTCTCCTCCATGTGGCATTGCATCAATGGAATTTTTTAACAGATTGAAGAAAACTTGTTGAATTTGGTTTTCGTCCACGCTTATTTGTGGTATTTCATTATCCAGATTCAAGCTGATTCGGATCTTATGTACCTTTATAACATGTTCCATAAGAGAAATTGTACTTTTTATTAATGCGTTTATATCCTGCAAAGTTCTTGTATCTCTAGATTTCTTGGAAAAATCTAAAATTTCATGAATAATTTTTTGACATCGTAAAACCTGGTTTGAGATTATTTTTAATCTAGATAATGCCTTTTCGCCTTTTAAATCCTCCTCAAGCAATTCGCAGTATCCTGATATTGTTGTTAATGGACTATCAATTTCATGTGCAAGACATGACGTAATCTGTCCAATAGATGCTAATTTCTCTGCCTGAAAGAGCTTACCCTGAGTAGACTGTAGTTCTTTATATGCAAGCTTAAGTTCTCTTACTCTTTTGCTAAGTTCTTTTCTCTGTTCTTCCCTTTCTTGTTCTAACTTCTTCCTTTCCGTAACGTCTCTTTCAAACTCAATAACATAAACGGTTTTTCCAAGATCATTTTTTATTGGAAAACTGATAAGTTCTAAATAATGTTTATTTCCATTTAATTCGTAGGTAGTCGATGATAGTTGAGGTTTATTTTGTTCAAAACACTTCCAGGTATCACAATGAGAACAGGGTTCGTTATTATTCCAAAACTCTTCATAGCATTTTCTTCCTATCAAATTTTCCTTTGAATCACCTATTTTCCTTGCAGCCGTCTTGTTTAACAAAATTACTTTGAAATTCCTGTCAACTATCTTAATAGAGTCTTCAATCCCATCTAATACAGATTGTAAAAATTTCTTACTCTGTATATTGTCCTTTATGGCGCATATACTCCCAATCTTTTTACAAACATTTTTAAATGCTTCTTCAAATTGGTAAATTAAGCCTATATTAGTGGTTATTCTTTCTTTGGATGTCATGATAGAAATTAATCAGGATCGGCTTTTGATGAAATAAAAAAAATTGTTATATTTTTTATCATGTGGGAAATAGAAAATCGTAATATTAACTATTGTATGTACTTACAATAATCCTACTCTTGTAATATGAAAAAAGCAAGTAAAAGTTAAGCCAACCCTAACAGGCTGTTATCCGAGAATTGAGGGAAACATCATTTTGTCATCTTTGAATTTATTTCAGAATCTTTAAATTTAAGAGGTTTTCAAGAGTGCAAGACTCCGAATCAAGTTCAGGTATGATTCTATCCGTCCTTCGGACAGTTTAGCAGAATCACCAAGGACAATTCTCGGATAACAGCCTGTTAGGGTTTGACATGGTAAAAAAAGGTTTATATAATTGTGTCTATTTAAACACTTCAGGAGCTTTCCGTGCCCTCCTGAAAAATTGCTGAGGTAGGTAGTTACAATTTCTTGTAAAGACTTACCTTTATTATATAAAATATGTTATAAATATTTACAATAAATCAAATTCTGGAGGATAAGTCTTGATGAACGATAAAACTCAAGAAGCACAAACAATAGTGCAAATATTGGAAGAAGCAGTAAAAAAAGAACAAGATTCTAGTGAATATTACTCAAGTGCAGCAAAGCAATCTGGTAAACCTACTATCAAAAAAATGTTCCTAAAACTTGCAGAAATGGAAAAAGGCCACATGACAGAACTAAATAAACAGTTGGCTGATGTTAAGGCACAAATAATGGTTGATAGTGCTATCACTGGCGGTAGTTAAATTCCGAGATTAAAAGGTTCTTGAACACACATTATCTACCTTTTAACTCCCAAATAAAGAACAACAGGCAAGAGACAGAGTGATAAGCTGTCACCAGATGCAATATTTTTTGCGTCTTGTAGAAACAACCATCAGTTATGCTTACTATTATGTTTAAAACCATTTCTGGAATATCTTAATGACAGGCGGACTAACACTAGGCGACACACCAAGAAAAAAAGCTATTGTCATAAGTCATGAACGCTCTGGCACTCATTTCCTCATGAACACCTTAGCACTCAATTTTGGTTACATTTCTAAACCCTGGATAAATTTTGATTTTGAAATAGGTATCAATTTTCATTCTTCAAGAGAATTGTTAGCTTTCTTCAAAAAGATGCACGATTTACCAATTTTAAATATTATTAAATCTCACCATCATATTTCATTTTTTTCGGATTTTATTGATTATTTGGCAGAACAATTTCATATCTTCTATATCTACCGTGATCCACGAGATGTGATGGTAAGTTTTTGGAGGCTAATACAAAATCTTTCCTGGGACGAAGGGCCGAAGACAGATAGTGTTTGTCAATTTATGCGTACCGCCCCACGAGGCGCCATCCTTCGCTATCAAAAAGAACAATCACCGACCATTTTACATAGGTGGCAAGATCATGTGATTGGTTGGATTAATTTTGCAGAAGAAAGCCGTAATCAAAAGGCCATAGTAATTCGTTATGAAGACTTGAATTTGAAATTTGACGAAATAGTTAAAGAAATTGGGATAAGAATAGATTTTTCAGCAGAAAAACCTAAACGCCCAGATAGAGAAGATAATGTGATTCTACCCGGAACAGGACAAGTTTCTGATTACCGAAAATTTTTTACTCAAGAAGACCGAGATTTCATTCTCAATACTGTGGGTGAAACAATGAATCGTCTGTGCATAAACCTTTTACAGGACAGACAAGCATAAAGGTAAAAGAAAATGGGTATAGACCGCGATATACTTCATCAATTATATTATTATCTTAAATTGACCAGACATCTGGAAGAAAGGGTTACATCTCTGTATCGTCAGGGAAAGATTGTAGGAGGTGCATGGACAAGTAACGGTACGGAAGCAATATCAGTTGGGTATTCTTATGCTTTAGAAAAGGATGATGTAGCGGCACCTTACTTCAGAGATATGGGTGTCTTTCTGGTAAGGGGTATTACTCCAAGAAGGATTATGGCACAATATCTTGGTAAGAAAACGGGTGTAACAAAAGGCAAAGATGGTAATGTTCATATAGGCGATATAAATTTCGGTTCTTTTGCTTTTCCAAGTCATCTGGCAGATAATTATCCTGTAGCCACTGGCGCTGCACTGGCATTTAAGATAAGAGGTGAGAAGCACATTGCAGCCGCTAGCACTGGAGATGGAGGAACCAGCAGGGGTGATTTCCATGAGGCCCTTAATCTTGCATCAGTACTTAAGCTACCCGTTGTCTTCTTCTGCAACAACAATCAATACGCATATTCAACACCACATACAAAACAGATGGCCATAAAAAACGTTGCAGAGCGCTCTCTTGCTTATGGGATTCCAAGCGAAATTGTAGATGGCAATGACATAATTGCTGTATATTTAACGGCAAAAAAGGCTTATGAAAAGGCAAGGGCAGGAGAAGGCCCTACATTTATAGAGTGTAAAACCATGAGAATGCATGGCCATTCAGAACATGACGCCGCTAAATATGTCCCTAGAGAACTCCTTGAAGAATGGAAGAAGAAAGACCCTATAGTTAAAATGGAAAAGTATCTACTTGAAAATGACGTTGCTTCTGAAAATGAAATAAAAGATATAGACAAACGTGTTAGAGATGTAATAGAAGAGGCAGAAGAGTTTGCCGATAACAGCCCTTATCCTGAAGGTAAAGATGCTTTAGAGGGGCTTTATGCAACTCCTATAGAAAAGGTAAAAACACTATGAAAGAAATAACATACGTAGAGGCAATACATCAGGCATTGTGGGAAGAAATGGAAAGAGATAATAGTGTCTTTATCCTTGGTGAAGATATTGGGGTATATGGCGGTGCATTCAGAGTTACAGAGGGTATGCTAGAGAAATTTGGCGAGCTACGCGTAATTGACACACCACTTTCAGAATCAGGATTTACGGGGGCTGCAATAGGCGCTGCGCTTGTTGGGATGAGACCTGTTGTTGAAATGCAGTTTGCAGACTTTATCTCATGCGCTTTTGACCAAATCGTAAACGTAGCTGCAAAGAACCACTATCGATGGGGGGCTAATACTCCAATGGTAATCAGGGCTCCTTATGGTGGAAATATTCATGGAGGTGCGTTCCATTCTCAATGTCCGGAAGGATGGTTCTTTCACACTCCTGGACTTAAATTGGTTGCACCGGCTTTCCCATCCGATGCTAAAGGCTTACTCAAGGCTTCAATTAGGGATAATGATCCTGTTATCTTTTTTGAGCATAAATTTTTATATCGAAGAATAAAAGAAGAAGTACCTGAAGATGATTACACAGTGCCTATTGGCGAGGCGCGAATAGTACAGGAAGGAAACGATATATCCCTAATAACCTATGGGGCAATGGTTCATACAGCGCTTGAAGCTTCCAAAAAATTAGAGGAAATCGGAATTAGTTTGGAAATAGTCGACCTTAGAACCCTTTTACCATTAGATAAGGAAACAGTTTACGATTCAGTTAAGAAAACTAATAAAGTAATTGTCCTTTATGAAGCAACAAGAAGTGGAGGAGTAGGAGCTGAAGTTTCTGCCCTAATCTCAGAAGAGGTTTTCAACTATCTAGATGGCCCAATCGTCCGTGTTTCAGCACCTGACACACCTGTCCCTTATAGCCCTCCAATGGAAGAATATTTCCTCCCCCAGCTAGAAGACGTTATTACGGCAGCAGAAAAGCTTGCCGCATACTAGAGAAAATTCCCCAACTTTTGCAGGAAAAAGGTTTTAGACAATAAACACATACCCAAATTTAGATTGAAAAAATATGTTATATCTGCTAATTTCGTATCTCAGATTGCAAATTTACTTGCTATGATAGAGGAAAACAATAGCCCCCATCGTCTAGAGGCCCAGGATACATGGTTCTCAGCCATGAGACAGGGGTTCAAATCCCCTTGGGGGTACACTTGTTTTCTAAATACCTCTTAAGTGTTTCATCTCTTACTTTACTAAAAAAAGAAACGATATTGCTCACACGTTTAAAAACCGCACATAAAAAATATTTAAAAATGTTATCAAATAAAAACATACCATTCTAGTAATCGGATATACTATCATTTAAACTTTGTTTTTAAGGCTCAAGATTTCATGTCAATGACAAATTGATTTAATAATAGATAACTAAATAGTGATGTAGAAAGGATATATTATCTAGAAATGCCTTTATTAAAGTCTGTTTTAGAGCAGTACAGTCTTGTGGCTAAAAAACTTAAGTTAGACAGCAGGATACGTGAGAGATTAAGACATCCTAAACGAGCCTTAATAGTTTCCATACCAGTCGAAATGGACAATGGAAACATGAAAGTTTTTAAAGGATATAGAGTTCAACATGATATTACATTGGGACCATCAAAAGGAGGAATCCGCTATCATCCAAATGTGAGCTTGGAAGAAGTAACCGCATTATCTATGTTGATGAGTTGGAAATGCGCATTGATACAACTCCCATATGGCGGCGCAAAGGGGGGAGTATGTTGTAATACCAAAGAAATGTCACAGAAAGAGATAGAACGACTTACAAGACGTTTTACAACAGAAATTATATGGGCAATCGGCCCTGAAGAAGATATACCTGCTCCAGATATGAATACTAATATGCAAACTATGGCATGGATGATGGATACGTACAGCATGCAGAAAGGACATACCATCTTGGGAGTAGTTACAGGTAAACCATTGGTATTAGGAGGTTCTGTAGGAAGAGAGGAGGGGACTGGACGGGGCGTTTTTAATATGGTACAAGAGGCCTCGATTGTTGCCGGGAAAGACCTAAAAGGACTTAGAATTGCAATACAGGGGTTTGGAAATGTAGGTTCGGTAGTTGCTAGGTTACTTTTTGAGGAAGGATGTAAAGTTATTGCAATAAGCGGCAGTAAGGGAGGAATTCACAATGAAGGAGGTATTAATATTAGTAACTTAATTAAACACGTTAAGGAAAACAAACCCATTACTGATTTTCCTGATACAGATTATATAACAAACAAAGACCTTCTTACCATAGATTGTGATGTTTTGATTCCTGCAGCAATTGAAGGACAAATAACTATAAACAATGCGCATGATATTAAGGCTAAAATAATAGTGGAAGGTGCGAATGGACCAACCACGCCCGAGGCAGATAAGATTTTATACGATAGAAGTGTGCTTTTGATTCCCGACATATTAGCAAATTCAGGAGGAGTAATTATCTCGTATTTTGAATGGGTACAAAACATTCAATTCTATTTTTGGAAGGAAAATGAAGTAAAAAAACGTTTAAAAGAAATAATGAGAAACACATTTAAAAGAGTTTTGTTGTTATCAAGAGAAAAGAAGATAGATATGCGAACTGCCGCATGGATGCTTGGTATTAATCGTATATCAGAAGCACAAAAAACTAGAGGACTATATCCCTGAAGAATTTACGTTTTGAAATTTATAAAAATTGGTTAAAATACATTATGGATACAAGAAAAGACATTGCAAATTCTTGTTCGAGTATTAAAAAGCCAAACTTAGTGACATGATTATATTAAACATCTCGGGGGGGATATTGTAAATCCTTAAAGAAAGGAGGTGAGAATTATGTCAAGCGATCTGACCAAATGGCCTCAGTGGCCAACATTTACATCACTTCAAAAAGAGATGAACAGATTGTTCGAAGACTTCTTTGGTAGAGAAGATGCCCTCCATGCCAGACATTATCCATTACTGGATGTTAGTGAAACAAATGATAACATCATTGTGAAAGCAGAATTGCCAGGTGTGGATCCAAAAGCCGTTGATATCTCAATTGCAGGTGACAATTTGACAATTAGAGGTGAGAAAAAAGAGGAAAAGGAAGAAAAGGGGAAACATTTTCATCGGATAGAGAGAAGTTCAGGAAGTTTTTCAAGAACAATTAATCTGCCTGCCTCCGTAGATAGTAATAAAGTGCAGGCAGAATATAAAGACGGTATCCTGAAAATCAATCTTCCCAAAAAAGAAGAAACAAAAGCAAAAAAAATCGAAGTGAAAGTTAAATGATTAATGCCCCCCTCGGGATATTTGCTTAAAAAAAGGAGAGTACTTATGCCTATAGAGAAGTGGGATCCATGGCAAGAATTGACAACTTTACAACAAAATGTAAATGAATTATTTAATAATTTTTTTACTCGTTTTTCCTCAACAAAGGAAATAGCTTTTACACCTCAGATAAATATGTACGAGACAGAAAAGGAAATTATTCTTAATGTTGCACTCCCAGGCACCCTGCAAGAAGATATTGATATATCTTTAGAAAAAGACGACGTATTATATATTAGAGGCGAAAGAACTAATCCACATGAGGCAATTGTTGGCCTGAGGCATATAGAAGAATTGTGTTACGGGTATTTTGAAAGGAGAGTACATTTGCCAGCTAAGTGCTCTAATGAAGAGATAAAAGCTGATTTTTCCGAGGGGATCCTTAATATACGGTTGATTAAAAAGGTGTAATAGATGTATTCTAGCGGAGTTAAAGAAAGAGACTATTATGAGGTTTTAGGAGTAAGTAAAAATGCAACAAATGATGAAATAAAAAAAGCGTATAGAAGACTTGCTCTCAGATATCACCCTGATAAAAATCGGGGAGATAAGGAAGCTGAGCAAAAGTTCAAGGAAGCTGCAAATGCTTACGAAGTGCTCAGTAATCCTGAAAAAAGGAAAATGTACGACTCACGGGGTCATGCAGGACTTGAAGATATGGGTTTCCGTGGTTTTGAAAGTTATGATGACATTTTCAGTAGCTTTGGAGATGTATTTGGGGATATATTTGGAAAGCGATTTTACAAAGAAAGAGCAGGTCCTCAAAAAGGTTCAGACCTTAAATACAACATGTCCATTTCGTTCCTGGATGCAGCATTGGGATGCAAAAAACAGCTCCGATTTGATAAAAAAGAAATTTGTGAAACATGCAGAGGCTCAGGCGCTAAGAATGGGGCTTCAACGGTATGTTCTCAATGTAATGGCACTGGCCATGTAAGCAAGCAACAAAAACCTTTTGGAGGTTTTTTTACTATTAGTAATCCCTGCCCTAATTGTAATGGTTCAGGAAGGGAAATTAATAATCCATGTTCTGTTTGCAATAGTGAAGGGAGAGTTTTGAAAACCGGATTATTATCTGTTAAGGTTCCCGCCGGGATTAAATATGGCTCTACGTTAAGACTTTCTAATCAAGGTGAAGCAGGCGTTCGAGGTGGCAGCGCTGGCAATTTATATATATGTGTTAATATAACGCCACATACCTATTTTGAGAGAAGAGGCTTGGATATACAATACGATGCAAAAGTCCCTTTTACTAAAGCTACTTTGGGAGGAGAAATAGAAGTGCCAACCTTACGTGGAAAGGCAATGTTAAGAATACCAAGGTACATACAGCCAAATCAGATATTAAGAATGAAAGGGCAAGGAATTAAGACTGAGGATGGTAGAAACGGCGACCAATTAGTAAGAATAATTATAGATGTACCAAAAAAAATATCTCCACGTCAGGAAGAACTCCTAAAGGAGTTGTCTAAACTTGAATAATCAATACAGCTCGCTAATACTGCCTGAAATACTTAGTTTCAGGATTACGCCTTTAGTTTTTCTCATACCTTCAGAAGGTCTTAAGTACATTTTATTATTTAGACAATTTGAAAATTGTATTTGCATCTATTTATGAATGGAATGAATCACGGTGTGTATTTCGCACCTTGGTAGGAGTTGCGACGTTCTAATTCTTTAGTAATGGCCGCAAACACCTCACCCTTGCCCATATGCCATATGGGCGAGATTAAGTAGTTGCCATGTGTATCACCTACTAATCTTTGTATGACTATATCAGGTGAGAGTCTTTCTAGAAAGTCACAAACAATCGATACATACTCTTCCATTCCCAACGTTTTTATCTTTCCCCTAAAATATTCATTTGCCATTGCCGTGTTCTTTGCAATATAAAGATGATGGAGTTTTATACCATTAAGGCCGATATTAGAGACTGCTCGTGCAGTTTCCATCATATCATCCCAATCTTCTCCAGGAAGACCAAGGATTACGTGCGCGCAAATTTTTATATTTGGTTTATCCTTGGTACGTACGATTGCGCTTTCGAATGCCTTATAACCATGTCCACGATTTATTAACTTTAATGTGCGGTCGTGCATCGATTGTAAGCCATATTCAATCCATACGTGATATTTTTCGGTATAACTATTGATGAGATCTAGTATTTCGTCTGTTATGCAATCAGGCCTTGTACCTATAGAAAGACCAATTATGTCTTTGTTTAATAAAGCTTCGTCATATCGTGATCTTAATGTGTCAATATCGGCATATGTATTAGTAAATGCCTGAAAGTATGCAATAAACTTTTCAGCACCATACCTTGTTTTCATGAATTTTATACCTCTTTCAAGCTGCTCTCTTATGGGGGTAACTGTTTCACGGACATTTGGACTGAAACTTTCATTTGCGCAGTAAGTACATCCCCCGACTCCTACTAGCCCGTCCCTATTAGGACATGTAAAACCAGCATGAATCGAAATCTTGTGAACTTTGAATGGAAAATTTTCCCTTAAAAAGAGGCTAAATGGATAGTACCTGTGTGTCTTTAGCCACGTTCTTTGTCTTTGAATAGTAAGTGTAGTCATTCCTTTTTAATTAAAAGACTGGTTTTTGTATTTTGCTTGGAAAAACATATTACAATTATCTCACGAAAGCTATGTAAGTTGATTAGAAATGTGATATTGGCAGTTATGATTCTGGGAAGGTTTTAACAAAGTTTCTATATTTCTAGATGGCAAACGTTCATATAAAAATTTAGTTTACCATTGATATGATTTTATCTAAATCATTAAATAACAATACTTAGAAGTTTAAAGATTCATGTAAAGTTGCAAATTTTATGAACCAACAAAATTGGTATCAGGGTTTTGGGCCTTTTTAATGTTCTTAACTCTCCTGTTTTCTTCCCGACGACGCTTATCAGAAGGTTTTTCAAAATAAGCACAACGCTTTGATTGATTTATTATGCCTTCCTTATCACACATCCTCTTAAACCTTCTAAGAGCTTCACGCAAGCTTTCATTCTCTGAAACTTGAACCTTAGCCATAGGCAAAAGACTCCTTTGTGAAAAAACATTTTTAAAATCTAAATTAAGTCAGTTATTTTATTATTTAATATATTAATCGTCAAGGGAAAAGTTAGTGCAAGAATTAATGATTATAAATCTAAAATGAGGCAAAAGACTACTTAGTTTACTCCGAACAACTTTTTACATAACATCTTATTAGAATAAGTGTTATGTCAAACTAGACAAAGCTGGTATCTAAATCTTCAAGTATTTGACAAACAAGAAAGTTACAACTTAGCTTTGTAAAAAAGCCCGGCAGAATTAAGCGTAAGTATAACAACATTCGGCAGTTACCTCCAGACATTTACTATAATATTTTATTATTTTAGTTATTACTATTTCAGTAACATTAGAATTAATAAGTCATCAGAATCTAGTTGGAAATCAGAACGCTTTAACAAAAGTTTAGACTTTAAGAAATATGACTTAAGTGTGCAGATTTATGGAGGTGATAACTAATTAGTATTTCTTGTAAAAAGAAAGCTCCACTTTACATATTTAATTTAGCATCTCTTTTATGTATTTTACTCTATCCTTAGTCTGCTCTATTCTGATTGAAGTCAACTCGCGTATAAAACCAAACAACTTGATTGATTTCTGTTCATCTATAATACTTGTATAAGCATCTATTGCCTTATCATAATAATTTGCCTGCTCTCCCTCAAATAGCAAGGCCATTTCTTCATAAAGATTGCCAATACGATATTGTGCATTAACGGGTGTTATCCCCACAAATTTGTCTATTATCTCACTAAATTTCGCTATAGCTTCTTTATAATTTATCTTTGTACCCTCATCATCACCTACATCATAAAGGGCCAAACCCACATAATGATATGCTTCTGCCAATGCGTAGGAATGTTCTTGTGCCTCCTCTATATAACCCTCTTTAAGCTCTTCAAGTACATTTTTGTATCTTCTTTCCATCGCTTCAACAAGACTGATGCTCAATGGAATCCCAGAATCTTCCAATTCATTCTGACATTCTACTTTTACGAATGGAAGGAGTAATTTTAATAGACTCTCCAAACCCAAACCCTTAACAAGATAGAGTTCACCTACAGAATGGAATCTCTTATTCACCTTCCTATAACTTAGAATAATATCTATCTCATCTTTATTCATTTTAAATTCTTTATTCAAGAATATAGACAGCTCACTATCATTGTCTCTATTCAGTTTCTTATATAATTTTAACAATTTGATTAAAATAGCCAATTTGCATGAAGGCGTTTCTCCATGTAATACAGTTCTTCTATAAAATATAAGCCATGGATCTCTACAGGAAAAACTTTTAAATCTTGTGTCGTCATAAAAGACTTCCAAGGCAATTTTAAGTTTATACTTATCCCAATCTTTTGTTTCTTTGTAATTTAGTTCCCGATATGTTCTGTCAATTCGATCAAAATATTCTTTTATTATACCTTTCATTTGAATAGTATTAACTTTTCGATGTAACTTTAATTCATGAGGACTATACTTTAAGGCATCTCTATAATGAACAATAGCCTGTTCATATTTTTGAGCATGGTAATCACTATCTCCAAGATATTCATAAAACCTTTTAACCATTCTCCTTGGTCTAAGTCCTTCCTTTTCTTCCTTATCTGAAAGTTGAGACTTTTCAAAATGTTCTATTATTTCTTTTGGAGTCTGCAACGATTTTTTTGTAAGGAAATCTAATCCTGAAACGTATTCATACACTGAATTACATCTCTGTAACAAATCCTGGCTAAGGTCGTTAAGCATCTTTGCCTTTTGTATACAATCTCTTGCTTGTTGAAACAGGCCAAACTCTGCATACGCCTTCCCTAGTTTGATAAGTATATTTGCAGTTATTTTTCCATCTGTTTGTTGATTGCCTTCATATTCTTTCCTGTATTTGTCAATCGCTGTCTTATAAATAACAGTAACGATTTCAACTTTATTGCTTACAATACGCACTACATGTACTTTTATATCTCCCGTGTCAGCGTCTATCTTAACACCAGAGACTTCTCTACCATCAGGAAATTTTATCCATGGTGTTTTTTTAATGATACTAGCCGTAAAAACCGTATCCTTACCCTTAACTAAGTCTTTTGAAGTTAGAACCTTATCCCATGATATTTCATCTTCTTTTTCTGTACATGGTCTGACAATCTTAAAATTCCTTAATATATCTACTTCATTTTTTCTAAATGAATTCCAATTATTTGGTTTTTCCATTAACCGTTCATCCTGAGCCACTTCATTAGGCAAAATCCTCATTGTCATTTCACCTCCTAGTCGCTCTACTATCATTCCACTCAAAACTGCTTCAGGAATCCCTCCTACCCCAAAAATAAGATCTACCTTATCTCTCATAACTGCAAAGGTGGGAGTAAGATCATCTTCCTTAACAAGGATTACTTTAGCCCCAAGATCTTTTATCGTCTTGACAAGTCGTTTATGCCTTGGCCTATCCAAAACAAAGACTTTCATTTTCATTATTTCATTGTGAATATTTTGTAAAGTTATCGCTTTGTTCTTACGTTTTAGTGTATTTTCAGCCATGAGATTTAGATTCTTTGCAATCCCTTTATTCACATTGACGCCAGCACCTTTATATTTATTACCAACTATCGTCTTAATTCCATACATATCTGGAGAATTAAACAACCCTCCCCTTTCGCTGTATCCAACTGCAAAGATTGCCCCTCCCTTTGATTTCTCATCAACTATACAACGGTCATTTTCAAAGGCGCTAAGCACAATATCTGCTTCATTCCCCTTGTGTCTTGTTGCAGAACCAAATCTTTCTCCTATGTACAACATTGGCATATCCTTACGCTCTCCCTCTGCATTTACAACATAAGCCTTCCACCAAGCGAAGCTATTATAGATATGCCTGAGCCACCAGACAGCCGTACCTCTTGTACGAAATACATTAAAACCTTCACCATTTGTACTGAAATACCTTAAGGACCTTGCAGCAACAACTCCCACAGCATGTCTTAATTCATTTCTGTTTACTAACTGAAGGCCTTTCTCAGGAGTCCGCAAATTGTATTCTCTTGGAATAAAGGCCTCCAAAATATAAGGGTCATCTATCTTCTTGGAATCAAAACTTTTATCCTTAACAAATAAAACATCCTTTTCATTTTCCATAATTTCATATAGAATCAACAAAAGATTAAGTTCATTTAGTTTCTCGTTATATCCATGTTGTTTCCAGCCTGGTTTAAGTGAGTGTTCAGTTCTTTAAAATCGTTCAGGTGATTAAAGCAGTCCATTTCTTCTAAAAAAACTTCTTTTTCCGTCTTACCAAAGGAGCGAATAGTGTCCTTTGCCCGGCAATACGGCCTCAGCAATAAAAGCCTAAGTAAATAAACAAAAGGAAACCTCGATTTAAAAGTAGGTGTGGTTTTAAAGAATGTTGAGTATTTTTTTTTATACTTCCATTTTGTAAACTGCAACTCCTCTGAATCAAGATACTTTGTACGAACATTTGCCCAGAAGCCATTGTATTTACGATAGTCATCTAAATTGGTAATAAGACCTGCCTTTATAAGTTCTTCTCTTATGCCAGTCTTAGGATATGGAGTAATGATCTGATCACTAATGAAATCAATATTATATCTGTCGAAGAATTCGTAATTTTGCGCAATATCTTCTTCTTTATCCTCTGAATTTCCGATAATCATCCCACCTATTATGAGCATATTATTTTTATGTATAAGCTCTACAGCCCTTTTTATGCTGTCCAAGATATTACCTTTCCGCATCATTCTGAGATTTTGTTTGGAAACATTTTCTATACCTAAAAAAACGAATTCAAATCCTGCACGTGCCATTTTCTCCGCTAGTGTATCTGAGGATGCAATACCCGTACATGATGTCTGCACGATATATCGGATGTCGTTGTGTCCCGCTTCTGTAATAGCATCACAGAGTTCCTCAAATCTTCTAATATTCAGAGTAATATTGTCATCCGCAATGGTCAAATATCTTGCACCATGCTGCTTTGCATTGGCGATATCCTTTATAACACGTCCTATTGCATAAGTTCTGAATTTTCTACCGTACATATGGTTCATACTGCAAAAGTTACATGGCATAGTACAACCGCGAGAGGTCTCAATAATATCAAGCTGTTTTGCACCAAAGGAGTAACCACGCCAGACTCGATTTGTCCTGTTTGGAAGAGCTATTTTTGTTAAGTCTTCCAGCGGCCTGGGGGGGTTGTGAATAAATGCCCCATTTTGACGGAATGATAAACCCATAACATCCTTATAACTGGCTTTACCTTCTATGGCATGGACGAGTTCTCCGAAACTCAGATCACTCTCACCTCTGAGGATGAAATCGAAGGATTCAGCATTGCCATCCTCTGAAATCTCTTTGTACATAAGCGTTGCGTGATACCCTCCCAACACAATCTTTATGCTTTTATCCATATTTTTAAAGAATGCAGCAACACGTCTGGCAGTATCAAATTGGAAACTCATTGCGCTCAGACCTATCATCTCTGGGTTGTATTTTGTGAGAAGCTCTTTTAGGGATGACACCAGTTTATATCTAACAAGAATGAGATCTGCCGTGTAAACGTCGTGTCCCCTCAAATTCCCCGTAATTGAGGAAATGGCCAGATTAGGAGGCAGCCATCCCCTAAACGCTGGAACCATGTCGGGCATGGACAGAAGTAAAATCCTCATGGTTTATTATTTACACCTTATCAAAGCAAAAGATAAATACCTAAAATGGCTTGAATTCAGGTATCTTATTAACCCATTTTATATCTATAAAACAAAACTGAGTGGTAATAAACATAACCCCCACATAATATGCATTCCTCTTTCTTTAACTTCGCAACATCATTAATTCTTTATAACAAACATTTGAAAATTTGTAAATTAAAATCAACTCATAAAGATGACTACAAAGGCGCTGGAAGTAAAAATCTAACATTTAAAATGTTTTATTAGATTCTCAAAAAACGAGATTTGTGAATATGCAAAAGAGAATTACCCAGCTACAGCGTTTTATCGCCAGTTTCACGGAGTAAAAAAACAAATTGCCAGTAATTAAGCGTTATGTAAAAAAAATTTAAAAAAGTTGTTGACATAAATTTTAAAATGTGTATATTGGTTGAAATTGAGACTCAGTCTCAATCATATTTCTTTCAGATTAACAGCTTCTCGTTTTCGATATGTACATACTTATATGCCGTCTATAGCAATTGGAAATTAGGATTGCTTTTTTATTTAAATACCTATTGCAACTGAGTCTCAATTTCAGCTATATATTATGTTTTACAACAAAAATATATTTCTCTTTGATTCCACTAATAGATCGTAAGTCCTACTGGATAAATAACTTATTCAGGTTTTAAATTTGAGACATAATCAATCTCATAGAATAAATGTCCAAGTATTAGCCTATTTTTTTAACCAATGTTAGAAAGGGGTTTGTTATGAAGAAATACATGATTATGTTCGTGTGTTTGTTTGTTTTTGTATTTGGTATTGTATATCCAAATACCTATGCACAAGAAGGGACTGATGACCTTAATGCTAAGATCGAAGCAATGGAAAAACAACTTAAGGAGCTAAAAGAACAGTTTGAAAAACAAGAAGAGTCCTCTAAAGCAGAAAAGAAGGAGCTTCAGGCATTAAGGCAAGAGGTGAAAGGTCTTGTCCCTGGAGACGAATTCTACTGGGCAAAAAGGGCTCAGGAACTTAGAGAAAAAGGTCTTGCCCCATGGTTCGGTAAGCAGGAGACAAAACCATTCTTAAGCAGGCTTGGTAGAAACACATATCTGGGCGGATATATGGACCATGAGTTGCAATTCAGCGAAAAACAGGATAAAAAGTCGGCAAAAGAACATACATTCGATCAACATCGTCTTATACCTTTCATATACTCGGATGTTTCAGACCGCATTAAATTTGCCACCGAAATAGAGATAGAACATGGAGGACCGGATTCACCAGGCGGTGTTATCGAGAGAAGTGGTGAAATAAAGATCGAATTCGCAACGATAGATTTTCTTATAACTGATTGGTTGAATTATCGCGGCGGCATAATCCTGAGCCCTCTTGGCAAACTCAACCTTGTCCATGACTCACCCCTCCTAGACCTTACTGAGAGACCCATGGTTAGTCGAAGGATAATACCCACTACCCTTAGCGAGGCAGGCATGGGATTTTTTGGAACCCTTTATCCGACAGAAGTCTCAAAATTAGATTATGAGCTATATGTCGTTAATGGTTTCCAGTCCCTTCTGGAAAGTGGAAAACAGGCTACAAGTAATGCGGAAAATTTTATAAGGAGTTCAAGAGGTAGCTTATCCAAAGATAATAATACCAATTTTGCAGTAGTAGGCCGTTTGGCCTATAGCCCATTCATAGGCTTAGAAGTTGCTGGTTCTTTCCACACGGGCAATGTCGACGAGAGAAACAGGAATCGACTAACCATTACGGCCCTTGACTGGACATACCAGAAAGGGGCATTTGAATTGGTAGGTGAGATCGCTCATGCCTCATTTGATAGAGACGGTGTTGTAGCGGTGAAAAACGTAAGCACATTGTTGCCAGGCGACTCATTCGGTTATTGGATAGAACCACGATACCACTTAATGCCACAATTCCTTAAGGACCTTGCTCCAAAAATCTTTACGGAAGATTCTACTTTTACGGCCGTAGTAAGATTTGGCGGGACTGACATGGGAAATTTTGGTGTTGGTAATGGAAAATTAAGGAGAACGCGCCTAACGCCCGGTTTTAACTTCAGATACACCGAGGATACCGTGTTTAAGGCGGAATACCAACTCAACTGGGAACACGGGCGTGTCATAACTCCTGAGGTAAGTAATAATGTGCTGCTATTCTCAGTAGCCACATATTTTTAACATGAAAATAAGCCCTGGAATTTTCCCGAAAGGCCCACCTGCTATTTGTCGGCAGACAGAGTTCCCCAAAGGGGTATGAACGTTTAATCAGCAATCAACAATGAATATAACTGCACTAACAAAAAATCCAATCCGCCTGGCTTCGGTAGGCAGGTACTTCAGATTTATAAGTCCACACGATATTTGAGTAATTCCACTATTACCTTAACACCTATAACCTTTCACTTTTTGCTAATAGGAGGAAATAAGAATGTCAGTATTAATAGTTGGCGGAGATCACCTTGGAAGTATTCCAAAAGAACTTAAGAAGATTGGGGTAGACGATATAAGACACATGAGTGGCAGGAATAAAAATGTCATTAAGAAAGGTATGCCCTTGACTATGGATCTGGTTATCGTATTGTACGATTACGTAAATCACAATCTAACAGACGTAATAAAGAAATCGGCTAGAGAACTTAGCATTCCTGTTATTTTTGCAAGACGTTCATGGTCATCAATATACAAAAAGCTACCTCATTGTCTAATCCAAAATTAACCCGATTGCATAGGAATTTCCATTTTTTTAGACAATATTACAGGATGATCAGGATAAATTTTAATTATGTTAATCAATGATTCATTTTTGTTTGGAGAATAATCTTTTCTTTCTATTTCTACTCTCTACTTCTTTACTTCTTTACTTAGCTCTGTAGATTAAATCAAATTTTTTTAAAAATCCTTTTTGAAATACCGGATATTTTCTAAAATCATGATTAGCAGGAGTATTAAAAATCTTGTATATCTGTAAGAGACTAAGGGCAAGATTCCCTTGGTCTTCTCGACTTAATCCTGTCAAAAATCCCGTCCAAATGGCGTTATTTTAAATCAGTTAAAAAAATATTGTAATTATTTATCCACGAATCAACATTCACCCCGTTAGATAGTAAATTTCTAACGGGGCAAACGTTCTCGAATTTTAGCTAATTCCAGCATTAATATGTTTTTATAAAAATTTTATCTGTAACATCACAGAAAAACTTTGCTTGATTTTATACCTGTTAAAAAATAAGATATAAATATGTTATAGGATCAATGCAACATGTGAAGATAGTTGAAAAGGATTTTATTCCTCCATTACCCAGTTAGAAAGAAAATCCCACCTCGTAGGTGGGAGTCCCCCGCTCTAACTTTTCAAACGGGGTTTACGTTTATTATGTTACCAAAGAAAATTTTATATGTAATATCTCCGCTTTTGATTGGAATTACCATATCCGTATGCTTACTTGCCATCCCCCTCATACCAGGAACCACTATATTCGTAAGTGAAGGGGGGGCTTCCCCACGTGAACATGCATGTGGATGTAAGACTTCACCAGATTGCTGCTGCGTAAAGACGTCAGACACACTTGGAGTAAAATGCTCGTTGAATGAAAACTCGAAAGATATATTTTCAACATTCATACAAAGTCTAGCATGTTCAGGTATTCCAGACCAATTTACGGCAGTATTAGATACAATTAACTTACCAGAGGATATCATCCTTATCCTGAATCTTTATGCATTTTGTTACCTAAAGACAATACCATCAGTTTTCCCAATTTCATTCTTGATTTCCCCTCCAGACAAGCCACCAAGGATTACCTGACTCCCTTAAAATAACACATTTGTGTCTTACCCACTTGCAATCCTGTTTATGACATGCAGGGTATACGTAGACTACATAGTGAGGCAAAGCTGCAACCAAAAAGATGAAGTAGATGATAAGCAGTTAGGCAGTTGCGATCTGCCAGTTGCCCAATGTCATCAGCTTACTGTACAAAACACGAGCTGAATAATTATTAAAAAAACCTACAGAAACCAGTTCTCGTTTAGTTGGGAAAAAGGGTTTTTACGAGGAAATACGTATAGCCCCTGGCATGTCTGGATATCTTTTCCGCCTGTGGATTGCCGTAAACATTCTAATGCATAAAAGGAGTCAATCATGTTATTTAAATATAAGAGTTGGCTATTACCATTTTTACTCTTTAATGGTATCATTATTTCTAATCAGGCATTTGTAATGGGGCGTTCCTTCCAGAGTGATAGCGCTGTTTTGATATCGCATGAAGGCCTCCAACACGGATCCGATACGGATTCTTCCAATCAACAGAACACGCACCAAAAAGGCCTGCACTTTTCTCATCCTCTGTTTACTGAATCTCCCTCCCCGGACAAAAAGATCCGGATGGACTACTTTTTCAAAAACCTCACCCGTGAGGAAGGAGACCAGCACACACCTCGGCTGGAAGCCGAATATGCATTCTTCCGCAATCTGAGTGTCGAGGTCGACGTTCCCTACACCTTCCAGAAAAGGTTCGTTGAACCAAGTGGTCGATCCACGGTGGACCGGCTCGATAACGTCGAAATAGGACTGAAGTACGCCAACTTCATGTTCGAGGACGCCGGTCTACTTTTGGGAGGAGGACTGGAACTGGGTCTTCCCACCGGAAATGACAAAAAGGGAATTGGTTCCAACAATGAACTGGAAATCGAACCCTTTCTCGATTTTGGTTACAAACCACACCCGGACTGGGAAATCGTTGGATTTGTCTCCCTCGGGTTTCCAACCAATGAAAACATCACATCCCCAGCCGGGGAGTATGAAGCCGAGGAAAACGAAGCCGGGGAGGATGAAGCAGATCAGGAACTCGGTTGGAATCTTTCCATCCTCTATCATCTCAGCCCCAGGATAGAAACACTTTTAGAATTCCACGGTGAAAGTGTATTTGGAGGAGAAGAAGATGGATTCTCATCGGTTCGTGTGGGACCCGGGATCAAGGTTCAGCTCACCAATAATCCGAACCTCCAAATCGGCGTGGGTACGAGTTTCCCGCTGGCCGATGATCGGGAATCCGATTTTGAGTCGATCTTCTCTCTATTTTACCATTTCTAAACGAGAAATGACCAGGGTAGAGGGTCTGGCACAACCGGGTCCGCTGCCCATCCTTTTTTGGCGTCGAGGTTTCAATCCCGTTAAATTCAGAGAAAGGATAAGTGATTCTGGAGGTACAATCGTATTCTTTGCGCCCGGGTTATCCAGCCAGATAACACACAATCTTAGTTCCACATTCTCAGTCCAAATCCCAATCCTTCAAAATCTTGGGAGAGATCATCAGGATATAGACCTTAAGGTCTTGTTTGGTATTGGCTATAGCTTTTAAACCGGGGTTGGGAACGTGTCAGCATCATTGTTCCGTTTTATGGTTGGCATGAATATTGAAGGCATACAAGTGATCATTAGCGCCATTTATGTCCAAGACAATTTTCCACAAAGGACATAATTGTCTTAAAAGCAGTTTCAGAGATATCTATAAACTCAAACCCGTACTGCATAAGTACTATTCTCACCTGGGAGTTGATCCCAAACCAGACAAGCAAACGTATTAATCGTGTTCTGATTCGGATAAAGCGAGAAATTCAAACGAACTTTCTTTTCCCCCTTATAGAGTTCTTTAAAATATCTAAAAATGACATCTCTGAACTCGTTTCAGAACCTATATAAATTAAGGTGTTAAGAGGGCCTGAAATCGAAGATCCTGAATCGAGTTCAGGACCTGGTTCGAGGTGATGAAACCGTGTTTCCACAACAAGTGCAAATTATTATTAATGAAAATACAAGTCAAAAAAATAATGTGGTTATAGGGTATTTGTCAATTTCATAATTAATGAAGACAATATAGTGTGTGGTATATTTAAATATGTATCTTTTTTATTTGTAATTTACAAACTGCATGGAGAACTCATATTTTTGATCTTTAATTTCCTTCATGATTGTCTGGAGTTCGTCTATCTTCTTCCCCGATACCCGAACCTTATCTTCCTGAATCTGAGCTTGTACCTTAAGTTTAAGGCCCTTTATAAATTTGACGAGTTCCCTCGCCTTTTCCATAGGAATACCTGACTGAAACGTCAATGCCTGACGTATTGTGCCTCCCAACGCATTTTCAGTCTTTCCAAAATTAAGCGCTTTAAGGGGAACCTTTCTTTTTTCAAGTTTTTCTTTTAAGATATCCGTTAAGCTTTTCAGTTTGTAATCATCATCTGCAAGTAAAGTTATCGAATTATCATCATTCAAAGAAATAGATGACTTACTTCCCTTAAAATCATATCTTACGGCGAGTTGTTTCCTGGCTTGATCGACGGCATTTTTAACCTCATGCATTTCTACCTTGCATACAATATCAAACGAATGTGTTTCTGCCATATATACGTCTCCTTAAAATATATTAACTTCAGCACACCATGACTCTTTTGCACATCAAAAATTCCGAACTCATCCAGGTAACACCTTTGTACTGCTACATTCTTTGTTTTAAAAGTTTATCATTGAACACTTAAAAGTCAAATGGTTTACTTAATTTTAGTGGATATCTGCCCTCAGTTTCTTTCCAATTTAAGAGACTATTCTTCATCATCATCTCCAGCAAGGACATGCCAGTATCGATAAATTATTACCGATATTACAACAGCATATAAAACTGTCATGCAAATGCTGTAAAATGCCCATGGTGGGAAACCAAATACCTGAACGTCCATTTCTTCCGAAAAAAACCACGGCACTGTGGCAACGAGAGTTAGTATGGATATTATATACAGTGTAAGTCTGCTCATGTGGTTGTATAAAAAATATTCACATGGAAAGATTTAAATTTTTCATATTCCATAAAAGTTTTGATTTTAACCTTGTTCCATTCACTTAATATTTATTTCGTTTGAAAACAGTAACAACACCAATAGTCAAAAAATTCGCTATAAGGCCCCACACACCTGCATGAAAACTCCAGGGTTTTGCAGGAATCAAACCACCTGACATATTAGCCGTTATCAGCATAATAGTAACGCAGATTCCCACAATTAATCCAGCCAGCACGGCAGTTCCATGCAGCTTCTTCAAATGCAGGCCAAGAAAAAGTGCAGGAGCTGCCTGACTTAAAAGGTCAAGCTTAATCTCTACCAGACGCCAGATAGTTTGCGGCAATACGAGAGCAAAGTAAGTCATTACACCCATAACCAACCAGGATATAATTTTCCCCGTTTTAGTTAACTGTTCTTGTTTGGAGTTGGGACGGAGACGTCTATATATGTCCTGTGTGAAGAATGAGGAGATAGATAATAATGCTGAATCAATAGTAGACATAATTGCTGCAACAGCCGCACATAGGAACAAAACCAGAAGCATTCCAATACCGGGCAAATGTTTTGCCATATCAGTGAGAAGAATGAGAATGATCTGTTCACTTTCTCCTTTATTAAGTCCCGTAAACTGTGCCGCACCTACAATACCAATGATTACTATAAATAAAGTTGTAACCAGCGGCATGAAAACCATAATCATAAATGACCTTGCGAGGGTTTTTTCATTCTTAGCAGCATAGATGCGCTGGATTGCATGAGGGTAAAGGGGTATCCCGAAGAAAACTATCATCAATGTGCTAAACCATATCCGTTTGTATTCAGCATCAGGTGGCAGCCAAAAGTCCGGTCGTATATTCTTTAGCTTTAGAGCCGTTGCCGATAGAGCGCCGTACTGATACTCAACTACCATAAAGATAAAGATACACCCAGAGAGCAGCAATATCCCCTGGATGGCATCAGTCCATGCGACACTTCGCATCCCCCCGAGTGTTTCATAGATGACCATGATAAGAGCCATGGCTATAACCCCCCATGCAAATGGGACAACACCACCCGTTGATGATTCTACAATATACCCTATGGCTTTCAGGTTTGTAAGAATGTATGATCCCAGTGCAAATATGGAAATTAGGCTTGTAAGTACCGTTAAAGTGTGATTGCTATAGCGATAGTTGAAATAATCACCTGTAGTAATAAATCTGTTTTTTCGAGATAGGCGATATAAAATAGGAGCGTAGAGCAAATAAGCTCCTATTACGGCCGTCATGAACGTTACACTAACAAGAAATTTATATCCATCTCTGTATGCCTTTCCAGTAAAACCAATCAGGGTGTTACCGCTATACTGAGTGGCATAAAGTGTAAGAAATAGGACAAACATGCTCATCGTGCGACCGGCAAGGAAAAAATCAGCCATTGAATCCTCTTTCCTCGCAGCGCGACCGATGAGGCCGATTATGATAAGGGATAAAAAATAGGCGGACATGAAGATTATACCGCCTGTGCAAAGAAGTGGTGTTGAGGGCGTCATATTATTTAATATATTTATTAATTACTATGGGGAGTTATAGTCTATATGTCATTCTGAACCCTTCGCCTAAGGCAATCTCCGATTGCACTGTCGTCTCTGAGTAGCGAAGTGAAGAATCTCATACTTCCGGCTCAGGATAAACTCCGTGAAGAATCTGTCCTATTATCGAGATTCTTCATTATCTCAGGATAACATTACTGTAAACTATTTTATGCTCCCAGTAGTATATCCTACACTAAATTCCTTCTTCAAAACAGGAACTAATTAACTTGGTAATTAATTGCTTATAATTTATAATATTACGTTTTCCAAATATCATCAAAAATTATACAAAAGTAAGTAACATGGACATGACTCAGACAAATTTATTAAGGTGGATTTACCCAGGTCAAGAATAAATAAGCCTAGAAAATGCGAGATATTATACAGAATGAAATACATAAAATAATCGATAACGCAATCGAGTTAAGGCATCGGTTTCACGAGATACCAGAAAGGTCGTTTGAAGAAAAGGAAACTGCGCACCTAATCGCTCAAGAATTGAGAGGTATGGGGGTCGCTGTTAAAGAGGGATTGGCCAAGACGGGCATCGTTGCAACTATTAAGGGTAAACGTCCTGGTAATATTGTTGCCTTACGTGCAGATATGGATGCTCTCAAAATAGAAGAGGAAACATCAAAACCATATACATCAAAACATAAAGGATTTTCACACTGTTGTGGGCACGATGGGCATATCGTCTGTGCGTTAGAAACCGCCCGCATCCTTGCATCTCTTCGCAAACGATTAGCGGGTACGGTCAGGGTTATTTTTCAACCAGGGGAAGAGATCGGAAATGGCGCACAGGCTATGATAGACGCCGGTGCATTGGGGGAACCTCTGCCTTCAGCTATTTTTATGCTACATTCATGGCCAGGTTTAGAATCTGGTATGGTTGCCTCAAAACCTGGCACGATAACGGCGGCAAATGATCATTTCGGTATAACCGTAAAGGGTAAGGGCGGTCATGGTGCACGACCCCATGAAAGTATCAGTCCCATTGTAAGCGCTGCGCATTTAGTGCAAAAAATAAGTAATCTTACCAGCGATGGAGACAATCATCCGTGCGTCGTGAGCGTGGGAGTGATGCGAGGAGGAACACAGGCAAACGTTATACCTGATTACGCCTCTATCCAGGGAACAATTCGATCCCTTAACGAAATAAGCCGCCAAAAAGTACTTGAAATGTTCAAGAAAACAGTGGGAAATATCTGTGTCAAGGACAGTGTGGAAGAAGCAATAAATTTTCATAAATACTGTCCACCCGTAAATAACCACCCTGACCTCTATCACCTCTTTGAAAGGACAGGCGATGACCTGTTGATCCCTGAAAAAAGAGCGTATATTACAAAGCAGAGCATGGGGTCAGAAGACTTTGGATATTTTACACAACTTATCCCTGGTCTTCTTATTCGATTGGGTATGGGAAAATCATCTCCGCCCCTTCATACAAGTAATTTTGATTTTTGCGACAGCTCTCTTGCAGCAGGAATCACGATACTGGTTGGTTTAGCAATGAGGTCAGCAGAAAGTGATTTTAAAATAAACATAGAAAGAGTTGATGAAACCGTTCAAAAGAAATGACTTTCCCACATTAGGCGTAGAGGAAGAATTCCATTTGATAGATCCTGAAACAGCAGACCTCTCTCCTTCAGTTGATGATGTTATGGCACACCTTGATACCGATATGCAGGAAAGGGTGTGTTATGAACTATTGAAGTGCATATTAGAGAATCGCACGGGCGTATACACGACCGTGAACGACCTCGTTAATGGTATAGCTGAGGGAAGAACTCGTCTTGCAGGGTATTGTAAGGAACTTAACGTAAACATTGTTGCCAGTGGAAGCCATCCTTTTGGTGATTGGAGGAAACAACCTTTTGTAGATAATGAACACTATCGTTGGGTTAAAAATAATCATGGTTATATAGCCCATCGTTTGCTGTCTTTTGGCTTACATATACATGTTGGGATAAAAAATGAAGAAATTGCCATTTACATAATGAACGAAATGAAGCGATGGACCTATCCCTTATTAGCTCTTTCTGCAAACTCTCCATACTACGAGGGCGGAGAAACTGGATTGGTTTCAACACGTGCACATCTTTTTCACTCTATGCCCCGATCGAAATTTGCTCCACCCTTTAAATCATTTTCAGAGCTTATCGCTTATTATGAAAAACTCCTTGCTGTTGGTGATATAACTAGACCTGGTGACTTATGGTGGATCATACGTCCTCAGCCACCACTTGGCACTGTTGAGTTTAGAATCTTTGATCTCCCTACATCCGTTCGCCGTATTGGAGTATTTGCCGCCATATTACAGGCTGCTGTAGCTATCTACCAGGACTTTTTTTTGGCAGGAAAACCTGCAAGTTTTTTTAATTCAGGATACCTCGAACAGAATTGGTGGTCAGCAGCCAGAAATGGACTCAACGCTGATATTATTGAGCCAGAAACCGGAGAAATTATTTCTATGCGCAATCAACTTAAACGCCTGTTGGCGTTCGTCGCCCCCAAGGCAAAAGAACTTCATGCTGAGCCGCATTTCAATCTTGCTAAAAAAATGATTGAACAGGGAAACGAGGCTGAATTGCAAATAACACTTTGTAAAAACTTAAACGGAGATTTACGCGCCCTAGAGCGAGAGCTCGCCAGGAAAACGGTTGAATTTTCTACTGACTAACGTTTACGTGTAGAATTTATGGGTAACATGATGTAAACGTTTTCTTTATAATTACAGAAATATTTTTTCAACTTTAAATATTCATCTTCTACCCACCTGAATAACCCGCCCCATTGAAGTATTTATCCGAGCGAACGTAGTCAAGGGCGTGATTCTTGTTTTGAGCATAAAAAACATGCATCAATTAATTACCGGTGAATCTCAATCGGACTATCAAAGAGTTGATATTGAGTAATCCGTTTAGGAAAATATTTCTGCCATATATCCCTGCATGCCAGTTCTTTTGTAACATCTGGATTTTTGCAACCACATAAGTGTGTGCTTATACCATATCTTTCCGCAAGTAAGGATATACGTCTATGCTGCTTTGCTCTGAAATGTGGATTGAGGGCCCTAACCTTTGACCTGTTCGCAAGAAGGCTTAAAACAACACTGCTATCAAAGGCCCTTGAAATTCTGTTTAAGGCTACCGTATGCCCTAATGTATTACGAATGTTTTTATATATGGTGGGTCTAAGAAATAGATAATTTATACCCGCACTCTTTACGCCCAGGCTTTTTAATACCTTAAACAATGGTTCAAGGTTATTAATTGTGTCCGTCAAACCCGGGATTAATGGATCCAGTTTAATCTCTGGCGTAATCCCTATATTAATTAAAGAGCTTATATTCCTTAGTCTGGTCTTGGGATTTGCTGCATGTGGCTCGATCAATCTTTGAATGTTACTGTCCAGCGTTGTGATACCTATACTAGCCTGAACCAGATTACGGTATGTGCTTAATAAGGCAATAAATTTTTTGGGAATGTAACCTTTGGTAAGAAAACTTATGCCTATACCTTTTTGGAGTAAAAGGGACATTAAACTGAATGTGGTATCCAGGATTTTTTTTACCGGTTGAAAGGCATCGCATGAGGGGCTGAAGTACACAAACCCTGGCAACTTCTTTTTGCGATGCAGTTCATCCTCTAGTTTTTTTGCTATGTTAGTGTATAATACAACAGTCTCATCGCCAGGATAATTTGAATACCCTCTTGCATAACAGTACGAACACAGATGCACACAACCTGCAGTTGGGTTTAATGTAAAGATATTATTGAGGCATTTAAGCGAAGATGGTGATAAAACGCTGGATTTTCGTTCTTTGAGTAGCACCTTCATATTTAAGTTAACCACTGATATCCATGGAATTACAAGAACCTTTACTAATGTATTATACAAATATAAAGTAAATTGTCTGGAAAGCCAATAAAAACCTGTACATTTTATCTAGTAACAAAAGATTAAAAAAAACACGTTTGACACGTACTTTTATGCTGACTATATTTAGGTTATTAAATTTTGTGTACTGATTATATATCGGAAAGTCTATAACTTATTAAATATTTCATTTATAAAACTCGCTAGTTTTATTACGATGTGTTGTACAAAGTCTTCAAGAGTAGTTTTATTTTGCGAAGCTCATCCGTCAACGACATTTTGACGGACGTAATAAATAAATTAGCGACAGAATGGAGCTAATTTATGAAAACAATAACTGATTCAGTAAATATTTCAACGCAGGGAAATACAGACATAATCGATATCACACATCAGGTAGAAAACATCCTGAATAAAACAGGCCTAAAACAGGGGACTCTCACCGTATTTGTTTCCGGGTCCACGGCAGGAGTAACAACTATTGAATACGAGCCAGGTCTGTTAAAGGATTTGCCTGAGGCTTTTGAAAAACTCGCACCCACCGGAGTTACTTACCATCACGATGCTACATGGGGAGACGGAAACGGATACGCACATGTGCGGGCGGCTTTACTGGGTTCCTCACTCACGGTTCCCTTTAATAATGGTAGACTCTTTTTAGGCACGTGGCAGCAAGTCGTCGTAATAGACTTTGATAACCGACCTCGAAATCGTAGCATAGTTATACAAATGACGGGCGAGTAGTTTAATAAGCCTGCCCTTTAACATGGTGAAGTTATAACTTCTACCGATACACATGAAATTTCGGGTTTCCTTTTTTCTTCAAAATTTATCATAGGCGTAATTATATGAAGATTTATATCGGCACAGATCATGCGGGCTTTGAACTGAAAGAAGAGCTGAAAAAGTTCCTTGAAGGTTTAGGTTGTGAAGTTGAGGATATGGGAGCTTATGAATTTAATGAAGCTGATGATTATCCGGATTTCATTTGGCCGGTTGTTAGGGCAGTGGCCGAAGATATAGCCAAGGGCCTGGATACAAGAGGAATCGTTATTGGAGGCTCTGGTCAGGGAGAAGCGATAGTGGCTAATAAAGTAAAGGGTATCAGGGCAGCAGTCGTTTATGATAAATATAGCGCCAGGATGTCGAGAGAACATAATGACGCTAACATAATATCTCTAGGGAATAGGACATTAAGCATTGACGAGGCAAAAGAGTTAGTTAAGCTTTGGCTGGAGACGCCGTTCAGTAATGAAGAGAGGCATAAAAGAAGGATTGAGAAAATTAGGGCAATAGAAAATGATAATTTGTAATATCTTTTATATTATCTTTAAAATAAATAGAAGGGCAATTATTTACCGAAGACATTAAGAGTTAACCTGGACATTGAAACTAAGGTTTTTTTCCTCCATAAATAAGGGGAAATCCTTATTTATTTCTTTTTCGAAAAGCTTTATAATAATAATAAAGATGCACGCAATTTAAGGAACTTCTTTTAAATATTCATTGTTAAATCAAATAGAAGAATATTTAAAATATCTCACATCACCAATTTAAAAGAAGGGGGGGCTATGCGAAGAACCAGCAATAAACTTTCCTTTGGTTCCGTCTTTATTGTATTTTCTTCTCTCATTTTTGGTTTTATTTGTTTCCTGCCATCTGTTGCTTTTACACAATCTGCAGATGAACCATACGAACTAAACCTACCTTCATATGTATTGGAACCCATAATCCCGGAAGACAATCCATTGATGAAAGGAAAAGTAGATTTAGGTCAAAAACTTTATTTCGACAAACGACTTTCTGCAGATGATACCGTCAGTTGTGCAACTTGCCATGACCCTAATAAAGGATTCGCAGATGGAGAAGTAGTTGCGATCGGAATAAAAGGACAAAAGGGTGCCAGAAATAGTCCTACCGTGCTAAACGCCGCCTTTTTTGATACCCAGTTCTGGGATGGAAGAGCATTGACATTAGAGGAACAAGCGAAACTACCCATAACAAATCCAATAGAAATGGGCATGCCTTCTCATGATGCTGCCTTAGAGAAAATATCGAACATACCTGAGTACAGAACTGATTTTAAAACTGTCTTTAGTACGGACAGTATTACGATTGATCATATTGCGCAGGCAATTGCATCATTTGAAAGAACGCTTATTAGCTTTAATTCACCATTTGATAGATTTATGGCAGGAGTGGATGATGCAATAAGCGCTTCTGCAAAAAGAGGCTGGGAGCTGTTTCAGGGAAAGGCACGCTGTTTAACCTGCCATGAATTTAACGTATCTTACCCTTTTTTTACTGATAACAAATTCCACAATATAGGTGTCGCAATGAAGGATAAGGATTTTGGACCTCTAGCACGCAAGGCTGACAGCCCTGATGCAGACCCATCCGCACTTGCACGTGAAAAAGCGTCTTCTGAACTCGGACGTTTTTTAGTGACCAAAGAACCAAAGGATATCGGTGCTTTTAAGACCTCCGGACTCAGAGACATAGCCTCCACCGCCCCGTATATGCATGATGGCAGCGAGCCTACACTGGAAAGTGTTATTGAATTTTATGATAAGGGTGGTGTCCCCAATCCCAATCTGGATGGAGGGATCAGGCCGCTTAATCTCTCAGAAGAAGAAAAAAAGGATTTAGTAGAATTTATGAAGGCTTTAACAAGTGATGACTTACCAGAACTTATTAAGGCTCTTAGTCCATAAAATTAAAATGCACAATACTCGTGCAAAAGACTTTTTAGGAGGCAAATAACGTGAACATTAAAAAGGATAGACAGGACAGAAAAACAAAATATGAATCATTATCAGAATTAAACCGTAGAGAATTTTTAAAGACTGCAATTGCAACTGGAGTATTTGCTGCTGGTTCGGGATTAATTACAAGTTGTTCTTCTCAAACGCTTATGCACCAAGTTGAAGCAAAATACGGAACAGATGAATTTACGTTTGCTTACATATCCGATTCACACCTTTTAGACCGTGGCAGGGATCATAGATTTGCAGTATCATTAATAAAGGCAGTAGAAGATGTGAATGCCATGGACCCTCAACCAGACTTTGTACTTTACGGAGGAGACCTGGCACAATTAGGTCTAAAAGAAGAATTATCCCTCGGGAAAGAAATAATCGCCAAACTAAAACCTAAGTTACATATGATGGTAGGTGAACATGACTGGTATTTTGATATGGGTGAGGTATGGAGGGAATATTTTGGCAAACCTACATATTCTTTTAATCACAAGGGAATACACTTTATTATACTTAATAGTGTAGTGGTGAAGGATTATTGGTCAGAACCTAAAATGACGCAAATGGAGCGAATGCTATTCATGGCGCAACTTGATAATCCAAAGGGCAGGCCATTTACCGTTGGCGAAGAACAACTCAAATGGCTGAGTGATGACCTTGCAACAGTAAACAAATATACACCTATTGTGGTATTTTCACATTCACCTCTGTATAAATACTATAAGGCATGGAATTTCTGGACTGACGATGCAGAGGATGTTCAGGAACTATTATCTCCATTTAACACCGTAACTGTCATACATGGACATACACACCAGGTGCTTACGAATAAGATAAGGAACATTACTTTTCATGGTATGATATCAACAGCCTGGCCATGGCCCTATGCGCCAGAAGGTATACCAAAGCTTACGGTTCAAATGGATAGGCCAGATCCATTTAACCAATTTGACGGTACTGGATGGGGAATAGTCGATACACTTCACGACGGAAACGTTAACAAAACTTATAAACTATGGGATAGGAATCCAATGACTGTTTCATATGATAAGGTATCGACAGGTAGAGGACTTGTACCAGGACCTTCTTATTAATTTTAAGCAGATAATAGATTTCCGATCAGGTCGGAAATGACAATGTATACTTTTTGTCATTCCCACAAAAGTGGGAATCTAGAGACTTAAATCAATAATAGCTTTCGTGATCCTTGGTGTAACGGAGTACCTTGAACATTTAATAAAATATTAATTAATATAAATAGAACAAAAATATGATAGGAGGAAATAATAATGAAAACCACATATATTGTTTTTACAAGCCTATTTACCCTTTTGATTGTTTTTTCTATGTCAGCAAAGGCCGAAAACAACTCAGTTGCTGATAATCCTGGTGTTATCACATCATCTGAAAAACAGTCCGTTCAGATTGTTACTGCCTGTGATGGGAAAAAAAGGGTTATTGTAGAAGGATACAGAGAAGGAGAACCAATGCCAGAACACAAGGCAAGAGAAGTTGCAAAACTCCTTATGGCCTTAATGGATTTCTGTGAACAAGAAATTACGGCAAGGTTACCCAAGACTGAGATGGCTTTAAAGCTTTCAGTTAATGGCAATCCTTTCATAAGCGTTAAAGAGATAGAAGAATTACCGCTAGTTTTAGCGCACGGAGGAGTACCACACACAGAAAGAGAAAAAAGAGTCTGGACAGCAGAAATGGATCGTCTCATTAGTAATGGATATAAAGTTTTCCATGACCCGACACTTGGTACAAATGGAATTTCTTGCGACATGTGCCACCCTGATGCCTCTAATACGCACCCTGAAACATACCCAAAATTTCAGACACAAATCAAAAAGGCATCACTCCTAAGAGATATGATAAACTGGTGTATTGAAAACCCACAAGAGGGTGTAAAGCTTTCAGGTGACGACCCCAAAATGAAAGCTTTGGAGGCATACATAATTTCTGCCCGTGCTGGTAAAGTCCTTGAATCAGGAAAACACTAATAAATTCATACCTGCATTGTTGTTATTTTGTAGATTATGAAGATTAGGCTTATGAGAATTTATATTGGTACAGACCATGCCGGTTTTGAGCTAAAAGAGGAATTGAAAAAGTTCCTTGAAGGTTTAGGCTATGAAGTAGAGGATAGGGGAGCTTATGAATTT
The DNA here is from genome assembly GCA_046759445.1 of Candidatus Scalinduaceae bacterium. Taxonomy (GTDB): domain Bacteria; phylum Planctomycetota; class Brocadiia; order Brocadiales; family Scalinduaceae; genus Scalindua_A. The sequence goes on from JBHICG010000007.1 coordinate 83,631, forward strand.
ATTGAAACTGATGACTATCCGGACTTTGTTTTTCCTGTTGCTAAAGCTGTTGCCGAGGATACTGAAAATAGAAGAGGAATCATTCTCGGCGGTACTGGTATAGGCAATGGAATTTTGGCAAATAAAGTAAAAGGTATAAGGGCTGGAGTTGTTTATGATGAGTACAGCGCAAAAATGTCGAGAGAACATAATGATGCAAATGTGATGACATTAGGCGCTAGAACATTACCCATTGATAAGGCGAAAAAATTGGTAAAGATTTGGCTTAATACGCCTTTTAGTAATGAAGAGAAACACAAAAGAAGGATTGAAAAAATCAAGCAACTAGAAAATGATAATGTCTAAATATTCTAAAAATTATATTAAACAAGCAGAATAGATCTTTAATCATGGACCGAAAACATATAGCTTGGGTGAGTCTATAAGACCCAACCCAAGCCTTCTAACAAGGTTTACGTTGGCTGATTAAGTGGCATCCCAATGTATCATCTCTGACCTATGTTTTGATCCTGTTTCTCCTTTTCTTTCTAATATCTCTCCTAAAACCTTTTTTATCACGCTTTAAATTTTTATGGTCACGGCGCAACTTTCTTTTATCATGATCAGAATCTCTCATAGCATCTCTGCCTGGTCTTTTCTTATCTGTTCTGAAATCACGTCTATGGCGTTTATGACCATCTATGTTGTCTCGATTCTGGACTCCATGTTTTTTAAGCAATTTTCCACGACGCTGAGCATTTTTGGCAATATCAGGATGTTTGCGTAAAAATTCCTTATCCTGATACAGATTTCTTGCAACCCCTGGATGATTTTTAAGCCAACGCTCATTGTTTAATAGACGTCTGCCATCTTCTTGTGCCCAAACAACTCGTCCTATGCCAAAAGACATTGTGATAACCGCAACAATTAAAATAGCCTGTCTTTTCATCTCTTCCTCCTTTTCTCGTAATAGTTTATGTGCTTTTAAGTTGTAACTACTTCTTTTACTCTGGGGCCCCATTAGTCTCGTTACTATATTAAACACACATAAACGAAAAAGTTTCGTAGGAATTTTGATTTTAAGTGGATATGACCATTATCTTCGCTGACGTTTGTTTTTTGGACGGACGTCCCTCTTGGGTTTTGGGAAAGGACGCTTTCTTTTGATATCTCTATCTTGAGACTTAAATTCCCTGCGTAATTGTTGCCTGCGTTCTGGAGGTAGCGATTTCCATTTCTTTCTCTTCTCCTGCAGATGTTTTCTTTGTTCGGGTGACATTCCTCTCAGCCTCTTATGCCGTTCTCTTATTCTATTCTTTTGTTCTGGAGATAAATCTTTCCACCTGCGATACTTTTGCTTGATAGCTTCTCTTTTGTGAGGAGGTAAATCCTTAAACCTGTGCCAATTATTTCTTAATCTATTCTGTTCAGCCGGGGGAAGTTTTTTAAATCGTTTAAAATTATCTCTAATTTTATGTTTATCCTGTTGACTTAAGTTTTTCCATCTTTTATATCGTTGGCGTATCTTTTCTTTCTCATCCTCAGGCATCGATCGCCAGCGGTTGAGGGAATCCTGATTAAACCTGGAATCAGGCAAATCTACCACATCCTGCGCACTGCTTTCCCGGGTAAAAGGCAGAATACCAAAACACCCGTAAAACAACACAATTGACATCAATGTCCTTGAAATGAACAATGAGACATTTTTTCTATTCATCGGTCTTCACCTCATTATTAATATCTTCATCAATCATCTTATAATCCTTTAAGAAATCAACTTCTACATCTTGAAACATGTCAAGATTTTCTAATATGTCTAAATCCTTAATTATCTCCCGATCTTCTTGAGAAATTTCTTTGTCTGTATTCTTTTCTTCCTGATTTTCTACAGTTTTTTCTTCATTATTTTCAGCCAGGATTGCGTTGACGTTCATCATTACCATAAAAACTATTAAAAGTGTTTTTTTGTTAACACACATAAGATATTTCACATCAGGATCCTATGGTATTCAAATTTTCAATGATTTCCCAATCTTCCAACCAATCTATATTTTCAATAATGTCAATATTTTGTACTAACTCCAACTCCCCTAATAGTTCCAAATCTTGCGGATTCATTGAAGCCAGCATGTTATCTGTCTTTAGGTTAATAAGATAATTCGAAAATGTCAAAATACATACGATTATGACCATCGATACCGTTGCCCAAACAAAAGCCGGCTTTCTCACTGTAAAGATGTCTTTTAGGTTTAAAAGGAATCGTTCATACCAGGGCCTCTCTAAGGATAATCTTTCCCAGAAACGGGATATATAGCCGGGTTCAGGTTCCACATCCTCCCATTTCGAAAGTAGATCCCAGGATTTTTCAAAACGGACCATTTCCTTCTGGCAATGAGGACAATCATTCAGATGCTCCTTAACTTTTCTCAATTCTTGAGCTTCAAGCTGTGCATCCAGGTATACGGGAATAAGTTTTTGTATACTTTGACAATCCATTTTACGTCTCCCTATCTTATTAAACACATAAACATGAAAAAAGTTTGTTTTATTTTCATCTAATATAAATTAATTTCTAATCGAACTGAATTAAATCTTTTAGCTTTTCTTTTAGATTAAGTTTAGCTCGACTTAGGAGAGATTTGACCGCTGCAATCGAACAATTCATGGTTTGCGCAATATCATCATAAGAAAGTTGCTCATAACGCCGTAAATTAACGGCCATACGTTGATTTTCGGGCAAAGAGGCAATTGCATCTTTAACGGCCGCAACTGTCTCCTTTTGATCTATTGTCTGATAGGGATTTTGGTTATCTGCATCAGTTAGTTCGTGTTTTACTGGATTACCTTTGACTTCAAAGGTCTCCTCAAAAGAAACGACAGAGCGTTTTTTTCTTAACTCATTAAGACAAGTGTTCTTGGCGATCTGGTATAGCCAGGTCTGGAATTTGGCCTTCGGTTTATAAAGACGTGCGTTTTTGTAAACCTTAACAAAAACATCCTGAGTCAAGTCTTCGGCTACCTCTTTATTGCCCACAAATCTGTATATCAGATTCATGACTCGTTTGTAATATTTATCCATGAGTTTCTCAAAGGATGCTTTATGCCCTTCTTGAAACTCAAGCATTAGCAGAACGTCTGGATCAGTAAGATAAGGGTTTTGCTCTCCCTGAGAACCAGAAAAAGACATAGTTGTCTTGAAGGGTTTCTAATTGTTAAATTGGTCTATAGGAGTGAAGTAACAGAAAAGCAAGTTTCAGCAGTTATTACGTTAACGCATTAAGGAACATAAAACAAATTTTTTCGCTCCTCAATATAAACGCACAGTAAGGGATAAGTCAAGGAGAATTTAGTGTTTTTTAAAGAAATACAAAATACTTAGTTGCTATATCGCAAGTCAGATATTTTTTATTTTATGTCAAGGCATTCAAAATTAAAGTATAAAATCGAAGTTACTAAAGCCAATGAAGAGAGAAGGGTTGGAAGTATATCAGGGTACGTTATAAGAGCCTCTCAAGAACAACTTCCATTCCTACTCCTAAAAACTGCCTGTTATATAGTTCTCGAGCTGTTTAATGGTAAATTCTTGCTCAGTTACGATTCGCTTTACGACATCACCAATGCTCACAAGGCCAATCAACTGACCCTCATCCAGGACGGGCAAATGACGGATACGCTTATCCGTAAATAACGCCATACACTCTTTCATTGTCTGCTCAGGGCTTATATAGCACACCTTAGAATCCATCAGCTCTCTGACGGATGTACTCTTGGAGGATCTTCCCTTTAGAATAACCTTCCTCGCATAATCACGTTCCGAAAACATTCCCACGACCTTTCCTTCTTCAACTACCACTAATGCACCCAGGTTTTTATCGGCCATTACTTCCAAGGCCATGTATACAGAATCCTGAGGCTCAATGGTCCAGACGTCATCAGGTTTGTCTCTTAAGAGTTGCCTGACCGTAATCATAATGTGATCCCATCCTTTCTTTAACGTTCAAGATCTAAAATTAAGTAGTCATGAAGTATATTTTGTCAATGTAGTAAAGATTGTAAAAAAGTTTTATATCTTTAACTTTCAAATAGTTACGACTTTTCTGCTTCATTTAACGGATAGGCTAATATACATTAATAATTAGCAAATATAGTACCTAGATATAAATACGACAAACCTTTTGCAATCAATGTTTTTCTAAGTATTTTAATCAACTTAAGATAAAGAATATATCCCAACTACCTATAAAAATGAGATATTAAAACGATATAATACCAAATTGCATAAATTGTCATTTATGAATTAGTTTTCTCATATCCAAGAGACAAAATGTCATAAACTCATTATTTAGCCTATTGTTGGTATATTTGGCTCAGAAATGGATAGGTAACCCTTGGCAAGATAAGTATTTAGTTGACCCAGCAACTTTTTTCAAATTTTTGTTAATTAAATGCTTAAACAAAAGACTCCTATATGGCATAAGAATTTTATAAATTGCTGTTATCAGATAACTAAGGTGTTTCTGCCGAGTAAACTCAATAGTCATTTTAATATTGACAAACTATAAACAAGTTATATTCCCATAAAATAGATAAATGAGAAAAAAGGGTGGTCTTACTTTATTGCATCAATTGGTTTTCAAACCGAGAGTTTTGCCCGATTACTATAAAGAAAGGATTTAGCAGATTATGTTTGTTATACCTTAGCGGCTCTTTGGCCTGTATATCAATGACTCTCCCTCCTGATTGTTCGACAATTACCTGTCCGGCTGCAGTATCCCACTCCATCGTAGGCCCAAATCTCGGATAGACGTCGGCTTTGCCTTCTGCCACTAGACAAAACTTCAATGAGCTTCCTGCAGATATTAGCTTAACTTCACCATGCTTGTCTTTTATTTTCTCTATAAACTCTGAAAGTTCCTTTGTTGCATGTGAACGGCTGCCAATGATGGTAGGGGAATCTTTTTTGTTATTAGCACTTAAGGGTAGTTTTTGTGATTTATAGAGTAGTTCTTTCATTGATAACTTAGCAGTCATAATTTCACTATTTAAGACCTTATAGGCTCCGAGGCTTGTGGCAGCAAAGTAAAAGGTATCTTTTACTGGTACATAGATAACTCCAAGAATTGGTTTATTTGCATGAATGAGTGCAATGTTCACGGCAAACTCTCCATTCCTCTTAATAAACTCCTTTGTTCCGTCAAGTGGGTCAACGAGCCAGAAGTATTCCCATTTCTTTCTTTCATCATATGGGATATCTCTCCCTTCTTCGCTTAATATAGGCAATATCTGGTTATTAACGGTGGTTGTCTTTTTCAGATCATCTGCAATAATCTCGTGGGACCGTTTGTCTGCTAAGGTTAAGGGTGACTTGTCATCTTTGTGCTCTACAGCAAAGTCTGAGTCGTATACATCAAGGATCGCTTCGCCCGCACACTTTGCAGCAAGGAGTACAGGGAGAAGGAATTGATTGTGTCCAGTGCTTTCCATGGCCTTTATTTTTTTGATTGAGTTTTGTTTTAGATTAAAGAATAAATAGATTAAATTACGGGGGTATACCCCTTTTAAGTTATTTCCCATCTATCATGCAACCAGTTATAGTGCTCCCTTGGCTTAAAATTGCCCTTATACGCCATGCTTTGGCATGCCTGCACATAATAACCCAGACAATAATATTTTAAACCAAGAGATCTGGTGTATTCTATTTCTTTCAAAATACTGAAGATTCCCAAACCCAAATGAGAGACCTTTGCATCATAAATAAAATATACACTATTCAGACAATCCTTACCCTCATCTAAATAACCAAGGCCGATTAATTCATCATTAAGATAAAATTCGGACTGTAGGCTTGGTGTTGAGGGTGAGTAAAAGTTAAAGATGAATTCCTCCAGATTACATTCTTCTGAAAAACGTTTAGATGAATGATCTTTGTAAATCTCAAAGGCCCTTTCGCTAAATTTAAGTGGACCAAAGACTACCTTTATCGCACTATTCTTTTTCAAATTGCGTTTTTGACTCTTAGTCGGTTTAAATTCATTCGATAAAATTCTAATAGGAATGCATTCACGACAGTCAGGGCAAGAAGGTTGAAAAAAATATATGCCAAACTTTCTCCAGCCTTTTGCAAGTAAAAATGAAACATCTGATTTGTTGAGTTCACCTGCGAGAAAGTATTTTAACTGTTTTTTTTTATCCGGCAGATATGGGCAAGGACAAGGTTTTTCGAGTTCTTGACTTTTAAATAAAATCATAATTAGCAATGAAAAGATAAAGGTGTTTAAGTGATATACATCCATTATATTGGCATAAGGTCCCTACCTGCCGCCTTAGCGCCTAATCTCCATGACATTTTGGTTTGCCTTCTTTCCAGTTTTGTAAGTTCCGAATACATAGAAATCGCTCTACCTTTCGATTCAATACTCTTGCTTATGGCTTCCGCCGCAAATATTCCCGTCGATAATGCGCATGAAATCCCTTCGCCAAACGCATTTAAAAATCCTGCTGCCTCACCAACCAGAAGTATGTTTCCCTTTCCCAGATAAAATCTTCCTTTCGGACACATATCGTTACCAAGACAACCAGACTTTCTTACTATCCTTTTGAGTTTGAGACCAAATCTTTTTTCCAGTAATTCGGTATATTCCAAAAGATAAGACTTAATCTTATTGCCCTGTTTTACGGCAGTACCAAAGATTTGCATGTCATCCTTGACACTAAACCACGCATAGACATCACCATACTGTGGTTTCAGAAAACCGTGAAAATAATAGGGGTCTAAGTCAGACCTGCCTTCATAGTAATTCTGATAAGCGACGAACCACTTCAATCCTTTTTCAAACTCAGGATCAAGCCTTGCCCTGATTATGGATCTGCTACCTTCTGCACTTACTAAATATTTACACTTAATATCTACTGTTTTACTATTTATGTTATCATGGCATTTCAACAATATATGATCACCAACTTCGCTAAAGTCTATAAGGGCAAAACAATCTTTGATCTCTGCCCCCGAGTTTTTAACAAGCCAGTAATCATACTTAGACCGCCATACATTTGGCGCTCCTTTGCCGTCTTTACTGAATGGCCAATCAGTATAGTTTACGTCATCACTCCAGAGTCTTACTCCCTTTAAGAGTTCTGGTGTAACATAAACTGACTTTGGAATTACTCCAAAATATTTTTCCGTCAAATCCTGTGATTTTCTAAAGATGATACCGGAACAAATCTTATATCTTGGCAGCTTCTTTTTCTCTAACACCAGCACACTTAAACCTTCGTTTACCAAAACTCTTGCTGACGCTGCACCAGAAGGTCCTGCACCTACTATTACAACATCATATTCTCTTTTATGTATGATTTCCTCCGTTACCATAGCAAAAGAAGAAAGCAAGTTGACAAATCCACCCTCTAATCCACCTTTAATAAATGGGAAGTGAGGGGGATTATTTAGTGCGAACCTGCTTGCGTGAAAAATAATCCTTCGTCATGCTTATGACTACACCGTTAAGGGCTATAACACCAATGAGGTTTGGAAATGCCATCAAGCCCAAAGTGATATCAGAGAAATTCCAGACGAATTCTAAATCCATAATTGCACCCACAAAAAGGGCTATGACGTATAACCAGCGGTAAGGCAATATTGCATCACGGCCGAATAGGTATTCTGCACAGCGGTCACCATAATATGACCAGCTTATGGCCGTAGAAATGGCAAATAATATTAAGCCGAGAGCAACTATAAAACCACCAAAATATGGTATCCCGGTACTGAATGCATTCTTTGTTAGTACTGACGAATCCGCTTTACTTGTCCACTCCCCAGTGATAATGATTACGAGTGCCGTCATAGTGCAGATGATCAGAGTGTCTATCATAGGTTCCATCATTGCAACGAGGCCTTCACGTACAGGTTCATTTGTCTTTGCTGCGGCATGAGCAATAGGAGCACTGCCCAGCCCTGCCTCATTAGAAAATGCAGCCCTCTTTACACCCCACGTTATCGTGTACAACACAGTGGCGCCTGCAAAACCGCCGGCTGCCGCAGTCGGCGTAAAGGCATGCCTGATAATCAGACAAAACGATTCTGGTATCTTGGTATAATTCCATAATATAATAAAGAGCGCTCCAGCAACGTAAAGAGAGGACATAAAGGGCACAAGCTTACTTGCAACCTTTCCTATCCTCCTGATGCCACCAATAATTACCAGGCCCACGATTACGGAAATTATTACACCGATAATCCCTCTTAAGAAAAACTTTTCTGGTGTAAACGTGCCTATCATGCCATCTTTAATCTTATTAATATTACCGTCTTCATTTACAAATCCAAGTTCTTCTACTGACTTACCATCATTCAGGGACACAAGCGTAAACTCATCTTCACCACTTGTCATGTCTTTAATTTCAATACTATTTTTATCCGTAGCTGTTACGGCAAAAACAAACCTTGGAGAATTCTCTGGATGATTGTTTATGGCATACAACAAATCACCAATAGTCCTCGCATGGGACATATCAATCGCAAGTGTCCTGCCATCTCTTACGTTTATGACAAAATCTGCACCTTCAACTGTGCTCACACCATTCCCATTGTTTAACTTGGATAAGGGAGTGTCATTGTAATATTTCTGTGTAGCAAAGTGGTCAATAAAGGCAATTGTCATTGAGTTTGACTGTACCATATTACCGCCGCCAAATGTAGCCACAAGGCCACAAGTAGCAAAGAGTACCGCTAACCACCTGAAGTTCTTGCCTAATCCCTTTTCAATATAATACATTGGACCGCCACTCACAGTACCGTCTTCATGAACGACACGGTACTTCTGTGCAAGAGTGCATTCTGCATATTTAGTAACCATACCAAAGAATGCAGATATCCACATCCAGAAGAGGGCGCCTGGACCACCGGCATGTATGGCAGTTGCAACTCCTGCAATATTGCCAACTCCAACGGTTGCAGAAAGAGCCGCACAGAGCGCCTGAAAATGTGTTATATCGCCCGCATCAGCAGGGTTATCATATTTGCCTCTCGTAATAGCTATACTGTGCCAGATCCTTCTGAATTGTGGAAAGATGAGCCTTATGCTAAAATAAACACCTGTACCCACAAGCAGGATAACCAGTGGCATACTCCATATATAGCTGGCCACTTTTCCCAGGAATTTAGTTATCTCGTCTAAAAAAGCTACATTCATAAGTGGTAAGGGTTATAGTATGTATACAAAAAATTTTCACCGCAAAGTCGCAAAGAGTACAAAGTTTTAAAGATCCACAGTCTAATTTTATTCCTTTATAAGATACCGCAAGAGGTTTTTGCCGTTCAAAACTAAAGCCCTTGATAGTCAATTCATGACAAAGACATTCTTCGTAGGGTGGATTAAGCCCCCACAGCTTGCTAGCGCAAGCTAGCAGTGGGGGCGA
>JBHICG010000008.1:0-79238 GCA_046759445.1 Candidatus Scalinduaceae bacterium
ACTGCTTTCTTGCTTCATCCCTGTTCTTGCTTTCTCCCCTTTAGGCCGAGTAGGCACCTTTAGGTGGGACTTAACGGCAAGAAAGCACAGGGAGAACAGCAAGAAGTGGAGGATGTTTTTCAATTATTATCCTAAGATATTTTTATTATTTTAAGCTAAATACGCAACGTATTCACTTCGAGCAAAACCATTTACGGGTCTGCCGAATTCTTCACACCGTTTCTTTAATGCTTTTACATCAATATCAACCTTTACGATATTTTTGCTGGTTCAATCTTGCCCGCCCCCGCCAGAATGGGGTGGTTATTGCTACCGGACGAAACTATTCATTCACTCGGGTTGTCACTTCCATGAATTAAACGTACCAAAGTTGATTTTTAATATATTCTGAATTGTGTAGCTCAAGAAGGCGTGCAATCCTGCGAGCCAATTCGTATATGTTTCGACGGGTTGCCATAATAATGCCGTAATGTTCCTTGTTATCTTCAATGAACTTGTTGGCTAACTTTTCAAAATGGATTCGATTATGTGTTAAAAATGTGCATTTGAGTTTTATGGCATGCTCTATTGCTCTTCGTCACTTTTTCCGAGCATTCTTTCATCAAGGACCGTAAATACCGTGAAACCTTTGGCATTGAGTAGGGGTTTGAGTAATACATCAACATCCTCATCTATATAGAGTGAAGTCATTTTGCAGAGGGGTGGATAAGGTTTTCCTGAATCTTGTTTTCTTCAATATAAGTATCAATCTCTTTCTGATGGTCGCTGTAGTAACTCAGTGCATCAAAGACCTGTGCGAGGGTAAGATGAGGGAGGTGAATGACGATCTCTTCGGGAGATAGTCCCAATCGCCAGTTCTCTACAATAGCACGAACTGGTGTTCTTGTGCCTTTAATGATAGCTTCGCCACCCAGGATGGCAGGATTACGGATGATATAACAATGTTTAGTAGCAGTTTCCATAAAAATTATATTATCCAAAAGATTACATTATGTCAACTGTTTAAAGGACTTAATAAGGACCTATATAATCCAAGCCTATTAACGATCGCTGTTTTTTCATCTGGTTATACCTCAACTTCCACAGCGCATAGTTCCTTTTCCGATTTACTCAAATCATTATCCAAAGCGGAAAGGCATCCTTTTATAGCATCCTTGATGTTTTCAATTGCCTCTTCAATAGTATTTCCTTGGGAATGACAACCAGGAATTGCTGGGCAGTGAACCACATAGCCAAAATCTTCACCCTTTTCAACAACGACTCTATAAACCATAATATAGCCTCCAATAAAATGCCGAGAATGAGCCCTATTTTATACCATTTTCTTGCGATCTATTTTTGCTTTATTCTCTTTACTTACAGTTTTATATCACCTGACTTTACCAGTGTCAATTTAAAAGCCATTAGTTAATATTGGACAATGAATGATTAATAGGGACTGGTTAATTGAGACTAACAATGTACTGCACCCCTTGATCAAGTGCAGTCTTTATATTTTTAATTTCCTTTGTAATTTAATTATTCTTCATTATCTCTCCGCCACACGGGGTAGCTTTACGTTACCCAACATTATTATATTCCCTTACACGGAAACGAACGCCTAATTTCTCTGCTATCTTTCTACATCCTTCAATATCAATTTCCGGCATGTCTACTACTGAAACCATAACATCAGGTATGAATGTTTTTGCCTCTTTTATAAAAGAAAGCAGGGATGTGTATGCTTTGCCATTGAATGATGAGTTACATAGCTTTTGATATTCCTCATCATAATTTGTATTTAGACTGATGCAAATTGTATCTATCAAACCTTTAAGTTCTTCACATATTGATCTGCCATTAATCAGGTCACCAAGGCCATTTGTATCAAGCCTTACAACAGCGTCATTTTCTTTTAGATATTTGGCAACTGTCTTCAATACATCCAGACGTTCAGTGGGTTCGCCAAAGCCACAGAAAACGACCTCATCGTAACTTGAGGGATCACCAATGGCGTCTATCAGTTCTTCAGTTGATGGTTCATTTTCTAACCCGAGATAATATCCCTTTACATATGGGGCTGTTTCCCTGGAACAAAAGACACAACGATTTGGACAACGGTTTGTTATATTCAGATAAAGAGAGTTTCTAATAACATAAGCAATATTACCGCTTGAATCTACCTGTCCAATCCCAAAGAGCTTTCTTGCATTGTGAGTTGTTATCCTTTTAATATCCTCAATAGATAGTTTATGCAATTCTGCAAAGACTGGAATTGTATATTTGAGATAAGATGGTTCGTTTCGTTTACCTCTTTTTTGTTGAGGAGCCAGGAAAGGACAATCCGTTTCTAAAAGTAACCTTTCAACGGGAACAGATTGGACAACTTCTCTTAACTTGTTAGCATTTGGATATGTTACAGGCCCTGCAAAGGAGATATAAAACCCAAGTTTCAGGAACTCCTTAACTATTTCTTTGCTCCCACTGAAACAGTGGATAACACCTTCTATCTTACCATTATAACAACGGAGGATTTCCAGACAGTCAGCACTTGCATCTCGATTGTGGACTATAATGGGCAACTTTTCTCTCTTTGCTAATTCTATATGTTGTTGAAACAAACGTTTTTGGTCTTCTTTTTTGCTGCGATTACGATAATAATCAAGTCCAGTTTCACCTATCGCAATTACCTTATTAGATTTGGCCAGCCTTTCTAATTGAGACCAATCTTCAGCAGAAACATTTGAGGCCTCATGAGGGTGTATTCCGATGCTTGCATAAATCTGGTTATATTGTTTTGCCAGATCGATAGATTTTATGCTTGATTCAATACTAACTCCAACGTTGATAAAATATTCTACACCTGATTCTTGAGCTCGTTTTATAACATTATCAAAGTCTTTTCGATAATCTGGAAAATCCAGATGTGCGTGTGTGTCTATAATCATATGTTTCTAAAACTCTACAAATTATTGTGATAAAAGTAAATTTTTATACTATTGTTTATTCCTTTGACAAAAGGATTCTTACTGCCTAAACTGGATACTCGATGAGACCTCTTTTTCAAGAGCCTAGTATCAAATCATACCAGCGATATTGTCCACGTTTTCTCATTTGTGTTTGATTTAATAAGGGATGTCCAAGATTGGTTAAAATTCCAACTGTGAGTGATCGTGGCTATTTTTTACGGGACTCGATCTGCCGTAAAAGCATTCTTTAATAATTCTACATCTGGGTTTTTAGAATCTCTTTTAAACAAAATCGAAACCACATCAAAGCGATAATCTATGTCTTCTATTTTATTTGTTGATAGGTAATGTAATGCGCAGTTTATAATTTTTCTTCTTTTCTCGTTTGTTATGGACATTTCTGGAGTGCCAAAACTATCTGATAGGCGAGTCTTTACCTCTACGAAAGCGATAACGCCTTTATCATATGCAACTATATCGATTTCTCCACTTTTACATATATAATTTCGTTTAAGTATCTTATAGCCATCTTTTTTTAAATACTTTTTGGCTAAATTCTCACCTATTATCCATAGTTCTTTGGGATCAATTTGACTGGCTTGTGCTATTTTGACTTTGATCATTATAGTTTAAATCAGTATAAAATACACTATAGCGCCTTTATTTAGTATCAGTCTTTTTTCTGCGAATCTCTTTTAGTCGAGCTTGTTTCCCCATCTTATCACGTAAGTAATATAATTTGGCTCGTCTCACTTTATGGGATTTCTTCACTTTTACATCTACCACGTTTGGAGAGTGTACGGGGAAGATTCGTTCAACACCTTCTCCCTGTACTATTCTTCTGACTGTAAAAGTTTTTCTGTTTGCGCTCCCTTTTTTTGCAATAACTATACCATTAAATATTTGAATACGTTCCTTATCGCCTTCAACCACTTTAGTGTGAACGTCAACCAGGTCGCCAACTTGAAATTGTGGCATCTTATTTTTCATGTTTTCTTTTTCTACCAAATCAACTATATTCATGATTCATATTCCTTCCTTACATAAGATATTTATCATTATTCTTTATTATTTTCTAGCAAATCAGGCCTTCTTTCAAGTGTCCTCATAATGGCGTTTTTCGTTTGCCATTCTTCAATTTTTCGATGGTTACCTGACTTAAGCACTTCAGGAACTTCCATCCCCCTGAACTCAGCAGGTCTTGTGTACTGCGGATATTCTAATGTTTTATTCATAAAGGACTCGTTTTGCAATGACCTGTTTCCACCTAAAACACCCGGGATCAATCTTACAATTGCATCTATTATAACCATTGCTGGTATTTCTCCACCGGTAAGTACATAATCACCTATAGAAATTTCTGAGACATCTAAACCAATTCTTATTCTTTCATCAAATCCTTCATAGTGTCCGCAAATTATCATCAAACGAGTCTCTTTTGACAGATTGTTGGCAATTTCCTGGTTAAAAGTTTTTCCTTGTGGTGTTAATAATATTTTTTTAGATATTATATTATCTTGTATTTCTACTGCCTCAACGGCATTAAATAGAGGTTCCGGTTTTATAATCATACCAGCGCCACCGCTATAGGGTTTATCATCTACACATTTATGCTTGTCATTTGTGAAATCTCTTATGTTATGCAAATAATAACTCACCAGTTTCTTTTCCTGCGCAATCTTCAATATACTTCTTCCCAGCACATTATGAAACATCTCTGGAAATAAAGTCAAGGTATCTATTCTCATAAGGACACTTATTTCTTAAATGGTATTTTATTTTTTTTGAGAATGCTTCCCACAGTCTCAGTTGGTTTAGCACCCACACTAAGCCAGTATTCGATTCTTTCTCTTTTTAATACTACTTTCTTGGAATCTTCTTTCTCCATTGGGTCGTACGTACCTAATTGTTCGATACTTTTGCCATCACGTTTTTCTCGAGCATCAAAAGCGCATATTCTGTAAAAAGGTCTATTCCTTCTTCCCATCCTTTTTAACCTTATCCTTACTGCCATACATTTTCTCCCTTTATTAATGAATGTAATAGTTTAAAACATATATGTCTATGTTCACCTTCGCCTCTTATTTCTTTTTTCCTTCTTTCGTTTGATCTTGAATTTTCTAGGAGTATTCATGGAAAGAGGTGATATGCCAGATGTTGCGAAGGATTTTGCCTCATTGCCACTAAAATGTCTAAACATTTTTTTCATTTGCTTAAATTGTTTTAGTAATTTGCTGACCTCATGTACATTTGTACCACTCCCGTAAGCTATCCTGTGCCTCCTGCTGCCTTCAATAACATCAGGACGCATTCGCTCTTCAAGTGTCATTGCGCGAATTATGGCTTCAACTCTTTTTAATTGTTTTTCGTCGAAGTCTATTCCCTCCATCTTTTTTCCTATTCCTGGAATCATACCCATTATATCTTTCAATGGTCCCATTTTTCTTACTTGTTGCAATTGGTTAAGAAAATCATCAAGAGATAATGCGTTGTCTTTAATTTTCCGTTCCAATTTTCCAGCTTCTTCCGCATCAATAACATTCTGAGCTTTTTCAACTAACGAGACAACGTCTCCCATTCCCAGGATCCTAGAAGCCATCCGGTCTGGATAAAATTCTTCAAGCTTATCAAGCTTTTCACCAACTCCAACGAACTTTATAGGCTTGCCGGTAACGGCTTTGATTGATAAAGCTGCACCTCCTCTGGCATCACCATCTAATTTTGTTAAAATAACACCATCAAAGTTCAATTGTGCATTAAATTCTTTTGCACTGTTAACGGCATCCTGGCCAGTCATAGAATCGCAAACGAAGAAAATCTGAGCTGGTTTTGTTTTATCCTTGATTTCTTTTAGCTCTGACATTAACTCTTCATCAATGTGTAATCTACCAGCTGTATCGAGAATAACAACATCGCAGTTATTTGCTTTTGCAAATTTAACAGCTCCTTTGCATATCTTAACGGGCATAACACCTTCTTGTGAATGTACGGGTATGTTAAGTTGTTTGCCGAGTATTTTTAATTGTTCAATTGCGGCTGGCCTCTGTGTATCAGCGGCTACGAGTATAGGTTTTTTTCCATTTGATAAGATCATATTTGCCAGCTTGCCAGATGTTGTAGTTTTACCACTGCCCTGCAATCCCACAAGCATTATGACGGTAATATCATTATCAACAAATGATATAGTTGAGTCTACAGGACCCATAAGATGTTCCAACTCATCTTGAACTATCTTAACTATTTGTTGGCCTGGTGTGACACTTCTAATTACTTCCTCTCCAACGGCTCTTTCTGTAACCTTCTCAATGAAATCCTTAACTACTTTATAGCTAGTATCTGCTTCAAGGAGTGCGATTCTTATTTCTCGCAAACCATCTTTTATGTTTACGTCTGTTAATCTTCCTCTCCCTCGCAGTTTATTAAGTGCAGTTTCAAGACTCCCTGTTATAGACTCAAACATGTTTCACCTTGACATTTTTTTGAAAAAAAATTCAAAGTAATAGTTATAATGCGATATAAATAAATATCTTAGCTATTACTAAAACCCTATATTATGTATAAATTTAAATAATATTCAATACAAAATATCTCATTCCTTTTCTCGCCATATCTTAGCGCCTAAACTGGCAAGTCGGTCTTCCAATCTTTCGTATCCTCTATCTATATGATACAGTCTTCTAATCTTTGTAACTCCTTTTGCTACCAAGCCGGCAATTACAAGTGATGCGCTTGCTCTTAAGTCAGATGCCATTACAGTTGCACCTGAAAGTGTGGGTACGCCATTAATAATAGCAATAGCATCTTCATTCCTAATGTTTGCACCCATTCTATTGAGTTCCGCAACCTGCATAAATCGATGTGGAAATATATTTTCAGTTATTATGCTTACACCTTTTGCAATGCTAAGTAATGATGCAAATTGTGCTTGCATATCAGTGGGGATACCAGGGTATGGTAACGTAGTAATGTTAGCAGAATTAAAACTTTTGTTACCTTTAACAATACATTCCCCAAGTATTTTACCATTAGAATAATCATTACTAACGTTGCGAATTTGAATGTTAACCCCGATTTCATTCAACTTATCAATGATAGAAGTTAAGTGACAGGGTATGATGTTTTCCACTACGATGCTACCTCCTGTTATTGCCCCTGCAATCATAATGGTTCCTGCCTCAATTCTGTCGGGAATTATTTCATATTCTGTCCCGTGTAGTTCTTCGACTCCATTAATAATAAGGGCCTTATCCCCAATACCACTTATCTTTGCTCCAGCCTTATTAAGAAAGTTAGCCAGATCTTGCACCTCAGGCTCACAGGCAGCATTTTCTATGATTGTTCTTCCCTCACCAAGCGTTGCTGCCATCATGACGTTGCAGGTACCTAAAACTGTTGAACCTTTCGGACCTCCAAGGTAAATTGTGTTTCCTTTTAGTTTATTTCCAGTTGCAATTATATAGCCATCTTTTATCTCAACCTGAGCACCTAGTGATTTGATGCCTTTAATATGAAGGTCAATAGGTCTGGGGCCAATTGAACAGCCTCCGGGAATAGATACCTTTGCCTTGCCTCTTCTTCCAAGCAGTGGGCCCAGCACACATATTGATGCCCTCATTTTGCGTACAAGATCATACGGGGCGGTTACGTTTTCTTCTTTCTTAACGGTTAATTCAAGGGAACCGTCCGCACATCTTTCTGTAATAACACCCAGTGTGTTGAGAATCTTGCAAAGGGTTTTTATGTCTGTAAGCTCTGGAATACCCTTTATTTTTGATGTTCCATTAGTCAACAAACAAGCAGCCAGGATAGGCAATGCAGCATTCTTTGCGCCATTTATCCTGATATTTCCATATAAGGGAGCACCTCCCTCTATTACCATCTTTTCCATTACATTGATTTATTAATATCTTAAATCCTAAGAAATAATTTTAGACTTAAAAGATTCTTTAATATAGTTGACATAATAATATGTAACTAAAGTAATCCAATAATTATGTATACCTGCTTTCTATAGGCATCAGAGCAATTGGTGCATAAATTAGCCCATGGGGGGATTTGAACCCCCAACCTCATCATTACGAATGACGCGCTCTACCGTTGAGCCACACGGGCTAAAAATACATTAAAAAAAGCTTGTTTTATACTACTCGCATTTCAAGACAGAATGTTTTGTGACCTCTGACTACCTTTTTTGTATACACATAAGCTTGAAATTACAATATTCAATACTTCATTTCAAGTTATTTAACTATTTCCATCCTACTATTAACAAAGAACTTATCAATGGATTTAGCTCATTTCTATTAGCAACACCGTTTTTAGTTTCTGGTTCAGTAAAGAAAACCATTTATTTTTTTCTATATGTGATATTTGATAAGGAATAACCCTTCTGTTCTAGAAACTGAAGCATCTTTTTGTTTAATTTTTGAGTTTTAGAATAGTCGGGTAACCAGAATTTAGTAGTATCAATTCCGCTTATTGTTTTACTGTTTGAATTTATAATGCAAACTGTTTCACCTGAAGTCTCATTCTGATATTTAACCAAGATAATGCCATCATTTGGATCGAAATCGATATCAGCTCTTATATCCTCTTCGTCACATAATTTACCAATATTTTTTACTAAATCTATTAAATCAACTAATGGGTTGTTT
The DNA here is from genome assembly GCA_046759445.1 of Candidatus Scalinduaceae bacterium. Lineage (GTDB taxonomy): Bacteria > Planctomycetota > Brocadiia > Brocadiales > Scalinduaceae > Scalindua_A. Next base: position 8,603 of record JBHICG010000008.1, read on the forward strand.
CTTTGCATGACTTATAACCATATTAAGATTGGGTAAAACAACATATTCATAATTTATTCAAGAAATATTTCTTGTGTACCTTTCCTTTTTGTTCACATTTTATCAGAAATAAGATCACAAAATTTAAGTGTTTTATTTGTAATCTTCATCATAATCATATTACCTAAACGAATATTGAAAGGTCAGATAGGTGCACCTCTAATAAGTATTAAAAGGCAATTATGTCAAGATTAAGAGGGAATGATCAATTTAGGTTAGAAGATAATAAGCCTAATTACCATGCAACACTTCTCGTATTTTTTTTACCTTTTCAATTAGTGGAGGTAATAAATCTAAAGGTAACATTGATGCTGAATCTGACAATGCCTTCTCGGGACATTCATGTACTTCTAAAAATAATCCATCACAACCTACAGCAACAGCGGCCTTTGTTAAGGGTTCAATCATTTCTCTCTGTCCTCCGGAAGTTGTGCCTTCTTTACCAGGTAATTGTACACTATGTGTGGCATCGTAGAAAACCGGGTATCCCATGTCCTTGATAATAACGATTGAACGCATATCAGTTACAAGGTTGTTATAACCAAACATTGTACCTCTTTCAGTAAATATTATGTTCTCATTACCTGTAGAAATGATCTTTTCTGCTATATTTCTAACATCCCATGGGGCTAAGAATTGTCCCTTTTTTATGTTTATTGGTTTACCTGTTTTTGCCGCATGTATAAGTAAGTCAGTTTGTCTGCAAAGAAACGCAGGTATCTGGATTATGTCTAAAACATCCTTTACTTCATCTATTTCATTAGAACAATGAACGTCTGAAAGTACAGGTATGCCAATTTGTCTTTTAATCTTTGATAGAATCTTGATGCCCTTTTTAATACCGGGTCCTCTGTATGATTTGACAGATGTACGATTTGCCTTATCATATGATGCCTTGAAAATAAATGGTATTTTTGCACTATACGTTATTGCCTTAAGCCTTTCAGCAACTCTGCAGCAACCGTCTTCATTTTCAATAACACAGGGTCCTGCAATCAAAACTAAAGGATGATTTTCCCCAAGTATTATGTCATTTATCTGAATTTTACTTTTGTCTTTCATCAAGAAATTAATTTATGCTCAGCAAAAATGATTTGTTAACACTATAAAGCATCATACGGTATGATTATTAAAATGACAAAAATGATTATTGGTGTGAAGATTATCTATATCATAGTTCTAAATATTAGTCAAACCTTTAATTTCTGACAAATTTTCATTTGCATTTTTATATATATTTGATATAAATTCTCTTAGTATATCCAGATAAGACATAAGGTAAACTGTTGTTTACAATCTGTAACATTACACTGCTGATTTCAACGTTTAATGTTTGAATTTGATAGTATTCATATCAGATTAGCTTAAGTTGGAAAGCTCAATTACAGTTATATAAGTTGAAAATTATGCAACATTATAGGAGTTAAATTGATGATAAATAGCGAATTGGATATTGATACAATTTTGTCCTCAGAAAATTTAACCAGGGAAGACTTTATCGAGTTAAGAAAAAGGGTTTATTCTTCTAAAGGTGAATTAGAAAAACTTCAGGAAAAAGTACAAAAGTTGACATTGTCAATCAGTAAGTCAAGAGACTCTCAAAAAGTAAAGGAAAACACGCTTATTTTGGGGATATGCCATTGGATATCGGGAAACATAGACGAAGCTATAGAATTACTCTATACGCTAAAGTCCCGCAAAATTGCCTCTTATTTCCTGGGAAAATGTTATCAAGAGCATGGAGATTATGAAAAGGCGATTGAATGTCTTGAGCGTTCACAGCCATCTGATACTGAAGATTTCGAAATACAAATGGATATAGCAGAAACAAAGAGAATGGATGGTGACCTACAAAATGCCCTGAAATTAGTAAAAAAACTGTCAAAGACGCATGATAACGAAGCTGACTTACATTATCAATGGGCACATTGTCTAGATAATCTTGGTGAACGAGAAGATGCTATGGCCCATTATAATCATGCATTAGAGATCGATCCGACACATAGTAGCACTTTGTTTCGTCTTGCTTATAATTATGATCTTAAAGGGGATGACGAAAAGGCAATTGAATATTACGAAAAATGTGTTAGACATGTTCCCGCATATATTAATGCTGTCATAAACCTGGGAATACTTTATGAAGATCATGAAGATTATGAAAAGGCCATGTATTGTTTTGAGACAGTATTAAAATCAAATCCTAATCACGAAAAAGCAAGGCGTTTTCTCAAAGATACAAGAGCATGTTTAAAAATGTATTATGATGAAGACAAGGCAAAGAAAAAAGATGAGGAGAGCGAAGTCTTAAACATACCAATCTCAGATTTTGAGCTTTCTGTTAGGAGCAAAAATTGCCTGGAGCGAATGAATATAAAAACACTCGCTGATTTAACAAAGATAACAGAAACAGATCTATTAACTTATAAAAATTTTGGAGAAACTTCTTTAACAGAAGTTAAACATATACTTAGTCAAAAAGGGTTGCGTCTTGGACAGTCACTTGAAGAAAAGAAACAAGCAGACAAGCTCGTTGATTTTGATGCTAGTGCTGACAAAGAAAAACTCTCAAAACCAATATCTGAATTAACGCTTTCAACTCGCTGCAGAAAGTCTCTTGAAAAGATGAAAATTGAAACAATAGGTGATTTAGTATTTAAAACAGAATCCGAACTTTTAAGACGTAAGGGCTTTAAACAGACATATATTGATGAAATAAAGGAACAGCTTGGTATTTGTGGTTTTAAGGTTCATGGTGGAATGAATAACCAGTTAAACTCCTGACTTACACTTAAGCCCAAACAGCACGCTAGTCATAAATCTCATGAGATTTATAACAAACCCCTTTAAATATCTCACCCACTATTTTGATTAAGTGCCTGATTTCTGTTTTTCCACTATTTATTTGGCAGTCTTTGATATTATACACACAATATTGCTTAATAAACCATTTATGAACATTTAACAGTAACTTAATGTTTGATTATATCCATGGTAGTATTGTATATAAAAAGCCTACAGAATTGACAGTAGAAGCCGATGGTATTGGTTATAAAATTAACATACCGCTATCAACGTTTGAAAGGCTTCAAAACAAAGAAGAAGCAAAAATATTCACAAGACTCTTAATAAAAGAGGATGAATTAAAAATTTATGGGTTTTCGTCACTTACTGAAAGAGATTTGTTCAATTTGCTTCTTTCTGTAAATGGTGTTGGACCAAACATGGCACTTACAATTTTATCTGGTTGTTCCGTAAGTCAATTCAAAAAGTGTATTGTTGGGAACGACTTAGGAACATTACGGCACGTAAAGGGGATTGGGAAAAAAACTGCTGAAAGGATTATCCTGGAACTTAAAGAAACTATTAAAGGTATCATGCCCGAAGAAGTATCTTCGGTTGAGGCACAGAAGATGGAGCTGATATCAGACGCTATAATGGCCATGATTTCGCTTGGTTATGCAAGGCCAATAGCGGAAAAGGCCGTAACCTCTGTTTCCGATAATTTTGATGCCTCAGAGGGTGTTGAGGCTCTTATCAAAAAAGCCTTAAGACATGCTTGATTATTGTTATCTAAATTTTTAATATAAAAATAATTATGTGAACAATATAAATCACCCTGATCTACAATGTTGCTTTTATACAATTTGCCCAGCATCCTTGTTATACAAATACAATAAATTTGCACGAAGTAAGCTATGCAAATGATACCTGTGCAATAAAGTCCATGTAGCTTTGATTTTCAATTATTAGCAGGACATGCTGTAAGAGTGAACGGGTTTAAAGAAAATGACTGATAACAACATCCTTTCTTACGGAAAAGTTTCTGAAGACAATAATCTTGATGCTGCACTCCGTCCAAAAAGATTCTGTGATTTCATAGGTCAAGAACTAATCAAAAAAAACCTGCTTGTATATATTGAAGCCTCAAAGAAAAGAGGTGATGTCCTTGACCATATTTTGTTTTCTGGTCCGCAAGGATTGGGGAAGACGACTCTTTCACAAATTATTGCTAATGAAATCAATGTGGAAATTAAGGCTACTTCAGGACCTGTTCTTGACAAACCCGGTGACCTGGCAGGAATTCTGACTAATCTGAAACAAGGTGACGTACTTTTCATTGATGAAATTCATAGATTAAACACTACCATAGAAGAATATCTTTATTCAGCCATGGAAGATTTTTTTATTGATATCCTGATAGATCAGGGACCGAGTGCCAGATCCGTAAAGATTAAGCTTCCTCGTTTCACACTTATCGGTTCGACAACACGTGAAGGATTATTAACGTCTTCTTTTCATGCAAGGTTTGGTGTGTTGGAAAGATTAGACTTTTATACATGGGTTGAATTACAACGGATTGCTATTAAATCTGCCAAAATCCTGGGGGTTGGAATTGACGAGAAAAGTGCAGAAATGATTGCGAAAAGTTCAAGAGGTACTCCAAGGATTGTAAATAGATTTGTAAGACGAATTAGGGATGTTGCACAAGTAAAAGGCAGTAATATGATTGTGGAAGACATTGTGGAAGAAGGCTTAAAAATGCTTGGGGTTGAAAAAAATGGCCTTGGTGAAATGGATAGAAAAATATTGCAAGCAATTATACAACATGGTGGTGGACCGGTTGGTCTGAAAACAATCGCAGTTTCTGTAAATGAACAGGAAGATACTATAGAAGAAGTTTATGAACCTTTCTTGATTCAAAAAGGCTATCTGAGTAAAACACCTCGTGGAAGGATTGCTACACAACTGGCATTTAAATATATAGGACTTGATACTCTTATTGGAAAACAAAATACTCTTTTTTGATTTAAATAATGAATCTATTATTACATATTTGTTGCGCAGGTTGTTTATGTGCCCCACTGGAAGAATTGAGGAAAGAAAAATTTCAAGTTCATGGTTATTTCTATAATCCAAATATCCACCCACTATTGGAATTCAGAAGAAGACTAAAGGCCGTTCGCGTATTTCAAGAAAGTGATCCTATAAATGTGGATTATTGTGAGGAGTACGGTTTGATGGAGTATTTGAAGAAGGTTGATTATGAAGGAAATAATAGATGCGAAGATTGTTATAGATTAAGACTTACAAATACTGCACGGTATGCAAAGGAAAAAGGCTCTGATGCCTTTAGCTCAACGTTACTTTTTAGTAAACATCAAGACCATGAAAATGTTAAAGAGGTAGGGGAACAAGTATCAGAACAAATTGGTATCCCTTTCCTATATAAGGATTACAGGTCCTTATGCGAATGCAGCCAAGAGATAGCAAATAAAAAAATGTTATACAAACAATCTTATTGTGGCTGTATCTTCAGCGAATACGAAAGATATAAAGATACAACACGTCATCTATACGAAGGTTGGAAGCTAGAGAATGACAGAAATAAAAAGAAGGATATACAAATTGTTAGTAAATAAAATAAGCCTTAAACATAAATACGCCATTGCGGTCATAGTTTTACTGATTGTCTCGCTTTTCATATCGCTTTCATGTTTTACTATCAATAAAAGAGACGAGTTTGTATATTACAAATACTTAAATAAACCACCTGATATTCGTGTCTTACTGCTCAAAGATGCAGAAAAAGCTAAAATAGAGATTAACACATCATACAGCATCTCGGACATGGATAATCATACAGTCTTTGCTCAAGGCCTTAAATTGCCAAAATCAAATATATATATGAACTCGGGCAAACTCTGGATAAAACCAGAGTCCTATCTTCCTAGAAATGAAGCCTCTAATTCCTTGATAAAGGCTAATAGTAGTATCAAACTTAGTTCTCACAATAATGGCTTTATCAAGTTAAATAACTCAAAGTATCAGGGTAAATTACTGATAATTCCACAAAAATCAGGAAAATTTTCTGTTTTAGAGGAAATAAATTTAGAGGATTACCTGCCTGGTGTCGTTGAGAGTGAGGTGCCATCAAGGTGGCAATATGATGCAATCCTTGCGCAAGTAATAGCAGCCAGGTCGTATGCAATTTTTCAAAAAAGAACCAATAATAATTCCCAATATCATGTTGGCAAACTGGATCTTGCTTATAATGGTTCCTATACAAAACAATCAAGAATAAAGGATATAGTTGATGGCTCTAGGGGAGTTGTAATGTTGTACAAATGGAAATTTTTCCCCGGATACTTTCATAGTACTTGTGGAGGTTATACTGAAGATATTAACTTAGTTTTTGGCCTTAAAAACATTACACCTTTAGGTGGCGTCAGTTGTGGGTACTGCGAAAAATCAAAATACTATCAATGGAAAAAGGAAATCAAAAAGAGTGAAATTGAGAAAAAACTACATGATAATAAGGTTAATATCAAAAATATATACGATGTAGCTGCGGAAAAGATTGGAAAAGGTGGCCACTGTGCAACAATCAAGATAAAACATTCGCAAGGTGTAAAAAGGTTTAATGCAAATGAATTCCGGCTCATGGTTGGACCAAATAATTTACGAAGTACAGCTTTTAAGGTTAAAAACAATGGTGATTCATTAATTTTTGAAGGTAAGGGTTGGGGCCATGGTGTTGGATTATGCCAATATGGAATGCAGGATATGGCAAAATCTGGATTTAAGTGGTATGAAATACTGAAATACTATTATCCGGGTGTTGAACTTGTAAAGGTTTATTGAAGTATAGATTGTTTTTCGGGAGGGTATTTGCATTTTAGACTTAAGGCTTCTGATGAAAATTCAAACGCAAGATGCGGTGAAATAATTACCGGTCATGGTCTGGTTGATACTCCAGCTTTTATGCCGGTTGGCACACAAGCGACAGTTAAAACCTTGACTACTGACCAATTAAAAGACGCAAATGTATCTGCCTTACTTTGTAATTCTTATCATTTAAGCTTAAGGCCGGGTGAAGACGTTGTAAGTAGAATGGGCGGGCTGCATGAATTTATGAAATGGGATAGGACAATAATTACAGATAGTGGTGGTTATCAAGTCTTCTCACTGGCTGACTTGAATTATGTAACGGATGATGGTGTTGAATTTCGTTCTCCAATAGATGGTTCTAAGATATTTCTAAGTCCCGAAAAGGTGATGGGAATCCAACATTCCTTGGGAGCGGATATTATAATGGTTTTTGATGAATGTTTATCATATCCATGCGAAAAGGATAGAGCAGAACAATCCATGCTTAGAACCGTCAGATGGGCAAAACGATGTCTAGATGTTCATAAAAATAAAAACCAGGCATTGTTTGCTATAGTTCAGGGTAGCGTCTTTCAGGATATTCGAGAAGAATGTACTGAGAGATTGATTGAAATGGGATTTGATGGATACTCTGTAGGTGGTTTGAGTGTTGGTGAAGGAAGTTTACTAATGAATGAAGTGATGGAGTACACAGTGCCGCGCCTTCCGAAAGAAAAACCCCGATATTTGATGGGGGTTGGATTTCCCGCAGATATTATGGATGGAATCGAGCATGGAATTGACATGTTTGATTGTGTTATTCCAACACGAAATGGTAGAAATGGCTGTGCCTTTACCACTACAGGCAAATTAAAGATTCATAATAATCGTTATAAAGTTGATAAAAAACCTATCGATGAAGAGTGCAATTGTTACACTTGCAGGAACTTTTCAAGGGCGTACATAAGGCATTTGTTTGTTGCCAATGAAATCCTGGGCCTAAGTCTTGTGTCCTTGCATAATATATATTATTTTGAGGAAATTATGAGGAAAGCTAGACAATCAATAATTGAAAACAATTTCAAGACTTTTAAGTCCCAATTCCTTTCGGTTCTAGAGAAGTGATGGATATTTTTAATTTATTCATAAACTTTACACTTATTATAAGGGAGATTTAAAAATGAATTTCTTAATGGAAGCTGCAGGAGGCCAAATGAACTTTATGTCGCTTATAATACCATTTGCATTAATGTTTGCGATTCTTTACCTGCTGATTATCAGACCTCAGAGGCAAAAAGAAAGACAAAGACAAGATATGATTTCAAATATCAGGAAAAACGACCGAATAGTAACATTGGGCGGGATTCATGGTATTGTCCTTTCAGTAAAGGAAAAGGAACTTATAGTTATGGTGGATGAAGCCAAGGATGTAAAATTGAAAATCGATAAAAGCGCTGTAACATTGGTAACTATACCAAAGAGTGAATAAATAAATGAAAAAATAGATTAAAGAACTAAGGAGACATTACATGCCAAGGAATTTGAGGTGGAAAATACCATTGATAGCAATACTTATTGCCGTTACGATATATGCGATCTATCCACCGGCTGATAAGGTAATAAAGATGGAAGAGATTAAAGAGATAGATGGTGAAGTTGTCGAACGCACCGTAACAAAGGATTCTTTTTTTCGGTTTATATATAGTAAACTAAAAGTAAGAGAAAATATTATAAAGAAAGAAACTGATGAAAAAGGCTCGAATATAATTCATAAGAATGTCGAATATTTCGCTAGAGGGCAAATAAAGCTTGGCCTAGATTTAAGAGGAGGTTCCGAGCTGTTATATAAGATAAAAGTGGAAGAAGGTGAATATCACACGGGTTTAACCAATGAGATAATAGCGGTCTTAGAAAAGAGGATTGATCCACGAGGTGTGTTAGAGTATAGACTCCAGCAACAAGGTGCACGGAGGGTTCTTATACAGGTTCCTGGCGCAACCAAGAGTGAAACCGAAAATCTTAAGGAACGAATAACTCGTCTGGGAAAACTAGAATTCAGACTCGCAGCTTCACCAGATAGCAGTGAATATAAAGATGCCAAAGAAGGGCAAACAGTACCCGGTTATTACAAACACTGGCTTAAGAAGAAAAGGGGAGAAGTAGGAGAGACTGAAGATTGGTTTCTGGTAAGAAACAAGATTGAGATGACCGGTGAACATCTTTCAAGACTTTATCCTGATCGTAAAGATATTCAACCTGTAGTGGGGTTCGAATTTGACCAGGTAGGAAGGGCTAAATTTGGACGTTTGACAGAACGTAATATTGGAAAACCCTTAGCAATTATTTTGGATGGAGTTTTATACTCCGCTCCAGTAATACGTGACAGAATTCGAGGCAAAGGCATCATAGAAGGCAATTTCACTTCTGAAGAGGTTAATGACTTGATCGCAGTGATGCGTGCAGGTAGTCTGCCCGCAGACCTTGAATTAGAGATGGAAACCACAGTAGGTCCGAGTTTGGGAAGAGATTCGATAAAAAAAGGACTTACGGCAGGTCTGATTGGTGGAGTATTTGTCATACTATTCATGTGCACATATTATCTGGGTGCGGGCATAGTATCAAATATTGCCTTCATAGTAAACATAATTATGGTCGTGGGAATTCTGTGTATACTGGAGGCAACACTAACACTTCCTGGTATTGCAGGCTTAGTATTGATGATTGGTATGGCCGTTGATGCAAATGTCTTAATTTATGAAAGAATCAGGGAAGAAAAAGAAAAAGGCAAGCCAATAAAACTTGCTGTTAAAAATGGATATGAAAGAGCCTTTACAACGATTGTCGACTCTAATGTAACTACCTTAATTACGGCAACTATTTTATACGCTGTGGGGACCGGGCCAGTGAAGGGGTTTGCTATAGTCCTGATCGTAGGTCTTTTGATTAATATGTTTACGGCAGTATTTTTCACAAGAGTAATATTTGAAATACTTCTGGGAATTGGTTTTGTGCGAAAAATCTCGATGTTACAATTTTTCAGGAAACCCAGATTGTCTTTTATTACTTATAGGCGTTTTTTTGCGATTGCTTCACTTATCTTAATTCTAATTGGTATCTCAGTGTTTGTAGTTAGAGGTAAGGATAATTATGACATTGATTTTACAGGGGGAACCCTCATTCACATGAAGTTGAATAATCCAATACCTGTTGGTGATGTCAGGAATAAATTCTCAAATTTGGGCTATGAAGATGCAGAGGTTCAAAGTATCTGGGCAAGTAAAGATATTGCTAAGACTAAAATAGATTCTACAGAATTTGGAATCAGGATTAAAAGCCTGAATAATGAAAAAACCAAACAAAAAATAACAAATGACCTGATGGGTGTAATAGATGAAGGACTGTTTAAAAGAATAGATTTTAACAAACCATATGATTTTAGTTTAATACTGGGTAGACCCATTGATGAATTCAAAATCCAGAACTATCTAAGAGAAGCTGACTACAGGAGAGATAATATCGTCTCGATATATCCTGTTGGAAAGACAGCTAAAAAATACTCAATAAATGTTTCCGGATTTACGAATAAAAAATTCAGACTTGATACAATAAAAAATCTGACTTCTATCCTTACAGATTATTTAGAAACATCAACGGTAGAACCTCTTTTTGGTGATATCAAAGAGGAGCTTCCGACTATAACTGATGCAGCAAGAGGAGCACAGTACAGAGCCATTTCAATTATGGATATAGATTTTAAAAAGGTCGTTGACCCTACAGTTTTACAAATGGTACTTAATGAAGAAGGCTATGCAGATATTGAAGTGTTTGCAAAGGAATCGGTTAGAGGGAAAACTTTTCGAAAGAAGCTGCAAATATCCGGGGCGCGAGATGTTTTAGAGCAAATAAAGCAAATGAGAGAGCCTATGAATATACCGTCCATTTTTGTAGAAGGTAATTCAATGATTCGAGTTGAGCTAAAGGAAGATATTGTAGAAGGTGCTTTAAGGAAGATGTTATCAAGCTCAAGCAAATTAAGAAAATTGGTTGGAGAAATCGCTGGAATTGGCGTTACCGCTGAAAAATATTCAATTAGTATGAATGATCTCACCGCAGAAAAAGTACAGGAAAAAATCAGGGAGGATATTGGAAATACATTTGAACTTGATCTTTACATTGATAAAGCAAATGCCTCATCCCCTGACCCGTTTAAAAGGGTTGTTAGCATAGGCTCCACGGTTGCTAGTGAAATGAAAAGCAGAGCCGCTCTTGCACTGCTTTTTGCTTGCTTTGCAATAATAATATATATATGGTTCAGATTTGGTGAGTTTAAATTTGGGGCAACCGCCGTGATTACTCTTATCCACGATGTCTTAATCACCGTAGGCGCTGTAGCAATAGCCGACCATTTTGGAAATGTGTTTGGAGACATAAAAATAAATCTACCCATGATTGCTGCATTTCTGACGTTAATAGGCTATTCTTTAAATGATACAATTGTATTATTTGATCGCATTAGAGAAAATCTAGCTGGCAAACAAAAAACCTTAACTAAGGAATTAATTGATAATAGTATTAATCAAAACCTGAATAGGACTATAATTACATCTTTAACAACATTTGGTGTTGTTTCTACTCTTTATTTTGTTGGTGGTCCTGCAATTCATGGATTTGCTTTCGTTATGATGGTGGGAGTCGTAGTTGGGACATACTCTTCTATCTTTATAGCAAGTCCATTGCTGCTTGACTGGGATATCTTGAAAAAGATTTCTAAAATATTGTTTCTTTGTATAACATCACCATTATGGCTTCCAATAAAACTCTTACGTATGAGTTCCAAAGAGAGAAAACTAAAACCTTCAAGGGCCTAATTAACCTTAATAAAGAAAGGGAAAACAATGGGAAGGGATACACAAATAGGAATAATACTAGGTGTGGTAATACTCGTGATTATTGGTGTTTTTCTTAGTACAAGGACATCCGTAAAAGAACCAGAAATGCCAGGCTTAATTGCACCGGACGAAGATATTTCCAAAATTGAAGAAATAGACATAAGTGAACTTATTAATGAACAAAAAGCTAGAAAAACTGAAAAAATAACTCCTGAAGAAGATCTTACAAAAAGAACTCCTGCTGAATTATCCGCTAAAAACGAAGCTATAATTGAAGGTAAATGGGAAGGGTATAAAACAGAGATTGTAGATACAGAAATAGATAAATCAGAGATACTGGTTACTGAAAAAGAATTACCAGAAGAAGCACCAGAAACAAAGAAAGAAATTGAAATACCTGTTATTAGAATTCAGAGCGAAGTAGTACATAAGGTAGTGTCAAATGATAACCTGTTTAACCTGTCAAAAAAATATTATGGTGATGAAGCGAAATGGATAAAGATTTACGAAGCAAATAAAGATAATTTACCAAACCCTGATACCCTGTATGTAGGGCAAGAGCTATTGATACCTGATACTTCAGCATCTGAAGAAGAAGGTGAGGCTTTGCCTGAGAGTGAACCTGATGAGGAGACACTTACGACCGGCAGGACACACATAGTGCGTCCTGGAGATACACTTTATGGTCTTGCCAAGAAATATTATAATAATACAACAATGTGGAAGAATATTTATGATGCTAATAAAGACATAATAGAAAGTAAAAGTTTATTAAAGGTGGGCCAAACACTTATTATTCCTGATAAATAATGAATATTTTAAACAACGTCTAAATTGAGCGATTTTGTAGCCGCAACCTTGAGGTTGCGTGACTTACGAGGATCCATCAAATGATGAGAAACGCAGGCTTATCCCGTTGCTAATATCTACGGGACTTAAGCACTGCGGCTACAATTGCATATAATATAAAATCGCTCAATTTTGGTAACATTAATTATGAAAGGAAAATAACATGAAGTTGTTCTTCACGAAATTTAAATTTATCTTTTTCGCACAATTGCCTTTTTTATTGATTTCTTTCTTTATATTCAATTTTGCAATCGATTCTGCCATACCACAAATAGCAGATAGTCCACATCCTATGTTTTTGCATGACCTTAGACATTCAGGTCGCAGCCCATATCAAGGAACTCAAACGGATGGCTTAAAATGGAGTATCTTAACAGGTGGTGAGATATGGTCGTCTCCCGTAATAGGCACTGATAATACTGTATATATTTCCAGTACCGATGGTAACCTTTTTGCCTTTAATTTAGATGGAACGCTTAAATGGAATTATAAAACCGGGACAGAACTATTTAGTACCCCCGCAATCGACGCTGACGGTACAATTTATATAGGTGGTGCCAACAAGAAATTGTTTGCCGTTAAACCGGATGGTAAAATCAAGTGGGTTTACTTTATCGGTTCTGACATTCATTCCTCTCCTGCAATTAATAAGGATGGAACGATATATATAGGAGCTTGGGATGGCAAGCTTTATGCGATAAACAAGAATGGCACACTAAAATGGTCGTATAGGACAGGGGCAAACATATTATCTTCTTCTCCTGCTATTGGGGATGACGGGACAATATATATCGGTTCATGGGATATGCGCCTATATGCTATAGGTTCTGATGGAATAATCAAATGGAGTTTTTTAACAAATTCCAAGATTGACTCTTCCCCATCTATTAGCGATAGGGGGGTTGTATACTTTGGTTCAAATGATGGAACATTATATGCAATTGATTCTAATAATAAAGGAAAACTGAATTGGAAATACGTTATCGGTTCACGAATACATTCTACACCTTCCATAGGCCCTGATGGTATTATATATGTTGGTACGAGGGATGGAAAACTTTATGCTATTAAACCAGATGGAACGTTGAAATGGTCATATGATACAGGTGATACTATTACGTCATCTGCCACCATAAGTTCTGACGGAACGATTTTCATAGGTTCATGGAATGGAAAGTTCTATGCTATTAACCCTGACGGTACACTTAAATGGGAATATGTGTTAACAAAGCCAATCCTTTCATCACCTTCTATTGACTCAAATGGCACGGTATACATAGGTTGTACAGATTGGAAACTATACGCATTTGGGGAAAAATGAGATAAACTATTTGCGGCTATCCGCAATTTTTTTTAGACACTTAATAGTTTCTTCAATATCTTCCATAGTGTTAAAAAAACCTGGACTTATCCTTATTGTTCCTTCTGGAAATGTTCCGATCTCCTGATGTGAAAAGGGAGCACAGTGCAAGCCAGGCCTCATTGCAACATCAAATGTATTATCCAGAATAGCAGCAACATCATTAGGTTTTAGTCCCTTAATGTTTATGGATACAATCCCTACCTTCCTTTTTTCATCCAGGCTACCATATATCTTAAATCTATTATCAGATTCTAATGCCTTTATTAACCTGAATGTAAGTTGAAGTTCGTGTTGTCTTATTGCGTCTATCCCTTTCTTAATACAAAACTCGATACCCGTTCTCAATCCGACTATTCCGACTGAGTTGGGAGTTCCACTCTCCAGATTGAAAGGGAAATTGTCAGGCTGTGAAAGCGATTCAGGCTCAAATCCAGTGCCACCTTCTCTCCATGCCCGTAGCTTTACCATCTCTCCCACACATAATCCGCCTGTTCCGGGTGGGCCAAGAGGTCCCTTATGCCCCGTGAATGCGAGCATATCGATATGTTGCTCCTCAACATCAATATGACAAACACCTGCAGTTTGAGCGGCATCAACCATAAATATAATTTCTCCTTCACGGGCTATTTTTCCTATTTCCTCAATTGGTTGAATAGTGCCCAAAACATTAGAGGCATGAGTAAGAACTATTAATTTCGTATTTGGCTTAATGGCTTTTCTTACATCATCTGGACTAATAAAACCATCACCTGTATTTTCCACCATTGTTACGGTAATTACATTATCTTTTTCCAAACCATTCAAAGGCCTTAATACGGAGTTATGTTCAAGATTGCTTGTTATTACGTGGTCGCCTATGCACAATAATCCCTTTATGCCCATATTAATCGCATCTGTAGCATTGAATGTAAAGATCATTCGGTCAGGGTCTTTTACGCCAAGGAACCTCGCCAGTAATATCCTGGCATTCTCGATCTCTTGCTCTGCGGCGACTGACATACGATGCCCTGCGCGTCCTGGATTAGCCCCCATCTCTCTCAGGAATTTATCCATTGCATCATAAACACATTCAGGCTTTGGAAACGTAGTGGCCGCATTGTCTAGATATATCATAAAAACAATTATATCACTCAATCAACTATGTCCAAAACAAATACTTTTAACCAACATTGTCCGGTTAGATTTTTGCGTGTTTAATTTGTTGTCCCCAAAGCTGTCATTCCCGCATGTTTTTAGCGGGAATCTAGGATGAATGAACCTCTAGTTACCCGACAAAAGCGTTCGAGTATGACAAAACCCGCTCACGCAAAAACCTAATCGGACAATGCTGGCTTTTAACCTAAATTGAGCGATTTTATATTATATGCCATTGTAGCCGCAGTGCTTAAGTCCCGTAGATATTAGCAACGGGATAAGCCTGCGTTTCTCATCATTTGATGGATCCTTGTAAGTCACGCAACCTCAAGGTTGCGGCTACAAAATCGCTCAATTTAGGTTTAAGATAGTATATTTTTAAAGCAAACAGCAACATAAATCTTGAATGAATTCAATTTGTCAATTGTCGGCAACAGCAGTTCCCAACATACTAAACTATAAAATAGCTCCTTATTTATGCTGAGTGTAGAGAGTAGGGAGGAATATAATAGGGAGCTGTCCCAAAACTGTCTGGCACAAAAAATGTATGTGCTCAAGAAGGCATCATTTTAGTAGTTTTAGTAGGATTTTAGGATGTCAATCTGAAAGGAGTGGAGGTCTTTATCTGTCGTTCTGATCGAACCCAAGGGAGAGAAGAATCTAATTGTATATTTCAGGAGAAAATCCAATGCCGAAGAAACTTGCTCAGGGCTTGTCCTTGAGCGAAGCGAAGGAATAAACTCTGTGAAGAATCTCGGCTTTGAAACCATAGATTCTTTCCACGCTGATTTCTTGCGAAAGCAAGAAGCGGGGTCAGAATAACAAATTCAATGATTTATTGCTACTCTCAAAACATCGTGCCGAACAGTATTGGGACAGCGACCGTTTTAATTTTTGCGCGGCCTTCCCCATGGTAGCGCCCTCCTGCCTGTCGGCAGACAGGTAGCCTTCTCCCAAATAACCTCTCAAGCTTCTTCATAAATCTATCATCACCAAATGGTCTTCCCGTCATCGAACACTTCCTTATGTTTCTTATGATTTGCTCATCTTCTTTTGATTGAAATTCTGTAAGAGCACTATCTTGGCGCGATTACCATACCTTGATTGTAAATGGAAGGCGGGCAATTAGTGAATTGCCATAAGCCTTCCGCTACATTTCTCCTGTCTCATTTTATCGCTTGCTATACGAGACATTGCTCCCATTATTCGCAATTTCATAGATTTCCACGGGTTTACACTCGTGGTGCTTGCCTCAACAAGCTACTGCCTGTCCCGACAAGCCGGGAACTTGCTCTCATCCCTACCTTTGCAGGCGTTGAGTTCCAGCTGAATTAAATATCGGATAAACTACATACCAATATATTTTGAATATAAACTTTTTGCGATGCTTGCATCGCTTGTGCCCGTGATTATGGCTCTGCCATCAGGAAACACCGTAAAATCATGGTCTTTAATCTTAAACTTTAACATAAAGTCATTATAACTAATATCTGCTATGGGTCTTAATCTTTGTGCTAATTGTTTAAAATTTATCTTTCCGATATTACGGTACATTACCTGTACAGCATTTTTACCACAGAGAAGAGTCGTCAATACTCCGTCCTTTGCATCTAAGAACTCATAATTATGTGTTTTACATGTTGGACAATTGTTTAACCTTTTCAAATCACTGACATCTAATTGCTTAAATTTTGTATCCCACACGTCAACTTTTAAAAGTGTCTTACGTAGGGATTTAAAATCCCTGGTCAAAATCTTTATTGCCTCCGTTACTTGAATTGACGCTATAATACTCGCAATTGTCCCAATTATCCCGGCAGAATCGCATGTTGGAAACGTGCCCATTTGAGGCAATGTTTCAAAAATACACCTTAAGCAGGGAGTCTTAGAAGGTATAATATTCATTGTCAAACCCTTGCTCTCTATACAAGCCCCATATATCCACGGGATGTTGTCTTTTACACAGATGTCGTTAACCAGAAATCTGGTTTCAAAATTATCAGTACCATCCAGAATTATGTCAGCTCCTTTGGTCAACTCTTCTATGTTAGCGTAATTGACATCAGCAACAATTCCTTCAATGTTGATTTTCGTATTTATCTTTTGAAGTTTTTTCTGTGCAGCTATTGCTTTTGGAAGATTCTCTTTGATATCGACTTCATCAAAGAGTATTTGCCGTTGTAAATTATTTTCTTCTATAAAGTCCCTATCAATAATCTTTATGTGGCCGACTCCTGCCCGTGTAAGGTAACTCGAAGATACACTCCCAAGCGCTCCACAGCCTATTACAACAGCATTGCTTTTAGTCAATTCTCTTTGACGCTCTGTTCCTATATGGCGTAAGAGTATCTGGCGTGAATATCTATCGAGTGTTTGCATCTTCGTTTACCTAAATAACCTGAAATAGAAAAAGGGAATGCAAAAAAAAAGCTTGCAGTTAGATTTAACCGCAAGCTTCTTTGAAAAACATTAAACTCTTACCTAAATTGAGTGATTTTATATTATATGCCATTGTAGCCGCAGTGCTTAAGTCCCGTAGATATTAGCAACGGGATAAGCCTGCGTTTCTCATCATTTGATGGATCCTCGTAAGTCACGCAACCTAAAGGTTGCGGCTACAAAATCGCTCAATTTAGGTCTTAATAACTGTAAGTTATTCTGAAATCTCATAAGTGCTTAAGCACTCTGAATCCCCGAAGGCGATAGCCTTTTCTCTCGTGTACTTTATTTTTGGGTTTACGCCTTCACCAAAACCGGCAATCCATGAGGTTACCAGCTCACACATGGTCTCAAATGACGCACCAGCTTCCTTCCAATATGATTCATGAATGCAATCAGTATGATCCCATGTGGTACGAGCGTCTGATTCAGTTTGAACCTGAGCGCCTCTGTCACAAGGCATCCCATCACATAAATTGCCTGATAACAATTCAAACGCTCTAGATGTAGTGCAACCATTTTCACCGCTTTCCTGTACAGCCTTTTTACCGCACTCCACACCGTGATCGTGAGCGGCTTTTATGGCTAAGTTTTTTGCCTCGTCTCCATACTTTTCACAAAAAGCGGCAATTGTTGCAGCTTCTCTGGTTTCAGCTTTAACGATCAAATCTTGTATTCCCTGATGAATTGCCACGTTTTCAAGTAATTCCTCCAGAGGCGTATCCGGGTTTGATTGTGGATATTCTTCATAGACTTTATTTAAAACATCATCTGCCGTTTGACCGTATTTTTCTTTAAATGCATCTACAATGAAAGCTTCCCTTGCTTCAGTTGTCTTAATTTTTTTGTGCATCCAATGGTGAACAGGACCAAGTACCAAACTCATTGTAACTTATCTCCTAAAAAATTAACGTTTTAAATTCAGATTACACGGCTTCTACTTCCTGTATTTCAGGGACGTCCTCCTTAACCTTGACCTCTATTCCCTGTTTAAGGGTCATAAGGGCACTAGGACACGTTCCACAGGCTCCCTGCAGTCTTACCTTTACTATGCCATTTTCTATATCAACAAGTTCTACGTTTCCACCATCAGCCATCAAAGCAGGCCTTATTGAATCCAGAGATTTTTCTACTCTTTCCTTTAAGTCAGCAGACATTGTTAATACTCCTTAAAAAAAACAAATTTGCTAAATTAAAAACTTTTCCTATTAGAGAAAGTTAACGAAAAAGCTACTTATTCCTCCCTCTTCTTTTTTATTGCCTCATTCAGCTCTTCGATGATCTTTTCAGGAGTAGTATTATGCATCATAGCGCCAAAAGCTATATCTTCCGTCTTTGAACCAGGACAAGTAAAACAACCGGAACCAAAATACTTTTGAAAAACCGGTTCTGTCTCAGGATATTTCGTAAAAACCTCTCCAATACTTGATTTTTTTGTTATTTTAAAGTCTTCTTCTTCACTCATTAGTTTATGACCTCACGTTTTAAGTTCACGCCTCTTCTTTAGGCTTTTTAATACTTACCAAAATGTTAATTACAAACATAAATATTCCTATTGCATTCAATACCGCAAAGACCTGCTCCGGTATCTTACTAAATTCATATCTGTCAAGTCCCCACGTGCTTACAAGGCCGATTAAAGCCACATTTGCCACCCAGAAATGAACAACAGCCAGCTTTGGAAAGGCCACAGGGTTACCGTTAAATCTTGGCAATATATGGTATCCTACTCCGTAAATCATCATAGACATCCATCCCAACAACATTAAATGGGTATGTGCATGAAGTAACTGAATAGAGTTGTTCTTGATAAACAAATAATGATCAGTAAACATAAATTGAGTGCCTATAACCGCTGCAATTGCAAAATATATTACACTCATACGAATAAAATTCTTAGAAACCGGATCCAATATTACCCTCCTTGATTTATAATGTAAGATATTAACAAGATAGTATTTAAAAATTATCCAAAAAACTAACTTTTGTCAATAAAAAAACTAAACTTGCTATAAATTATTAAGTCCATATATGTCATTCCTTTCGCATTTCGTGTATATCATTGCATTTTAAATGCCTCCTTGTTACCCTTTATAAAAGTTATAGCGACGTAGATATGGTGTTATTTGGAAAGAATCCTTTATAGTTTTAAGAATAGAGATATATTACTAATAAATGAATCTTAAACAGGTATTATTAGGTGATATTGACGTTTCTTCAGAAAGGCATGACAAGTTTTTGTTTAATTACGGACGGGACTTAAATGAAATAGTGGATTCGATAAGCAAAGTGGGGCTTATAAATCCTGTGATATTAACAAAATACAGGGGTTCCGATGAAAAGTTTAACATCGTATGTGGCTATCAACGTGTTATGGCTTTTCAGAAATTGGGGAAAAAGGTAATCGAAGCAAAGGTATTGGAAGGGCCTACTGATGAAGGACTTTTCTTATTAAGTCTTAATGACAATTTGTTCTCAAGAGTTTTTAATGAAATAGAAAAGGCAATCGTTGCAAAGAAGTTTCTAGATATAGGCTATTCTTATGAGAGATTGATGTCTGAAATAGCTCCCCTTCTCGGTATGCCACCAAATAAGAAAATAGTAGATAAATACCTTTCTCTTTTGAACCTTGATAAGGAAATAAAAGACTCAGTAGCCAGAAACCAACTAGAACTGGAAAATGCCTTTCTTCTTATATCCCTTGGGAATGAAGAGAGAAAATCCGTTTACGTAATTCTATTCAAGGAATCCAGCACTAACGTAAATGAGGCAAGGGATACAATCAGAAACCTGCTAGACCTTAAACGGCTAGAACAAAAAGGCATAAAAGAACTGCTATCATCAAAAGAGATTACCAATATTCTATCGGATAAAAAGTTCAATAAAAGACAAAAGGGAGAAAAGATTTATAAATTAATAAAGTCTATGCGCTACCCTGCAATTAGCAAAAAGGAAGAGGAGTTCTCTGAATCATGCAAGAAATTAGGCATCGACAATAACGTACGTATAACTCACTCCAGATTTTTTGAAGGAAACGATATCCAGATAACCATAAAGGCCTCGGAAGAGAAAAAATTAAAGATAGACTTGGAAAAACTCCTCTTAAATGTAAAGAGTGGTGCATTTAAAAGAATCTTTTCTATTTTCAGATAAATTAGTCCACTCCCTACCTGTCGGCAGACAGGCGTTCACTAATTTATGGCATTTTGCGGAGCAAAATGAAATTAATCTTAATATATATGTCATCTCCGTAGGGTGGGCAGTGCCCACCATAAAAATAATAATGCTAAAAGAAATGGTGGATGGTACCCACCCTACAAGATCTATAAAATATTTGCATCATGATTTAATATTAACAATTTGTATTGGGAGATACAATATTTGGTAATCTTAGGGGTAGATATTGGAGGTACGTTTACGGACTTTGTTTTATTTAATGGTAGAGGGTTAAAGATTCATAAGATCAATTCTACGCCACATAATCCTGCCGATGCTGTCTTTAAAGGGATACAATTCTTTAAAACCTCAGAAGAGCAACTAAACATAGTCCACGGTTCTACCGTCGCAACAAACGCACTCCTGGAGAGAAGGGGAGCAAAGGTTGCCTTAATCACCACAAAAGGGTATGAAGACATTACTGAAATTGGCAGACAAGCACGAAGTATGCTTTATAATCTCTTTATTACGCGTAAACGTCCCTTAGTGCCAGGAAATCTGAGATGGGGGCTGCAAGAAAGGGTTACTGTAAAGGGTAGCGTCCTGGATAAGGTAAAGGAAAATGATTTGAGAAGGATAATGAACAAATTAAGAAGAAATAGAATAGAGGCAGTTGCAATATGTTTTCTTTTTTCTTACAAAAATCCCGTCAATGAAAAGGCCGTAATCAATGCGCTGAAACGTACAGGGATTCATATCTCTGCTTCTCACAAGATATTGCCCGAATACCGTGAATACGAGAGGTTTAGTACTACGATAGTAAATGCATATGTTTCGCCTATTATGTCAAGATACCTGACTTCCCTGGAAGATGGTATAGGGGCAAATAAGATAAGCATAATGCAATCAAACGGTGGCAGTATTTCTATCCAGGGCGCTAAGGAAAGGTCTATTAATTGCATACTATCAGGGCCTGCTGGGGGTGTGATTGGAGCTTTGAGGATTGCAGGGTTTGCCGGGATGAAGAGGATTATATCATTCGATATGGGAGGAACTTCAACTGATGTTTCCCTGTGTGATGGTGACGTGCGAATGGCGACCGGTACAATTATTGGTGAGATGCCTATAAAAATTCCCGTAATTGATATATTCACAGTAGGGGCAGGGGGTGGTTCTACCGTATGCATTGATCCCGGCGGCGCTATGAGGGTGGGGCCACAGAGTGCGGGCGTTGATCCAGGTCCAATCTGTTATGGCAAGGGGAGAATATTAACGGTTACAGATGCCAATCTGTTTCTGGGAAGAATCTGTGAAGATCACTTCCTGGGCGGAAGGATGAAACTTTTTCCCGACAGAGTATCCACTTACATGCATCTCTTTGCAAAGAAATTAAGGATAGACCCTGTGCAGGTAGCTGAAGGTATCATTGATATTGCTAACACAAATATGGAAAGGGCCATAAAGGTTGTTTCCATTGAAAAGGGGTATGACGTAAGAGATTTTACTCTGTTTTCGTTTGGTGGTGCGGGCGGGCTTCATGCATGTGAACTGGCGAGTCGCCTTTTAATGAAAAGAGTACTTATTCCGAAAAATGCCGGAGTATTATCTGCAATAGGGATGACGGTTGCTGATACTGTTAAGGAATATTCAAGAAGTGTGCTTATGAGGGCAAGAAATGATGATTATGATAAGCTTACAGCATTATTCAGACCATTAGAATTGCAGGGCACGAAGGAAATCCTCGCCGAAGGTATCCAGGAGAACAGGCTTAATTTACAAAGACACCTGGACATACGATACGTAGGACAATCACATGAACTTACTTTACCATATAAGAAGAGTTTTATTAATGATTTTCATAGGCTGCACGAAAAATCGTATGGTTATGCAAACAGTGATTATGATGTAGAAGTGGTGAATCTTCGAGTGAGGGCAACGGGGAAGACACATAAGCCTTCATTGAATAAGAAATCAAAACAAATACCGATCAAAAAGCAAAAAGCAGTAAAAAAGACAAGGTGTTATTTCAGAGGCAGGTGGTTGAAAACAGACATTTACGATAGGAGTAGAGTTCTAACGGGTTTCAGGATAAAGGGTCCTGCCCTGATTGTTGAAGATACATCAACAACATTTCTCCCACCTGAATATGTTTGCAACGTTGATGAGTGTGAAAATCTGATTATAGAAAAAGGCAGATAAAACGCCCGACTATACGCAATTAAGGCTTCGGAAGTATTTTCCGAGATACTTGAAACTCTGAAGGGTGAATTTCTGAATACGGATAAAACCCTAAAGGGGCTGTTACGCTATTAGGTAGAACAGCCGCTTTAGCTTTTATATTGAGAAATATTTATAAGTGCCCAAGTCTGTCTAAATATTGACTGTGTTTGTTGTATAGGAATATCCATTTTAAATAGTCATAAACTTAAGTAAGGAGTCCAATATGAAAGTGTTTGACGAAAATTTCCGTAGTAATAAATTAAGATATATACTGCAATGCATCCTGGCTACTTTATCGATCTCTGTAATACTTTTACTCTTTGATACCATGACGAATGCCATCATTATTGCCGCCCTGGGATCAAGCGCTTTTGTAACGTTTACAATGCCCAAGGCGCAAGTGTCGAGGCCAAGGTTTATGATAGGCGGGTATATAGTGGGTATAGTTGTGGGTTTGGTATGTTACTATTTATCAACTATGCCATTACTCACAAACATATCCATTATCCAGGAAACATCTCGCGTAGTGTTTGGGGCGTTGGCAGTAGGGTTGGCGATATTCGTAATGGTAATCACGGATACAGAGCACCCTCCTGCGGCGGGTTTGGCATTGGCGCTCATTCTTAATGAATGGAACTACATGGCAATTGTTGTTACTATGGTGGGAATCATTTCATTGTCAGTCATAAAGACCATGCTTCGGTCTATTTTGGAAAATCTATTATAGTCGGTAATCAATAGTTGTGCACATATGATAATTGACTCGTTGATGGGTGTATTTATTATGTGCGAATCAAGACAAGCTGTGTTTTGAGTATGATTGAAATTAACAAAATAATAAGGTCAAAAAGAAAGACATTCGCATTGGAGATTAGCGATGATGCCAGATTGATAATTCGCTCTCCCAAACGCGCTTCAGTCAAAGAAATTCACAAAATAATGAACAAAAACAAATTGTGGATTCGTAAAAAGCAGGAACTTGCCAGACAAAAGTATCTGAAGACTAAAAAGAAAGAATTTGTAAATAGTGAGGAATTTTTGTATTTGGGGGAAGTTTATATACTGTTTATGGTTGATAATCCAGAAATACCTCTTACAAATAAGAATAAGACGTTTATGCTCGCAAGAGAATGCATTGATAATGCGCGAGAAGTATTTATCCAATGGTATAAGGAACAGGCCTTTCGCATAATTTCAGAGAGGGCTGCATGGTATTCTTCAATATCAGGACTTAGATATAATAAGGTAAGTATCACAAATGCTCATAAGCGTTGGGGATCTTGCAGTCCAAAAGAAAATCTAAATTTCAGCATGCGCCTGATAATGGCGCCCTTAAGAGTTATTGATTATGTTGTTGTGCATGAAATAGCACATATTGAGGAAAAGAATCATTCAAAAAGATTTTGGAATAAAGTTAAAACAATGCTTCCAGATTACGCTCAGCGCAAAAAATGGTTGAATGAAAATGGCTATTTATTGTTCATCTGACTTCTGACTTTTGCTTGCCCCGCACGAGCCTCCAATGCTTCCTTGCGGAAGCAAGGAATGGGGGCGATTTCACGGGGTCTTTTGTTTAAATATTATGGCTGGAAAACTTGCCTACGAAAGATATTATTGGTTTCATAATCAGGTAAAGGACAACAAACATCCCAATTCAAGACATCTTGCCGATGAATTCGAAATCTCCCAAAAAACCGCTCAAAGAGACATAGAATTCATGAGGGATAGGATTGATGCACCACTTGAATATTCCCATGCTGATAGAGGCTATTATTATACTGATGAAGCCTATGAGTTACCACCCATCTGGTTGCGTGAAAGTGAACTTGTCGCCTTTATCCTGGCCAAAAGGCTGGCCACAGCGATACCGGACAGAAGTATAAAAGATTCATTAAACAAATTCATAAGTAAGTTTTCCTCACGAATTTCAGATAAAACTTGTGGTGAGCGGAGCGAATCCATAAGATTTTATCTGGATGATATTCAAGACAAGATATCTCTGAAAAACATAGAATATTATTCTGTCGATGAGGACTTATTTAGAAAGGTTGTGAATGCGCTTTTTACCAAAAGATCTTTAGCGATTCAATATTATTCTCCACATAAAGATGAAAGAACGAATAGAAATATAATTCCCCTTCATCTACTTGACTATATGGGCAACTGGCACCTGATATCATTTTGTACGCTAAAGAAAGGACTCAGAAACTTTGCACTTTCAAGAATAGAAGAGTGTAATTATATTGACGAGGAAATATCACTTCCAACCGACCTGCCGCCAATAAAGACCTACATACGTAAAACTTTTGGAATATTCCACGGAGGACAAAACCATAATGTATCACTCAAATTCTCTCCCAGGGCATCCAGAGCTGTGAAAGAACAGATATGGCATAAAAAACAGAAGATAAAAGAACTTAAAGACGGATGCATTATACTAAATGTTCCGGTTGCGGATACTACTGAAATCAAAAGAGAAATCCTGAAATATGGCTCAGAAGTAGAGGTCCTTAAGCCTTTAAGATTAAAGAATGAGATAATTGAAGAGATAAAAAAAATGAAGAAAATTTATCAGTAGGACACTATTTGGGGGAGTAGGTATGGGATAAGAGTATTTAGTTTAAACAGTTTAAAACGTTCAAATCGCTTAAACAGTTTGAGCAGTTTGAACAATTTTAAAAAGGAGGGGGGGAAAGATGAGTGCAAGATATTTTGAAGATTTAGAAGTCTGGATACTCTCAAGAGAATTAACGAATAAAATCTACAATGTAAGCAATGACGGTAGATTCGCAAAAGATTTCGGACTCCGTGATCAGATAAGAAGAGCTGCTGTTTCCATTATGTCAAACATTGCAGAAGGATATGAAAGGGGCGGCAATCAGGAATTTATTCAGTTTTTGTCAATAGCCAAAGCCTCATGTGGAGAGGTGCGGTCACAGTTGTACGTCGCCATGGATCAAAGTTATGTTGGCAAAACAAAGTGTGAACAATTAATAGACGAATTTAAGAAACTCTCCATCATGATTAACAACTTTATCGAATATCTAAAAGGTAGCAGATATAAAGGAATAAAGTATAAAAACAAAACGGTTTAAACCGCTTAAACCGTTTAAACGGCTCGAACGGTTCTTTAAGAGAATTGGGCAGAAACTATACTAAATATGTTTTGAGCAAAAAGAGTGTAAGTGTTTGTGATTAGTGAAAGAAATCCCCCATTTTCTTCACTTGCACATTCACTTACACATTTTATATGAGCGAAAGCAGAGTTATTTAGACTTGTTATTAGCCTTGTGAATGGATAACATAAACGGCTAAAGCTGAATTAATAGAGCAATGAGCTATAATAAGATTTAAGGAGGTGATTAATATGGTGATTATTGATAAGGAAAAAGTAAAAGATATGTATTATGCCAATATGATGTGTGAGTATCACAAGGTAACGGAAAAGATCAGACTTTTCACAAGAAAATACTCGATGTCATTTGAACATTTTGAAAAGAACATAAAAGGATCTGAGAAAGAAGACTTTGAAAGGTGGGATGATTATATGGAATGGAAAGGGTATGAAAAAGTCTTACAGAATCTGATCAAAGAAAAGAAGGAGCTGGAAGTTGGAGATTATAAAGTGTCTTGAAAAAAGTAGTGCAGTCAAAGATTTTAAAATTCTAGTCCTTGAGTATTTTGAAGGCGGTTTCTACATAAGAATTAAAGTCACATTGAATAACAATACTGAACTGTACATAAGGGAATACTCTGACGTTAATGTACGAAACTATTCATATCACTGGCAAGAACCAAATCAGAAGTTATTGATCAGATGGGACAACTCAGCACATCACAAACATATTGAAACATATCCACATCATATTCATCATAGTAATAATGTCTTACCAAGTTATCAAATCTCTTGCGAGGAAATATTAAAGATAATTGAAGAGAAAATCTGAGCAAAAAGAAGTTGAATACTTTTACCGGAAACAATGGAGGTCACAAAAATGATACAAGAATTTATGAATTATCTAAATAACTCCAAAACTCACAAATCCTCCATCTCTTTAACTCTAAAGCTGAAACAGACGAAATAAAAAAAATGAAGAAAATTTATCAGTAGGACACTATTTGGGGGAGTGGGTATGGGATAAAGTATTTCTGTTTAAACAGTTCAAACGGTTAAAACAGTTTAAACGGTTTTAACTTTTTTGTTAGTTAAACCGCTTGAACAGTTTGAACAATTATAAAAAGGAGGTGGGAAAGATGAGTGCAAGATATTTTGAAGATTTAGAAGTCTGGATACTCTCAAGAGAATTAACGAATAAAATCTACAATGTAAGCAATGACGGTAGATTCGCAAAAGATTTCGGACTCCGTGATCAGATAAGAAGAGCTGCTGTTTCCATTATGTCAAACATTGCAGAAGGATATGAAAGGGGCGGCAATCAGGAATTTATTCAGTTTTTGTCAATAGCCAAAGCCTCATGTGGAGAGGTGCGGTCACAGTTGTACGTCGCCATGGATCAAAGTTATGTTGGCAAAACAAAGTGTGAACAATTAATAGACGAATTTAAGAAACTCTCCATCATGATTAACAACTTTATCGAATATCTAAAAGGTAGCAGATATAAAGGAACAAAGTATAAAAAGTCAAAAAATAAAATGGTTTAAACGGTTTAAACCGCTTAAACCGTTTAAACGGCTCGAACGGTTCTTTAAGAGAATTGGGCAGAAACTACACGGAAAATGTTTTGAGTAAAAAGAGTGTAAGTGTTTGTGATTAGTGAAAGAAATCCCCCATTTTCTTTACTTCACTCACACTTACACTAATTTCTGATTTTTGCATGAAGAACTAGAGAAATTAAAGAGCCCCCTTTAAAAAGAGGGGATTTAGGGGTGTGTTCCGATGAGAAAGAACTAAGGAGTGGCTGAAGATTGGACAAAAGAAGTTTTAATAGATTTAATTAAATAAGATGTGTATGTGCATTGTGAAAGTAAATTACTTACCTAGTATCTGACTTCTGTGTTCTGTTGTCTGTCTTTTGATCACTTACACTTGTTTTTATGATGTATGAACCCCCAATGCTTCCTTGCCAAAAGTAGGCTCTGTAAGAGCGGAAGCAAGGAATGGGGGTGGATTTTTCGGGAATATGTATAAAAACAAAACATAGTTTCATTGCTATAAATAAATGTTAAAAGATATTAAACAACTTACAGAATTATATTTGCATTCTAATGGTTTATTGCCAGAAGACAAATCATGGAGTGATTTTCACGACGAACTGGTTCAAAATGCATCCAAAGATGCTATTGGACTTCTTGCGGATGCTAACCCGAAAGATAAATGTAAGTATGCATTGTTTATTGATATAGATACTCAAAATAAAAATTGTAATGTCAAATATAAGGGCTTTGATAATTTTGTGGAAATCGAAAAAGTAGATGATTGGTCAAGTCATCTATTTTGGCAAGGGTCAGGTGGAGCTCAGAGCGACAAAATCAGGAACACACCACATAAATTCTTCGATGTTAAAGGTAAATTTTCTTCAAATAAACTTTTTGAGCCATTACAAATGATATTAGATAATTACTGCCAAGTTCAAGAGGGTAAAGGCAAGAATAAAAAATATAAAGAAACTGGCCCACTGTTTTGGGATAAAGACAAAAACAATGAGAGTAAATTGCTTAAGAATATAGTGAATATTTTGAGCAAGAATAAAGATGAAGTGAATAAACTTGTAAAGGGTGACGAGAAAAGCAAACCAAAAATACTAGGTAAATTTCCTTCGTTGAAACAGGGCGAGTCTGTTTTTGTTGGTTTAACCATTGACGGAAAACCAATTGGAGAATATGAATTATTTAGACGATATTTGTTATTTGTAAGAATAAGGGTAGGCATTCAAAAAGGGGCAGATAAGTTTAAATATAAGTTTTTCCCAGAGGTAAGTAGAGAATTGGGTATATGCCCTTCATGTCATAGGAATAAGCCTCTTTTAGACCAGTGGCAGGGTACAGCCGAATTATCTTTTTACCAGACAACTAATGAGAATCACCTCTCATATGCGTTTCCTGAATCAGCTTTTACATTCTGTCAAAGCTGTGCAGATTTGCTATTCATTTTCAAACAGCATTTACTTGAAGTCTTAACTCGAAAGTTGGGTGGTAATCAGTGCCTTATCTTACCATCTATTAAACTGATTCCTTCAGATCAGAATGAAAAGAGAAGGCTTCTTGAAAATTTAAAAGATTTATGGGATTTATCTAGTAGCGATATTCAATCTAAAGAAAAGAGATTGTTATATAGACTCGGACAATTGCCGTCATATGCTACCGTAACATTTATCTTCGGTGATTATATTACTGTTGGCAAATCTCAAAATGTGAGGAGGCTGGATGAGCTTAATATTATCTTCCCTGATGTTCTACCAAGTAGGCTTTCACAAATAGCAGGTGCAATACAGGAAACTAACACATACTTAAGTGCGATGTGGTCTTTAACAAGCAGAGATTGGAATTGTACATGGTATGTCAGGGATGATTTTCATTTGCTTCAAAATTTATTCCATCCATCATGGGATGAAGATAAAAAGAATAAAGACAGGAATAGAAAACAATATAAAAGTTTGAGACGGCCGGAAATAGAACGATATCTAAGATCAATCTTTTATGGACAAGAGATTTCATATTGTGAAATAGCAGATGATTGCTATTCAAACCTTTTGTCAGCCTTCAAAATAAGCAGAAGTAGCAGTAAAGATGATAACAACAGATATACGTTATCTAATTACATAGGGGACGTTCTATCTTTAATGGTTTTTATTAGTGAATTGAAAGATTTAGATCCCAATAAGGAGGTAGAAGATATGACGGAAAATAAAGAATTTGAACTTACAGCTATGCCGGAGCTGGGTAAGTTTGTTGAGATGCATCCTTTATTTAAGGATAGTCAATATCTTGCACCGTTTTTTGTCGGCTGTTTGTTCTCGTATGCAGAAAACCTGCAGAAAGATAATAGCAGGTTGGCAGCGTACAATTGGCTAGGGACAATGACCTTGACATATGATGATATTTTGCAAGATGTTTACCACAAGACTCTAAAATACATTAAAAGTAGACCCAAGAAAGAAAGTATCATATCAAGTCCACGTCTTCAAGAACTTATTAAAGCAATTGCTTATTATGATAAAGGACGATGTGATAATGATAGAGTTGCATTGACGGCTTTTTGTCATGGGTGGTCTGTTGGACGAAGTTTTATTATGAAAAAAAATATTGTTAAAGCGATCAAGAAGAAAATAAATGAACTTAAAATTCAAATGAACGATGAAATCAAGAAATTTTTGGAAGCGAATAAAGAAAAAATAAACGCCAATGACAGTCAAATATTGGATGATTTTTTGAAGCTTATCCCTGAAACTCAACAGCCTGAAATATCATCAATCTGGCAAAAGTCTAAAGAAAATAAAATTGACGAAGGAGGAGAATACAATGAGTAACAATTCAACTTTATCTAACAGGCATGAGACATTATTTTTGTGGGAGGTCAGAAAAAGTAATCCCAATGGTGATCCAAGTGGAAATGAGCCACGTATAGACAGGCATACAAAGAGATGTGATGTAACTGATGTATGTATTAAAAGATCAGTTAGAGATTATATCAGTGTAAGAGAAGGACTTGATTCTTTATTGGTTACTAAACTTGGAACCGATTTGTCTGAAACCGTGCGTGTTACTGACAGAATAATAGTTTATCTGTTTGGCACTCCGAAAAAAACAGAGGAGTCTAAAAAATTAGTTGAGACAACAATTGCTGACAGATTAGATAAAGATAAAGAACCATACAAATCATTTCTTGAAAAAACCCCATCTTCAGCTACTTTGAAAGCTCTTATAAGTAACAAAAGAGAAGATAAGGAAAAGCTTAAAAAAATCGTAAAAGAAAATACACCAGTTGACAGTATCCAGAGAGACTTAATAAAAACTTTACGCTCATTTCTATGTGGTACTTTTAAAGATTTAAGAATGTTTGGAAGTGTTCTTGCCTTAGAGGATGATTTAAAAGCTTTAGGCGGAGATTTGACCGGTCCAATCCAGATAGAAGTTGGAACATCTTTACATCGTGTAGTGCATTCTAATAAGCAAATCACTAGTGTTATGGGTAGTAAAGAAGAACATGAAGCAGGAATAATTGGTGATACACATTGCATTGAATACGGTCTTTTTGCTACAAGCGCTATTGCTAATGAGAATGCAGCAAGGTTTACAGGGCTTGCTGATATAGACCATGAATTGTTCTTAAAGGCTTTATGGCGTGGAACTCGTGACAGGCACACGCGAAGCAAGAATCAGGTACCAAGATTGTTGATTGATATTGAATATAACAAACCTTTCCATTTTGGGGATCTCGTTAATAGCGTCAAATTAAATCCAGTTGAGAGGAGTGGGAAACTACTTGACGAGGAAGCTTATAGAAGCATTGATGATTTTACAATGGATTTAACAAAGTTTTATGAAAAGATTAATTCCAAAAATGAAGCCATAAAATCTATAAAATTTGCTTCAAACGGACTTATAACTTTAGACGAGTTGAAAAATAAACTTAATAATGATTTAAAGGATAAAGTCTGTGAAATTTCTGGTATTGATTTTGATTCAACAATAGAGATTGAGGTCAATGATTTTAGCGAAGATGCTAAAATGGTAATAGAAGGGGTTAAGGGAATCACATATTGCGAACCAAATAAAATAATCACTATTACAACAGGTTTAACGGAGGATATGTTTAAAAAGATTATTGAAAAACAAGCATTACAACCTTATAAAGATGCCCTCCAAAAAGCTTATAATTCGCTAAAGGAAAAATTGAAATGAAAGTTTTGTTTTTCTTAATGCATGGCCGGTTTGCCCATTTTTGTGCGCCATATACGAATGTTTACAGGTTGACTCAGCCATGCCCTACGAAAACAGCAATAATGGGCTTTATAGGTTCAGTATTAGGCATTGAAAAGGACGACTTGATCCTTTATCAAGAAATTCAATGCGGTTTAGAGATATGTAGTGAATATAGAACGGTTTCTATGCCGTATCTCACCCGTCAAGGATTTCCTGGAAGTGCAGCAAACAAAGAGTCTTCAAGAACATCTGTAGAAGTAATAGTTAATCCTAAATACAGAATATATATCACTGGGAATAGCGAATTACTTCTAAAAATTCACGATTTGATGATTCAGCAGAAGCCTGTCTTTACCCCCTATCTTGGACTTGCTCAATTTATAGCCAGCACGGATTTTCAGATTTCAGAACTTGTTGAAGGAGAATTAACAGAAGGGGTTGATTTAGCAGCAAAGGGTGCTTTTATGAGGGAGGTTCACGGAGAATTGGATTTTGAAAAAATCAACACTCTATCCAAAGAATGCAAGCTGAGGATAACTGAATTTGAAGGATTATGCGACATTAAACCTCCTAGAGATTTTGAGCATGCAGTTTTTACAGTAAATCTGGATGGCGGTACGGTCCCGCTTATAAATACGAAGGATATTTTGAAAATACCTGCATGGAATAAAAATGTGCCAATTTTCTGATATAAAATCACATCCCGATTTACTCCTTGAAAAACATTTAACACAGGTCGCTGACATTGCAGTTGACCTTCTTGAAAATAAACAAGTATGTTTCCCATCTCTTAGCCTTACAAAAGAACACTTAAAAGAACTTGTTAAAAGGGCTGCACTGTTCCATGATTTAGGCAAGGCAACAACATATTTTCAAGAAAGATTAAAGACGGGTAAGAAATGGCCAAATGGCGAACATCAACATACTGGACTATCTGCCTTGCTTGCATATAAGCCTCTTATAACATACTGCATAGAAAATAATTTGGATAATTCAATTGCATTGGCTCCATTAATGGCAGTGCAGTTTCATCATTCCGGATTCAAAAAAGAATTTCCAAATGATTCGGCAATGGATGCTCGTTTAAAAGAATTTAAGAAAGAATTTTTGACTTTACAAACTTTAAAAGATGTGGGGATGACTAATGAGGTAATCTCAATAGACCCGATTAAAGTAGATTGTGGTTTTGAAAACCTTTTTTCAGATATGTCAGCTTTTAGTGATGAGCAAAAAATTGAGTTTCGCTTATTGTTTTTATTTATCTTTTCTCTTTTATTAGAGGCAGACAAGGCATATCTTGCGGTAAAAAACAAGGAATTATACCAGCGGAAACCCGTAAAAATTGATCCTATAGTTATTGATAATTATAAAGCTAAAGTATTTAAAAATAAAAATGCAAAGATAAACAATGACAGGGAGAAGGCTTATAAAGAAGTTTTGACTGGGTTGAATGCTCTTGATTTGAATAATCATATATATAGGCTTACTCTCCCTACAGGTATGGGCAAGACCTTATTGGCTGCATCATGGGCAATTAAGCTACGAAATAAAATGCAAAATGAACTCGGTATTACTCCACAAATTATTACGACATTACCGTTTCTCTCAATTATTGACCAGACGGCAAAGGCATATGAGGAATTTCTCAACAATCCTGATGAAGAGATGTTTCTTAAGACTCATTCCCTTTCATCTTTTGATTTCAATGGTTATGAAGCCAATACAGCAGAATTTTTTGTAAATATATGGAAATCACAAATTGTGATGACCACTTTTGACCAATTATTGTATGCCTTTTTCAGCGATAAGCCGAAGCATCTTATGAGATTTCATAACCTTTTAAATAGCATAATCATTATGGACGAAGTACAAGCATTGCCACCACATCTTTGGCACCCGTTTTCGACTTTTATTAGATACATAACTGATTTAGGCAAAAGTCACCTATTGCTTATGTCTGCAACGCAACCTCAAATAATAGATTCAGCAATAGAGCTAGTGCCTTCTGTATCTGAGAATAATGAAATCAAGGGGGCTGAAAGATTTTTTGAGAAACTATCCAGATATAAGTTGCTATTGAAACATCAAGACAGTAAAAGCATAGATGAATTTATCAGTGAGATGAGAGATAGACTTTCTAAGATGGATGAAGACAAGATTATGGTCGTTCTTAACACACGCGATTCAGCCAAGCAAGTTTATGAAAATCTTAAAGATGTTGCAAAGGACAGAGAGACTTATTTTCTTTCATCATATGTGATTCCTTTTGAGCGATTGGATAGAGTTGAGAGGATTAAGAATTCAAAACGAGCATTAGTTATAACTACTCAATGCATTGAAGCAGGGGTGGATATTGATATGGATTATGTAATCCGCGACTTTGGACCCTTGGATTCAATTATTCAGGTTGCCGGAAGATGCAACAGGGAAGGCGAAAAAGCAATGCGGACGGTTGAAATTGTAAGATTATATGATCCTGAGGCAAAAAGTAGATTTTGTCCGAGTGGAGAATTCAATGCAATGGTTTATGATCAACTTGCTATTAATGCAACCGCTGACATATTTGGTAAAAGCAAGGAAATTTCAGAAAATCAAATTTTCGACCTGGCAATAAAATATTTTAATGAACTAAAGCGTAAGGATTTGGGCAAGAATAGAACAGAATGCCTCTTAGATTTTTCTCATAAATATCTGAAGAATGGAAGGCAGCATAAATTTGATATAAAGTCAGAACTGAGAGGAGAATTGAAACAGTATAATTTAATAGTTGATAAATATGCTTCTGAGTTGAAAAAAGAAATAGAACAGATTTTTAAGGAAGATATAGACCGATGGGTACGGAGAAGAAAATTAAAAGAACTTTCTAGTAAGATTTCAATGAGCTCTATATCCGTAAATGCTTACAAGTTTAATCCAGACGATATAGCAGACAAGGGTAAAGGCGACTTTTATTTCTTAGAGTCAAGATATTACGATGATGAGATTGGATTTAACTACAGGACTCCATTAGGAACAATTATAATATGAAAATATTGAGTTGTGTTGTCCGGTTGTATTTTGATAATTCAACTGACGATCTAGATATTCAATCTAAAGACCTGCGTGGCGCTATTGCATACCTTTATCCCAATGAAATACTTCTTCATCAACATTTGGAAGATGGCACACTGAAATATAATTATCCTATTGTTCAATACAAATATGTTAATAAGAAATGCCTTATTGTAGGCATTGAAAAAGGAGCAAAGGTTATTAATAATCTAAATTTGATCGGAGAAATAATTATATTGTCTCATCAAAAATATAAGATTTTAAAAAAAGATATAATGTTTCAAGAATCATCATATAGCACAACAAAGAAAATGGTATCTTATTCTTTACTAACCCCCTGGCTAGCGTTGAATGAGAAGAATTATGAGAAATATCAAAAACTAGGAAGTTGGCAGAAAAGGAAAGAGCTTTTGTGTAAAATTCTCATTGGTAATATTATTTCCATGTCAAAGAGTTTGGGATATACCGTGCCAGAAGCAATCATGGCAAACATTAGTAAACTCGAAGAAGTTCGAACATCTTTAAAGGGCACTCCAATGCTAGGATTCCTAGGCACTTTCTCCGTAAACTTCGAGATACCTGATTACTGGGGGATTGGTAAATCGGTGTCAAGGGGGTTTGGGACGATTAAGCGAGTTGATGGGTTTAATCGTTGAAGAAATGAATTTCCAGATCAGGAAATTGTCATGCAAAATATGGAAGTTATACCCCAACAAGCAATCGAAAGTAAGATATACATCATTAGAGGCAGAAAGGTGATGTTGGACAGAGACCTGGCAATTCTTTATGCAGTTGAAACGAAAATGCTCAATCGCGCTGTCAAAAGAAATGTAGAACGTTTTCCAGAAGACTTTATGTTTCAATTGACGAAAAAAGAATACGTTGAACTTTTAAGGTGCCAATTTGGTACCTTAAAAAGAGGACAGCACAGTAAATATCTTCCATATGCTTTTGCAGAAAACGGCGTGGCAATGCTATCAAGCGTCTTGAATAGTCAGAGAGCTATACAGGTAAATATTCAAATTATGAGAACGTTTACAAAAATCAGGGAAATGCTTGCTACACATAAAGAATTAAAACAAAAGATTGAAGAAATGGAAAAGAAATACGATTATCAATTTAAGGTTGTTTTTGACGCTATAAAACAGTTAATAGAACCTCCGAAGAAATCCAGAAAAAGGATAGGTTTTAAGTAAAAAACGATGTAATAATATTGTTAAATATTAGATCAGATATTAGAGTAGATAAAATGTTTGGACCACCTAAAAACATAGAAGGACAATGTAATGCACATTGTTATATTGCAGATGATTACAGAGATAATCATGCAACAATAAGATGTCAGCTTCTGCCAAATCATAAGGGTAAGTATAAAGAAGTTAGTCGAGAAGGAAAATTAATAATCGAATGGGAAGAAGATGAAAGAGAACGTGAGTCAGCTTGAACTGTTTAAACTGCTGAAACGGAGTGTAAGTGTATGTGGTCAGTGAAAGTAAATTACTTACAGCTTTCACCTACACTCTTCACTTACACTATAAATCTAACATCTATATTCTATTTCTAAAAACCATGCAACTCGTAATCAACACTTACGGTTCTTATCTTCGAAAGAAGGAAGGTTGCTTCCTTGTTAAAAATGAGGATGGTGAGTTCGACGTATCTGTAAAAAAGGTGGATAGTATTATGATTACGACAAGTTCTTATCTTTCCACTGACGCAATAAAGATGGCAATGGATAATAACATTGACGTTATCTTCCTTGATGATTATGGAGACCCTTACGGCAGGGTGTGGCATTCAAAACTTGGAAGTACCGTTGCAATAAGACGCAAACAACTGGAAATGACATCTAACGAAAAAGGCCTGAATATGGCCAAGGAATGGATAATAGCAAAACTAGACAATCAGATTGAGTTCCTTACTAAACTAAAAAACTCAAGACCAGAAAAAGAGTCCAAATTAAATGAATATAGTTCAAGACTGGGAGAAACAAAGGAAAAATTGGGAAAACTGACAGGTACAATTGATGAAAAAAGAAACACAATAATGGGACTCGAAGGTTCTGCAGGCAGGACTTATTTTGAAGCCATTAATTACGTCATGCCAGATAGATATAAATTCGATGGAAGAAGTAAGCAACCAGCAAAGGATGAATTTAATTGTCTCCTCAACTACGGATATGGTGTCCTTTATTCAATAGTTGAAAAGGCGTGCATTATAGCAGGACTCGATCCTTACGTTGGTTTCGTTCACACTGATAATTATAATAAGAAATCACTCGTATTCGACCTGATAGAGATGTTTAGAATTTTTGTAGACCAGACGGTTGTCTATCTCTTCAGTCAAAGGCAAGTAAAACAGGAGTATTTTGACAAAATAAAGAATGGATTGACTCTGAATAAAGAAGGAAAGGCTGTGCTGATAGAGGCGCTTAATAAGACCTTTGACAAGAGTGTCAGGTACAAGGGAAGAAATATAAAGAATAAAAATATAATTCAGTTTGAGTGCCATGCGATAGCGAATGGGATTATCAAGTGTTAGTATAAGTAAATGGTGTAAGTGATAGGTGAAAGTGTAAGTGAATCGTATCGTTTAAGTGTATAGTGATAAGAAGGGAGATAGAGATGAATGTTGATATCAAAAGTGTTGAGGATCTGGATGTTTTCAAAATGGCTCATGAACTGGTATTGAAAATATATAAGATTACAAAAAAGTTTCCTGACGAAGAGAAGTTTGGTTTAGTTTCACAAATGAGAAGAGCTGTATCATCAGTACCCATGAATTTAATGGAAGGTGGACACCGTCTTTCTTCAAAAGAGTACCGTCAATTTGCAGGCATAGCGAACGGTTCTATAGGTGAATTTAAATATCATATACTTTTATCTAAAGACCTCAAATATCTATCAAACGATATTTACCATGAATTAAGAAATACAGCAGAAGAAATTAGCAAGATGTTAATGGGATTAATAAAATCCCTTTCAAAGAAGCAGTAAATTTCGTTTTTTAGAAATGAAAGAATTTCTGTCTATAGAATTTAACTATAACCTAAAGGCATATTCACCAATACTTACACTTACACCGAACACATACACTATAAGCAATGCTAACCTGGCTTGTATACGACATAGTTGAGACAAAGAAGAGGAATAAGATTGTAAAGGCTTGTAAGCAGTATGGTCT
Organism: Candidatus Scalinduaceae bacterium; assembly: GCA_046759445.1. GTDB lineage: Bacteria > Planctomycetota > Brocadiia > Brocadiales > Scalinduaceae > Scalindua_A. Next base: position 46,457 of record JBHICG010000008.1, read on the forward strand.
TTACAGGGTACAGAAGAGTGTATTCCTCGGTACACTGAATAATAATGAAATTGATGAAATATCATTGCGATGTCAGGATATAATTGATGAGGATAAAGATTCAGTTTATATCTTTCCTTTCTGTGATGAGGATTTTAAGAAGATTAAACTCCTGGGACAGGCATTTGACAAAAAATTGGTAAGTGATGAAATATTAGCAAAATTTTTTTAGTGAAAGTGTTTTGTGTAAGTGTCAGTGATTTTACTTACACACATACGCTTATTATTACAACTTCACTTTCACTCTTACACTTACACCTACACTATCAGAAATGAATACGGCAGAAACACAAGGAATTTATGTTACACCATCCGAGGTAATAGAGTATCTATATTGTCCGAGGTTTATTTATTTTATGAACTGCCTCTGTATTCCCCAGCATGAGGAACAAAGATATAAGGTAATTAAAGGCAGGGAATTACACGATGAGAGAAAGAATATAAATAAGTCTTATCTGCGAAAAAAATTGAAATGTGTCGAAAAGGATATAGATGTCTATATGTCTTCTGATAAATATCATTTAAAGGGTGTGGTGGACGAAGTTTTGTACCTTGAAGATGGGACATTGGCGCCATTAGACTATAAGTTTGCTGAATATCGTGAAACGCTTTTTAAGACGCACAAGTATCAGTCGGTTCTATATGCAATCTTGATTAAAGAAAATTACAAGAAAAACGGTTCAGACAATATTGAAGTAAAGAAGGGTTTTGTTTGTTACACTAGAAGCAAAAATTTAATAAAGGAAATCAAGTATAGCGAAAAGGATTTCAAGATGGCCACAAATGCTATATCGGAGACTCTGAATATAATACAAAGTGGCCACTATCCGAAAAAGACCAGATATTTATCAAAATGTATTGATTGCTGCTATAGAAATATCTGTGTATAAATTAGCTCTCTTCGGTGGCTAATTTTTTTAAATCGCAAATAAAAATACGTGTAGGGTGGGGTGGATCTACTAACAAGCAGATAATAAGGCAATACAATTACTTAGTGAACTTCTAAAAGACATAAATGATGTTAATTTATAATACTTTTGTGTAGTTAACAACGTAAACATTTGTTATTAAATGGTATAAGAATTGGGAAACCATGTAACGTAGTTAAAAAAGGATTGATTTATGACAAAAAAGCAAAGGGAATTACTGGAAATAATGCTTTCTAAAAGAATATCAAGTTGTAATGTTTACTACCCTTGCACAAAAAGTGCGGTATGAATAGTTAATCCATTAAAACAAGGATTGAAACTTGTAGGCGCCGCATAAAGTTTTAAAATTTGTTTCGTATGAATAGTTAATCCATTAAAACAAGGATTGAAACTCAGGAGGATGGCAGAGTCGTTGACTACGTCCTCATGGTATGAATAGTTAATCCATTAAAACAAGGATTGAAACACGCACGTGTGGCAATGAGAGACCAGACTGCATATAGTATGAATAGTTAATCCATTAAAACAAGGATTGAAACTGTATCTGAAATTCTTAGTGGTAAGAGAGATATATCGTATGAATAGTTAATCCATTAAAACAAGGATTGAAACGTGATTCAGGGATTATCAATTCCTCAATTCTTTAATTTGTATGAATAGTTAATCCATTAAAACAAGGATTGAAACTGTCATGAGGACTGCCCCAAGAGGCCACGACTTCATGTATGAATAGTTAATCCATTAAAACAAGGATTGAAACGATATCTTCCTTGCGATCATAAACGCCACGCCGTTAAGTATGAATAGTTAATCCATTAAAACAAGGATTGAAACGACAATAATATGACATTGCTTTCACCCCCTTCATGAGTATGAATAGTTAATCCATTAAAACAAGGATTGAAACTGAATGCTGATTACGCATTCTCAAACTACATATATGTATGAATAGTTAATCCATTAAAACAAGGATTGAAACGATGGAACAAATGACTAGATGGAGTTCGATATCTTTGTATGAATAGTTAATCCATTAAAACAAGGATTGAAACACTGGACTGATCCTGTCACGGATGCGACTTTAGCTTTGTATGAATAGTTAATCCATTAAAACAAGGATTGAAACTCAAATTGTTTCCCTGTGTAACATTTTGCAATTTGAGTATGAATAGTTAATCCATTAAAACAAGGATTGAAACTCTTATTCTGCCATGCATCTTGTTTTGTAACATGAGGTATGAATAGTTAATCCATTAAAACAAGGATTGAAACTAGTTCTTGTTGGTCAAAAAGGGATAAACCAAGAAAGTATGAATAGTTAATCCATTAAAACAAGGATTGAAACTTTTATAGTGTGATCCCAACTTTCCGTGCTTTTTATGTATGAATAGTTAATCCATTAAAACAAGGATTGAAACTCTTCACCTTTAAGAGCCGTAATGAACAGGATACGTTGTATGAATAGTTAATCCATTAAAACAAGGATTGAAACCCCCTTCTATCATCTCTACCTTTTCCTGCATTAAATGTATGAATAGTTAATCCATTAAAACAAGGATTGAAACATATTTGTGCCAGGCGTTCCTCCTGCATCTATCTGTGTATGAATAGTTAATCCATTAAAACAAGGATTGAAACGCCAACCTCCTAATAATATCTTCAGATTTGAACGATAGTATGAATAGTTAATCCATTAAAACAAGGATTGAAACCCCAGCGAGGCAAGTCGAGTGTACCCGCTTTCAATTTGTATGAATAGTTAATCCATTAAAACAAGGATTGAAACTAGACGACCTCTACCGGCAGATCAGCACACATAGATAGTATGAATAGTTAATCCATTAAAACAAGGATTGAAACTGGCATTATCGCACCAGATTTTAGCTAAATAATCATCGTATGAATAGTTAATCCATTAAAACAAGGATTGAAACTTAATAGATACCTCAATAAATGGGGTGTAGAGAAGAGTATGAATAGTTAATCCATTAAAACAAGGATTGAAACGATACTGATATAACGGCATCCGCTTCTACGGAATACGTATGAATAGTTAATCCATTAAAACAAGGATTGAAACAAAGATTCACTCTTCATCAAATCGTTTTGTTGGTTTTGTATGAATAGTTAATCCATTAAAACAAGGATTGAAACATGTTCCAGAGGGGATGACTATCAATGAAATATTCGGTATGAATAGTTAATCCATTAAAACAAGGATTGAAACACAAATCTCCTTGAAACCCTTTCGAAACAGTTTGATGTATGAATAGTTAATCCATTAAAACAAGGATTGAAACAATAATCCCTGAATCCCTGAATTCCTAAATTCTTAAAGTATGAATAGTTAATCCATTAAAACCCCAAAAATCACATTCGTGACTAACGAAGCGGGCAAGGATTGAAGCTCGGTAGGCATATTTTAACAGAGAGCCATTTGTATTTGTCTCAAAACATACTTTAATAAAAAGTATTATTTTCCCTTGATTTTATACATAATGTTTGATATTCTTTTTGGCAGTACGGTTGTGTTGTAAGGTAATATTGTTTATTAGAATGATATGGCTACAAGGGTAACAACCTCGTAGCCTTTTTTATTGTGGATTTTTGAATGATTAAAAGGGGGTGATTTTAGAATGCCAACTGGAACAGTTAAGTGGTTTAATGACAAAAAAGGATTTGGGTTCATTGCACAGGAAAATGGGGAGGATGTCTTTGTTCATCACTCAGCTATACAGGCTGAAGGGTTTAAGTCTCTTGCTGAAGGAGATAAGGTAGAATTCGAAATTACAAAGGACGAGAGGGGCAGTAAAGCCGAAAAAGTCGTCAAAATATAAGTTTTATTAAAAAGCGTACTCATATATCATATAAGAAATTATATTTATAATTATTGACACTTATAACAAAAAACCCCAATATTCTTTTTGGATATTGGGGTTTTTTATTTGTCGTCTAAAAGGTCTTTTTGTGCAAGACAGCACATAAGAGTCATTTGAATTGCCTGGTTTTGAGGGATTAATGTAGCCGTTGATAATAAGCTATTCTAAAGCCTGCCGCTATAAATCTTTTCCTGACAAGTTCAGAAAAAAACGCTCGATTTAGATTTTATTATTATGTATTAAATAAATTTGTCGAAAACAATATTTCAATAACGTTATTAGCTGAACGTTTATTGGATTTCTTAAGGAGAATAAGTTCTTCCCTGCAAAGCTTTATCTGATTGCGCAGTATATGATTACCCGGTCGATGTATGAGACATTTTTCAAGGTGTGTTATGGCTGTGTTTAAGTGATTCATTTTTTCATTTACCATTGGAATACGGTTAAATATCTTGATATGTTCTACAGCATTATGGCAATGAGTTAAAAATTCCTTTTTGAGTTCTGCTTTGGTATTTTTCTTATGCTTTTTGTTTATGTCCTGTGGTTTAAGTGACTTCTTCTTAATTATCTTTTTATAAAAAAAAGGGATGGGTTTCTCCATATCTAAGTTCATATCCAAGTTAGTAGCAAGAATATAATTATTATATATCTCCTTCCTGTCGTCAGGACTGGCGTAACCTCCTTCAGAATTACAAATTCAAGGATTTCTTGTTACAATCAAAGTTCGTGCCGAACAGTATTGGTTTGCCCCTGAGTTTTTTCTTATTAAGTAGTACTTGTATTATATCAAAATCTATATGAAAGTTGACAGTTTTATACTGATTTCTTAACTTAGGTATAAATATGCACAACTTACGTTAAAAATATTTGACACATTATGAATATAACGTAAAGTTTATGAATATTGAATTAATAATCTACAAATAATTTTGCGAATATCAGTTAGTAAAAACCATATAGTTTTCTTGCATGAAAGATAGTGTGATGTTTGATCCAATCAATTTAGAAATATTTAATAACCTCTTTTCTTCAATATGTGAGGAAATGGGTGTTGTCTTATGCAAATCTTCCTTTTCCACAAACATTAAAGAGAGAAAGGATTTCTCCTGTGCCTTATTCGATAGTAAAGGTGAAATGTTTGCTCAGGCAGAACATCTACCCGTGCACCTGGCTTCTATGTCGCTATCCGTAAAGGAGGCAATAAAGTCGGTGAAGATGAAGGATGGTGATACAGTGATATTAAACGATCCATTTCAAGGTGGCACGCATCTGCCTGATATTACAATGGTAACTCCATTATTTTATAAAAGTAAGAAAGAGCCGCTTTTTTATATTGCAAACAGGGCTCACCATGCAGATGTAGGGGGGATGTCTCCAGGTTCCATGTGTAATGCTACCGAGATATATCAGGAAGGGATTAGGATATCACCCGTAAAGATTGTAGAAGGAAATAACATAAACGGGGATATTCTGACAATGATAACATCGAACGTAAGAACTCCCAGGGAACGCAGATGGGACATAGTCGCTCAGCTTTCTGCAAATGAGATTGGCAAGCAAAGGTTAGGGGAATTGTGTGATAAGTATGGAAAGAAAGATGTACGTAAATACTCAATAGCACTTCAAGACTATTCTGATAGAATAATGAGATCTGTAATTAAGAAAATACCAGATGGGGAATACTCATTTTGTGATTATATAGACGATGATGGAATAGTGGATAAATCAGTTAAAATAAAGACGCAAATAAAAATTGAAGGTAACAGGGCATATATTGATTTTTCTGGTAGTAGTAAGCAGGTTGGGGGTTGTATAAATGCGGTGTATGCAGTTACGGTGTCTTGTGTTTTTTATGCCTTCAGGTGTTTGATTGATTATAATATTCCATCAAATTCAGGTTGTATGAGACCTATTAGTATAACCGCACCATCGGGTTCAATCGTTAATGCCACACTGCCAGCCGCTGTATCAGGGGGGAATGTTGAGACCTCCCAAAGAATTGTTGACGTAATATTTGGGGCATTATCAAGGGCTATTCCTGATAAAATTCCGGCAGCAAGCTGTGGAACTATGAACAATATTGCTATTGGCGGATATGATAAATTGAGAAGGCAGCATTACTCCTATTACGAGACTATTGCGGGTGGTATGGGCGCAAGACCAAATATTGATGGTCTTAGCGCCATCCACACTCACATGACTAATACCATGAATACTCCTATAGAGGCAATAGAACATAATTATCCATTCAGGATTAAGCGATACCAGATACGCACTAATTCAGGCGGTATAGGGAAATACAGGGGCGGTAATGGCATAGTCAGAGATTATGAAATACTTCAAGGCGCTACTGTAACCATACTTTCAGATAGAAGGAGGTATGCGCCTTATGGTTTGAAAGGAGGCAACAAAGGTAAAGTTGGACAAAACATCTTAATTTCCAAAGGCAAGAAACACAATCTACCATCAAAGGTTACGATTAGGGCGAGGAAGGGAGACGTAATAAGCATACTCACTCCGGGAGGTGGTGGATATGGTAGGGCAAGAGGCGAGAATGGGAAAGGGGGGTGAGACGTACGGCTCGTTCCCTGAAGAGCCTCAAACTAATTATTTAACTGGATAAAAGAAATATAGGGTACGTTCCCAGAACGTACTTTAAGGCAAGAGGTGAGAATGGAAGAAGGGGGATGAGAAGTAGGGCTCGTTTCCCAAACGAGCCGTAAAAAAGATAATAAAAATGAAAACTATTCGACCAAAAAAGATATTTATAGAAAAAGACGTTGTTGAAGTTCCTGTTGCTCAGCAAATTCTAAAAGAGTTGCCGGATATTCCAATTGAGTATATAGATGATTACAGAAGTATCCGGATTGAAGGAAACACGGTTAATAATATTTATAAAGATAGTAAAGACTGTCTTGCAATAGCAAGAAAGAGGGGTGGTTTAGTCAAGCAGTTCAGGTGTAGAGACGGCATAATCGATAACACAGAATATTATATAATCCAGGGTAATAATTGTTACTTTGACTGTGAATATTGTTTCCTTCAAAGCTACTTTGAAAATGCGGTTCCTACTGTGTTCGTGAATCATGATGAAATACTGAATGAAGTAAGAGACATTATCCTTGCTTCAGGGTATGAAAAAATAGTATTTCATGCTGGCGAATTGTGTGACGCACTGGCCTTCGACGACCTTACTGGCCTCTCTCACAAACTCATTTCTTTATTCAGTGAATATCCTAAAGCAAGGTTAGAACTCAGGACCAAGACCACTGCAATTGATAACGTCTTAATCATGCCAGGAATAAATAACGTAATAATATCATGGACTTTTAGCCCGCAAGTGATTGTAGATGCCTATGAGCATGAAACCCCATCATTAGAGGAACGAATAAATGCGGCAGAAAGAGTTCAAAGAGCTGGTTATAATATTGGAATATGTTTGGATCCCATAATAAGATGTGATGATTGGTTTAGTAATTACAAGACAATGCTTGACATGCTCTTTGATAGACTGGATATCAACAAGATTAAGTTTGTAAGTCTTGGAGGTTTTAGGTTTTTGCCGTCTTTAGCCAACGTAATTAGAGAAAGGAATCAACAGACCGATCTTTTATTAAGTGAATTTGTACCGTGTATTGATGGCAAGTACCGTTATTTCAGACCTATCAGGGCCGAGATATACAGAGAGTTAATTAATATTATAAAACAAAATAATCATGGTATTAAGATATCGCTGTGCATGGAAACAAATGAGGTCTGGAATGAAGTTATGAGCAACCATCCCACCTGCGAGATAGAACAGGCGAAAGACTAGTGGCTAACAGGGAAAACACATTCCATTTTTCGTTGGCGATGAATGATTAAAAAGGGATATGTTTCCTTTTACTTAGTTGTCTACATTATGTCAACAGCCCTTAGCAATCAACTTTATATTGATTGCACCTAGCTGTCATCCGTTAGGATGACAGCCGTAGTCCTCTTTCTTTAGCATATACATAAACTTCGTTAAATTCTTCGTATGTTATTTGTCTATTTATTTCTGGGTGATTGTGGGCCTTGAATGTTGGTCTGTATTGGTCCATTATATTTACAAATGTATTTTCTGAGATTGTATCTGCAAGAAAATCGATTATGTCTTTGCTTCCTGCAACGTTATTTGGCATGACCAAATGACGGACCAGGAGACCTTTAGTTGCCAAACCATCCTTGATTTCTAAATCTCCAACCTGTCTGTGCATTTCTATTATGGCTGATTTCAATACTTCAGGATAATCCTTTGCAAAAGAATATTTCTTCGAAGAAACAGGGTTCATATATTTGGCGTCTGGCATATAGACGTCAATAGTCTTCTCAAGAAGCCGTAATGTTTCGACAGATTCGTAACCTCCACAATTATAAACGGTAGGTATTTTAAGCCCTTTTTGTCGCGCATTATGAACGGATTCTATTATGTGTGGGGCAATGTGCGTTGGAGTTACAAAATTTATGTTTTTGCAACCTTGTTTCTGTAGTTGCAACATCATCCTTACGAGGTCGTCTATTTCTACCTCTTCCCCACGGCGAAGTTGGCTGATATCATAATTTTGGCAAAAGACACAGCCCAGGTTGCATCCTGCAAAGAATATCGTCCCAGATCCACTATCACCAACCAACACAGATTCCTCGCCGAAGTGTGGACATGCTGATGAGACAATAGCCTTTGAGCCAATGCCACAAAATCCCTTTTCCTCATTCAAACGATTAACCTTGCACATTCTCGGACAAAGCTTGCAAGATTCCATTAATTTGTAAGCAGTACCAATCGTTTCTTTGTATATTTCTTTACTAGTGTCGTTAGCTGCCCGCAGTTTAGTCATAATAATTGATTTTAAGTTGTTATTAGTAATTGTCAATTAAAAGTGGACGTGTAAAAATTAATTCAACTACTTGACAGCACAATATATTTTTGAAATAATGTTTTTATGATAAAAGAATTAATTGGAAAGGTAGTAGAAGGGAAAGACCTTTCTATAAAAGAAAGTATGGCAGTAATGAATGAGATAATGGAAGGTAAAGCTACAGATGTACAAATTGGTTCATTTATTACGGCTTTGCGAATGAAGGGAGAGACAGTTGATGAAATTGCCGGCTGTGCAAGTGTCATGAGGGAAAAAGCCACACATATCAATGTGGATAGTGAAATAGTTGTGGATACTTGTGGTACCGGTGGAGATGCAAAATGTACATTTAATATATCTACTGCCGCTGCATTTGTCGTTGCAGGGACTGGTTTAAAAGTCGCCAAACATGGTAATACCGCTTCTTCAAGCCATTGCGGGAGTGCTGATGTACTCAAGCTATTAGGCGTTAATGTTGAAGCAAGTCCTGAGATAGTTGAAAAATGCATACAGGAAGCAAACATAGGTTTTCTTTTAGCGCCACTTTTGCATTGCTCAATGCGATACGCTGTAGGTCCCAGGCGTGAAATAGGAATAAAAACTATCTTTAATATTCTTGGTCCATTAACAAATCCGGCAAGGGCTAAGAGACAGGTAATTGGGGTATACGAAGCAAGATTGACGGATACTGTGGCAAATGTTCTTAGAAAATTGGGTACTGAACATGCGTTCGTGGTCTATGGATACGATGGTATGGATGAGATTACTACAACTGATAAAACTAAGGTTTGTGAGTTAAAAAACGGGAAAATTAAGAGTTATTTTATTACACATGAGAGTTTTGGTATTTCAAAGGCAGAGATAAAGGATTTCATTGCTAACTCTCCAGAAGAGAGTGCAGATTCTATCAAAGATATGTTGGAGGGCACTCATGGCCCCAAGCGGGATATTGTCCTCTTAAATGCTGCTGCCGCTATAGTTGCTGGGGGCGGTGCGACCGATCTAAGACATGGCATACAACTTGCCGCAGATTCAATAGATTCAGGCAGGGCTAAGAAATCTCTTGAACAGCTAATCAAGATAACGCAGGGAAAATGAAAAGATTATTATCACGTTTTAAAAACTTCACCTATATTATTTTCCTGAAGAAAAAGATATGAATACGGAATGACTACATGCTGAGGTCAATTTTGTGCTTTATGATTTGCATAATGTCTCGATGAGATACAATACCTACCAGTTTTCCATTATCAACAACCGGTATCCTTCCCAGGCCTCTTTTTGCCATTTTTGCCATGGCGCTGGTGGCATCATCATTAGGATTCATACATAAGTCGATAACTTTTGAATCAAATATTCTCCTAACATTCGCCTTACTCCATTCTTCCCTGGGAATTTGTTTTACATCATGAATTGAGACCATCCCAATAAGTATGCCGTTACTTACCACAGGATAGCTATTATACCGATACTTCAGGAAGTAATCATCTACGAGTTTATCCAGTGTGATAGAGTCCTCTATAGTGATTACATCACGAGTCATAATTTCTGAAATCTTTATGCCATGTAAAAGCTTTCCAGCTAATAGTTGCTGATACCCTGCTTCAGCAGCGCCCTTCAGAAATAATCCGATAAATGCAAACCATAGTCCACCGATAATATTGCCAGTAAAGATATTGAAAAAACCGAAAATTATCAGGAATATTCCCAGTGATGAACCAATCTTACTAGTAGTATACGTTGCCTTTTTTATATTACCTGTATAATTCCAGATAACAGCTCGGAGTATTCTTCCTCCATCAAGTGGAAAACCAGGTAGTAAATTAAATATCATTAATGCCAGATTTATGAACGTGCAATATTTCAGTATGCCGATTACGGGGAGGATTGGTAAATATTTTATAAAGAAATTACCAATAAAAAAAAAGAAAATCGCAAGGGCACCTGAACAAATAGGACCGGCAACGGCCATTTTTATCTCCGAGCTTGCAGTACGGGGCTCTTCAGTCATTTCTGCTACGCCTCCGAAGACAAATAGAGTAATACCCTTTATGGGGATGTTATTCTTTTTAGCAATCAGGGAATGACTCAATTCGTGAAGTAAAACACAGACAAAGAGGAGCACGGCTGAGATAAACCCCATAATCCAGCATACTGATTTATCAAGTTCAGGATATTTTATAGGAAAATATCCCGATGCCAGTGTCCACGAAATAAATGCAACAATTATAAACCAGCTTAGGTCAAGCTTTATGGGGATACTAAAAACTCTTATAAGCTCTATTTGCTTTCTCAATTTATTAAAATCTCGCTTTATTCATGTTTTATAATCTGTTCTTTGTGCACTCGGTTAACCATCTTAAATGATCTTCCTCCATCCTGATTATTATACTGTATTTTTCGATTGTTTCATTATCAACCTTATTCAGCAGAAGATCCTTTTGCCTTCTATACATTGAAATACCACTTTTTTCAAGGTATATGTCCGTCCTTAATACTGTGTATTGACCACCAATTGTACTAAACAAGCCTAATATTTTAGCTAATAATCTAGTGATCTTTTCAAGTGGCAAAGGACAACTCCCGTATTTTATGATAATTTTTCTTAGTTCATTCTTATGCATATTTTCATCTTGACTTAATCTTTGAAGTTTTCCTTTAAAGATTTTATTCTTCATCATTCGTGACTGAATATCATAAATAACAGTTGCCCCAGTTTCTGCGAGATTATTTAATTTTATTGATAGTAGTAGTTTTCTCGTGAGCTTTGACACTATAAGATCTTGGATTTGAATTTAAGAGGGATAAAGGAACACGATTAAAACACCCTTAGTTAGTATATGTTGTGGAAATACGGTTTTGTCACCCTGAACTTGTTTTCAGAATCTAATAATTTCAATAACTCAGCAACCTTAGAGATACTGACCCCCTCAGCTTGCTAGCGCAAGATAGCAGAGGGGGCGGGATGACACTTTAGGTATTTTAACTTTCCATGACAGACACTAATTAGTGAATTGTCTTATTATTAGAATCTTTTCTCTTAAACTCAATGTTTTGCATTAATTCTTTGACCTCATCATCTGTTGTTTGCTCAAAATCATAGTAAAAGTTTCCGATTGCAAGAAAGATTTCAGGTATTTCCAAACAGATAATTTCGTCTGAAAGAGACTTCAGCTTCAGAAATGTTTCCTCGGGAGATAACGGTATAGCCACAACCAATTTTTTTAAACCTTCCTCATTAAGCGCCTTTATCGCAGCTATCATGGTAAAACCAGTTGCAACACCGTCGTCAACGAGTATTATGATTTTATCCTTCATGGAAGGTAGTTTCTTACCTCCTCGATAAGCGATTAAGCGTCTTTCAATCTCAGCCTTTTGTCTACTTATTTCTTCATCTAAATAACTTTGCGGAATATTATATCTTGTTACAATACTGTCATTAAGTTCTAATTTACCATTTTCTGAAATCGCTCCAATTGCAAATTCTGATTCTCCAGGAAAACCTATCTTGTGGGTTATAATTACATCTAGAGGCGCACCAATCTTTTTTGCTATTTCGGCACCAACAACAACACCCCCTCTAGGTAAAGCTATTACGATTACGTCTTTTTCACCACTATATTTAGCTAAATTTTCAGCTAATTTAATTCCTGCTTCTCTTCTGTCTTGAAACACTTATAATAATCCTTATATTTATGGCCTGCAAAGTAAATAAGATATATAATAATTCTTACTCGTAATACTCGTAATATAAACAGTTTATTTTTAATTATCTATAAAAAACAGAAAACTTATCCATATTTAAGTTAGTAGATGGAGGATATTTCTGTTTTACAACTTTCCCGTTAATATTAAAATGCCCACGGATATAAATGCAACTGCGGATAGATACTTTATGAGATCTATGGGTACTACCTTTGTTATTACAACACCAAATGTCACACCTATTATGGTTACTACGGCAAAAGCAATCATGGATCCTATAAAAACAGTAAAAGGATTGTTTGTCTTGCTCGTCATTATAATTGCTGCTATTTGTGTCTTATCGCCAAGTTCTGCAAGGAAGATTGCTGAAAATGTTGCTAAAAATATTTTCCAATCCATGATAGTTCCTTTCTTTTAGTAAGTTATATGTTAAATTATTATGAAGGGTGATGGATATATTTATAGATTACCTATGGAAATTATAACTATATAGGAATACTTCAAAATTTATTGTTTAATTTCAGTGTTTTCTATAAATTTATTATATGATTTATTAATGTCATTTTGAATATAATAATTATGCATGTTTAAAATGAAAATTATTCTATCGAATTAAATTCGGGCATGTGGAAAGGGAGATAATTTATTATTTCTTATTCAAGACATAAGCTATTATTAATGACGTTTCTTATAGAGTGTGTTGCCTTAATAGTAGCTTTGTTTCTGGCAAGTTTTTTTGATGTTAAATTGCTCCCTTTAACTGAGAACATTTTACGTGATATCCTGATAGGCACTCTTGGGGCAGTGTTTCCTCTGGTTATATTCGTTCTTTTACTCTCTGAGAAGTCGGAAAATATTCCCTTTATGGGTTCACTTAGAAAGACTGTTATAAATGATATAAAGGTGATATTTTCTAACACTAAATTATTGGACATATGCCTGATTTCAGTTCTTGCCGGTTTTGCTGAGGAGATGTTATTTAGGGGGGTAATTCAGGTCAAATTAGGTATCATTGTGGCGAGCATAATCTTTGGACTTCTACATTTTATAACCCCCGCTTATTGTGTTATCGCTACAATAATGGGATTATATATAGGATTGTTATTCCAGTATTACCAGAGTCTTCTTATACCTATTCAATTGCATTTTATATATGATTTGGGAGCGCTGGTATATCTGAGATATTATGTAAGGACATAGACAAACGTGCCAAAATCATTGATTATTTTGAATCTCACATTGTAATACAAAAGATGGTTATTTATTCAATATAATGTGGAAAAACGTTAAACATTAAATATAATTTTACTTTAGTAAAGGATGATTTGTTACTTATGCCGTAATCTTATTATTGACATGTTTGGAGAGGTTGTTTTCATAAGATTATGACCCATTAGGAAAAAGCATAAAAAACTATGCGATAATAAAGGATGGATTGTAGATAAGAATAAAAGAAAATTTGAAAAGGAGGAATAATAATGGACATTCTTAAACAAGTTGGCGAACTAAAGGAATTTCTGGGCAGCGTATATTGTTTCTTAGAAGAAAATGAGGATAAATTTGAAGATTCAAGCGAGTATGAAGAAATTAAGACGAAGACATGGGATTGGCAGCAAGAACTGGCAAAGTTCCTACCTGACATGTAGATTGAAATTCAGTTATATACAATTATGTGAAATCGAGTCAACGAATAATATTTTACATTATAGAAGATAATTTTTTCATGCTGAGGTGTGATCTATGACAAGGCCGATGTTCTATGAAGAACGACCGGAATTTCCCATAAGGGCATACACTGGCACTGTACTGCACTGTAAAAACTGGGATAGCGAAGCTGCGCTGAGGATGCTTATGAATAACCTGGATCCCAATGTGGCAATACAACCAGAGGAGCTTATTGTTTATGGAGGCACAGGCAGGGCGGCGAGAAATTGGAGGGAGTATAACAGGATTGTCAAGGCATTAAAGAGCCTCAAAGATGATGAAACGCTGTGCATACAGTCAGGGAAACCCGTTTATGTCGCACAAACCTATGAACGGGCTCCCAGGGTTGTCATTGCAAATGCAAATATTGTCCCCGAATGGGCTACTCAGGATAATTTTGAAAGATACGATGAGATGGGCTTAATAATGTATGGACAGATGACGGCTGGTAGCTGGATATATATCGGTACACAGGGGATAATACAGGGCACCTATGAGACGTTTGCAGCCCTTGGGAAAAAGGAGTTTGATTCTGCTTCTTTGAAGGGGAAATTTATTTTAACAGCCGGAATGGGTGGCATGAGTGGGGCCCAACCGCTTGCAGTTACCATGAATGAGGGCGTAATACTGGATGTGGAAGTAAGGAGAGAAAGGATACAAAGGAAAGTAGATGAAGGATATTGTGACAGGATTACGGATAATATAGATGAGGCATTGGAATGGGTAATGGATGCCAGGGAAAAGGAGTTTCCGCTTTCGGTGGGATTGGTAGGCAATGCTGCAGACGTTCACCCTGAGTTGGTAAGGAGGGATGTTATTCCAGATATTGTTACAGACCAGACTCCAGCCCATGACATATATTCTTATGTGCCAGTAGGTGACTTAGTCGAACTTGATGAGCTTCGCCAAAAAGATAAAGGAGAATATAAAAAGAGGGCATTGGATTCTGTTTACGCCCACACCAATGCGATATTGGAGATGCAAGAAAAGGGCGCTATATGTTTTGATTATGGGAATAATTTACGCGGACAAGCTGAATCAGCGGGTGTTAGGATTAGGAGAGAAGATGGCAAATTTAAGTATCCTGGTTTTGTACCCGCCTATATACGTCCACTTTTTTGTGAGGGAAAAGGCCCTTTTAGGTGGGCGGCATTGTCTGGTGATAAAGTTGATATTGAGGAGATAGACAATGAATTGCTTAAAACATTTCCGGAAGATTTATCACTTGTTAGATGGATAAAACTTGCTAAGGAGAAAATTCCAACGCTGGGATTACCTGCAAGAATATGCTGGTTGGGGTATAGAGATAGAGCAGAATTCGGCTTGGTTATAAATAACAAGGTGAAGAATGGCAAGGTAAAGGCGCCAATTGTGATTGGGAGAGACCATCTTGACTGTGGTTCTGTCGCTTCTCCGTATAGAGAAACTGAAGATATGAAGGATGGGAGCGATGCCATAGCTGATTGGCCTCTCATTAATTTTGCCCTAAATACCATAGCAGGCGCAAGCTGGGTAAGCTTTCATCATGGGGGAGGAGTGGGCATTGGTAACTCGCTACATGCTGGTATGGTGATAGTCGCAGATGGGACAAGAGAAAGAGACAAAAGGCTTGAGAGGGTATTAACGGTAGATCCTGGCATTGGCATTGCCAGACACGTGGATGCCGGTTATGAAAGGGCAAAGGATATTGCAATTGAAAAAGAAGTAAAAATTCCTGATTGACTTTTACAAAAAGATTTGTTATTTTGAGAAATCTAAATTGTAATCATTACTGTATAATAATTAATTTATTTTAAAAGAAAGGAGAACAGACATGAGTGTATTAGTTACTAAGGAAGCGCCAGATTTTACGGCTGCTGCTGTGTTACCAGATGGTACCATCAAGGAAGACTTTAAGTTGTCTGATCTGAAGGGCAAATACGTAGTGATTTTCTTCTATCCTCTGGACTTCACATTTGTGTGTCCGACAGAGATAATTGCTCACGACAAGCGAATTGATGAATTTAAGAAACGAGACGTAGAAGTAGTATGTGTATCTATCGATTCACAGTTCACACACTTTTCCTGGCGAAATACGCCTGTAAAAAAAGGTGGTATTGGTTCGATACGATTCCCGATGGTAGCGGATGTTAAACACGAAATTGCACAGGCATATGGGATTGAATATACTGATGCTGGTGTTGCATTGCGTGCATCATTTCTGATTGACAAAGACGGTATTGTTCAGCATCAGGTAGTTAACAATCTTCCTCTCGGAAGGAATGTCGATGAGATGCTTCGTGTAGTTGATGCCTTACAATTTCATGAGCAGCAT
Organism: Candidatus Scalinduaceae bacterium; assembly: GCA_046759445.1. Classification (GTDB taxonomy): domain Bacteria; phylum Planctomycetota; class Brocadiia; order Brocadiales; family Scalinduaceae; genus Scalindua_A. The sequence goes on from JBHICG010000008.1 coordinate 62,907, forward strand.
GGAGAAGTCTGCCCTGCAGGCTGGCATAAGGGTGAGGATGGAATGAAACCAACGGCAGATGGTGTGGCTGAATATCTATCTGCTCATTCAGGAAAGCTGTGAATGGTGAATGGGGAGCAAACAATGACAAGCGTCCGTAAAGGCTAAAGAAATTGTGGTAGACGAAGCACACGATTTATCTATGAGTCCTCAAGAGATGGGGGTCGTCATGCAAGAACTCTTGAAGGATTTTTGAAAAGATATTTTTAAACAGTAAGCATAAGAGGAATATAGGATCACCTATTTGTGTGACCCTATTTGTGACCCCGAATGATTAGTTAGGATTCCGGGGTGCTTTGCAATCATGGAAAGTTAAAGACGGCTCCGGAAGTATCCCGATACGTCTTAAAAGATGGGTGATTCAAATATGAATAGAGTGCATTGATTCCTGTGTATGGAACACCTAATACCGCCATACTGTCGAAGAACGCTGGTCAATCGTCGTGGTGTTGCCCCCATCTCGATCCATTTGGATAAAACTTACCAGCGCGATATCCATAACCGCGATTGTCGCTATTAGACATCTCATCGTTGTAGCGGATAGTCCAATTATACCATAAATCAATAAATCCGTACGATTTAGACAATTCTATTAATGCAGGATCCATGACTATTTCTTTCTAGTTTAGGGTTATCATCTGAAAAAGCCTAATGCGGTAGGGAGCGATAGTTCAGCTCCGCATTCGGGAGAGCGCAGCGCGACCTAACGCCCTGGGTAAGCCGCGCAGTCTTCCGCATCGGCTTGACCCCGATGTTAGGCAGTTCACTCAACACCAAGAGACAAAGCGATTACCGAACTTTTCTTTAACCTCTTCATGATTCTCGACAAAATCCAAAATATCATCCGAATGCACCTTCTTAAAGTATACCCCCTCTTTTAGTGCAGTATCTATCTCTTCTTTTGAGATTTCTAGTTCAAGCAAGTCTAAGATTTCACTAATTATTTTTTGCTTGTCTGTCAGAAAATCTTCGTAACATAGTGGATAGGCTTGAATTCCTGCCAACTTAAACTCTTCCATTAATTGATGCTTGTGGGTAAGAATCTTCTCGCATTTTAATATGATTTCTTCAAGCCGTTTGCAATCAACATAAATCTTTCCTATTTCCTCTTTACTGATCTCACCATTTGCTATTTTAAACTGTAAATGACCGGGTTTGCCCGTACCATCCCCATGATACTTGGATAGTCCCCATCTCAATACGTCTTGACGTACAGCCAGGAAAACTACTACGTCATTTCTTCTCAATAGATTGATCATCATGCGTCTAAATGGCCATTCCATAAATATTTTCGACAATCTATTCCAAGGAGAAAATGCTGCCATGTATGGAAAATTTTTTCTAGGAGGAGTAAATCGCATCTTGAATCCGACTACCCCATTCCTACTAAATTCCTTAAAGGGCCTTCTTGCCGTTCTGGTGTAGATTTGGTTCAATCGTTTAAAATCAATCGGTTCTTTGTTGTAAATGATGTCAAGAGAACGCTCTAAGCTCCTGAGAGGCATAGAGCCACAGTTTTTTCTATCAAATGGTTCCCAGGCTTTATCAACAGGTTCCCATTCACTACTATCCACCTGATGGATAATTGAAATTTGTTCAAAGTTATCTAGTAGATGTACCAGAGGGCTCGTTCCTTCTTTCTCTGTAAAAAAGATAATAAAATTTCGCATTCTCTTTTTCCTTATGTAATAAATTGCAGGACTCTGTCTAATGCGGAGCAGTACCTTATTAGCTGTGTCAAATACTAGAATGCATCATCGTGCCAGTCCCAGTTGCGGATATCTTCTTCGATCTTTTTCAGTGCAATCATTCGCGTTACTCGATCTTCAAATATTCTTCGGTAGAGGCTCGGTTTAAGAACCTTGACCCAAGTCCTTCGAGGCGTAGGGGACGCCAGAATCCTTGCAATAATCTTCTTCCATGATTTTGACGCGTTGTAATTTACTGAGCCATACTTCTCGTAGCAGGGATAGTTCTTCAAGAAATCGACAACACGTTTTATAGATGGAAAAGATACATCATCAATCGCAAGGTAACCTCCTACTCGGAGTAAGCGCGTACCATAGAAGCAATCCAAGAGTGTATGGTCAAATGTGTGGAAACCATCTATGAAAATGAAGTCAAACTCGCCTTCCTTCTCTTCCAACAACCGTGGCAGTGCGAACTCTGACTTGACTTCGATGAGATGGAAATAATCAATTCCTGCCTCTTCTAAATTCCTTATGCCAGCGCCATCGAACAGAGTTTTTTGGAATGGATCTATGATAGTGTGCGAAGCCCCGGCTCGTTCCCGGGTGGCTAAGCAAATAAACAACGATGAAAGCCCATAACCGCAGCCAACTTCGAGAGTCTTTAGAATTTGGGAATCATTATTTATGATGTCAAAAAGGAACTCTCCTTCATGGCGATCGATCTCAGAGTGTAGTTTATGAACTTCCCCGCTTTGCCCTATAACTGTGCCCGTCTCGTAAATCTTCTGGATAATCTGCTTCATGTCTGGTCTTTTTTCCCGCACTGCTAACATTCGAATTCACCGGCTGGGCTCGCGCGAAGCGCGAGAACAATCCGGTGGAATGAGTGGTTAGATGCTAATAATCTGGAGATTGTAATTTTCTCATCAATACTTTAACTAAGGTATCTCTTTCATTTTTATCTAAGCCATCTGCTATAGCAGATTCAAATTTTTTTATTCTGTCTTGCTTTTCCAAGAAATTTATAATGTCATGGTTAACCCTTACAGCATCTTCTAATGTACCATGTAATTTGAGCAAATCTTCAGCAGTGCAAACTTTGTTTTCATAATTTTTTAATAATTTTTCTAATCTTTCATATTCATTTCCCCAATCTTGAAAATTGTTTTCCATTTTTATATAACCTTCGGCATCACCAACTATCCACGCTTTTATTAAAGCAATCTCTTCTGCAGCTATCTGTCTATTAGATTGAAGTTTGTTGATGGTTTCTTCAATTCGTGACGATGTTTCTTTTTGCATTTCTTCGCGGACAATATTCTTCGCTGCGCTTAGCGCACTACCTGCTTGCTGAAAGGCGCCCTCTGACATACTATTTCTTGCATTCGCCATAGTTTTTGTTACTCCAAGATTCATGAGTTCCTCCTTTTTTAAATATTATTTTTTACATCTAGCTAAATAGGGACGACAGCGACTATTTATTGCCCTTTCGTGGCCTTCCCCAAGGTAGTGCCCTTAATCTTCTTCCAAATAATTTCTCAAGCTTTTTCATAAATCTATCATCACCACAAGGCCTTCCTGTTATCGAACACTTCCTTTATGTTTCTTATGATTTGTTCATCTTCTTTTTCTTTATTATATGCCATGATTTAAAATACCACATAAAACAAATAGGCGCGTTGTACTAGCTCAATAATTTAGTAATAAACTTTAGTCTTATGTATTGTTTTCTAATAGTGTTATAGTAAAAAAGAGTTACCTAATTACTGAGCATATACAGCTGTCCCTAATTACGTCTGAATTAAATTGTTTGCTTTGATTTTTTCAAGAATTAAACAATTTGTTCATCTCTGTATAAAAATATTTCTCCCGTTTTATAGCTTTCTTTACCATTCTCAGGATACCAAATATCATTATTCTTATTTGTCCATTGGGGAAACAAATGATCTATTGCATTATGAATGAAATATGCCGGTGCCATAGTTTTTAGATAATACTCATGCCACTTGTGATAATCCTGCATTCCTGCTTTGCTGTTTGGATCGCTCGGCCAAAATCGAACAAAATAATTCTGACCTAAAGAAACGCAGTTTATTATTTTATGTTTGTGCCCGTCACAATTTTTCTGAAGGGTGGAAAGAATTTCGGTTGTATTGAAACCCGATTCTTCATATGAAAAAAGGCCTATGAACCGATCTAGAGCGTAAGTGGAAAATGGATTGATCAATTCTGCAATTTTGCATAACTTTTTTATTGCAGAGTTAAAATCTTCGTTTTGGTAAAGTTTTGTTTTAACTTCTATCACCCCTCGCACGGCATCCGGGGTAAGAATGACAAAATTACCTTCTTGAAACAAAACTGGTTTTGAATTGTCATACAGAAGAATATCTATTTGTGTAGAAGGTTTCCCTTCGGAAACAATAAAGCCGCTTCCAATCCCTATGCTTGTAGGGAAGTGCCTTCTCAACATAGTCCTAATTACACTTTCTTTCCATTCACCGTCTGACAGCCAATGCCTATCGTTTATATAATGACGGACCCTGTCCTTCAAAGATTCAAGTTCCATCGTCAAATTTTTAAAATGATTTTCTATATTCATATTATGTAAGCGAATGCGGAGCTAAGCGAAGTCGGAGCAGGCTCAAGCTGGAAGCTTGAAGGCTGATGAGACTATTAATATAAGATATTATGTTTATTGTGTATTTTTAATGTTCAGCATATTAAATTAATAAAGTATTTAAATCAATAAAAAATTAAGTAAATCTTAATCTAATAATAATATATGTAAATAATATTTTTATTTGTAATTCTCTTAAATAATGTTTATTATTCTATTATAAGTAATTCTTTTTAAATATAATTAACGAAATGAATGACAAAATTCTGCCTGATTTTCAAAATTACATAGTATCAAACCAATTTTCACCTCAAAAGAATGCTCCTTTTTATGCATTATGGGTAAGTAAGTTTTTAAGTTACTGTAATAATAAACACTCGAATAATCATAAAGCCGATATTATAATACCTCAGTTCTTGTCTCACCTGCAGAAAAACCAGCAAACTCCAGATTGGCAATTGTCACAGGCTGATAAGGCAATAAAGATGTATATTTTCCACTATCTTAAAGGTGACATTTCCTCTATTTTTCCTGAATATTCCAAACAAGTTCAAAAAAATGGTATTAACGTAAATGAAATTATTAATAATACCAGGGAAATTATCAGGATTAAAAATTATTCTTATAGCACTGAACGTACTTATATAGATTGGATAAAAAGATTTTTTAAATTTACAGCAGAAATAAAAGGTAAAGACATTTCTCAATCAAAACTGGACTCCTTTGATCTGAAAGACTATGTCAGCTATCTTGCTATAAAGAAAAATGTTTCATCATCCACCCAGAATCAGGCCTTTAATGCCCTACTATTCCTCTATAGAAATATACTTAATATTGATGTTTATGATCTGGGAAAGACTGTGAGGGCAAAGCGCGGCCCAAAACTTCCTGTTGTATTAACTGTAGAAGAAGTGGAAAAACTCTTTCGACATGTTGAAGGGACACATCTTTTATTCATACAGCTTTTGTATGGTTCCGGACTCAGGCTTATGGAGTTAGCAAGGTTAAGGATTCAGGATATTGATTTTGAGGTGAATAATATTGCCGTTAGAGATGGCAAGGGGAATAAGGATCGTTATACTATACTCCCCGATTATGTTAAAACCCAACTTAAAGAACATCTTGAAAAAGTTAGGGTACTTCATGAAAAGGACTTAAAAGAAGGTTACGGAGAAGTTTTTCTTCCTGATGCCCTTGCCAGGAAATACACAAACGTTGAGGAAGAATGGCGATGGCAGTATGTCTTCCCTTCTGCCAGATTATCGGTAGACCCAGGAAGTGGGAAGGTCAGACGTCATCATATCAGTGAAAAGGCTATTCAGTTTGCTGTAGCTAATATGGTTAGAAAAGCTGGTATCCCGAAGCATGCAACCGTTCATACTCTCAGACATTCATTTGCAACTCATCTCCTCTTAAATGGAGTAAATTTAAGGGAGATTCAGGAGTTACTCGGACACAAGAACATTAATACTACGATGATTTATACTCATGTTGTCAGAAACATGTCAAACCAGCCCAGAAGTCCTCTCGATATCCTAATGCAAAGTAACAAAGGGTGACATGAGAAACAATTAATTATTTTTAGCATGAGTAAAAAACCCAACTTGTTAATCTTAAACTGCAAGGAATTGCTTACGATGCGTGACGCGTCCAGAAGGCCCAAAGTAGGAAATGAGTTAGATGATGTCGGAATAATCCATGATGGCGCAATTGCTGTATGTAAGGACAAAATAATTGATGTTGGTGAAACAAAAGACTTAAGGGAGGAATACAAAGACGATAGTGATTTTAATACAATAGATGCAAGCGGTAAAGTAGTCAGTCCCGGTTTTGTTGATTGTCATACTCATGCAGTATTTGGTGGTTCCAGGGAAAATGAACTTGTGGAAAAAATAAGAGGAACTGACTATTTGGAGATTCTAGAAAAAGGTGGTGGCATCTTAAGTACCGTACGTGATACACGCAAATTATCTGTTGATGAATTGGCTGAAACTTCAAGGAAGTATCTTGACAATATGTTGATTCACGGCACTACTACTGTAGAGATAAAGAGTGGATACGGCTTGGACCCGAACAACGAACTAAAAATACTCAAGGCTATCAAAATACTTAATGACAGCCATCCAATTGATATAGTGCCTACATTTTTAGGCGCTCACGTAATTCCAGATGAATTCAAAACCAATCCAGACAAATATATAGATCTTATCATTGATATGCTCTCAGAGGTTAAGTATCATGCAAGGTATTGTGATGTTTTTTGCGATGTCGGTGCATTTACGGTTGAACAAAGTAGAAGAATACTTACGGAAGCAAAAGAAAAAGGTTTACGTTTGAAAATGCATCTTAATCAATTCAAGAATATTGGCGGAGCAAGATTAAGTGCGAAATTAGGGGTTGTCTCAGCAGACCATTTAGACTTAATTACTGATGAAGAAATAGATGAATTAGTAAAAAGTAATGTCATAGGGGTTTTATTGCCTGGTGTGAATTTTTACTTGATGAATAATAACTATGCACCACTTGAGAGTTTATTAAATAAAGGCTTGCCGATAGCGCTTGCAACGGATTTTAATCCCGGTACTTGTCCTACGGAGAGTATGCAGATGGTAATAACAATCGCTTGCCTTAAAATGAAGATGACGCCAGAACAGGCACTTAATGCCTCGACAATAAATGGAGCGCATGCGATTGAAGTGGCAAGAGATGTAGGAAGCCTGGAAGCAGGAAAAATTGCCGATATCATCATCTTTGATATTCCGAGTTATAATTATATACCTTACCATTTTGGCGTGAATAATATTGAAAAGGTAATTAAGAGGGGAAAATTGGTTTATGACCAAAAAAATGTATAAAACCTTTATTGTCGTGATAGGGTTCGAAAGAGGTTCGCTGAATGCTTGAAATCATATATTATTTTTAATATAATTATTGTAAGTTATAAAAAAGTAATATCTTATGATATGAGCGTATCAAAATGTGGAATTTGAGGTTGATTGGAGCTTTCTAGGTGTTTAAGGAAACTTTAGAAAAAGCAGAATTAATTGAACGTTTATACTGGCTAATTAGCTTGCGTTGGATTGCAATCTTAGGTTTATTTATTACAACGTTTATTGCCAGTAAGGTTTTTGATGTAGTAACATGGGTTACGCCACTATATGTTATTGGGATACTTTTGGGATTATTCAATACAGGTTTTTTATTTTACACAAAAGTTCTTCGAATAGAGAGTTATGCGTCTGTCCAGAAGCATGCTGGTATACAAATTATGTTGGATCTCATATCATTAACTTGTTTAATTTATTTTGCAGGTGGTGTTGAGAATCCGTTTATCTTGTATTTCTTATTCCATGTAATAATAGCAGGAATACTACTTGAAAAAAAATACAGTTATCTACAGGCTCTTTTTGCCACGTGCCTTTTTGCATTATTAATATTACTAGAATATTATTCAGTAATACCACATCAGCCATTAAAGATATTTTCTACTTTCGCATTTGGTAAAGAGCTATGGCATTCTGAAGAATATATATTGGGTATATTTTTCGCTCTTGCAAGCACAATCTTTATTTCTGTTTATTTTGTTACCTCTATAATGGATAAGTTAAGAAAAAGCAGAGACGACATATTGTTTGAGATAAAGTCTACTATAGAAAACATGGCTGAGGGTGTAGTATTTATAGACACCAGTGATGAGGTAACCATGTGCAACAAGGAAATCGAAAAAACCTGGAATATAAAGAGAGAAGAAATAATTGGTAAATCAATAAAAGATAAACTTACCCCTTATATTGGAGAGAAAGTGTCAAATTTTACTGAAAAATTCAGAAAGGGAATTGAGACCTCACAGCATGAGGAAATAAGGACTAAGAATGGTTGTTTGTATAACACATATTCTGCCGTATATGATAACGATGGTAAGTACTGGGGTACTGTTTTGACAAGCCATGATATCACGGAGAGGAAGAAATTAGAACTTCAACTTTTGCATACTGAGCGTCTGGCAACTATTGGTGAAATGTCTGCAAAGGTTGCACATGAAATCAGGAATCCATTAAGTTCAATCAGTTTAAATACAGAATTACTGTATGATGAAATTAATAATGGTAATGGCAATAAAACAGAGACTGAAAATCTGATTAGATCTATTATGAAGGAAATTGATAGATTAACAGAAATAAGTGATGAATATCTAAGACATGCCAGATTTCCTAAGTTAGAACTAAGGCCCACTTCTATCAATGATGTACTGATTAGACTTGCAAAATTTCTTAAAGAGGAAATTGCACAAAGAAATATTGTATTGAAAGAAAGTTATGCGCTTAATCTACCAGAAATATTTTTAGATGAAAATCAGATCAAGCAAGCGTTCCTTAATATCCTGAAGAACTCTTTTGATGCAATGCCTAAAGGCGGTAAGTTGGATATATCTACAATAATTAGAAAAAATATTATCGAAGTATGCATTTCCGATACTGGTCTAGGCATTTCAGAAAAGGATATCCAAGAGATTTTTGATCCATTTTATAGTACAAAGGTTGATGGTACAGGCTTAGGGCTTGCCTTAACTCAAAAAATTATCGAAGAGCATGACGGCGAAATATTTTGTAAAAGTATAATAGGTAGGGGTACTACAATTGAAGTCAGGTTTCTGGTCAAGAGCAATAAGGAGAAGATAGTTGGTTAAACCAGAAATTAATCCTACAGTTTTAATTGTTGATGATCAGGAAAGTATTAGACTTGCCTTATTTAGAATTCTTTCAAAGGAGGGCTATAAAGTTCTTTTAGCAGAAGAAGGAGAAGAAGCATTAGATACCTTGAGAAAAAGGAATGTAAATGTAATGCTATCCGATCTTAGAATGCCCAAAATGGATGGTATTCAGTTACTCAAGGCTTCAAAACTAATCAAACCTGAAGTTGAAGTGATATTAATTACGGCACACGGAACAATAGAAAAAGCAGTTGGCGCCATGAAGGATGGCGCCTATGACTTTATTACAAAACCTTTTAAAAAGATTGTGATCAGTAATATGATTAAAAAAGCTATAGAGAAACAAGCCCTTGTTGTGGAAAATAAGTTCTTACATAAACAACTAGCACGATCTGGCTACGATAAAGATGCAGACATTATTGGGCAAAGTGATGCAATACGTGATGTTATAAAAATGGCCGAGCAGGTAGCGCCCAGTCAGGCATCCGTCTTAATTCAAGGAGAAAATGGCACTGGCAAGGAAGCCATAGCATCCCTTATCCATAAGTTAGGACCAAGAAAAGACAAACCTTTGATAAAGATAAGTTGTGCTGCTATACCCGATTCACTTCTTGAATCTGAGCTATTTGGATATGAAAAAGGCGCATTTACGGGCGCTGTCAGCCAGAAAGAGGGTCGTTTTGAACTTGCTGATGAAGGAACGTTATTCCTAGACGAAATCGGTGAAATAACTCCATCTATACAGGTTAAATTGCTCCGAATCTTGCAGGAAGGTGAATTTGAGAGGTTGGGGAGTACTAAAGTATTAAGATGTAATGTACGCGTAATTTCGGCAACGAATGTTAATCTTGCAAATGCAATAAAACAAAAAAGATTTAGAGAGGATTTATACTATCGTTTAAATGTAATTACCATAAATATTCCTTCATTAAGGGAGAGAAAAGAGGATATCCCACTTTTAGTTAGTCATTTTCTTAAAATTTATCAGGAGCAAAACGACAAGAAAATAGATGATATTTCTGAGGACGTACTCAACGTCTTAATTGATTATTCATGGCCAGGCAACGTACGTGAATTAAAAAATGTAATTGAAAGAGCTGTTGTTCTTACACAGGACAGAATCATCTCACGAAAGGACCTTCCTGAAAATATTGTTGAAAGTAGAGTTGAAGATAGAAAGCTAACTGTACCATTCGGCATGCCATTACGTGAGATTGAGAAAAAAATAATCGTTGAAACACTAAGGAGGACAAATGGAGATAAGGAAATTACAGCAAATTTATTGGGTATTACACCCAGAACCATATATAGAAAATTGAATTCTTTAGAAGAAGAAAAAGAAGAGGAAAATTACCATCCTGTCTAAATATGAATAAATGTTTTATGCACCACCATTAGCTGGATCAACCATCAAACATTTATAACCTGCATCTAAGAGTTCATAATGACATTATGACACACAGCATCAGAGGGCGTGTTTTTTTACAATTGACGGAAAAGTGATCAAAGACTATGAGAACAAGCGGGCCTATCCCTATGTGCCCACTGCTGATAAAAGATCTCTTTTGTGTTCTTCTTCTTGAATAAGAATATCCTCAAGAATTCTACGTGTTCCATATTCTCTTAAAGTTTCTGCCTGCGCAATTCTTTCTTTGTAGCGTTCTATTGCGTCTTTTTCTCTCTTCAGGTCCTGCTTAAGCATTTCGAGGCTGTTATTGGACACTTCCATCGTTCCAACATCAATGGTAGGAGTTCCACCTAAAGATATAATCTGGTCAGATAACATTATAGCGTGTTGCATCTCTTCCTGTGCGTGAACGAGCAGCTCTTTTCGAATGGACTCATATTGTGCTCCAGTAATAACTGAAGCATGTTGAATATATTGTATTTCAGAAGCATATTCTCTACTAATATCATTATTCAATTCTTCAACAAGCTTTTCCTTTGTAATACTCACGATATTTCTCCTCGATTAAATAAAAATAACGACAATACTGTCGTTATCGTTTCCGTCTGGTGTATCAATGATTGAAACTTAAGGCCTCTATTTTACAAGGTGATAAAGAAAATGCAAGTATAAGATAATATGCGGCTAGATAAAAATAGTGCAGTATATTTAGGTTTCAAACCTTCAACTTCACGCCTTTACATTTAAGACATGTAGAATTAACCTTGATTTTAGATTTAGCTGGAAGCTTACAAGTAATGACTGGCATACCAGCTAAAAGACTCAAAAGTATAAATGCAATTGTTCGTAACACCATCCATTTTAACTTGCTGAGATTTTTTATCTTTTGAGGCATTTGTGTTGTTGTTTGCCAGTCCTACAACATAGTTTTCAGAACGCAAAAAACAAGAAAAGTTGTTTTTGATATTTTCCTGTAGTTGATAAAAGCAAAGATTTAAACCACACATTCAAAAAAACATCACATTGTAAGCTTTTGTTGAAAGCATTTATCTCTTTTATTATTATGATGTTATGGAAGTAGAATTAAAGAAAAGTTGATTTTCATAAACATAATTTTATTTAAAAAAATTATCAAATATTTTTTTTAATTCATAACTAACTACATACTTTTAACTTATAAACGTCAGAAGCAATCTTGTTAAAATTTGTGACTATAGGAATAACTTTTGCTATACAGATAATTTATTTATTGCAGTGAAGAATTTTGAAGCAATTTGTAAGAACTATGAATAACAGAAGTTGTGACAATTCAAAGTATCATAAACACTTAGCAATCTAAATGTTTAATATAATTGAAAAAAAGATCACAAAGTAGATAAGCTAGAATACTTCTTTCAAGTTAATAAATTGTATTTCAACTATTCGATTTATAATAAAGGTCAAAATTTCTTTAATAACTATTGAGTTTACTCCGAACAAGATAAAATTAAAGACGGATAATGTGTTAATATTAGTTGGTTAAGGAAAGAGAATGAGGAGGTTAAAGTAATGTCATCAACAGCACTTATTAACAAAGGAAGTATAAAAGCGACAGAGCAAGAAATAGAACTGCTAAAAGCACAAATAAAAGATTCAAATGATAAACTAAGAGAAACAAAGTCCGAACTTAGTCTAATAAAAATGTATCACGAAAATGTAATGAACAATGTTCAGTCTGGAATACTTATATTTGACAAGAATCTTAAGGTTGCTGCATCGAATTCTTATTTCAACAAATTATTGGAAAGCCAGAATGGCACTTCATCACTTAGGCTCTTTAGGTTGTATTCTAAATTTGAAAAAATATGTTTATATGATGAACTTAAAGAGGTTATAGCAAAAGGCAAGATCTGGACAGTGGAGAAAGTTGAATTCAATGCACCATCTGGAAAGTCGTATAAGCTTAATATTAGGTCTTCACCAATATTGAATACAAATAATTTTGTAATTGGTGGATGTTTGATAGTTGAAGACACAACTAAAAGGCTTGAATTAGAAGATGAATTATCTGCATCTGAAAGATTTGCAGTCTGTGGTAAACAATCAATAAAGGTGGTCCATGAGTTAAACAATTTACTTGATGGCATACTGAGATTTATTAATCTTTCCGTAAGGTTGTCCAATGGAAATAACAAATTAAAGAATTATCTGTTGCAAAGTAAAAATGGCCTTGGAAAAATGGTAGACATAGTTAGCTCTTTATTGAATTTTTCGCGAGCTACATACGCTGATAAAGAAATGATTCCAATTAACAATATTATAAAGGACGCAGTTGCCTTTCTAGATCATAAAACCTTGTCCAATAAAATAAAGATTTCTTTTAACACGGATAAACAGGATTCCTGCACAAATAATGGAGATTTAATTCGAGTCCTAATAAATATTATGAATAATTCAATCGATGCAATGCTAGATGGTGGAGAACTAAAGATAACTTCAAAGCTAAGAAAAGGGAGAAACATTATAAGTGTTTCAGATACCGGCGTTGGAATCCCTCCTAGCGCTCAAAAAAGGATTTTTGATCCATTCTTTACAAATAAAAGGAAGGGTGTTGGTATGGGTTTGGGTTTGGCAATCTGCGAGGAAATAATTAAAAAGATGGGAGGAAATATTTCTGTAGATAGTAAAGAAGGTAAGGGGACAACATTTACTGTTTCAATACCTGTTGAATGAGAATTAAAGTTTAATAATTATAATGGTTAACGAGTTTCTCTCAACGCAAATCTCATAATTATTTCGGTGACAGCAAATTGTACGTTTTTTTAATGCGTTTAGCACCTAAGTATTTTTCATCGATCTCTCCTTTGAAGAAAGATTGCTGTTTAAAATTCAGCAATTCTTTTTAGCAGAAGAAATAAATATCGGTTGACGGTATTACGATTAAAACGCTTAAACGCTTAAAATTATAATATTTTGTGATGCTAAATCGAGAGAAAATGTCTAAGAGGTACTCGAATTTTAACCTCTGAAATATTTGAACATTTTATATATATGTTTTTCATTAGCTTTGACTTTGTTTATAGAACATTTGAGTACTCTGTTCTAGTCACAATTCCCGTAATTAATTATGCCATTAGAAAAAGAAATAGAAAATATATATAATATACTAATCGTCGATGATGATCCAATCGAATGTGATTCGCTTGCAGAATTGCTTAAATACGAGGGATATTTTATCGAAACAGCCTGTAATGGTAAAATAGCATCAGAAAAATTAAAGCAAAAATTATTCAATGTAGTTGTTACAGATGTTAACATGACTGAAGTAACAGGTTTTGATCTTCTCAAACATATAAGTGAAAACTACCCAAAATCGTCAGTTATCCTAATTACCGGGTACGGCCAGATTGAGGATGCAGTATCTGCAATTAAGCTTGGTGCGTATGATTACATAATGAAACCTTTTAAGGACGATAAAATTAGGATGTTAGTACGTCAGGCTATCAAAAGGCCTGATCTACAAAATATCGAGTTGGAAAGGCATACAAGTGTAAGTTTAGATGATGTTATAGGTCAGGATAAAGAAATACGAAAAATACGGGAACTAATTAAAATTGTTGCAAACCGTAATGCAACAATTCTTATTACGGGCGAGAATGGTACAGGTAAATCATTAATTGCAAAAGCAATCCACTACAATTCTTCCAGAAATGACAAGCAATATGTAGAAATACCATGTGGTTCTATACCAGACACATTATTGGATAGTGAGCTGTTTGGGCATTCCAAAGGATCTTTTACTGATGCCATAAAGGAAAAACCCGGTAGATTTGAGCTGGCGAATGGTGGAACTATTTTGTTGGATGAAATTGACACTACTAAATCTTCATTCCAGGTCAAATTATTAAGATTTTTACAAGATAAAAAATTCGAGAGATTAGGAAGTCTCAAAACTATTACCACAGACGTGAGAATGATAGTATCAACGAGCAGCAATCTCAAGGATGAGACAGAAAAAGGGAATTTTAGAAAAGATTTATATTACCGAATAAACGTTATACCCATTAATATTCCACCACTTCGCAAGAGACGTTCCGATATTAAGTTACTGGCTGATCATTTTCTGAATAAGTATTGTATCATGTATAAGAAAAAGAAACTACGTATATCAGATGAAACCATGTATAGGTTTCAAAATTATACATGGCCTGGTAATGTGAGAGAGCTAGAAAATATTATTCAACGAGGAGTAATAACGGCCACCAGAGAGTATATAAATGTAAATGACATGTCTTTTGCAAAGTATGAAGCTGCGCCGAATTCTAAGAGTATTGGTACATTTTCATTAAAGAAGGCGATGGAGAAACCTGAAAGGGATCATATTGAGAGTACATTAGAGCATTTTAATTGGAACAAAAATAAAACGGCCAGGGTTTTACAATTAAATCGAACAACACTTTATAAAAAAATGAAGAAGTACAGTATGACGTTTAGAAAACCTTAAACGTCTCGGGAATTCTATAATATTTATAAACCCGACTCGTTCGGGTTAGGGTTACACCGAAGCATAAGCTCACTCCAACTGCGCGTTATCTTCCCACTTTCACAAAAATAAAATTGGATTCCTCACGAAAGGCAGGGAGGCAACCTTGCTTTTGTAAGGAATCCAATTTTCATGATTTGCCAGCCTGTCGCTTTTACGACGCATACAGATAGCGCCCTTAGTGGCATGAGTGTTTGCTTCTCTTGTAGAGATGCAAACAACCTCAGTAGCTCATTTTCAACCTTATAGTGCAACTTGTCCAATTGCTCGTATTCATCCTCCATGATCTGGCCTGCTTTCCAGCCCGACGGCAGGCGGGCTTGAAACTCTCATAGCAAGAATGTAATTCCCCACACGAAGCTTTATGAACCCCCGTTGATGTTCTTTCGCTCCATGTAAGATTTCTTACCATAGTCTGTCATAGACTGTCTAAAACATTCATAGACATTTTTTTTATTTTTTTTAAAAGTGCTAAAAAACCCAATTTCCCCGCCAACTATTAATGAATATTGTTATGAATAATGAACACACCTTATTCTTTGTTGGGTAATTACTTAAGTACATAATGAAGGTTCTTGAGATATTATGTTGATTTTAATAAACATTGTTTACCTGATGAAGATTATGTGCCTCCATCACATTCCATTGAAGAATTAAATTCTAAGACATATACCTATCACAGCTTACACCAATGTTAAATTTTCACTCATTAATGGTAAGGAAATTGTGATAGATAGATGGATATATGAATTTAATCAGAAGGGGTAGTCAAGTGCATACCCCCGTAATCGAAAACTCTTCTGAAGTTTACTGTAGTTATATCAGGTTTAAACATACCAGTCTGAACATGGGGCATAGAGAGACAGCTTTGATAAATAACAGAAGCATGTAACATACTAAGAACAAGATTCCGGCAATTAACAATTACAAACTAGAGTTATAGTATTAGAGAACAAAGAAGACTATGTCAAACAATTTAAACAAGATTGAAAGGAGAGCTGGGAAGAGATTAAGGATTTCTCTGCCAATAGTGCTATACGATCAGAAGGTTAAATCAGAGAATATTAGCTCAGGTGGTGTCTATTTCGAAGTGACAACAAGTGATACCAAAAAGTATTCATCGGGGAAAGCGATTGCGATTGAGGTAGTTACAAGCACTTCTACAACAGGGTTGCCTGAAAAAACAGTCAGACTTACAGGAACCGGAGTGGTTATCAGGACAGATGAGATAGAGGTTATCAATCATGATAAAAGATTAGGCGTGGCTCTGAAGTTCGGTGAAAAACTTAAGTTATATGTTTAATGGATCAAAACAATATGCAGTAAGTTAGGAGAATAATTAAG
>JBHICG010000009.1:0-74926 GCA_046759445.1 Candidatus Scalinduaceae bacterium
TGCCATTAAAAAGGAAGCGGAAATACTTTCAGATGAAATTGATGACCCAGAGTTTCTTAACTTTGCTATAGAGAACTTCAGCGAAATGATGGGGTATATTGCTACTGGTAGAGTAAATATAAGGATTCACATGGCTATAGAAGGCAAGATGTGGTTTGGAGTGGGTTAGATTGTATTTATGGAGAATAATAGGGCCAGCGACTATTTTTTGTAAGGGAACTTTTTTTCTCATCCAGTATTTATCAAATCAAGTTTGTGTTTGAAATATTTGTAATTTTCCGAATTGACAAAGATATTACGCTACGTCTCAATTAACTCGATTCAAGATCCATAATCTTACCAATGCGGCGGGCATGCCTCCCCCCTTCAAAGGGTGTTTCTAGCCATAGCTTTATTTTTTTCTCCAATAATTTATGGTCTACCACATCCGCACCCAGACACAGTACGTTAGAATCATTATGTCTTCTACTCATCTCTACAGTATAAAGGTCATGACACACCGTAGCCCGTACACCCTTTACCTTATTTGCAACAAGCGACATCCCTAGCCCTGTTCCACAAACCAAAATGGCTCTTTCGCTTTCACCTCTGGATACTGACCTGGCAGCCTGAAGTCCATAATCAGCGTAGTCTACTGAATCCGTACCATTTGAAGTGCCATAATCAACGATTTCATGACCAAGATTTGAAAGGAATGTCGCAATCATATCCTTGAACTTAAATCCTCTATGATCTGCCGCCAATGCAATTTTCATTTAAGCACCCGTTAATCCTTTCTTCTTCAATTAAACCATGACGAATGATTTCAAAAGAATCATCCATAATCTTTACTACAGTAGAAGGAGTTCTTGATGGTGTTGGCCCATCATCTAAAACAACATCAATCTTGTCACCAAGGTTATCTATTACTTGTTGGGCATTTATGGCAGGAGGTCTTCCAGTAATATTTGCACTTGTCGAAGTTATTTCCACTTTAGCACACTTGATAAGGTCTTTTACAACATGATTACTTGGATTTCTAATGCCTATGGTTTTATTACCAGGAAGAACAAAAACTATGGTTAAAGGACCCGGCCAGAATGAGCTTATTAATTTTCTGGCAGTTGGTGGTATGTCTTTTACATATTTTGTCACGTCATCCGGCTCAGCAATCATTATAGCTAATTTCTTGCTTATAGGTCTTTGTTTCATACTATATAAACGTTTTATTGCAGCACTGTTGTTAACTTCCACGCCGAAACCATATACTGTTTCGGTCGGAAACGCTATAATATTACCAGAGATCAATGCCTGTGCGGCTTCCCTTATGTTTTCCCTATATAAAACTGCATTTCTTAAATCTAAAAGTTTGGTGACCATATTCTTTTATTAAGAGCACTATATATTGTCATTATAGCAAATTATCAACAGACTGATGAATAAGGCTTAAGGCTTTTTGAACGGTTTTTAATTTCGTATTATATATTTTTTCTAAAAATAGTTTGGAAAATATTTTTTATTAAGTAATATATCACTTTAAAGACATAATATCAATATTTTATGTATAGGACATATGTTTAAGTCCAAATTAATATTTATCAAATTACACATAAAAGGATATATATAATGGAAATTATAAAAAAAATAGCACTTCTTTTTATTTTTAAATTGTTGGTAAGTTTTTGTGTGGTAGCAATACCTACGCAAAATAACGTCTTGGCAATTGAGTTAATGAATGTTGATGAAATTACACCTGGTATGAAGGGTTATGGAAAAACAGTATTTTCAGGACAAAGGATTGAAGTCTTTAATATAGAAGTCTTGGGAGTACTAAAAAATTGGGAAGCAAGAAGCGACATGATACTCATAAAAATGACAGGAGGTCCTTTAAACAAGACCGGTATTGTAGCAGGAATGAGCGGCAGTCCCGTATATATAGATAATAAGCTGGTTGGTGCTGTATCACATGGTTGGAGCTTTTCTAAAGAGGCCATTGCAGGAGTGACTCCTATAGGAGTCATGCTGGATGTACTTAAAATAGAACCACAAACCGAAAAATCAGCTTTTACCAAAGAAGACAGTGCATGGAGCACACCATTAAATACACAAGACGTGGAGGTTGTTAACAAATTATTATCTCATGGAATTTCATTTGAAGATAAATTATCCGCAAACTCCAATTTTCAACAACCTTTTACAATCGATCTTGTGCCTATTCAAACACCATTAATAACATCGGGTTTTGATAATAGAAGCCTTAAAAGGATGAACTCGTTATTCAACAAACGTGGTTGGTTACCATTTCAGAGTAATAAAGGTAGCACAAATTCTCCCAACTATTCGCATAATCTGGTACCAGGCGCAGCTATTGCAGTCGAAATGGTTAGAGGCGATTTAAGTGTTTGTGCAATTGGTACCATAACTTATAAAGAAGGTAATGACATTCTCGCTTTCGGCCACCCTTTAATTCAGTCAGGTACTACGGATCTGCCAATGTCAACAGCACACATTTACACTATATTGGCAAGTCAGTCCGGTTCAGTTAAAATGGCAGTACCCGGAGAAGTAATAGGCAGAATTACACAGGATAGAAGATCGTCCATTTCCGGAAGACTGGGAGAATATGCACAAATGATTCCATGCCAGGTAGAGATTAAGGGCTCTTTAAACACTAAATATAATTTCGAAATAGTTCACGATAATCTTTTAACGCCGAATCTTATACAAATGACGGTTGAAAGTTCATTACTTGCCACTGAAAAGTCTATAGGTGAAAAATTCGTAAATCTTAGACTCGATATTGAAATAGATGGCAGACATAAACCAATTACTATGGAAAACATCTATTATGATCCAGGGCCATCATGGTTTTCTATATATAAAATTGTTCATCCTATAGCAACATTACTTAATAATAAATTTATGGATGTTAAAATAAAATCCATAAAGCTAGTCGCCAACATTACGGAAACTAAGAACATCGCTTCCATCGAAAGCATCTGGGTTAGCAAAAAATGGGTTACCCCGGGAGACGAAATATACTTAAAAGTTAAATTGAAGCCTTTTGCTCAAGAATGTGTTTCTATACCTTTAGAGATAAAAATCCCGGATGATGTAACCCGTGGAAGCACAATAAGGATAACTGTCTGTGATGCTAATCATAGTGAGATGTTGAAAAGAACAAGCGCTCCAGGCCGTTTAATGCCAACAAGCTTCGAGCAATTAGTTAGCAATTTAGAAGATGTGGAAAATAACAAGAATTTGATTACTAGAATACAGTTGAGTAGAAGAGGTCTAACATATATGGGTGAAAGCTTCCCATCACTACCGAATTCCTATCTAAGCATAATGTCTTTATCAAATCGAAGTGGCATCGGACGTTTACGGGGTGAAATGATTAAACGTATCCCGACAAACTGGCTTATTACAGGCAAACAATCTGTTAATTTATTTGTAGAGAATAATAATTGATACAAGAGAATTAATAATAATGAAAACGCTTTTTTTTGTGTTTATGATTAACTTTTTTATCATTTCTTTTTTAACCACAAATACACGATTTCTGTTTGCAGTCACAACACAAATGTGGATAGAAAATAACACAAACGACTTTGCAAAGGGAAAATTAGAAAATGTGTCCGTACATAGTAGTGGGGAACTCACCTTATCGCCTCATAAGAGTAAGATAAAGGAGATACCGGCTGCATATGTTTGGTGTCTGGCAACAGATGAAACAGACTCAATTTTTGCGGGCACTGGCGATCCTGGTTCAATATTTAAAATTACTCAGAATGACGTAATCGAGTTTTACAAAACATCAGAGTTACACGTCCACACTATTGCTATAGATGCTTCAGGAAATATATATGCAGGTACATTACCCCATGGCAGGATTTATAAAATAACATCTGATGGTAAAGGAAAAATATTTTGCGAACTTCCTGATCCTTACGTTTGGGATATGGTTTTCGATGGGAACGGGGATTTATATGTTGCTTCAGGTAATAATGGCATAATTTATAAAATCTCAGAAGAAGGAGTTCCTTCAGTTTTCTTTGATTCTCAGTACTCAAATATCCTTGATCTCGTTGTAGACAAGGATAACAATATTTATGCAGCTTGTGAACCAGAGGGTCTTATTTACAGGATAACCACAAATGGTAAGGCCTCTGTCCTTTATGATGCAGAGGAAGATGAAGTTCATTGTTTGGCTATAGACAAAAATGGTATATTATACGCAGGAACGTCATCTGGCATACCTCCAGTACTGCCTACCCCCAGGATCCCCACGAAACCAGAGATACAACCTCCACCTCCTATCGAAGAGTTTCCTTACGAAACAAACAATGTTATGCCATACGATGTTATTTCAAACACAAACACAAATAATTCAAAACGTCCTTCTGCTGAAGAAGATCATACTGAAGATAAGATTGAGGAAAGACCTATTACGGCAAAAATAAATTCAATTTATAGAATAGATAAAGAAGGAAAAGTAAAAGAAATATTTACGGCAGAAAGGGTCTTTATCCTTTGCCTGGCTGTAGATAGTAACAATGATATTCTTGTGGGTACCGGAAACAAAGCAAAGCTTTTTAAGATTGATAGTAATGATGAAGAGATTGCCTTGCTTTACGATTTCTATGAGTCACAAATCCTGGATGTTCTTCCACATAAAAACGGACGTAAATACATAGCGACTGGAAATAACGCAAGCGTTCATCTGTTGTCCAATAAATATTCTAATAAAGGGAGCTATGAGTCTGTTATTCATGATGCCTTATTTAATTCTCTGTGGGGATGTATATCATGGAAGGGCAATATCCCTTCGCATACCAACATAACTTTGTCAACAAGATCTGGAAATAGTAAGAAACCTGATATTACGTGGAGTGATTGGTCTAAAGAAGGCCGATCTAATGGTGAAAAAATAAAAAGTCCTCCAGCCCGTTTTATACAATATAGAGTTAACCTTACTACTGATAATACTTCAACCACACCAGTTCTTGATAATATTAGTATTGCATATTTACCACAAAATCAAACACCCATAATTAGAAGCATTAAGATTAATTCCTCAGGAAATTCTAACAAGAAAAAAAATAAAACCAGTAATAATAAAACGTCAACAACACCCCCTTATCCACCAGAACGACATAATCGTGCAGGTTCAGAAAAAGACAAAACTAACTATGGGCTAGAAATACACGAACCTAAAAAAATAATTAAGTGGGAAGCTGATGACCCTAATTACGACAGATTGAGATTTGATCTGGAATATAAAAGTGTAGACGAAAGCAAATGGAAAGAACTTAAAAGAAATATTAATGGAGAAAGAAAATACTACTGGAATACAAATAGAATACCTGATGGATATTATCAGGTTAAAGTCATAGCAAGAGATGACCCCGACAATCCGATAGAACTATCACTTAAAGAAGAAAAAGTTAGTAATACGTTTATTGTAGATAATACAAGACCTACACTATCAGATCTTAAAAAGATTAAAAAGTCAAATAATACCTTAATTATATCTGGTGTTGCAAGAGATGAGATAAGTCACATAACTGAAATTCAATATTCCCTGGATTCAGAGGAATGGAGTACTGTGTTCCCTGTAGACTTAATCTTCGATGCTAAGGAAGAATCTTTTATACTCAAAATCCCCTACTTTTCGTCAGAAGAATATACCGTAGTAATTAATGCAATAGACGCTGAAGGTAATATAGGCAGTAATAGAATAGTATTCAACCCGTAACGAATGGGCACACTTCTATACACAAATTCATGAGACTCTGGCATCTAGCGTTTTTCGCCCATGCCACCTCGAGGTGGCATGCTTAATTCCTATTTTGCTTTTTGGGGTTCTTCACTCTTTATTTCTTCCACATTGCTCTTAGCAGATTTACTCTTCTTTTCTGCCTCTTTTTTTGCTTTTTCCTGCAACATCTTCATCCTTTTCGTATCTTCAAGTCTTAACTCTTCTTCAAGCTCCTTAGTAAACCTTTCTGGAGTGGTCACACTATCTTCCATAACAGGCGTCAATTCAAATTTTGTCGTATATCTTTCTGTTTTACATCCTAAAAGAATAAGTGTTGTAAACAAAGCAAATACACTCAAGCAGATGAAATATTTAAAAGATATCACAAATATTCTCCTTACAAAGTTTCATTAAGGGGTTGTATATTTCATGTGTTATTTTCAATTATACTCTTAACCTTTTCAGTATTTGGATTATTAATTACTCCCCTTTCAGTAATAATAGCTTTTATATTTCCTGCCGGTGTAACATCAAAGGCAGGATTAAATACCTTAATATCATCCGGTGCAAACTTATTACCTAAAATATGCGTGACTTCTTCGGAATTCCTTTCTTCAATAGGGATTTCATCACCAGAAGATATACTTAAATCAAAAGTTGAAGACGGTGCTGCAACATAAAAAGGGATATTGTGTTCCTTTGCAATTATGGAAAGATTATATGTACCTATTTTGTTTGCAGTATCCCCATTGCCGGCAATTCTATCAGCACCAACAATTACACAATCAATCTTTTTTTGTTTCATTATATGAGCGGCCATATTATCACATATCAATGTTACATCAATGTCGGCATTCTTGAGTTCCCAGGCTGTAAGCCTTGCACCCTGGAGTAACGGCCGTGTTTCATCCGCATACACGCTAATATTTTTGCCCTTCTCCACTGCTGCGAAGATTACGGCTAATGCAGTACCAAAATAGGCGGTTGCTAATCCCCCTGCATTACAATGGGTTAGCACACAATCATTGTCCTTCAAGAGCAATTCCCCATTTTCGCCTATCTTCCTGCATATTTCTTTGTCTTCTTCAAGGATAGTTTTTGATTCATCAAGAAGTAAGTTTTTTATATCTGGTATGGGTCTGTCACTATTCTTTGTAACGACATCTTTCATGCGCTTAAGACTCCAGAATATATTTACGGCCGTTGGCCTGGAAGAACCCAGATGTGAAGTTATTTTTTCCAGTTCTTTTTGAAAATCCTCATAATTTCCTGAATTTTTATCCCTGATACCCAGGACAGTTCCCATTGCAGCAGCGATGCCAATTGCCGGTGCCCCCCTAACCATTAATGTCTTTATTGCTTTATAAATGTCTTCTACATTATCACAGTAAACATACTTCAATTCATTAGGTAATAGAGTCTGATCAACAATCTTCACCCTTCCATCAATCTCACCAATCCATTCTATAGTTGGTACAGGCACAAAAAACTCCTTTAATATAATTGGAAACCGAGAGAAGCACGATTCCCCTTACTCCCCCACTTCTTGCTTTCGCATCGTGCCGATACGGTGCAAGAAAGCAGTGGGGGGAGGAACAGGGGTATTTAACTATCCCATTCTTTTCAATTTTCTTTTTACGTTTTTATCCTTCTGTATTACTTTTTCTGCTAACTTTTTCTTATAACTGATAACTTTCTTTTTAAGGTTTTTGTCTGAAGTGCTTAAAATTTCTATTGCCAGGATTGCCGCATTCTTTGCCCCTGCCTTTCCTATTCCTACAGCCGCAACTGGAACACCACCCGGCATTTGAATTGTTGAATAAAGGGAATCTACCCCTCCCAGATCATGTGTCAACATTGGAACTCCAATAACTGGTAAAGTTGTTAACGCTGCTATTATTCCGGCCAAGTGTGCGGCCCCCCCAGCGCCAGCAATAATAACTTTATAGCCCTTCTTCTCCACATCATTTGCATATTTAAAAGCGCGGTGGGGTGATCTGTGGCAGGAAATCACATCAACATCAAACTTAACCCCAAATTCAACTAATACATCAAGTGTTTCTTGCATAGTACTCAAATCAGAATCACTACCCATTACAATTCCAATTTTTTTATCAGCCATTTTACCTCCCATAATTGCTATATTAGATATTAAAAAAGACTTGTATTAAGCTAACATTTCATCATAAAGAGAAGGTATATATTGTAACATGAATGATGACAACCTCTTAACTGCAGTTTTAGTCTGTTTATTTAGGCGTCTCAGATTAGCTAATTGTTGTGGCTCTTTCATTACTTTCAAGGCTAAATTAGAAAACCTGACTTTTCCTTTATCAGATATAAGGTTACTATAATCAATGTCCAAATCATCCTCTATATCATCTGAAATTGAACGTATAGCCACAAACTCAATACCCCTTTCATGAGCAACCTCAGCCACCGCAGCGCTTTCCATGTCCACAGCCAAAAAAGATGTTTGATCTCCAATTTTTTTTTTAGTGGTTGCCTGGTCTATGACATTATCTACAGTTAATGTATTGCCATTATGAGACCTCAACCCCAGGTCACTACAAAGTCGTGCCGCCAATTGAACAAAATCTTTATTACAGGAAAAATTGGTTTCTACTTGCAATTCTTCACTCTTAAATTCACTATTTTTACTATAGCTAACATTTTCTGCTATAATCAAATCACCTATATTAATCCCGTGCCTTATCCCTCCTGCTACCCCAGAAGAAATCAACAATTTGACCTTTAAATTCTGTAATAAAAGATCAATTGCCTTAATAGCTTTTTTTCTACCAATTCCACTTTGAACAAGTGTAACAGGCAGGCCATTCAGGTCTGCCTGATAGAACAGCACATCTTTTAGTTTATACCTTTTCGAAACGTTCAAATGAACCTTAATAGGATAAATCTCTTGTCTTAAAGCACTTATTATTGCTATCATCTTTCCTCTTGACAGTTATTATATTATAAATATATATTACACATAAATTCTTCGAAAATACAGCTTGAATACAGCTTGGGGAATTTAGCATAACTATATATTTATGTCAAATCATTTCATAATAACCCATGGTTTCTAAAAAATGAGAGTTTCTTTAAGGTTAACGTCTTCCCTTGTCAGATACATAATAAAAAACAAGTTTTTTTCTGTTAAACGATTTCCACTTGTACTAATGCTTGAAATTACACACAACTGTAATCTTGCATGTGAAGGTTGTGGTAGGATAAGGGAATATAAGGATACAATGAATAAAATGATGAGTGTTGAAGAATGTTTGTCCATAGCTGATGAATGTAAATCGCCAGTGGTTACGGTTACTGGTGGAGAACCTCTTTTACATCCAGATATAGATAAGATCATAGATGGATTAATAACCAAGAAACGACACATTTACCTTTGTACAAATGGAATCACACTGGCGGATTCACTTAAAATATTTAAGCCCAGTCCATATTTAAACATAAACGTGCACCTTGATGGGTTATCAGAGACTCATGATAAAATTGTTGGCCTAAAGGGAGTATTCACAAAGGCAATAAATGCCATAAAAGAGGCAAAAAAAATGGGGTTCAGGGTTTGCACCAATACAACAATCTACAAGGATACAGATCCAAAAGAAATAGAAGAATTGTTTGTACTACTGACTGAAATGCGCATTGACGGTATGTTAGTCTCACCGGGATTTAGTTTTGTAGACAACACAAATGATGTTTTTCTTAATAAGGAGGAAGTTTATCAAAAATTCAGTTTTATTTATGACCTGTCAAAAAAATACAAGATTTTGAATTCATCCCTTTACCTGAAATTTCTAAGTGGCAAAAGAGATCTAACGTGCACACCCTGGGGTAATCCAACAAGGAATTATCATGGATGGAAAAGCCCCTGTTATTTAATCACAGATGCGCATTTTAAAACCTTTGAGGAATTTATGAATACTACTGACTGGGATAGATATGGGAACGGAAAAGACCCGCGCTGTCGTAATTGTATGATACATTGCGGATTCGAACCTACAGTCGTTCTGGAAACAGGAAAAAGCTTTAAGGATGTATATGAAATGGCAAAATGGAGTTTGAGCTGATGTCTCAGTTTTTATCCATTTGAGTAATCTGCAAATACTGTAGAAATTGAAGAGAACACATAAATAATTTTACCATACATTGGAATCAATCTATAAGCCAATCCATAAGCAAAAAAAAACCTGATTGTACTCATGGACAGAACCAAGGCTTTATTTTAATCACTCCTACAATCTACAATCTAAAATCATCAATCGAAATTACTTAACCATATTCCTATACTTGCTCAATGCTAGAAGTGGAAAGTAACTCCTGTACATATGGTATCTAAGGTAAAAGACCCGTGGGAATCCTGTACCCGTAAATTCCTCTTCGTCCCATGTCCCATCTTCGTTTTGATTATTTAATAAATATTTTATACCTTTTTTTACAGATTCGGAATCTCTTTCTTCTGTGCATAAGAGCCCCAATACCGCCCATGATGTTTGAGAGACCGTACTCTTCCCAATCGCCTTTAGAGACGGATTCCAATAAGATTTGATTGTTTCTCCCCAACCACCATCCCTATTTTGTACGTTCTTTAACCATAGTGCCGCCTTTTTAACATATTCTTGAGACATATCTTCTTTAATTGAATAAAGACCAGACAATACTGACCATGTACCATAAACGTAATTTACACCCCAGCGTCCAAACCAGGAACCATCTCCCTCCTGTTCATTTTTAAGAAATTTAAGAGCTTTCTTTGCGGGAGAGTAACTCACATCATATCCCAGTTTTCCCATGAGGTCCAGTACACGCGCAGTAAGGTCACTGGTACTTGGATCAAGGAGAGCGTTCCAATCGGCAAAAGGAATTTGATTCAAAATGGCCTTGTTATTGTTTCTATTAAAAGAACCCCATCCCCCATCGTCACTCTGCATTCCTAAAAGCCACTTAAAACCTCTTAGCATTGCTTCCCTTTTTCCATCTCTGTCAGGCAAATCAATAAGCCATAAGGCCATCAAAACAACTGCCGAGTCGTCACTATCCGGATAGAACTCGTTAGCATGTTGGAAATACCATCCACTCGGTTCCTTAACAGGATTTTTGAAACTCCAATCCCCAAAACTCCTTGCCTCCTTCGATAAAAGCCATCGTCCAGCTTTAACCAGCGCAGGATGATCACTCGGCAGACCAGACTCTGAAAGCGCCAAAATTGTCAATGGTGTATCCCATACAGGTGATACACAGGGCTGCATGTGCAATGTGTCTTTATCATGCACTTCAAGTTTTTCAATCTCTAACATGGCCTTTTTTAAAGCAGGATGTTCATCCTTATAACCAAGGCATTTCATGGCTATTGCAGAATTAACCATACCAGGCCATATCGCACCCAGGCCTCCAGATTTTTCTAAACGCTGTAAAATCCACTTTTCTGCCTTTTCAACGGCAACTTTCCTTAAAGGCGTAAAAGGTTGCCTTTCATAACGTCTAAGGATTGTGTCTATATTTACAAAAACGTTCTTTATCGAGAACTTACCTTGATCTCTGGCCAGTCGATAACTCACCTTGTCCTTAGGTATTACATACAACTCATCCAGTGCCGCATTTCCACCAACATTACAACTTGGCTTCATTGCCATAATTATACCTAAAGGAACTACTATGCACCTTGACCAATAGGACATCTCATAAATGTTAAAATAAAACGAATTTGGTAGAAGAATTATTTCTATTGGCAATGCTGGTATCCCTAGCCAATCAAATTGCCCGAAAATGGCGAGGTATATCTTTGTAAATGTATTTGATCTCATTATCCCACCCATTTTTAGAATACATTGCCTGGCTTTTCTCATAAATGGTTCTTCTTTTGAATAACCTGCTAATTTCAGGGCAAAATAGCATTTTACTGAAACGCTTATGTCACTGGGACCTTTATAGTAAATATTCCATCCGCCGTCCTTTTGTTGTGATTCTATTAGGTAATTGGCTGCCTTTTCTTGTTTTACAATATCAACACATTTCATAAAATTCACTAACATCATATATTCGGCAGTTAATGCTATGTCACCCTCTAATTCACCAATCCAGAATCCCTCTCTCTTGTCCTGTTCTCTGAGTAAATTGTATTGTGTTTCTTTAATGGCCAAATCCAGTTTATTTCCCGAAGATAACTCATCTATTTTCTCTCTAAGTGTTCTTTCGAAACAAAGATGATCAGGAACAACTTCAGGTATATGACGTCCGTTTCTGCCATTCAAAAACTTATAGCTAACCTTATCTATCTTGTCGATAAATTCAAGCAATGGATTAATCATTTCACATATCTACCATTATATTCCAGGATTTAAAATATAATTTGTTAAAATCAAACGTTCAGGAATATATAATATTTTTGGAATATTTTCAAGTAAAATCTTTCGCATTACATTAAACATTTGTATTATATCTTGACATAAGATTCAGCTTAATTACAATATGTAGTATGTTTATGTAAGAGTCTTCAATGATAATATTTGTGAAATTAGCTTAAAGATTTATTTTAATATTTATTCTCTACTAACACCCTCACCGTTGGTGAGGATTTTGGCTAATAAACAATTGGAAATTTAAATAATGTTTAACTTAACCTATCAATAAATAATATGGGCAACTTAAAAACACATGATTTTAATTTAAAATATACGTTGGAAAGTGGACAAATTTTTAGAATTAAAAAAGTCGACGACTGGTATTATTTGAATGCACAAGATAAATTTATTAAGATTAAACAAATTAAAAATGAACTAGAATTTTATGGTGTTGGCAAAACATTTATCATTCGTTTTTTCTCCCTGAATGAAAATCTCCCAAAAATACTTAAGGAAATAAACAGAGACACACACATAGGAAAGGCAATTGCCAAATACCGAGGGCTGAGAATCATCAAGCAAGAACCCTGGGAATGCTTGATATCTTTTATGTGTTCTTCCGCGTCAAATATTCCAAGGATAAAATCAAAACTTAATGCACTATCAGAATATTTTGGCAAAAAGCTTTTATTCGATGGTCATAAAAGTTATACATTCCCATTACCTGGCAAAATTAATGACTTCAAGAAAATCATGGATGCAAAAACCGGGTTTCGTGCAGAATACATTTTTGAGGCAAATAATACTATAGATATTAAACAACTAAATTCATTAAGAACTAAATCATATGAATACGCAAATGACGAACTAAAGAAAATAAAAGGAATAGGAGACAAAGTAGCCGATTGCATTTTACTCTTCTCTCTTGGTTTCTATCAGGCATTTCCAGTAGATACCTGGATAAAGAAAATAATACAATTGTTGTATTTTAACAATAATATTGTGCCAAACAATAAAATCAGAGAATTCGGAATGGATTATTTTGGTAGACATGCTGGCTATGCCCAACAATATTTATATTTATATTCCAGGAATATTAAAAGAGATGATTATCAGGAATTCATTTCTAACAAAACGAAATATACTTGACTTTTAAAGGTTAGCTGAAAAAGTCTTTATGCAAATATAACAGATATAAGAACTACTTTGAATGACATAATGCATGGTATTAATATATTGAATGTAAAAAACAAGACATGAATGAAAAGTTAATATTTGAAAAGACATCACCAGGGCGTACGGCATATTCTTTACCTGATTGTGATGTTCCCGCAAAACCAATTGAAGAACTTATACCCAAACGGCTTTTAAGAAAAAAAATAGCCGAACTACCTGAATTAACTGAGATTGACGTTACAAGACATTTTACAAGGTTATCTCAGCTAAACTTTAGTATAGACACCAATTTTTATCCGCTTGGTTCATGTACGATGAAATACAATCCAAAGGTTAATGAAGACATTAGTAAGTACGACGGATTTACCAACCTACACCCTTATCAAAACCAAGAACAATGCCAGGGAATTCTTCACATTCTACACAAAACTGAAAAGTCTCTTACCGAAATATGTGGTATGGATGCATTCACTCTGCAACCTTCTGCCGGCGCACACGGTGAACTAGCGGGTATGTTAATATCTCGGGCTTACCATCTGAAAAATGGCAGGATGAGGAAAAAAATAATCATTCCAGACTCTGCACACGGAACAAATCCTGCATCGGCAGCAATGTGTGGCTTTGATGTTGAAGTTGTAAAATCAAACAGGCATGGTCTCATTGACACAGAAGCATTAAAGGAGATCATTGATGATGATGTTGCTGCATTGATGCTAACCAATCCAAATACTCTCGGTTTATTTGAAAAAGACATCATAAAAATTGCCGAAATTGTACATAACGTAGACGCGTTACTGTACATGGATGGTGCAAACATGAATGCTCTTATTGGAATTACAAGACCTGGAGATATGGGGGTAGATATATTACACCTTAATCTTCACAAGACCTTTTCCACTCCACATGGTGGAGGAGGTCCTGGCTCAGGTCCATTAGGAGTAGTAAAAAAACTTATACCTTTTCTACCAATTCCAAGGATTGTGATAGTTGATGGTTCATATAAATGGCAATACAACTTTCCTGAATCAATAGGACAAGTAAAGGCTTTTTATGGTAATGTAGGCGTTATCATAAAAGCATATGCATTCTTACTTTCAGTTGGGAATGAAGGGCTTAGGAGGATTGGAGAAAACGCAATTATCAACGCCAATTATCTCCTAAAGAGACTCTCCCGTCATATTGAAATACCTTATGGAGAAAGGTGTATGCATGAGTTTGTAGCATCTACAAAGAAAGTAGATGGTGTTACGACACCGGATTTTGCTAAGAGACTTCTGGACTATGGATTCCATGCACCAACTATATATTTTCCATTGATAGTAGAAGAAGCTCTCATGATTGAACCAACGGAAACAGAAACAAAAGAAACATTAGACGAATTCGTAGAAGCTATGATCAAAATCCTGGAAGAATCCGTAAATGACCAGGAATTGTTAAAGAACGCCCCACATACAACACCAGTATCAAGGATTAACGAAGTGCAAGCCGCCAGAAAACCAAATTTAAAATGGCAAAAAAACAAAGGAGATAACGCACCGTCTAAATAATCAGTTAAAACGTGTATTTAGGATTAATGCAATTAACTTCATTTTTTTGCATTTCCAGGACAATTCCTACCACCTATCGGTTAAAGCGTACCACTACCACATCTCCATCCCGTACTTCGTATGTCTTGCCCTCTATGCGTTGTTTGCCTGCCTTGGCCGCAGCGGCTTCACTGCCGAGTTCAACCAAATCATCGTAGGTAATTACCTCCATCCTGATAAACCCCTTTTCCATATCCGTATGTATCTTACCAGCAGCTGTAGGTGCCTTGTCACCTTTATGGCAAGTCCAAACGTGGACTTCCTTTTCTCCAGCAGTAAAGAAGTTAACCAAGCCCAATATCAGATTTGCTGAACAGAGCAACCGTTCCATTGACGATTCCGCTAAGCCAAGATCCTTCAGAAAAACCTGCTGGTCCTCCGGTTCGAGCTGACTAATCTCAGCTTCATCCCTACCACACACTGTTACCATCTCGGAACCTTCGGCGTCAGCGATTGACTGGAGCACCTTCACATAACGATTGTTGGCATCATCTATGGATTTTATATTAGCAATGTAAAGCACTGGCTTAAAGGATAATAGATTACACTCGAGTACACTTGACAATTCATGTTCATTCATGCCCTGTTTGCGTGCGGGTATTCCTTCTTCGAGGTTAGCTCTTATCTTTTCACAGTCAGTCACCTCACGGGCAACATTTTTATCGCCTTTGCGTGCCTTTTTAGTCAACCTGTTTATTTTATTCTGCAGGGTTTGACTATCAGCAACTATTAGTTCTAAATCCATAGTCTCAACATCACGCACAGGGTCTATGGTATCGTATTCAAACGGAACGTTATCGTCCTTGAAGCATCGTACAACGTGCAATAATGCTTCGACGTCTTTGATATGACCCAGCAGTTTGGTACCATGCCCTTCCCCTGCGGTCGAACCAGCTTTGAGACCTGGAATATCTACAACTTCAAGAGTTGCAGGAACCACTTTTGGGGGGTTGTATATCTTTACCAGTGCCTGTATGCGAGGATCTGGTACGTTGACGATAGCACGGTTCATCTCTGTACCATCATAACTTGCAGCCCCAGCGGCGGTGATTGCATTTAAGATAGTAGTTTTACCACAACTGGGAAGACCCACCAAGCCACAACTCAGCCCCATAATAATATCCCTTCTAAAAAGCCCGGGTAAATAATCTCTTTATTTAGCCCTTCCGGTTTTATGAAACTAAAAAATTTCCAAAAATACTAGCACTCATAATGCCTCCTGGAGTGCACGATACGATTCCAATAGTAAAAGCTCTACTTTGTCCCAGTCGCATAACTTGCCACCCTTGTCACGTATATGAGCCGCTTTTGCTCGTAGAAGTCCAGCCTTCTCATAATCCTGTTGACTCTTACCAAAAAGTAAAGCGTAAAGCCTCGCAATCCTTCTCCCAACCTCCTCAGGGCTATCAATTCCAGGAGTACGACGGGCTACCCACCAATCTAGTTCAGCATAAGCAGCTTCCTTCGGGTTGAAGGATACTCCCCATATCTTCTTAAGTCGTGTGTATGCCAATTCAAGATCTGGGATCACCATAGTTTTATAGTTGCTTTTAATCTTTTCAAACTTCATGGTTGCACGTGCGAGAGGTTCTCCAACATCCATCGCTTCCAATAGAGATATATTAAATTGGCTACGCAGGAGTTTTACCAATTCCTGCCAAAGAGCTCTGTGATTATCTGCGTAATAAGCCTTCCACATGCGAACTTCAGCAGTAGCAACTCTATCAGGATCAATAGAGAGGCTTGTTAACCATACTGTTTATGCTAAAAACAAGCTCAGCAACATCCCACTCACTGAAATTATCCTTTTCATAACATTTAGATTATCCCATACTTTAAGTCTATACATGTGTCTATTTATTCTTTTATTCTTTTATTTTTTTATTTTTTTATGTATAAGATTCCCATATATCACGTAAATATGTATTCAGCAATTAATGTTTTATATAATTAGTTTCTGTTGCGGAAAGCTTATATTGTCACCCTGAACTCGTTTCAGGGTCTCTTAACACATTGATATATATAGATTCTGACCCCCATAGCTTCCTTGCGTAAGCTAGGAATGGGGGCAGAATGACATCTTTTTTATATTTAAGCTTTCCACAACAGATACTAATTGAATTTTGGGTAAGCTTTTTCTGCATTAAGCCTCTGTCTTTTTCTTAAAAAACAACCATTGCTTCTCGCCAGCTTTTGGAAACCTTACCAGACAGAAGTTACCTTTGAGTTTCTTACCCTTAATCGCAAATATAATCTTATTCTTCGAACGTTCTGTCAAATCGAATGTCCCGTTATCCCATATATTGACCTGGCCTGCACCATAATGTCCTTCTTCAATCTCGCCTTCAAAGTCAACGTAATCTATGTCATGGTCTTCTACCTGTATAGCAAGATATTTCTTTCCCGGAATCTTGCCAGGTTCCTTTGGGATTGCCCAGCTTTTCAGTACTCCATCCAGTTCTAACCTAAGATCCCAGTGAAGGTGTCTGGCATGGTGTTCCTGAATGACAAATCTATTCAACCCTGTGAATTTATTCTCTTCTGCTTTCATTAAAATAGAATATAATGCTTAGGACATATTTCAGATTTGCATATTAGAAATAGTTTACGCTATAATGAAGTTAATAATGAACGCCCACCATGAAAACAATTCGGATATAGTTGCAATATATAACAAGCTCGATATAGCACTTTCTAAAATTAATCCAGGTTGCCATTCATGCGGTACATGCTGTCATTTTGATATATTTGGTCACGAATTATATGCATCAACAATTGAGGCAAACTATATCTTAAGAAACGTTGATGTACCACCTTTTGATACTGACCAGAGTACGTGTCCTTTCCTCATAAACAAGAAGTGTACCATTAGAGAATATAGAACACTTGGATGCCGAGTATTCTTCTGCAATCCCCAATATAAAGAAACTTCGCAGGATATATATAATAAATACTATAAAATGATCAAAGATATAGCAATTAGAAATCAAATCGAGTGGCATTATGCACCTATGTTGAAATTGCTTACTACACAAACGATATTATAGTAAAGAAATCGCTGTAGCAAAGCTATGAATCGGGTGAAAAGTCATTTCCACAATCACTTCTCCACCATTTGTTTATCATTTGTGTCTGAGATTCAGTAAGGGGTGAATTCCTTCCCTAAAATTTCTCTGCTAATTATCATCTTCATGATGTTCTGAGCCCCTTCTGCCCCGATTATATAAGAGGCTACACCCCTTAAACCCTTTTCAAGACCGGCTTCTTTGGTATATCCATATGCTCCATACCATATTAATACATCCTTTATAATATCAAAGGCCATTGTAGGCGCAATAAGTTTGGCTGAAGCCACGGCTTTATTTATGTCTTTGTGGCTGAACCCGTTTTTTTTGGCGTACATCTGATCAAGCATCCACGCTGCTTTATAAACAAGCAATCTTGCGGATTCAAGTCTTGTATAATTCTCCGCCAGTTGAAATTGTATTCCTTCATATTTAGCGAGAGAAACGCCGAATGCTCGTCTTTCTTTTAAATACTCCACTCCAGATTCTAAGGCTTTTTCGGCAGCGCCAATACATGCTGCAGATACCAGCGTCCTTGCACAATTAAAACCTTCCATGGCATAGTAAAAACCACAGTTCCATTCCCCTATGAGGTAATGCGCGGGTATCGCCACATCTTTTATATTTATGGTGCCAGTAGATATTCCCTCTCTACCCATCTGCTTAAAGATACTGATAGTTACTCCTGTAATATCTTTTACGGGAAGGTAGCAAAGCGATATGCCTTTATGTTTGAGTTTCATATCTGTTTTTACGATTGTAACAAAACCTCCTCTATATTTTGCTGCTTCCCTGACACCGCTTATAAAGGTCTTTGCTCCATTTAGTATCAGTTTCTCATTCCTTCTCTCCATTTTAGTAGATACAGATGCAATATCAGAACCCCCGGATGCCTCAGTAGAAGCT
This sequence comes from Candidatus Scalinduaceae bacterium, assembly GCA_046759445.1. Taxonomy (GTDB): domain Bacteria; phylum Planctomycetota; class Brocadiia; order Brocadiales; family Scalinduaceae; genus Scalindua_A. Next base: position 18,836 of record JBHICG010000009.1, read on the forward strand.
ATACCCAGAAACATTTCTCCTTTTGTTACGTCGGGGAGAATTTCATCTTTGACTCTCTTGTTTCCATATCTATCCATCAGGAAACCCCAACCAGCTTCTACCAGATAATAAACAGCAGTGGCCATGCTCACATCTGCCCTGGCTATTTCCTCGGCTGCTATTGCTGCTGTAATAAAGTCTGCTCCTGCTCCACCATACTCCTCCGAAATAGTTATGCCAAGAAGTCCTAAAGCTGCCATATCCTCCAGAACCTCATGAGGAATTTCTCCTTTCTCATCGATTACGCCAGCCTTTGGAGCAAGCTTTTTTTCACAAAATTCTCTCACTGACTTTCTAAATAATTCTTGTTCTTCAGTAAAGGAAAAATCCACAGTTATCCCTCCTTGACTTAAAGTGTTACTCTGAAAAATTATATATGGTATTATGCATCCACGAAGACATTACTGCCACCTAGATGCTGTTGTTGGCTGAGGTCTTAAAGTCTTCATATTTGAGCTCTTTACCTTCCGACCCTTAATATATTCCATGATAGCCTCTCGTATGCCTACTATTCAACCCTAAATAGTTTATAGATGATTGGGAATAATTTGGCTTGTACTTTATTATGAATGAAAAAATTATCAGATTTGAAACTAATTGAAAGGTGTGTATTCTCAAGCGAAAGCCTGTTTTCTAACTGGCGGAGAGGCCGGGATTCGAACCCGGGGTCCCACTAACAGCAGGACAATGGGTTAGCAACCCACCGCTTTCAACCACTCAGCCACCTCTCCTAACGATGTCAGTTTTTGACTTGCTCTTATTAAATTGATATGCTTAGAATTTTTTATGGCGGAGGGAGTAGGATTCGAACCCACGGTCCCGATTCCTCAGGACTGCAGTTTTCAAGACTGCCGCCTTCAACCACTCGGCCATCCCTCCTGATAACTTCTACCAAGATTTACCGATTAAGTTGTAGTTATATAGCCCAAGCTATTATAAGTTATCCAATTTACATACTTCTTCAAGAACCTTTTTGGCCACATATATTGGTGTGTTCCTTTGCATAGCCAATGCGATAGCATCGCTTGGTCTTGAGTCAACCTCTAAATTATTACCATTTTGATTTATGATTATTTTGGCATAAAAAGTATTATTTCTTAAATCACTTATTTCAACCCTTTCAATCCCACTACTCAGTTGCGTTATTATGTTTGCAAGCAAGTCATGCGTGAGCGGTCTTGGCGTTGGAATTCCTTTCACAGCTCTATCAATTGCCCATACTTCATGCAAACCTATGACAATTGGAAAACTCCTTTGGCCTTCCTTTTCTTTAAGGATAATTATCTGATGGTCGCTTGTTTCTGAAATCATTATCCTGGATAACTCCATGTGTATTAACATTCTATTCCCCTCTAACACATATTTTTAATTCTGAAAAAATTCTAACATACACAGTGCCTTTGTCAACATTATTTTCAAGTACAGCAAAGTAAAACTTATTGACACTATATATATCGACTGCTATACTCAAAAAGCTTTCTTTTAAACAAAAGAATTTCTTCTAAGTAATAAACAGAATACAGATTACGTAAATATTTTTTTTATTTAAGTTTGTTAATGATAACAAAAACCATAATCCTTGGCATCGTCCAGGGTTTAACAGAATTTCTACCAATTAGCAGTTCTGGCCACTTAGTAATTTTCAAAGAATTTCTGAATATTGACACTCAAGGCGCTATTTGGGAAATATCATTACATCTGGGTACTCTTTTTGCCATTTTTGGAGTGTTTTTCAAGGACATATACAATATATTTAAAGATGTATGTCTATCATGTAAAAAGCTGGTTTATGGAGAAAGATTAATTAATATTTTTAGAAATGAAACCCATACTCGTTTTTTCCTTCTTGTCATAATCGGCACAATACCGACAGCCCTTATAGCATTCTTTTTTAAAGATAAATATGAGAGTCTTTTTGATAAACCTGTATCAGCGGGCTTTATGTTACTTGTAACTGGCACAGTACTCTGGTTTACGAGAAAAAATTCAACCGTTAATAGTAATAAAAGGGATTTAAGTGTTTTTGATGCGTTATTAATCGGGACTGTACAGGGACTTGCAATAACTCCAGGAATATCCCGGTCAGGCACAACGATTGCCGCAGCCATTTTCAGGGGCGTTGACAGGGAATTTGCGGCAAGATTTTCCTTTCTGTTGGCAATACCAGCAATCCTGGGAGCAATGGCAATAATAATGAATGATACTCTAACCCTTAAAAACGGAGAACTTTCTCTTCTCATAATAGGTGGTATTACAGCAGCAATAACGGGCTATGTCGCTTTACGTTTTTTAATAAAAATCATTACGATCGGCAAGCTTTATGTCTTTTCATACTATTGTTGGCCTGTAGGATTATTTGCAATCCTGTTTTTCTTATGAGGAATTGCAGTAAACACATGATATTTATGATTTTTTTTAATCCTCTGGTCTTACACATAAAAGTGAGGAATCTTTAAAAATGGAAAATATAATAGTAGCAATTACGGGTGCTAGTGGCGTGGTTTATGGTCAACGCCTACTACAGGTTTTGTGTGATAAATCCTATTCGATTCACTTATGTGTATCAGAGTCGGCTATAAAGGTGATAGAAAGTGAGCTTAATCTTTCTCTAGAACTCAATAAATTCGATGTTAATAAATTCATAAACAGAAATAACCCCCTTGTGACTTATCACCACGTATCTGATATTGCTGCACCAATATCAAGTGGCAAGCTCAAAGTCAAGGCAATGATTATAGCGCCATGCAGTATGAACTCACTTTGCTCTATTGCAAATGGGGTTACGCTTAATCTTATTCATCGCTCTGCCAGTGTAACCCTGAAAGAGGGAAGAAAGTTAGTTGTTGTGCCTCGTGAAACTCCTTTAACTTCTATTCATTTGGAAGGCATGTTAAAATTATCGAGGGCACAGGCTTGCATTCTGCCAGCTATGCCAGGATATTACTATCATCCGAAAACAATAGATAATCAGGTCGATTTTATAGTAGGGAAAATCCTTGACTATATCGGGATAGAATATTCACCATACACAAAAAAAAGATATGGAGAATTGGACTTCCTGAGTTCAGATCTGATGGTAACATAATAACGGCAAAGTTCAGTAAATTATCGTTTGAATCGAGACCACAATGAATGACACAAAAAAAAGAAGCAGTTTAGGTTTCTGGATATCAACGTCACTGGCAATATTCTTTTTTTTATGCAGTGTAGTATTATTCTTTTCGGTAATAGGTCTTCTTCTAATTAAGGGTACTTTATCGCCACAAGGTGAAGAAGAAAAGGCCAGAAAATTATCTGAGGTTGTAGTAGAAGGAACAGGGACTAACAAAATAGTAATAATCCCCGTTAAAGGTATTATTACGGCTCAATCGTCTAAAAAGCTCTTTTATGAAATACCAAGTATAGTAGATATTGTGAAAAAGCAACTCGAACAAGCAAGTGATGATGATGATGTGAAGGCCGTGATATTGGAGATCGATAGCCCGGGTGGTGGAATAACGGCAAGTGATATAATTCATAAAGAAATCTTAGATTTCAAAGAAAAGACAAAGAAAAAAGTAATTGTCAGTATGCAGGACGTTGCAGCCTCAGGCGCTTATTACATCTCTGTTACTGCTGACGTAATCATATCTCACCCAACAACAGTTACAGGAAGCATAGGCGTAATAATGCCTCTTGTTAATATTGCCAGCCTGGTAGAGAAATATGGTATTGAGGATGCTTCTATAAAGTCAGGAGACATGAAGAATATCGGTTCACCACTTAAAAAGATGTCTGACGAGGAAAGAGAAGTTTTACTTGACATAGTAGATGAAATGTACACAAGATTTTTAAAGGTCATTTCAGAAGGCAGAAACATGAAAATAGAAGATGTTAAAAAGCTGGCAGATGGAAGAATTTACACTGGAAAGCAGGCATTGGATAATGGATTAGTTGATCAAATAGGTTATACTGAGGACGCAGTCAAAGTCACCAAAGAAATGACAGGTTTGGAAGAGGCAAAAATAATAAAGTACAAAAGAACGTTTACGTTAGGGGAGATTTTTGCAGGTTCTATGAACAATTTGGTTATTGACCACACAATCAAGATTGACATAAATACCCTGACAACAGAAAATGATTTCCCAAGATTTATGTATTTATGGACAGGATATCAACGTAATTACTTCCTCCAATGGCCTGCATTGAATTGAAAAATTACAAATTTTAAATCATAACTAAAGATGACCCTAAAAATATACAACACATTAACAAAACAAAAAGAGTTATTTACTCCGTTTGAGGCGGGGAGAGTCGGAATTTATGTGTGTGGTCCAACCGTTTATGACCACCCACACATCGGACATGCCAAGAGTTACGTTAGCTTCGATGTAGTGGTGCGATATCTGAGACATATAGGCTATAAGGTACGATATGTGCAGAATATTACAGATGTCGGACACTTAACGGACAATGCTGATGAAGGAGAAGACAAGATTGAAAAAAGGGCTAAGCATGAGAAAGTAGAACCTATGGAATTAGTTGAAATGTACATGCGAAGCTATTATGAGGACATGGATGCGTTGAACAATATACGACCCGATATTTCTCCTCGTGCGACAGGACATATTCCAGAGCAGATAGATTTGGTTAGGAAACTTATTGACAAAGGATTTGCTTACGAGGCAAATCAATCTGTTTACTTTGATGTATCTAACTTTAAGAATTATGGAAAACTTTCCGGGCGAAGGCTGGATGAACAAGAATCCGGGGCACGGGTTGGGATAAATCCAGAAAAAAAACATCCAGCGGATTTTGCGCTTTGGAAAAAAGCAGAACCCGGACACATCATGAAATGGAACAGTCCATGGGGTGTTGGTTTTCCAGGCTGGCATCTCGAATGTTCGGTTATGTCGATGAAATATCTCGGTAAAACGTTTGATATTCATGGTGGTGGAATTGAAAACGTATTCCCTCATCATGAGTGTGAGGTTGCGCAAAGCGAGGCTGCTAATGAAGTGCCTTTTGCCCGCTATTGGATGCACAACAATATGGTAACCGTTGACGGGCAGAAGATGGGAAAATCATTAGGCAATTTCGTTACACTGAAGGACGCATTTAAACAATACTCATCTATAACAATACGTTTTTTTGTCCTAAACACCCATTACCGTAACCCCATTGATTATGGTGATGAGGCATTACGTGCAGCAGAAACAGGATTAGAACGATTACATAATACTCTGCGCAACTTAAGAGAAAGATTGAGTTCTTCCAAAGGAACTAAAATAAATAAGGTTTGGAAGGAAAAGCTAGAAAAATACAAACAAACTTTTGAAGAAGCCATGAATGAGGACTTCAATACTGCAGAAGCAATTGCAGTTCTTTTTAATTTGGCAAAAGAAGTAAACACTCTCCTGAACTCCGGAGACTTAATCTCCAAAGGTATTCTATCCGAAATAGATTCTTTTTATCATATTTACGGAGGTAATGTTCTTGGAATTATTTCAGAGAATATCGTTCAGCGCAATTCACATGAAGGAGATGGTTTTAAAATGGAAGACAATCTAATAAAGTCATTGATCGATACAAGGGATGATTTGCGGGCATCTAAGCAATGGGAACTGGCTGATAAAATAAGAAATAGATTAAGTGAGTTGGGCATTATCCTTGAAGATAAAAAAGAAAAGGTTACCTGGCGGAAGAAATAGTTTATTCAATGACAGATGAAACGTTATAAAACCTAAATTGAGCGATTTTATCGCTATATCCTCATGGAACATTGAAAATATATGTTCTTCTATAAATATTATCTTCACCTGTTAAGTGAAGGAATTCGTCATTCCCGCAGTCTGTTGAGCGGGAATCACGGGAATGACAACATAACTTTAGAATCGCTCAAATTAGGTAAAAATAAAATGAAAAAAGTTTTGAATCAAACCTTAACGTTTACGGTTATCATATCTTTACTCATCTGTTCTCCAGGTTTTTTCACGTCCAAATCTATTGCCAGAGAAGCTTTCAAAAACATTTCTGTTTTAGAGGCAAATCAAATGATTAAGCTTCAAACAATTCATATTCTTGATGTGAGAACAGATGTTGAATATGCGCAATCCCACATCAAGGATGCCGTACTTATCCCTCTTATGGTCTTATCCAGTAGGTTACATGAGCTTAAGGATGAACAAAATATCTTAGTATATTGTTATAGTGGTAATAGAAGCAAGACGGCTTGCGAATACCTTGCATCAAAAAGTTTTAAACACGTTTATAATATGCTAGGTGGAATAAGTTCATGGATAGAAGCAGGCTACGAAGTTACAAAATAAATCTGACAGGTTAATGGTTTCGCAGCTACAAAATATTATATTGTCATGTTTATTACGTATCTAACCCAAGAACGTCAACTATCTTTTCAACAATCTCATCAACATCAAAAGGTTTTGTCATATAAACGTCAACACCAACATCTCTCCCCTTCTGTTTATCAATTTCCTGCCCCATTGCCGTAAGCATTAAAACATAAATATCCTTAATTCCAAGCTTATTCTTTATAGCATCACATAATTCATATCCATCCATTCCCGGCATCATTGCATCAAGAATGACCAGTTCAGGTTTTTCCTTTTTTATACACTCAAAAGCCTCTATTCCATCGCTCGCTATAAACAATTTTACACCTTTTTCTTCAAGCTCCTCGAAGGTTTGTTCCAGCAACATTCTCATCCCAGGCTCATCGTCTGCTATCAATATCTTTGGCATATATTTTCCCTGCAAACGTTCGTAGCGACCTTATGGTCACCACGAATTATTAAAATGAATAAACAAATTGGACTCCCCGCAAAAGCGGGATTACTTCCTCCCTGTCTAACGTTCGCTTTATGTTATTCCTTCACTTTGTTCAGAACGGCGTCTGATCCCTTTACCTTATATCATCTAAGCTGAAGTCAGAGAATCTTTAATCAAGAAATATTTCGAATTAGTTTTTTTAAACTTGACAGGTCACCTATTAATTCGTTTCACGCAGCCCTTTAGAGCCGAACTCCATACCCCCCCCCATCGCCCTTTGACAAAAATAAATCATGACAAAAGGGCGATCGATGAGGCAAAAGCTCGATTAAGCATCACAGTAATATTGAATGCCTTCCCACCAACAATCTTCATGATGAACCCACCATGTACATAAACATAAATTAGATTTTTTTGTTTTATACAACTTAATTGTCATTGTTGGTTCATTTACATCAACACCTTCAGGTATTTCTTTATGCTGAAGTTTTTTTTCAACTTTATCAAAATTTAATGAATCTAAACTAGAAGTATCTTTATTAAGGATTTTAGGAGAAGAACCAGTAGCGTCAAACGAAAGAACTATTTTGGGTCTCCGATTTGCATCTGTAACTCTTTCATCATCGTTTTTCATTTTTTATTTCCTTTCTGATACGTAATCCATAAATGTATGTTTCAATAACTACTTTGTTTGAAACCTCTAACGCTCTCATATTACATTCAATAAAACCACCCCCTCTTTCTTATATGACGGTTAAGGATTCTGCAAAATTAATCCAATAGCATACTTTATAATTTTGCAGAAATCTTTTATAAAGGTCATTAAATGATTCTAAACAACCCTACCCGAACAAGTCGTACGTAGAATTCAGGCTAGGGTAATTCTCTGAATTACGTATAATTGCCTTAATTGCACGCTTTTCTACGTGCATCGTAGCAACGATACTTAAAGAGTCAAGGGTTGTTTTTGAAAAGGCAAAAATACCTTGGCTGTTCCACTATTAGGTGTAACAGCCGCTTTGGTCTTTTATTTGTCAGGAATAATACCTAAAGGGTAAATTTCTAAATGTTGTGTTTAAAAAGTGGTTACGATCTGGTCGGTATTAACTCTTATAATGAACGCTATAAATAAGAAAATAGCGGTCTGTCATTTTTATCCCATCTTCCGCGAGGATATACTCCATCACTTACATTATCATTCCCGTGAAAACGGGAATCTAAAGCAGATTCCCGATCAAGTCCGGGTGTGATTCTGTCTGTCTTTCGGACAGTTTAGCAGAATCACCTAAGTAATTCCGCTTTTGCGGAATTGCCAATGACATTACTTGTTTGGAAATCTATATCAGATTCCCACCTGCCTACCGACGTCAGGCTCTCACGGGAATGACAATTTGGACACTTTAAATTCACTCATGTAACAAGTTAAGCTGCCTTTGGCAGCGACTTTCATACTCCCCTCTAAAAAGATGATCTGTGGGGGGTGTATAACCCTTCTTATGGAAGGGACGACATATCTATACACCCCTTAATCCCCTCTTTCTAGAGGGGAAACTATGATTAAATTCCTAAACATTAAATTAGTAAGAGAATGTAAACCTGGCAAAAATCAACTGATCAGGAGATATCACCGGATTTGTGGGATCCGTATCCTGAAACTTGAACTCTTCGTCGAACAAGTTTTTAGCTCCGATGCTGATGATGCCCCACCTTTTAGGTAAGCGGTAACTAATAGATCCATCGAATACCCAAAATTGATCGTCTCCCGGTACAACAAACGTACCTCCTGTAACGGGATCTCCAAATTTACCATCCTGATCAATATAGGTTGCCTTAAGCCGCGCGCTAAATCCCGAGGGGTGGAAAAAATTTATCCCCAGGGGCACACGGTTCGTTTTGATCTTGTGAAATGACTCTGGACCGAGGAGCCCTCTCGCCCTTTCAAGCCACTCATATTGATATTCTGCACTAAGAGACAGCCAGCGATGAGGTGTCCAGTAAAGGTAAGCGCGTATCAGTTCTTCTTCTGAACCTAATCTACTGAACACAGTCGTTGTGGGGCTTGTTCGTATAAACGGTATTTCCATGTCCCGCCTGGAGTATTCCGCACCGCCATACAATGATTTTGAGAACTTCTGATCTACGGCAACACCGTAACGCCATGCCTCTGTACCATTAGGATCGTCAAAAAACTGGTTAAAACCAGCCACCTGTGTGGGCTCAATGGTTTGATCCGACAGAAGCTGCCTTTTCAGGGTTCTAAATGCAGCGGCGCGGAGCGTAGTACCGGGAAGAAGGTCCCAGGTCAGCCCGAATTTCGGATTACCCTGGACATATTCCCTGACGATACCTTCGAAAAAATCTACACTTCCTCCTATCGTCCAGGTAAAATTTTCCAGAAAATTAATCAATGAGTACACATAGAAGTTAGTATGTCGAATATCAAAATCTCCTTGTGTTATTCTCGGTGGTTGCGGTGGTGGAAATGTGATAATACTGGTATTATTTCGTTCCGAGCTGTTACGCCCTATACCTCCGGTAACGTGAAATCGTCCCGATTGAGACCGATACAGATGCCGGATTTCACCCGTCCAGCCATCGTTTTCTAAATCGCTCTCAAAGCCGGGTGACATTCCTAAAGGTGAGGGAGAAGGACCTCTCAAAATATTTTTTGTGTCAGAATCTAGATTAAAATAGATGAAAGAGGCTATGAAATCTGAATTGGGCGTAAAGGAGTGATGAAGACCCAACCTTAGGTTATCTACTTCGGATTCTTGCCTTTGGTCAGGCCTAAAATTATTCGGGTCGAACCTCAGTTCTAGATCTCCTTTCTCGGTATCCGTAAATCGATATTCTGCCTGCACGCTTGTCTTGTGCGATAGACTTGCCTGGAAGAATGCATTGTAAATATCCGTGTTCAGCCCATTATTTCTTCGGAATCCACCGGTCTCGTAATGGAACTGACCCAGGCTATAAGACATCCTTCCCAGCACGCCTGATTGAACGAGATCATTACCCACAGTATCTCTCTCGGCTATAACACCGTTGGCTTGCAGCGCCAATCGATTTCTATTAAAGAGCGGGTTATATTCGTTAAAGGAAGGATCTTGCGGACCAGACCCCTCCAGTATGAAGAGATTGCTCTCAGCGAGTTGGGGCTGAATCGGTGTGATGTTAATGGGCTGCAACAGTTGAGACTGTAAGAGTTCACTAACCCTGGCAATCTCGTGGCGCGGTAGAGCCGAATATGTATCCGCCAGGAATCTGTGAGCAGAATAATTGCTTGGATCAACATTAAGTGATTTCCAACCCTCTATCAGGGCTCGCTGTTGAAAACCCAGGTCTTTATAAATTCTGCCAATACTGGCGCTTCGTGAAGCCAGGTCTTCATCCAGCAAAAGCCGTGACCTGTAAATTACCCGATTTTCATTTAACTCAATGGATTTCTGCATGTCATGCAATGCCTCTACCGGGCGGTTCACGGTCTGTTTCCGAATCGCATCATAGAACCAGGGTGTTGGATCTTGCGGGTCAAGTTCCCTGGCAATGTCTAATTGACCTGACGCCTTTTTATCACGTTTTTCTTCGAAATAAGCCTTGCCAAGATAACTGCGGATAAGCGAGTTATTGGGGTCAAGAATTGCAGCTATCTCAATTTCACCACGACCCTCTTTCAGGTTACCTTCTCTAATCTTTGCTAATCCGAGGCCCAAACGTGGGAGAGAATCTGCCTGATCCAGTTCGATAGCCTTTTCAAAGGCATTCTTAGAATCACGAATCTTTATTTGAGTAAGATAAGCAAATCCCAAAACGGTTTGTGTGCGTGCCAGATTAGGATTCAGTGTTACAGCCTCCTGTGCCGCGTCACCTGCCTTATTGAGATATCCTTTGGATAGCCATAGTTCGCCTAATCTTGCCCACGCCAGGGCATTTGCTGCATCTCGCTTTACGGCTTCCTGCAGACTCTCTAGCGCCCCATCAATGTCATAATTGGCTTGCTGAGCATAGGAGAACGCAATTCGTGCAGTTGCTGAACGGGGATCTGTCTCAATAGCTTTTTGAGCAAGACTGAGAGCCCTGTCTTTATCATTTTGTGCCACAGCGATGATTGACTGAAGCGCAATGGCATGACTGTTGCCAGGTACTAAATTCAGCACCCGCTCGACGTCTAAACGTGCTTCATCAACACGGCCTACAGTGAGAAGCAACGAAGCACGATAGTTGAAAAAACGTGGGTCACTGATTTTCTCAGTTATTTTTTCAATACTGGAAAAAGCATCTTTTAAATCTCCCTTCCAATAAGACTGGATGGAATCTAGAACCATTGCCTGCCACTTCGTTTTACCAATATCCGGAAAATCTATAGTGCGATAATATATAACAGGCGGATAATAAAGCGCCCATTGGACTGCATCCCTGGGGCGCACTAAAATATACGGTACAGGCGCCTGCCCTGCCCTGGCTATTGCAGAGTGACCACTTTTAAGTGTAAGGCTACCCGCTTTATTCGTAGCTAACACTTGCCCTTCAAATACCGTAAGAGACGTTCTATCTACCCCAACATTAACCAGGAATTCAGTACCTTCCACAGTCCCGTCAACAAATGGTGTTGTTACCTTTAATGTCCATGGCATGCGGCTTAGGAAGTGTACACCCCCTGCGAGTATATCAAGCAAAGAGAGTTTTTTCTTTTCCCTACCAGAAAAGGTTATTGTAGTATTCTCATTGAGACGAATGAGTGTATCAGTGCTAATGAGGATGGCTGCACGGCTTCGTTCCTGCACCCTGATCATGTCGCCAATGTTGTATGTATCATTTAATTTAATAGGTTTCCACTGCATTTCATCTTTTTTTTTGGCCTGTACGTTGCCTTGCACAGAAACAACTTTGGCCATCCATTCCTTACGTGTTTCTGCATCGGCTGAATCTGTAAAAAGCAACCCTACCGGTATGCTCAAATATATTAGCAGGCTCAACTGACAGATTTGTATTTGTTTAATCACTTTTACTCCTTTGTATATCGTCATTGCTCTCCCCTCCTATCTTTTATAATTCATCTTAGTGACAGGACAAAGGTAAATAAGGACGTCAAGTTAAGCCTTCGGCAACAACTTTCAACTTCCCCTCTAAAAAGAGGGGAAGTATCATTGCTCCACGCTCTTTATTCCTCCCAGAGTTGTGGGTAACGATAAGCCCTGGGGGAGGTTAGTGTAAGTAGAAACTGTATTTTACTGATTTATAAGTAATCAAAATAGAAATCCCTATACAATCGAGTTGCCAAGCCAGCAAAAGTCTTAAATAATATTCAATAACAAAGCGCAAATCTAAAATGCACTATAATTTTTGTCTATGCAAACTACTCCGTCCCACGATTCCTCAAATGACTTATTCCTGTATTGCTTGCATAATTTTACATAAAAGAGTGAAGGACTATCTTCTCCGAATCTTTTGATAATTTCATAAAATTTCTCTGATGCCTCTTCCCATGATTGCCTCTTGAATGCATCGAGTGCATAAGAAAATAATTCACAAAGACTTTTTTGCATATGATTGGAATCTTCCTTACGACACATTAATTCATGTACAGCAATTGGTTTTGCTCTGTCAATCAACAGGAATTTTCCAAGCTCTCTTGTCAGGAAGCAATCAATATGATTCAGCATCTCTTCTGATAACAATATCCGTACACCTAAGTGTTTATTCAACTTATCTATCGTTTTGGCTGTATCGATTATGTCTTCTACAGAGCAGTATTCATAATGATCTTCAGCTCCTATATTATTGAGCAATATTCGTCCATAATGCATGCCAATACGGGTTGGTATCCAACTCTCACTGGAAGATTGATTATACCTATGAAGCGCTTTATCAATATCAAGCGCTGATAGGTAGGCCTCTTTCCTTGGATCAGCATCAGAGGTCATCCATATTGCTGTTATAGGGTTCTCTTTCACGTTAGTTATGGTACCACCATGTTGCTTTACTGGTGCACAAACAACTTTATAGCATTTTTTGATTAAGCTCTTGAGTTTATTTGAATCTATAGTTTCAAATAGCGAGCTATATAAACAAGTTCCATAAACTTTTTGATTAATATCATTTGGTAGCTGATCTACAATAACATCAGGTAAGTAGTATCCGAGTCTCTTTCTTTTATTCTGTCGCTCATTTTTCTTATTATTATACCTGCATATTATACCACCTAAAAAAGCCATTGGCGCTTGACAAAATAAAGGGACAGAAAGAGGGTATAAAATACCATTAGCCGTAAATTGATAAAGTGTTATGGTTAAATATATCACACTTACCCCTATGACACTTACTGCCGTGATAACAGTAGAAAATAGATAACAAAAAATGCCAATTATCACTCCCCACAGAAAAATAATACCGAGATATGCATAAAAACGTAATGGCTGAATATGTGTATTTTCGTATAGATTGGCGAATGCTGTTGCAGCAATTTCAACTCCGCTCATAGGAAATTCTTTTGATGGTGAAAAGACTATCTTAAAGCCGTCTCGTTGTTCTGGATACAAATGTTCTGAAGAACCAACAAACACGGCCTTGCCGTTAAAGTCTATATGTTTTTTGTTGACAACCAATTGTTCCGGTAAATTCAATACATTATAATAAGGAACAGTCGTAATAGTGTGTGGGGGTCCATAAAAATTTAAATATTGACTTTTGGGACTTTGGTACATCCGTATCAGTGATTTAAGGATATGGCTCTTTTTTACATCAATAGATAACATCTTTGAATTATGTAACTCTTCTAGCATTTTTTCTGCAATCTGAGGGTCGTGTTCAAAGATATCTCTTATAATTTGAATGACCTTTATAACACCTTTGGTATTAATTATTTCGTCTTTGTCTTCCGGTAGTCTATTAATTAAGGACGGAGTAAACTTTTTTAATAATTTAATAAAATCATCATAATCATTTAATGTGAAGATTTGGAATACAACTATCGGCAGAGACGGTATATTTCCTGCAGATATCTTAAACGTCCAATACTGACTTACTTTTAAAGGTACTTTGGGTATAGGAAAAGGGGCCAGGGCAATTGAGGATTGCTTAAGAGTAGGAATTGGTTGCACTACTCTTTCAATATCAATATTCCCTATATTAGAACCATCCTCATCAGTCAAAAAAGCCTTCTCCTTCTTGATTTTTTCACAAAGGACAACGTTGCCTGCCTTGCTAATCGCTCTTGCAAATAAATTATCATCCTCTGTAGAACGAGTTTCATTAAACATAACGTCGAATGCAATTACTACAGCGCCAGCCCTGACTAAATTATCGGTTAGACGAGCGTGGTAAGAGCGAGGCCATTTCTTAAGGTCGTAGGGTAGGCTTAATTTGTCGGCAGAAAACTTATCCATGTTGACAATAATGACATCATGCGGAGGTTGTCTCTGTCCCCTCAGCTTAAAAAACATATCTATGTCCACATTTTCATCGAAAATAAGCCGGAAAAGAATGAGACTAACCACCAAACCCGTTATGCCTGTAAGTAGGCCAAGAAATACCGCTTTCCATATATTGACCACTGCTCAAGCTCCTTTTACAAACAATAAAATTACGAAACCAATGTGATTCCATTACTACAGGGTAGAGTAAACGTGAAGTTACTTCCTTTACCCATCTCACTTTCTATCCATATCCTGCCGCCATGATGTTCTACAATCTGTTTGCAGATAGGAAGCCCCAGACCTGTCCCTCTTGATTTCTTTGTAAGTGTTCCATTCACCTGCTTGAATTTCTCAAATACCCTAACCATATCACCCTCAGCAATGCCTATCCCTGTATCTATTACACTTACCATTATCTCATTATTTTTCTTCCTCACTCTACAGGTTATGGAACCCTTTTCTGTGAACTTAACTGCATTGGAAACCAGATTAATCACAACCTGTATAAGCCGATCCATGTCACCAACGACAGCAGGTAACCCCTCTTCAACATCTCTTATTAACTCGAGGTTGTTCTGCTCAAAGAAACTATTCGTAAACTTCGTTGCTCTTTCAATCACCTCAACTATAGAAATGGCCTTCATATTCCATTCAATCTTTCCTGACTCAATCTTTGATATGTCAAGGAGATCGTTTATAAGATCTGCTAGCCTCTTACCCTCCAGGACTATTGTGTTAACGTTCTCATTTATCTGCTTTATTACTCTATGAGCCTTTTTGTCTTCAACCTTGACATAAGGGAATATAACATCTTCAAGTTTCTTGCTTATAATCCTTGCGAATCCTAATACTAGTGTTAGGGGAGTCCTCAGTTCATGGGATACTACGGATAAAAATTCCGTTTTAACGTTATCCAGTTCTTGTAGTTTTTTGTTTGCCTCTCTTAATTTAATAGTTCTGTCCTCAACTTTTTCTTCCAATGACAGGCTGTAATCCTCTAATTTTTTACTGGATATTCTCATATTTTTGGACATTTCTATAAAAGCATTGGCAAGTACGCCAATTTCATCTTCTGAATTAATTTTGACACTTTCTGTAACAGTAAAATCCCCTTTAGCCAATTTCCGAACCGATTCGGTTAAGTTAATAAGAGGTTTAGATAACTTGGTTGATATCATAAAGACAATTATAATACCTAAAATAATAAATATACCAGAAGTAAGGATTGACTGTATAATGATATTCTTGGTTTGATTAAAAATAGTCAACTTGAAGTTTGCAATTTCCTTATTAAGCGAATCCAATGAAAAACCAAGTCTAAGCACTCCCCATGGCTCTTCATTGATTTTGATTGGCACAATAAATTCCATTATTGACACGTCATTTTTCTTATATTCATTAATGATTGATTTACTCTGGTTTACAGCGAACCAATCTTCGGAATTGGACAGTATTTTATTCTGAAGCTCTGGCTTTAATGTATGGATATATGCCTTGGGTGTGAAGTCTGTTACTATGACATAATCCAGATCTTTGTCCTCTTCAACTGACTTCTTTATTATTTCTGTAACATTAGAAAGATTGAAAGTTGCAAAAGCGATTTCTGTCTGCCTGGCCAGATAATCGGAAAGTATTTTTCCTCGCTTAACCAGGTTTTCTCGCATTAGAGCAATGCGATTCTCAAATTCTCCTTCTAAAGTCATTTTATGGGTTAATGTCTGAATGATGGTCAATGTAATAAGCAAACCAACAATCAAACCGATCATGGTAGAAAGGAGTTTTCGACGAATACCTTTTTTTATGAAAATTTGTTCATTCATAAGGACTTAATCCCCCCATATCCCCCTTAAGAGGGTGTGTCATAATGTCATTTTGACCCCGCATCCTTGCTTCCGCAAGGAAGCAGCGGGGGAAAAATTTCTAATCGGTAACATATTTATTTATTTTATTAGATTCTGCACTTGGTTTAGAATGACAAAATGCCCATTTACAGGATTATGACACAGCCTCTTAGAAGAGAGGATTCTCAAAATTCATAACGCAACTCTACCATAAACGACCTTCCCGGCTGGGGGAAATCGGTAGGCACCGTATTTCTGGGAGCAGGGTCTTCATATCCCTTGTCAAAGAGATTACGTACTGAACCCCTTATCTCAAAGTTGTCCATAAAGTTTTTACCGATAATGGTAAGATCAACCACTGCGTATGAAGGCATATCTCTCCTGGGATCTCCAAACTCCCTTGGCCTTGGCCCACTGAGGAACGTATGCAGGTTGGCATTCGCATACTTCCAGAATCCTACGTTCACGCCAAAATTCGCCTTGTGTACGGGCACGTCAGGCAATCGATTTCTATTCCTTGTCTCTTCCGCTTTCTGAAAGGTATAATTGGCATAAGCGTAATTATCATTCCCAAAATCGGCCTTTATTTCTGCCTCAACACCCATAACCCTTGCTCCTCCTGAATTTTGAAATTGCCTGGGGCTTCCCGTATCTAACTGAATCCTATCCCTTATACGGTTAAAAAAGTAATTCATGTTCCCCCTGACGCTTTTAGTAAAATTATAGCCCAGGCCAATCTCGTATGTATTTATCTTTTCCGGGTCAAGCCCAGGATTACCTATAAAAGCAGGATTATTTATAAAAAACAATTCGTTAAAACTAGGCGCCCTGAAGGCGGTTGCAAAAAGGAGCTTCAGGTATGCGTCCTCCATAAACCGCCATATCAATCCTATCCTTGGATTGGTTGTGCCCCCAAACCGCTTAAACTGGTCATGCCTCACTCCAATCGTTAAATCAATATCCTTTGTAATGTTCCACTCATCCTGCAGATAGAGAGCCCA
Organism: Candidatus Scalinduaceae bacterium; assembly: GCA_046759445.1. Classification (GTDB taxonomy): domain Bacteria; phylum Planctomycetota; class Brocadiia; order Brocadiales; family Scalinduaceae; genus Scalindua_A. The sequence continues at coordinate 35,897 of JBHICG010000009.1, forward strand.
TATCTGCCTTGTAGCCCTCCTGGCAAAAGGAAGGCTACTGGAAAAGTCCCTGAATGAGGGAAGGGGAGCAAACGTCATAGGATCAACAAAGAAAAGGGGATGAAAATTAGCTCCGAATTTAACGTCACCCTGGTGAATCCATTCGTATTGAAAGCCAAATGTCAAGTCATTTCCCTCAAACAACTTATAATTAAATTGATTTTCAAAACCGACAGTCCGATATTTAATCCTCGTCAACCCCTTTAGGCCATCAGGAAAGAGAACTGGAAATGGAAACGCAGCCGTTTCCACAAAACCTTCTGGGCGCGTCTCAATAAGGGCATCACTGTTATATTGGTCATAATACACCTTTGTTGTCATATTCAGCTTTTCTCCCAGAGGTAGTCTATAAATAAGTTCACCAAATATATATGTATCTTCCCATAACGTATCATCACTAAGGGCATTAATGAAACCTATATAACCTTCACGCCTTCTCTTCATATATTTGGACTTGAGTTCCAGGTTTTTGTATGATAGCTTCAGATTCAGGTCTGTCTTTTCCTTTCTATTTTGAGACCTCCCGGGGCTCATAGAAAAAGGAGCGGGGAAAAGAATATCCTGCTCAATCTTTTTGCTGAAACCCTCTGTGTCAAGGTAATCAAAAAAACCTGATATCTTTAGATCACCATATTCCTTTCCGAATAACATATTATAATTCTGTGTATCAAAGCTTCCACCACTTGTCGTCCACTGAAAGCCATCAATATCTTCCGTATCCTTTGTTATGATATTAATAACGGCAAGAAACGCATTCTGCCCGTACAGGGCTGAACCGGGTCCCCTGATAATCTCTATCCTTTTTGCATTCTCAACTACAAGATCAAAAAAATTCCATACAGCCCCGCCCGACCCCGGTTCATTAACGGAATGCCCATCTATTAGTATCTTTACCTTTTGTGTAGATTCTTCTAAGACACCCCTAACAATAATCCTTCTCGCCCCGTCGTTGTCCATTTGGATATCAAAACCGGGTACTATTCTCAAAACATCCGTTAATGTCCTGAAACCCATTTGTTTTATCTGTTTGGCCGTAATTACGGTAACGATGCCAGGCGCCCTGCTAATCGGTATCTCACGTTTTGTAGTAATAGCCACAAAAGATTCCGCCTGTAACCATCTTATCTCTTCCTGAATCTCTTTTATTTTCTCCGCCGTCTTTGAGACTTCTTCAGAGAAGGCTGGAGTCACATTGAAAACAAAGGTAACAAATAAGAATAAAACGATTATCTTGTTTCTCATAATTTTGTATTTCTTCAAATAGAAAGGTGTGCAATTCGGGCAATTCACAGAATTGCACCAAATTGCCTTAGCCTAAATTCCTCTGCTGGATTTAAGTACGGTTTTGTCATGGTAAGCTTTATAAAATCAGCCTCGATTAAATTATTATACACTTGCCATTGAATGATAATTAACTGCATCATGTGTGTTGAATACTAATCCGCTTTCTCAATGTTCTATTTTCATATTTCCGCCCAAAATTACTGAGATCATTTTGGTGCCGCATTACGTTTGATAAAACTAATTGTTCTTGTTCTTCAGGAAGAACATTTATAGTCACCAAGGACTTAAAGATTTCATTGATTTCAGAAAACTCTATCTGGTGTGCCAACTCATAAGCGTCATCTAAATTTTTTATTGAACCTGCTAAATTTGTATTCATTAGATTCTGAATTTTTACAATGTTTTTCCACATTTGTTTATCAATATGTGACAAAAGCTGTTCCCGTGTCATAGAGTCGTAGATATCTTGCAATGTTTTCATATGAAGTATTTCGTCCTTAGCCAATTTGTCCCAAAGGGTTGAAATCTCTGGAAAATGGGAAAATAGCATTGATAATTTAGCATATAATTCACCAGCTTTGCATTCAATTTCAATTGACCGCTCAATAATATCAGCTACCATGTGCTCATAATGTGATTCATTCATTTGTCATTTCTCTCACCTTATGACGTAAAAGACTAAATTCCGCTGCTGGATTTAAATAGATAATATTATATTTAATTGGTTTATACTTATCCATCAGTCCTTGACATTCATTTTTTTGATTGTATACTATTTTCGTAATCTCGTTATATTGTAATTTTACAGGAGGTTTTTTTATGTCTTCTATTGCCAAAATCCAGAGGAATTTCCAGATTACTATTCCAGCAGATATACGTGAAAAGGTCCACCTAAAGGTAGGAGACCTGGTTGATTTCGAAGTCACTGAAAATGGTATTTGCATCAAACCCCAGGAAACCATTGATCGAAGCCAGGCATGGTTCTGGTCTAAGAAGTGGCAAGCTGAGGAAAAGAAGGTTGAAGATGATTTCCGCAAGGGAAAAGTTCTAAAATCAAAAAATGTAGGGAGCTTTTTAAAAGAGCTTGACAAAGGATGAAGGTTGTTCGTTCTCCACGCTTTGACGGGGCCTATAGAAAACTTCCTGAAGAAACAAAAATGGCTTTTAGAAAAAAGATAAAACTTCTTGCACAATCTAACCTTACTCATCCTTCCCTTCGAATTAAAAAGATTAAAGGTACCGGCTATATCTGGGAAGCAAGTATTGATATTAAACATCGTTTCACCTTTGAAAAGATCGAAGATGGCATCAAACTCAGGGTTATTGGCAAACATAATATTTTGGACCGGCCTTAGCCTAAATTCTACTGTTGGAAACCCCAATATTTTAAACCTAAGTTGAGTAGTTTTTTATAAAATTAATGTAACCTCCCCCCTAAAAAGAGGGGCTGGGGTGTGTATAAAGGCATATCTACACACCCCTTAATCCCCTCTTTTTAGAGGGGAAACTATTATGTGCCTTTTTTCTACTGCCCTTTTTCAGCTCCTCTTCAAGTCGCTTGCGCTCTGTAATGTCAGTGGAGATTCCACAGACTCCGTAAATAACATTATGACTATCACTTAGTGGAAACTTTAAAGAAATGTAACTGTGCGGTCCGTCATCGTGTGGGGCAATCTCCTCAAACTCTATTGAAGTTCCAGCTTTGAGCACTTTTTTGTCGTTTTCCCGAAATGCATCTGCCTTATCCTCTGGAAAGATATCGTAATCTGTCTTGCCAACGACTTCATTTTTAGTTACATGGAAGAGGGTTTCGTACTGATGGTTTATCAGGATATAACGTCCTTTTGTATCCTTCAGGTAGATAACGGCCGTTGTGTTATCTATTATTGCCTGTAGTCTTTCCTCACTCTCTTTCAGGGCTAACTCAGTTCGCTTTTGTTCATCAATTTTCACCAGAAGTTCATTGTTTGCCTTTGCCAGATTCGCTGTGCGTTCGGTTACACGCTGCTCCAGAGACTCGTTAAGAGTCTTTAGCTCTTTCTCAACCCGCTTGCGCTCTGTGATATCACGCGAAATCCCCATAAGACCAATGAATTTTCCGTTTTCATCACGCAACATTGTTGCCGTAAGTTGGGCCGTAAACGTGTCACCATTTTTCCTTCTGTTCAAAACCACTCCCTCAAACTCGTCGTTACTCCTGGTAGCATTGTACACGTTCTCGCTCTGCAATGGATCAGCATATAGCATTTCAACATGTCTGCCCAATACTTCATCCCTGGTATAACCAAAGGTCTCCTCAGCCGTCCGATTGAATGTAACTATATTTCTATCCTTGTCCACAGAAATGATCATATCATGAGAACTTTGGGTAAGGCTCTCGGAGTAGTTATTTGCCTGTTGCAGACCTTCCTGTATTCGCTTGCGTTCCATAACCTCCTTCTCTAAATCCTCCATAAGATTGACGCTTGAGGTCTGTATTGCTCTAAGCTCGTCGTAGGTATTTTTAAGCTTCTCCTCAGCTTGCTTACGATGGGAAATGTCCAGCGCCACACACACTATCCCCTCAATCTCGCCAGTAACATCATGCATTACCGAACAAGAAAATAATACCGGTATTTTCCTGTCATTCTTTGTGCGATATACCTTCTCTATATTAGCCATATAACCTATTCTGATTAAATTATCAAACTCCCTTCCCTCAAAGAGTTTTTCATCTGCCGTAAATATTATGTTGATGGACTTACCAATCAACTCCTTTTCTTCATATCTTAAAAGCCTGAGGGTTGCTTGATTAACTGTTTTTATTGTTTTATCGGGGCTGATTACTATCAAGGTGTCAACCATTGATTTTATGATGTTACCTGTGTAGTCCTTGGCTGAAATGAGCTTATATCTTGAGTTTTGTAAACCTTCAGTCATCTTGTTAAAAGAAGCGGCCAGTTGACCAAATTCATCTTTTGACTTCACATCAATTCGGAAGGTGAGATCCCCTTTAGAGATCCTTTCAGTTCCTAATACTAGCTCCTTAATTGGAGCTACTAAAGCTCGCATAAAAAAGACTCCTACTGCCATGGCTACAACCAAGATCACGAACAACAATAGGAGCGTATTTCTTAGAGTAACCATAATTGCGTGTTCTACGTTATGGCTAATCTCCCTGGCCATTAAGTTAGTGGTATTTTGGATTTCCTCAATGGAGAATCCAATACGAACTGTACCCAGTTTCTTAAGCCCAACCATAATAGGCGCAGCTACATCAACTATATTAGTCTGTCTTTGTATTAATAAATCTTTGGCAATAATTATCTTTCTGGTATACTCGTCAGTGAGCACTTCCCCTAACAATTTAGCCTCTTTAGTAGTGTCAATCAATACTCTTCCATTTTTATCATAGATATAGACGTAACGGAAACCCTTTTCTTTCATAGCTAGTTTTGCAAAATAATTCATTTCTGTAACATCAAGATCATTCAAAGATTGAACTAACTCCTTAGCCAGGAGGGACGTTATCGCCCGTATCTTTTCTTCCCATTCATTCGCAAGTGCGGAGGTTACGAGTTTTGTATTGGTCTCTCCTACCATAGAGAGATTCCGTATGTGAAGGTCGATTACTATACTAACAAAAATGCCCACTGGCAGGAAAATTGTTAAGCAGATGAACACAATGAACTTCGTTTTGATGCTTCTGGATTTAAACATTTTTATTAAAGCTCCTCACCATTCCTAATACTGCAGGGTAGAGTGAATGAAAATACGCTCCCTCCACGCAACTCACTTTCCACCCATATCTTTCCGCCATGATGTTCAACAATCTGTTTGCAGATTGGTAGCCCAAGTCCTGTCCCTTTTTGTTTGCCTGTATGCCTTGCACCCACCTGCCTGAATTTCTCAAATACCTTTTCCTGATCAACCTTATTTATACCTGCGCCTGTATCTATTATGCTTATAATTATCTTACCATCATACTTTTTTGCCCTGCATGTTACAGAGCCTTCTGCTGTGAAATTCACTGCATTGGAAATAAGGTTAATCACCACCTGTATAAGCCTGTTCCTATCCCCCATAACCACAGGAAGTCCAATCTCTATGTCCCTTATTAGCTTCAGTCCTTTTTCTTCGAATAAGCAAGCAGTAGCAGCAACTGCCCTTTCTATAACCTCAGCCATTGAAAGTAGGTCCATCTCCCACACAATCTTTCCAGCTTCCATCTTAGATATGTCAAGGAGATCATTTATGAGGCTTGTAAGTCTCTTGCCTTCTAACATAATGATGTTAACGTTCTCTTTCACCTGATTTATTGCCTTTTGAACCTTGGTATCATCAACCATGGCATTAGGGAATACAACATCTTCGAGTCTTTTACTTATAATCCTTGCAAATCCTAATACTAATGCAAGGGGTGTTCTCAGTTCGTGGGATACAATAGATAAGAAATCGGTTTTTACCTTGTCCTGTTCTTGAAGTTTTTTATTTGCATTTCTTAATTCAATGGTTCTATCTTCCACTTTTTGTTTCAGTGTTCGGCTGTAATCCTCTAATTCCCCGTAAGACCTTTTTAGATTCCTTGACATTTCAATAAATGTATCGGCAAGGATACCAATCTCATCTCCTGATTTAATCTTTATGTTATCTACAATATGAAAATTATCCTTAGACAGTTCCCTGGCTATTTCAGTCAAGCTGACAATAGGTTTGGATAGCCTGTTTGAAATCACATAGACTATTACAGCACTCATAAAAACGAATATAATTGAAGCAATGGTAGACCTGACAATAATGCTTCTGATCTTATTCAAGATTTCTTTCTTTGAATTAGTAATTTCATAATTAAGCAAATCTAATGAAAAACCCAGCCTGAGTACTCCCCATTGATTAGCGCTGACATATATTGGCACAATAAACTCCATATAGGATTTTCCATCCTTCTCATATTCATTAATAACTGCTTTCTTCTGGCTAACTGCAAATATATCTTCTTTATGTGAAAGCAGTTCCTGTTCAAGTTCAGGTCTTTGTGTATGGATGTATGCTATGCCAGAGAAGTCCATCAATATTGCATAATCTAAATCCTCTTCATCACTTACAGATTTTTTTATTATTTCCGTAACATTAGAGTAATTGAACGATGCAACGCCATTTTCAGTCTGGCGGGCAAGGTTATCGGAAATGGTCTTCCCACGCTCAATAAGCTTTTCTCTCATCAGATATATACGTCGTTCCAGTTCTTCTTCTAAAACCCCTTTTTGAGTAAATACATGAATGGGCGTAAATATCACAAGCATGACAATAACCAGACCTATCATGACAGAAAGGAGTTTCCAGCGAATACCTCTTTTTACGATTAAGTTTTCTTTCATAATGAGTATCTATCTAATAATTTCATTTACCGATTCCAGCGCCTCTATATTAAGATTTATGCCGTATTCATCCACCTTTTTCAAGTTCAAAACAATATGGGAACCGGCAGGGTTCTGTACCCTTTCAATGACTTTTTTGTTGGCTAGTATATCGAGGGCAATTCCAGCGGCTTGCCTGCCCATTGTTGAGATATCGGCAGACATTATCAATGTTGCCCCAAAGTTGGCAAATGTTCTGTTATAAGCAAAAACAGGTTTCCTTACTGCTTCGCATTGTTCAAAGATTTTCACTACAGATTCTACATTACTTATTACAATTGGGTCTGGGGTTAACCAGAGAGCGTCCACCTCTGGCAGTAATTCATCCAAGGCCGACTCAATATCATCTGATTCACTGATGTGTCTTCCAATAATATCAATACCCACCTCCTTCGCATTTTCAATTGCAATATTCAGCCACTCCTCACTATATATCTTACTATACAGCACGCCGATCTTATTCACATCCGGGAATAAATAACGATGCATCATCAGTTGCATACCTTGATGTAGTTCATTAGATATTCCATAAGTATTTTTGCCCATTGGAAGTCGACGCCAATTTATCGCAAGGGAAAAGACCAGATTCTTTTTCTTTGCGAATTTATAAGCCATCTGGTACGCCTTCGAGCCAATACAATAAATTACATCGGGATCTATCTTTTTAATCCTCTTCTTAATACTTTTTTCATTTACCCACTTACTACCTAGGTCTATTTCATCTTTTAGGTCAACCATCATTGATTTGAATTCTGTATGCGCTAAAGAGTAATTTTCGATAGACATATCCGAATTAAGGACAATAACGCTATCTCTGGCAAATAAATATTCTGAATTGAATAACGACAGCAGTATCATAATTAAAAGCCAGACAACAACTGAACAATGTTTTCCATGGTCAAAAGAAAAACATTTTTTCAATCTGTTTATGATTTTTTTGCAAGGTATGATAGTCATTCCTCCAAAAATCTCCTTTCTGCGTTGCCTAATTTCTTCCATCCATCCATACCGAGCATTCTTAATTTATTTTGCCCCACTGGCGTCTTTCCCATATTTTCAAATACCCTTAACAACGAACTAATATTTTCGTCTAATTTCTTCGGGGCTGCTATAATCGGAAGTAATGTTTCCTTACTTGCCGCTAACTGCCTCAGTATTCTGTATTGTTTGAGGTTGATTTCAGCTAATTTGGTAAGGCTGCTCTCTGTAGTCAAGGCAGAGTCAGCCATTCCGAACCCAACAGCCATCAACGCATCAATATCCTTTGGAACGATTAATATTCTCAGTGAATCCACAATGCTCTTTTGATCCTCTCCCAACATCTCCAATAGCACTCCCTTTGTGTATTCCTTGCTTCCTGCAGCGGCTATAATCTTGCCCTTCAACAAATTCACGTTTGTAATACTTTTACGCACAGTTAAAATTTTTATGTGTGTTGGTCTACCCTTAGAAACGCCAACAAGCTTGGCTTCCATTTCCATTGGATACTCCCTCTTTAGTTTACGAAAGTGCCAGCTAGAGATCAGGTAAACCCCATCTTTCCTTCCAACTATGAATTTCTCAAATGTGTCCCTATCGCTGAATGGTTGAAATTGAAAATAGCCATAATCGGAGAGGTATCTGTCAAACTCGGATTTGATTAATGCGAAGTTATTGATGTTGGTTTCTGGGTTATAGAAACAAACCGTATACCTAAGGTTAGCGAGAGCTGGAAGGAAACTCAAAAACAACAAGAGGATAACCAGAAGGCAGATATTAATAAACAGTAGACATCTGCTTAAGATTAAGACCGATATCCTATAACTTTTTATCATAGAATACTTCATATTAATAACAAACTAACTCCATCACCTGAGTTGGGAGATTTATACCCCCCTCACCTTAATCCTCTCCCCACATAGGGGAGAGGGAAGGGTGAGGGGGAACAATTTTATCTTATTGATTTATAAGTAATTAAAAAGATAAAGAACTTGGCAAAGGTACATCTTGTTCATTCAATTTGTGCTATACACTTGAAAAAATCTTTTGACATTTAAATACCACAAAAAATGAGCAATAAATTTGATTTTAATGATCGACATAAATAGACTTAAATCCCTAAAGGACATAATCCCCCATTAGAAAAAGAGGGGGATTATCAAAATTCATAACGCAACTCTACCATAAACGACCTTCCCGGCTGGGGATAATCGGTAGGTACCGTATTTTTTGGTGCAGGGTCATCATACCCCTTGTCAAAGAGATTATGTACTGAACCCCTGATCTCAAAGTTGTCCATAAAGTTTCTACCGATAATGGTAATATCCGTAACAGTGTATGAAGGTAGATCTCGTCTGGGATCACCATGCTCCCTTGGCCTTGGCCCACTTACAAACGTATGAAGGTTGGCATTCGCATACTTCCAGAATCCTACGTTTATGCCAAAATTAGCCTTATGTACGGGAACATCAGGCAATCGATTCCTATTCCTTGTCTCTTCTGCTTTCTGAAAGGTATAATTGGCATAGGCGTAATTATCATTCCCAAAATCTGCCCTTAATTCTGCCTCAACACCCATAACCCTTGTTCCTCCTGAATTTTGAAACTGTCTGGGGCTCCCCGTACTTAGCACAATCCTGTCCCTTATTCGGTTAAAGAAGTAGTTTATGCTACCACTTAAATTTTTAGTAAAATTATAGCCCATGCCAACCTCAAATGTATTTACTTTTTCCGGGTCAAGGTTAGGGTTTCCTATCAATACAGGATTATTTGTAAGAAACAATTCTCCAAAATCAGGCGCCCTGAATGCGGTGGCAAAGAGGAGTTTCAGGTGTGCGTCCTCTATAAATCTCCATACAAGGGCAAACCTTGGATTGGTTGTGCCTCCAAACCGCGTAAACTGGTCATGCCTCACACCAACTGTTAAATCAATGTCCTCTGTTATATTCCACTCATCCTGAAGATAAAACGCCCATATCTGCCTTGTAACCCTCCTTGTAAAGGGAAGGCTCTTAGAAAAGTCCCGAAGTGAGGGTAAAGGAGCTAACGTTAAAGGATGAATGTTAGAAGCAAACTTTATATCATGCTGGTGAATCCATTCGTATTGGAAGCCAAACGTCAGTTCGTTTCCCTCAAACATCTTATAATTAAGTTGGTTTTCAAAGCCTATTGTTCTTTCCTTAAGTCTTGTAAAACCCTTCATTCCATCAGGATAGACGAATCTAATAAATGGTAAAGCTGGAAATGGTACTAAAATAAAACCATCTGGTCTACGTTCAAAAAAAGGATCGAAGTTATACTGATCATAATATACTTTAGTTATCATGTCTATTTTTTCAGAAAGAGATAGTCTATAAATCAACTCAGAAAATATGTAAGTATCTCTCAACATCGTTTCATCATTAAGGGCATCGTCGAAACCTATATAACCTTCTCTCCTCTTCTTCATATATTTGGACTTAAGTTCAAGGTTTTTGTATGATAGTTTAAGATTCAGGTCTGTCTTTTCCTTCCTATTTTGAGACCTTCCTGGACTCTTGGAGAAGGGCGCTGGGAAAAGAATATCCTGCTCAATCTTTTTGCTAAAACCCTCTGTATCAACATAATCAAAGAACCCGGATAATTTTAGATCACCATACTCCTTCCCAAACAGCATATTGTAGTTCTGTGTATCAAAACTTCCGCCACTTGTTGTCCATTGAAAACCGTCTATATCCTCCGTGTCCTTTGTTATTACGTTAACAACTGCGAGAAATGCATTCTGTCCGTACAAGGCAGAACCAGGGCCCCTGATAATCTCTATCCTTTTTGCATTCTCTACCACAAGATCATAAAAATTCCAAGAAACCCCACCCGTTAACGGATCATTAACAGAATGTCCGTCTATTAATAACTTCACTACTAATGAAGTCTTATTAAGGACTCCCCTCACAGCAATTTCTCTTTCACCTGTTCTGTCCATAGAGATATCAAAACCAGGCACAGTTTTTAAGACATCTACCAATGTCCTGAAACCCATATTCTTTATCTGCTTGGCCGTAATCACAGTAACGATACCCGGCGCTCTGCTGATCGGTATTTTATGTTTTGTAGTAATAGTTATGAAGGCTTCCGCCTGTAACCATCTTATCTCTTCCTGAATCTCTTTTATTTTTTCCGCCGTCTTTGAGACTTCTTCAGAGAAGGCTGGAGTTAAATTGAAGATGCCACAAACAAACATGACAAAAGTGATGTTTATTGTGCGCATGACTTTCCCCTTTCGTGAAATCTTAATGAACTTAACCCTCTCACCCTAAATCCTGTGCAGAATGTGTTTCAGTATTGTTTCAGGGTTTCTTAAAATCAGAAGCTAATTGCTAATTCCTAAAATTGTCAGAGTCTATCCTCATGGAAATGGGGAAACATGTTTTGTATTTTGAATGTAACAACATTAGACATAATAACAATTCCCTTTCTTCTTACTTTACCCCATCACCATCCCCGATGCTGCAGGGCAAGGCGAACGAGAAGCTACTCCCTTTACCCAGCTCACTTTCCACCCATATCCTGCCTCCATGATGTTCTACAATCTGCTTGCAGATCGAAAGTCCAAGTCCAGACCCTCTAGGTTTGTCCATATGATGGTCGCCCACTTGACTGAATTTTTCAAATATCTTATCCCGATCAGCTTCAGCTATACCTTTACCTGTATCGATTACACTTGTGACTATCTCGTTACTTTTCTTCCTTGTCCTGCATGTGATGGAACCCTCCTTTGTAAACTTCACTGCATTGGTAATCAGATTAATCACAACCTGTTCAAGGCGATTCTTATCACCCACAATTGCAGGCAGTCCGTTATCAACAATCTTTATTAACTGAAGCTCATTCTGTTCAAATAAACTACTGGTTATAGCCGTCGCCCGTTCAATAACTTCATTCACTGAAAGAAGTTCCACCTCCCATTCAATCCTTCCAGACTCAATCCTTGATAAGTCAAGGAGATCATTTATAAGCTCTGTTAACCTCTTGCCCTCTAACACAATCGTTTTAAGGTCATTTCTCACCTGCATCATTGACCTCTGAACCTTGCTATCCTCTATCCTGACACGAGGGAATATGACATCTTCGAGTCTCTTGGCTATAATCCTTGCAAATCCTAATACTAATGCAAGTGGAGTCCTCAGTTCATGAGATACTGTGGACAAAAACTCTGTCTTTACATTATTCATTTCTTGGAGTTCTTTATTTGCCTCTTTTAATTCAAGGGTTTTATCCTGCACTTTATGTTCCAGGTTTCGACTGTAATCCTCTAATTTCTCGTGAGATATTTTAAGTTTTTCGGACATTTTGATAAACGCTTCACTTAGTTGCCCAATTTCATCCTTACTCTTTACGATTGTTACCGGATGATCTAAATCACCATCTGCTATCCTTTTAGTTTCTCCTATCAGTTTTTTTATAATTACATTTATTTTGCCGGAAATAACAAATGCAAACACAAATACCATAAGCAATGCCACACTTCCTGAAACCGCAAAAATATATTTAATCTTTGCTAGCGGCTTAAATGCCTCTTTAACATCTTTTTCTGACAGGACCACCCAATTAGTTTCAGGTACAAAAAGCGCTGAACATAGCACTAGATTACCCCTGTAATTTTCACATACTCCATATGTTTCCTTTTTTGAGCTTAGCACCTTTTGCACTGGCATTGTATTTATTACGTTACTAAAATTATGATTCCCTAAATCAATTGAACTTACTATCATTAACTTGTCTTGATTCACAATATAATTCTCATCAGAACGGCTCAAAATATTTTCTTTATCGGGTTGATACTTTGGTAACACGAGTATGTCCTTAAGTATATCACCTTTCACCTTAGTTACTAAAACCCCCAGGGGTCTTTGTAAGATTTTATCTGTTAGAATTGAGGAAAAAACTAGCTGTAATTTACTGGGGGTTTCTAAAGTATCGAGAGTGTCCATAAAATATGGACCTTTTTGTTCCTGAGAAAGGAATGGAACTCTGAAGTAATTTTCATGAGATTTGTCTTTACCTATTTGTTCCTGGGAGGTTGAAGCAATAATCTTACCTTCCCAGTTGAGAATCTCTATTTCAAGGATATCTGGGTCTAAGCTTTTTTTATTTATTATTAGGTGGTTGTACAACTTTTTGCTAATTTGAGAATATTCGGGGGTCTTTAATAACATCTGTTCTACACAATCTCTGATAAAACCATCCGAACTAAAATATGTAATCCTTGATCTTCTTTCTCTCAGTAGGAGGTGTAACCTTTCCTTAAGGTTATGTGCCGTAGTCCGTAGTTGACTTAATACTTCATCTTTTGTTTTGTCATAAACATATTTATAGACTATTGCACCAGCAATACTAAGAGGAATCAGTGATACAACTAGAAATAAAAGGAAAAGTTTTGTACCAAACTTTGTGAACTTCATTTTTTTAAAAACCTAAACGTTCAAGCGAAACAGTAATACTTATCCCACTACGAAAATCCCCCTCTTTATATCCAAATGCCTGGTCATATGGATAATTTTTTTCTAGAAACTGCCTTATTGATGGCCGGATTTCTTCCTTTTTACCATGACATTGTAAACAGCCTATATCAACATAAATTGGTTTCATGTATCTATAGATTTTCTTACCGTTTGTTTCCAAAATCTCACCAAAGCCAACATGTTTTGAATATTCTGAAGATTTCAATAATTTCAATACATTCTTTTCCCATTCATCTGGAGCGTTAGAAGGGTTTCTGACCTTAAGGCTTGTTTGTTTTAATCTATGTCCGGTCATCAGACTGAAGTCATTAGCTACCTGCGAACCTACCACGGCAGGCACAAAGCCTTTAATGATATAATTTCCTGTTGCCGGGTCTCTATTTATAAGCTCCTGGTTCTTTGCAATTACACTCCTGGTAGCAATTAACACGTCAATTGCTGTTTCCGCCAACTTCTGCAAGCATTTTATGTGCTCATCTTTTAAGTTTACGTTCTCCCCGCTCGGATGCGCTTGGGTTAGCACGTCTACATCGTTCTGGCCGGCAAAATTAAGATTATTAATACTACATGTTGAAATCATAACAACAAGCATTGAAATCATTGATTTAAGCAGCTTCGGATGCATAATGTTTACCTCCTTTAATTGTTTGTATAAGGTTCTGACAGTGCTCAATAGGTATTATGTGTGTTTTTCTTCAAAAATTACTTCTTGCTTTCATTATTATCCAGCTCCGTGATTATGTAAGCAAGATTCTTTAATTCCTTATTTGCCATTTCTAACTTTTTTGTCTTGTCAATCAATTGTCTTTGTAATCTTTTCTGAAAGGTTACGTCCTTAGCCAAAAGCACAAAACTATGTATTTCATCTCTTTTATCCTTAATGGGAAAGGCAGATACAAGAAAGACTCCACCCATGTTATGGTCATCCACTTCTTCAATTTCTGGTTTAAGGCTTTTGGCGCTCTTTGCTAGTGGGCAACTATGCCAATGCTCATCTGTGCAATGAAATAACTCATTGCATTTCATATTAGACAACTGTTCTTTGCTAACGCTAAAAATTTCAAAGAACGCCTTGTTTGCATCGATAATCCTAAAATCCTTATCGTGAATGGTTATAATATCCGTAATTGCATTGAAGGTCTGTTGCCATCTGTCTTTACTCTTTTTTACCAGTAGGAATAATTGGTTGTTCTTCTCCTTTGATTCCCTGAGACTGTTCATCATTAAATTAAATGATTCAGCCAGTTCTTTTATTACGTCCTTCTTTTTACCCACTGTTATCGGGTGTTTCAAATTATCCCCTGCTATCTTTATTGTGCCTCTGACTAACTCCTTTAATTGCCCTCTTAATCGATTTGAGAAGATAGATGAAGACGTAATCAGTCCCACGATTAAGAGCAAAACCAATGTGCCTAACATTACAAGAAAATTGTAAATTGGAGAATAAACGATGGATTTATGAAGTCTCTCCATAAATATCCAATATCTTGCATTGTTTAAAGGGTCAAAATGAATCGGTATGAAATTGAGAATTTGTTTTTTTATCAATTCGCTTCCTGATTGTCCTGACAAAATAAGTGAGACTGCTTCTTGCGGGAAATCATTCTTTAGATTTTCTCCTGTATTAAGACAATTCGTATCCCCCCATCTCTTTGATATTTCCGGATGTAGAAGATAAAAACCCCGCTTATCCAATAAAAATGAATCAACATCCTTGATGTATTCATGCGCCAAGATGTTTTTAAGTAGAAAATCCGCCAGAACATTTAACACAAGAATACCCCTTTTCCGCTTTTCTCTATCAAAGACAGGTATTGAATATCTCAACATAGGTTTATGGGGTAATTCTATTTCACCGTATTCTATGTTTAGGTCTAGTTGTGAAACATAGATATTCCCTTCTTTCAGGCTCATCGCTTCTTTAAAGTAATATCTGCGACTCTTGTCTTGAAGCTCTTCGGATGGAACAATGAAGGCGGATTTTTCCTCTAAATTTACCCGTACTATTTCACGACCGGCTCTGTCAATATAACGTATCTGCTCATAGATTTTTCTACTTTCAGAAAACGTTTTAAACAAGTTTTCTACTTCGAACCTCAAACGTTTGATTTGATCTGTATCTTTACCAGCTATAGCATCAATCATATTTAAGAGAAACAGATTATTACCGAGGAAAATAATGTCATTCTCTATAGAACGTAAAAAAGCAACTGCCTTCTCTGTCTTATTCTTGGTTGTTTGTTGAAAATCTTCTATTTTATTCCGTTTTAAAGATTTTGTCGTATAGACGCCGAAAATGATACTAATAATGATTAAGAGTACAACCACTACAGAAAGAGGTGTTACCAGTATTTTATTACGTTTAATAAACATGATTGTGCCTTTACGTTTTCCTTACATGTTCAGGAATTAAAATCAATTGTACGTTCTTTCTTATCGCAAAATACATATATAAGATTCAAAAGCTTCTCGTTCTCACGTTGAGCGCCTGTCTGACCAAGTCTTTTGGACAGAAAACCTTAACTCCGTTTACAGGAATTTACCATTAGGAGTTATCCCTTTACCCTGTGGAGTAATCCAGCCACTAACAGGGTGAAGGGTTTTAATTAATTAAGGCATTGTGAGATCTTCCCGATACACATAGAAAGGCTAAGGCAATTGCCTGAATTGCACCGAATTGCCTTAAGCTAAGTTTCGCTTCTGACTCGTCTGGTTTGGGGTTAATCCCATTATAGAATTATCTTGAAGAGGTATTATAAAACTATTTCTCCTTTCCATTATTATCCAGCTCCGAGACGATATTTGCTAATTTCTCTAAATCCTTGTCTGCCATTTCTAACTTTTTCGCCTTGACAATCAATTGTCTTTGTAATCTTTTCTGAAAGGTTATATCCTTAGTTAAAAGCACAAAACTATGTATTTCATCTCTTTCATCCCTAATGGGGTAGGTATATGCAAGAAAGACTCCATCTAAATTAGGGGCATTCACTTCTCCAATCTCTGGTTTTTGGGTTGTTGTACTTTTTGCAAGTGGGCAACTTTGCCAATGCTTATCATTGCAATGAAATAACTCATTGCATCTCATATTAGACAATTGTTCTTTGTTAATGCTAAATCTTTTTAAAAACGCCTTGTTTGCATTGAGGATCCTAAAATCCTTGTCGTGAATAGTTATAATATCCGTAATTGCATCAAATGTATTCTGCCATTCGTCTCTACTCCTCTTCACTTCTAGAAAAAGTTGAGTGTTCTTCTCGTTTGATTTCTTGAGTTTGTTCATCATTAAATTAAACGATTCTGCCAATTCTTTTATTTCACCCTTCATTTTAGTAATCACTATTGGATGATCTAAATCACTCTTTACTATCCTTTGAGTTCCTTCTAATAATTTCTTGATACATTTTGCTATCCCATTGGAAAGAAATACGGCAATCACTACTATAGCCATAATGCCAATAATCCCCATAGTAATGATGACGTTTCTTAAACGCACTATAGGAGCAAATGCTTCTGAGACATCCTTTTCCGCTAATATAATCCAATCCATTTCTTTAAAATATATAGAGACACCAAGTATAGGAATGCCTCTATAGTCAGGATATATGCCAATCATCCCAACTCCATTATCTAGTGCAGACCGAACACCTTCTGTATTAACAACCTTTTTAAGGATAACATCTTTTATAAATCTTGATTCGGTAATCATTAATTTATCTCTATTGACAACGTATAATTCTCCTGTCTCTCCCAGTCCTTCCTGCTGCATTAATTCACTAAATTCTTCCGAAATTCCACTTTGAGTAATTCTCCTAACGATATCACCGCTGTAACGATTAATGATTATGCCTATTGGCCTCATCCCATCCTTAATGGCAAGGAATCTTAAAACCTCGAATGTATTTTCATTAAATTCTGGAGAGTAATGTATATCACTAATAATTGAAGAGCCTCTTGCCCTTATTTTTAAAAAAGACGATTCGCTTGAGATATCCCGGCCTATCTGGCCAATCTCAGAGGAACAGATTACTTTACCATTAAGATTAGTGACATACACCTCGAGAATATCAGGATCAAGGGGCTTCTTATATGTAGAAAGATAGGCATTTAATTGGTATATATAATAATTAATCCTATCTTCTGTCATTTCTAACTCTTCTGTGTAATCCCTGATATAGCTATCAGAGCTAAGTTCCCTTATATGGGCTTTATTTTTGGCTATTATTAATGGAAAATAATTCACTTCGGTCTCTCGTTGCGCTGTTACACTACCTTGCTTTCTATCATATCCTTGTTCAGCCTTGATTCGACTAACAATGACCCCTATAGGCTGCTGTTCAGCACGGCTTAAGATTACTGTAGAAAAATCAATTACGACTCCACTTAAACGTCTATCATAATGTGGCCCATCAGCAAACGCTCTTAATGGTTCTGCTTTTGAGAAATATTCTTCACTAGATAAGTCTCCACCTATTCTGCTTTCGTTTGTAGAAGCAATTACTCTACCATTAAGGTTAATAATAAATACCTCAATAATGCTTGGGTCTAGAGACTTCTTTTTTGTAATAAGATATGTATTAATGTTGGCGGTGTAATGATTCTTCTTTCTTTCTTTTTTGATAAGTTTCTCTGTGATGTCTCTTATGAAATTATCAGAACTAAAATCATGGACACGATCTCTTTTTCCTCGTAAGAAAACATGTATTTTATTCTGCAATTCGTCAGCAGCTATTTTTAATTGATTGAAGATATTTTGCTCCACCGTGTTTCTAACATAGAAATAACAGATTGATATCGAGACGGTTGCAATTAAAATAGAAGGAATTAAAAACCAGAGTAATATTTTGTTTTTTATAGTCATTTCTCGATCATAAGAAAAAATTCGGTTTTGCTATAAAACCGTTAGCTCCATTTTTATAAGCCTCAGTAACTGTTTTTTTGTCATAACTCGTTGATACAACAAACACAGGGATTGAACGAAACTTTCTGTGGCCTTTAATAAATTTAAGGACTTCCAACCCTTTAACTTTTGGCAAATTAATATCCAATATAATCAATTCTATCTTAGAAATTTTCCCGTCATCTCCATTTGTGTAAATTTTCTTAAAGTAATTTATGGCCTCCTTGCCATTTTTAATAGAGATAATTTCGTTTTTATTGTCCTTTGCCTTAAGTTCTTCAATAATTAACTCAACATGGTCTGAATTATCGTCTATTATCAGGGTTTTCTTCCTCAAAGGCATACTCCTTTTTATGCTATTTTTTTTTGATATTGTAAATATGATCTTTGATCTATTCACTGTGAAGTTCAACAATCTTTTAGATAGTTCCTCACATTTTCCACTTACTTCTTTTTATGCCATCGAAATACCTTACAGGTTTTTCTATCCGATCTTTGCTTTGACTTCTTCAATCAATTTTTCTCTCGTAAAAGTTTTATCAAGACACACAAGGTTTTTATCTATCTTCCTTAGGTCTTTATAGTCACGCTGTGGGTGGTTGCTGGCTATAATAATTGGAATATCCTCGTATTCCTGCATACCCTTTAAGTATAGGAAGAATGTATCTCCCGTCATCATATCTAATGAGATATCAAGGATAATCAAATCAGGCTTCATTTCTTCCAGTTTTAACAATGCTTCATCTCCATCATAGGCATGAATTATTCCATAACCTGTGCCCTCTAGCATCTCCGAATAAAGTTCATGAAATGACTTTTCATCTTCTACTATCATTATGTTTTTATTCATTATTTTTACACCTCCTTCACATTTATAAAAATTAATTTTATGCCTTAGATTTACGAAACCCTGTCAGCAAGAATATTCACTTTTGTCCCTATAATAAAATCAAAACCTCCCTGAGTAGCTTGTTTGCAGTCAGTGTGAAAGTGCCACTCTTTCTTTCACGAGAAATGTAATTTACGTTTAATTCTAATAATTCGCGGCTATCCAAAGGTCATAAATGCTTTTTAATGACATCGATCGCTTAGGATTTTAAATTATTTAGTCTCTGCTGGTTCAATTGCCGTCTTCCTGCAATGGAGAGATGCGACCCCCTTCCATACATGACAGTTTAAACCAGCAGATGGAGTGTTTCAAGGATATTATTTTGTACAACATCTGTTAACTCTTTGTGAAAATTATGGATTTTTTATTGCCAAAACCAAAAGCTAATAGAGCAAAAACAATACCAATATTTTTTTTAAGGATGGGAGATTTATAAGTATCTGTAAAATATAAAGATAAATTTCTGACTAGATTTCAATTTGATAATTTGTTACAGACCCGTAACAAATTTTGTTATAAATCCATAACAAATAACGTAGCGTATAATATTTTGAATATGAGTTTTATCAATTATGAGATGTTATATACGAAAGGAAAAATACTTATGGGGGAGTGAATATCCTAGTAAATAAATATTAAGCAATCGCTGTTTAAAATATACAGGGACAAGTTTTGGTAAAAAAATGAGTGTTAGGCATTGGAGCTCCTACGCCTGTACAAAGGTATGCGATTAAGCCCTTTAGGGTTTATGTGGATTTTATCCTTCAGGATTTAATTCTCATCAAATAGTCAAATAAAAGGCTAAAGCCTAAATTCCACTTACGACTTGTTCAGCTTTGTGAAAGGAAACAATGAGTAATGTATGCATAGGCAATCAGAAACTGTCTGTGTTTTTCGATATGGTGGAGATTATGAGGGATTACTCTGTAAACTCTTAGGTTTGATTTGCAACTTTATATTTAACCATTCGCAATCACTTTCTACTGTCAATTGCTAAACGTATCTTTGGTTACGGTTACATCGTCGTTATGATTTAATCATTTCTTTCCAGTTTATGCCAAGCACATATATACGCTGTCTCATATTATTTTCCGTAATGCCAAACAGATCTGCCATATCCCGATATTTGAGACTGTTATTTTTTTTATCATTTTTAAGTCTACTTATACATCTTTGTAGTATTTCCTTCTGCCAATCTTTATGAGTATATTTTTTTATATATTCATTCCATTTGTCTTTCCCCCGCCACTTTTTCTCAAATATTTCATCTATGAGTTTTTCAATATCGAATGGGGGCTTATGTTTATTTTCCTTAACATCAATATCAAAATAGTCAGTTAACAAAATATTAGAATCACCAGCGTCAATCATGGCGCGGCGCACTGAATTTTCAAATTCTCTTATGTTTCCAGGCCATTCACATTCGCTTAATAAATCCAGAACATCAGGCCTCAAATAATCTTTTTCTCCTTTTTTCGACTCAATAAGAATATTCTTATCATCTTCTTCTTTGAATTTTCTTATAAAGTAAGCAAGCAATTCAGGAATATCTTCTTTCCTTTCTCTCAAAGGAGGAAGATGAATCTTATACTGGATTAAACGATGAAAAAGATCTTCCCTAAAACTACCAATTTTTATTAAGTCCTCAATGTTCTTATTTGTTGCCGTAAGAACTCTAACATCAACCTTGATATCTCTATTCCCCTTCATCCTTCGAACTGTTTTTTCCTGCAAGACCCTTAAAAGCTGACCTTGCACTTCAAGTGATGCGTCACCTATTTCATCAATAAATACAGTCCCACCTATAGCTTCTTCAAATATTCCTTCGTGGCTACTTTCCGCACCCGTAAAAGCACCCCTTTCATGTCCAAAAAGTTCACTTATAAGCATATTTTCTTTCGAAAAATCAGTACAACTTTTTGATACATATTTTCCATGACTTCTTTTACTCTTGTCTTTAATTGCCCTCGCCACCAACCCTTTTCCAACACCACTCTCACCCGTAATAAGAATTGTTGCATTCGTAGAGGCAACATTTAAGATATCCATACAAACCTTTTTCATAGCTTCCGTTTTACCTATAACAAAATCAAACTCCTTTTGCAAAGACTCCATAGTTGCGTCTGATTTTTTTATGGCTCTCCTAATCTTCTCTGAGAACTCACTATACACATCGTCAGTACCTGATTTAAGCTGGTCCTTGGCATAGGCAAAAGCGCAACCGGAATAGTCTTCAAGCTTGAAATCCTCTTCTGTCACTGTATTTGTGAGCATAATAACTGTAAGTTGAGGATATTTTGCTTTAATATTTCTAAACGTTATTTTACCTTTCTTTATGTTGCCGAAACGGATATCAAGCAAAACGGCATTTGGCTTAAAAACATTTATCATCTTTAAAGCATTTTCTGCCTTTGTCTCATACTCAACTTCAAAGCCATTTTCTTGAAGTCCTGATTTTAGGACTTTACACCAACCCATTTCATCATCAACGAGCAATATCCTATTTTTTTTGCAATTCAAACTTTATTGCCTCCAATTTATTTATTATATCTTTAAGAAGTCTTATCATGCTATCTCCATTCTCCAAGGCAGTATTCTTGTCTTTTTCAGAATACTCATTTGAATCATAAACAATATCATAAATGGTTTTATAATAATAATCCACCTCAAATAGTTGTCTAACGACATCTGTATATACATCTCTTGATACTTTCTCTAATATCTCTTTTCTTTTTTTTAATAACTCAATTTCTTTATCTATTCGACATTTTCCGGTTACAACAATAACGTCTCTCATATTTGCCCATCTTTTTTCTATTACCTTTGCATCAGCAATTTTAAGCCGATTTATACTGGATGCGCTAAACCCCAGGATATTATTTAATCTATGGTTTAAAGTTTTTATGTTCTCAATATCCTCTTTTTTTGCCAGGGATTTATCTAAAGATTTTTCAATATTTGTGGTCATCATGAAAACTATTATTTTCTAATTCATATATGATGTTGTTTATACTCAGATCTCTTTTATCTAAAATTCAATATTTATATAGCTTATGAATGGGGAGCCAGTTACTTTATGGTATATAACCCCTTCTAATAAGTTCTTGACTCATAACCTCTAATTCTTTTTTAAGTCTGTTTATTTTATCAATGTCTCGACTACTATACTCAGTACCAACATACTCGTTGGGATTTCGTTGTTTAGGGTTGTAACTACCTTCACGTTTTACCATATAAAGCTTAAGGTCAGTGGCATAATATTTATCTATTAACTCTTTATCAGTTAGTTTTTCTACAGGTTTCAGCGCAGAACATGCATAAATCATAAATGGTATCAGGATAGTTATAATTGTTTTTTTCATTCCCACTTAGGAAATGTTATACAATTTTGCTTATAATTTCAACCTGAAATAGTAAATGAGTAAACCTTAATAATTATGATTTACTCTTTATATATCTTTCCATCACAACTTGCAAGATTCTCTTTAATTTTTTACTATTACAATAAACAAATTTTTTGATATTATTAATCGATAACATTATTCAATAAATAGAATATATGGAACTAATGGAAAGATATGCAAGTGCAGTCCGTGATAATGTAAATGAATGGATTAAAGATGTAAAAGACGTAAATGTCCTCGTGGGAATACCCTGTTATAATAATGAAGATACGATATCCCACGTAGTATCAACGGCAGCCAAGGGATTAAGGGCGTATTTCCATGATAATAAGAGCGCTCTATTTGTCTCTGATGGTGGATCTACTGACGATACACGTGAAAAGGCATATACCGCTACAATCCCGGAAGGGTTTCACAGAAGGGTTTCAATATATCGTGGTATGCCAGGGAAAGGCACCTCATTCAGGGCAGTATTTGAAGTAGCAAAGTTTTTAAAAGCAGATTGTTGTATTGTGATTGATTCGGATTTACGAAGCATTACACCAGAATGGATAAAACTTCTTGCCGAGCCTGTCCTTAACAAAAGCGCAGGGTTTGTAGCACCGTCTTATATAAGACACAAACATGATGGTACAATTACCAACAATATTGTTTATCCTATGACAAGAGCCCTTTATGGATTACGAATGAGACAACCAATAGGTGGCGATTTTGGTTTCAGCGGAGAATTAGCAGACCTGTACACAAAAGAAAACGTGTGGGATACAGATGTAGCTCGATATGGCATTGATATATGGATGAGCACTACAGCCATAAACGAGGGTTTTAAGATAGTACAGGCGCAGTTACGTACAAAGGTGCATGATGCAAAGGACCCGGTTGCCCATTTAGGAGGCATGTTCAGGGAGGTCGTTAGTACTTTATTTTACCTTATGGGCAAATACGAATCTAAATGGAGAACCATAAAAGGCAGCACTCCCGTTGAAACAATAGGGGAGCCAAAAGAAGTAGCCAAGATAGAACCCGTATCTGTAAATTTAAGCAAACTGGAAATAGAATTTTTGGAGGGTTTCTATCACTTTAATCCACTCTATAAGCAAATTATAGAGCCAGAAAGTTATAACCAACTCTTCAAAAACATACGCAAATTAAAAAAAACTGGAGAGGTTATATTTCCAACTGATTTATGGGCAAAGATATTATACGACTTTGCCTTTACTTACCAGACGTGGAGCCGAAATAGACGTAAACTTGTAGACATCTTAATACCCCTTTACTTTGGGAGAACAGCGGCATATTGCCATGAGGTCTCTGAATTGGACGCTGAGCAATCCGAAAAGGTTGTAGAAAACCAGGCAAAGGTATTTGAAGACCTCAAACCTTATTTAATCAAGAAATACGAGGCATGGGAGTAAAATTTAAGGTTATGTTTGTTTCTCCTGAAGTAACGCCATTTGCAAAGACTGGAGGGCTTGCTGACGTATCAGGTTCGCTCCCCACGTTTCTCAAGAAACTGGGTTGTGATGTGAGAGTTGCCTTGCCTTTCTACAGAATGGTAAAGGAGCAAAATATACCATTTGATACCATTTTTAAGGATCTCGAGGTACCCGCTAAAGGCGTTACACTTAAAGCAGGTATAAATCAGTCTAGCCTAAATGATGATATACCAGTTTACTTCATAAAATATGATAAGTTTTTTGACAGGGAAAATCTCTACTCCACTTCCAGAGGAGATTACGCCGATAACGCCGAACGCTTTATTTTTTTTAGCAGATCTATCTTTGAACTCTGTCGAAAAGTAAACTTTCAACCTGATATTATCCACTGTCATGAGTGGCAAACAGGCTTAATCCCCACTTACTTAAGAACATTATATAATAATGACAAACTATTCTCAAAGACAGCAGCATTGTATAGCATACACAATATTGCTTACCAGGGAATATTTGAAAAGGAAGTATTTGAAAAGACATGCCTTCCAAACAGGTTATTAATTAATAAAGTCATAGAATTTTATGGAAAAATAAGCTTTATGAAGGTCGGGATCATATATTCGGATATTATTAACACAGTAAGCCAAAAGTACAGCAGGGAGATACAAACTGAAGAATATGGCTGCGGTTTGCAAGATATAATTAAAGATAGAGCAGGTGTACTTTTTGGTGTAATAAATGGTGTTGACTACAGTGAATGGAATCCTGAAACTGACAAATTCATTGTTGCTAACTACAATGCAAATGACTTCTCTGGAAAAGTGAAATGTAAGGAAGACCTCCTTCTTCAATTCAATCTACCTATTTCGCTTAAAGAGCGTCCTCTATTAGGTATCGTATCGCGAATGGCAAAACAAAAGGGCTTTGATTTATTATCGAAAGTGATTGATGAATTGATGACATTTGATATCGTATTTGTCCTCCTTGGTATAGGTGACGAAAGGTACCATAATCTTTTTCAAGAATATGCTCATAGATATCCTGAAAGGATAGGCGTACGTATTGCGTATGACAACAAGCTTGCCCACAAAATCGAGGCAGGAGCTGACATATTCTTAATGCCGTCTCGTTATGAGCCATGTGGATTGAATCAGATTTACAGTTTAAAATACGGCACCATTCCTTTAGTTCGCGCTACTGGAGGACTCGATGATACTATAAAGGATTACTATTCAAAGGATGGCACAGGAACTGGATTTAAGTTTGATGAATATAAGGCTAGTGTATTCATCGACAAGGTCAAAGAAGCACTATGTGTATTTGCAAATAAAGAGAAGTGGCTTCAACTGATGACAAACGCAATGTCTCAAGACTTTTCATGGGAAAGATCTGCAAGGGCATACATCGAACTCTATAAAAAAGCCATATCAACGAGAAAAGGTTTAAAGAAAACATAGCAATTTCATAACAGAATTTTTTGATACTAATGTGCTTATCATACGTATAAGCGGTTATAAATTATCTCTGAATTGTCCATGCGATTTGTAATATTTTATATCTTCCTCCACCATCTCCTGAACTAAGCTCTCAAATGACACTGTTGGTTTCCAGCCCAGTTTCTCCCTGGCTTTGGTGGCATCACCCAAGAGAACGTTGACTTCGGCGGGACGATAGAGACGTTCGTCAATCTCATAATGCTTAGTGTAGTCTAGACCAGCTATCTTAAAAGCGGTCTCAAGGAAATCCCTCACAGAATGGTTTTTGCCAGTAGCAACGACATAATCATCTGGTTCGTCTTGTTGCAACATTAACCATTGCGCATAAACATAATCTTTAGCATGTCCCCAATCCCGCTTTGCATCTAAGTTGCCAAGCTTAATCTTGCCAGTCATGCCAAACTTTATCATTGCCGCATGAGAACTTAGTTTTCTGGTTACAAATTCAAAACCCCTTCTCGGAGACTCATGGTTAAAGAGAATTCCTGATACACAAAACATTCCATAAGACTCACGATAATTACGGGTAAGTTCAAAACCTGCCACCTTGGAAATGCCATAAGGTGAGCGAGGGTGGAAAGGAGTTTCCTCTGTTTGTGGAACTTCCTTGACCTTGCCGAACATTTCGCTTGAGCCGGCAAAATAGAATTTGCACTCTGGCATCCTCTTTTTGATTGCTGAGAGTACATAATGTGTACCATTTATGTTAGTCGACATAGTGGAAAACTGATCATCGAATGAATAAGAGACGAAACTTTGAGCAGCAAGGTGGTAGCATTCGTCCGGCTTTACGGTATCCACTATGTCAAAAATACTGGGATAGCTTTCCAAAGTGCCAAAATGGAAATGGATACTATCTATCAGATGTTGGATGCGCGTCATACGATGTGTTGGGTCTTCCAGCGCTACGCGCCGAACAAGCCCGTGCACTTCATACCCTTTTTCCAATAATAGCTCAGCCAGATAGCTGCCGTCTTGTCCGGTGATTCCTGTGATTAAAGCACGTTTTTTTCTACCTATATTCACGTTTTCCTCCAATCTTCATGTATCCACTATTCGCCTCAATTAAAACTATATCATTATTAACAAAAATAAATGCCTTATTAATCAAGCTACATTTTTTTCTAAAATCTGCACAATTCTATCTATACCGTCTTCCCATGTAGGGATTGAAATACCTAATTCTTTAGAGATTTTTTTGTTTGACATACATGTAAATAAGGGCCTTTTTGCTCTAGCCTTAAAAAACTTCATAGGAACAGGAATAACCAAATTCTCTAAGCCTAATTTAAGGACAAGATACCTTGCCAACTCATATCTTGATGCATAACCACTATTTGTTAAATGATACAATCCATTTAACCCTCTTTCCAGACTCAAAAGTGTTACATTAACAATATCCTCTGTATATGTGGGAACAGATACTTCATCACAACTAATCTTTAGAACTCGTCTTTTTTCTGCCCAGTTTAAAAATTTATATAAAAAATTCTGCTTTCCTTTCCCCATAACCCAGCTCAATCTAAATAGTAGAAATTCAGACAAGTGGTCTCTAACAATTTGTTCACCTTCAAGTTTACTTTTTCCATAAATGTTGAGAGGATTTGGCTCATCATCTTCAGTATATAACGCTTGTTTTTTCCCATCAAAAACATAATCTGTACTGTAATGCACAAGAAAAATATTATTTTCTTTACAAAGCTCTGCTAAATTTCTCACAGCATTACTATTTACCATATAAGCCAACTCAGACTTCGCTTCAGCCTCATCTACTAAATTATAGGCGGCACAATTAATAATAACTGCTGGTCTCACTCTATTTATCAGCTCTCTCATTTGCATGAAATTGGTAAAATCATATTCCTCTCGCTTAGGTGCAACATAATATAATCCTCTTCCAGAGAGTTTATTTTGAAACTCACTTCCTAACTGTCCAGTAGCTCCTATGACCAAAAATGTCTTATCTTTCACAATAAATAAAGTTATTTTCCGCTTTCTCAAATAAGGGTAATTGTGAATCTTTCTCTGACAATATAGGATTTTTTACAGGCCAGTCTATCTGTAATTTCGAATCATCCCAAAAAATACCTTTGTCGTATTCTGGTGCATATTCGTTTGTGCAATAATATATTACTTCAGCAGTATCAGATAACACACTAAAGCCATGGGCAAATCCTTCAGGGATATAGAGCATCATCTTATTCTCAGAAGATAATTTTTTACTCATCCACCTCCCATACCAGGGAGACCCTTTACGCATATCTACAATAACATCAAATACTTCTCCCGTAACAACCCTAACAAATTTACCCTGAGCCATAGGGTTTAACTGATAATGTAAGCCTCTCAAAATGTTTTTCTTAGACCATGAATGGTTAACCTGAACAAATTGTTTATTAATTCCAATTTGCTTGAATTCAGAAGATTTGTAGATTTCTGCAAAAGCCCCCCTTTCATCACCATATGTCTTTGGTTCTATTAAAATAATATCCGGAATAGACAATTTTTCAAATTTAAACGGCATATTCTATACTCCCTCCACTATTTTAAGCAAATAATCTCCATAGCTGGTATTAATTCTATTTGCAAGCCTTCTTAACTGTTTTTGTGAAATATACTCCATTCTATATGCAATTTCTTCAATACAACCAATCTTTAATCCTTGCCTTTCCTCAACGGTCCTTATAAACATTGAAGCATCTATCAATGAATCATAGGTTCCTGTATCAAGCCAGGCGTATCCACGCCCTAACAAATTAACCTTTAACTTATTTTTCTCTAAATATACTTTGTTCACGTCAGTAATTTCTAATTCACCACGCTTTGAAGGTTCAATATTCTTGGCAACATCTACCACCTTGCTATCATAAAAATAGAGACCGGTTACAGCCCAATTCGATTTTGGCATCTTTGGTTTTTCTTCAATCGAGATAACACTATGTTTTTCGTCAAATTCAATCACGCCATATCTCTGTGGGTCACTTACATAATAACCAAAAACTGTTGCCCCTTGTTCTTGTCCAACCGCTCGTTTCAACTCACTAGATAATCCATGTCCAAAGAAAATATTATCACCTAAGATTAAGCAAACTCTTTCATTTCCCACAAACTTTTCTCCGATTATAAAAGCTTCTGCTATCCCCCCAGGCTTTTCTTGTTCTCTATAACTAATGGTAATCCCATAATCATTTCCATCGCCTAATAATATATTAAAATGAGGAAGTGCTTGAGGAGTAGAGATGACCAGAATATCCCTGATCCCTGCCAACATTAAGACTGCAAGAGGATAGTAAATCATAGGTTTATCATAGACGGGAAGTAGTTGCTTACTCACTCCTTTTGTAATAGGATATAGTCTTGTAGCTCTGCCACCTGCTAAAATTATTCCTTTCATGTTTACTCCTTTTAATTTAGTTTAACGGCTCCTGATTCATAATCCCAGTTCATTTATTTTTGATCCTTGATGTTTGTCAAAGCCATTAAAATAAATATATAACACATCAAATGATCTTATGCAAGAATGCAATTAAAATGCACTTTTAAGGAAAATGTTAATGTGATAATTCTTCATTTAAACTATCAAATAGCTTTCTGTTGACACATATATACAAAGTGGTATAATTCATTTAAATATGAATAGGAACGTTTCTTCAACAAAAACACAACAAAAATTAACTAAGATGAAAAATACGATTACTCACAGGAAAAGGCACAGTTTTGGTTTTACTTTGATAGAACTCATGGTTGTAATGGTTATCATAGGGCTTCTGGCTGCATTTATTGTTCCAAAATTGGTTGGAAAGGTAGCAGGGGCCAAACAAACAGCGGCAAAAGCACAAATCGAATTGTTTTCTACTGCGTTAGAATTATTCAAGTTAGATACAGGAAAGTATCCTACTCAAGAGTCTGGCCTAAAAGCCCTAATAAACAAGCCAACTGAGGTAGAAAGTTGGAAGGGACCATATTTAAGAAAAATCGTGATTCCCAAAGACCCTTGGAGAGCTGAATATGTGTATAAGTTTCCTGGAGAACATGGAGATTATGATATTAGTTCCCACGGAGCTGATGGAAGTGAGGGTGGAACTGGTGAAAATGCAGATATAGTAAGCTGGGAATAATCACAATTTAGTTCCTTTTAGTCACCAATTATCTGGGTATTTTATAATTGGAAAATAAAAAAAACAAACTCATAGATGTCCTTTTGGAGATAGACAAAATATCAAAAGTAGACGCTGAAAAGGTGGTTCATCTACAAGAAGAAACCCATGAAAGGGTTGACCGAATATTACTAAATTTAGGTATGATTTCTGAAGAAGATTTGAGAGAAGCATTTGGTAGACTATACAAGATACCGATATGGAAAAAGGAAAAGGGGCAAAAACACATTATAATTGATTCACTACCAAAGAGCTTTCTATATTCAAACAGGATATTACCATTAAAACAAGATGATGGTTGTATAGATATTGCACTAGCGGATCCTTCTGACGAATCGCTTATAGAAGTAATCGAGGAAACCACAAAAAGGAAAGTAAATGTCTTTATTGGTTGTGAAAAAGACATAATTACGTCAATCGACGAAGTATATAAAATTACAACAGAAGATACAGAAGATAAGTTTACTTATGGAATTGGCGCTGACGTAGCTGATGACATAGAAAAACTAAAAGACTTGGCATTGGAAGCACCCGTTGTAAGGTTAGTCAATAATATTCTTAATAAGGCTTTAGAAATAGGTGCAAGTGATATACATATAGAGATGTTTGAAAATATTCCGAGACTTAGATACAGACTTGATGGTGTCCTCAGAGATTCAACACCTCCCTCACGCGAGTTATACTTTGCTACGATTAATCGAATCAAAATAATTTCAAACTTGAATATTGCCGAAAAAAGGCTCCCTCAAGATGGAAGAATACGATTAAAGGTTGGCGGTAATGAAATTGACCTCAGAGTATCTTTAATACCAATGTTGTACGGTGAAGGTATTGTACTGCGTATTTTGGATAAATCAAATGTAACATTAGATTTAAGCAAGCTTGGTTTCAAAAATGATGTACTCGAAAACATAAGAATACTTGTAAAAAAACATGAGGGTATGTTACTTGTAACAGGCCCTACAGGTAGTGGAAAGACTACTACCTTATATGCGGCACTAAAGGAAATAATATCACCTTCATTAAAAATATTAACTATTGAAGACCCTGTTGAGTATAGTCTTGAGGGGGTTAACCAGATTCAGGTCAACCATAAGATAGGCCTTAACTTCACCACAGGATTGCGCTCTATCTTGAGACACGACCCAGACGTAATCCTCGTAGGAGAAATCAGGGACAAGGATACTGCCAGCATCTCAGTACAATCAGCATTAACGGGACACCTGGTGCTTTCAACACTCCACACCAATAATTCTGCTTCCACATTTGGCAGATTACTCGATATGGGTATGAAAGATTATCTAATCTCTACTTGTATTATAGCCGTCCTTGCTCAGAGGCTGGTTAGAAGTCTTTGTAATTGCAAAAAGGAACTCAAAATGGATAAGGATACCAAAGCCAGAATGGGTTTGGTAAAAGACAATATTCTGTATCAACCTAATGGTTGTGATGAATGTGGTAACACAGGATATAAGGGAAGAATTGCCATTTCTGAATTACTTATAGTTAATGATAACATCAGAAAATTGATAGTCAATCATGAAGATTCAAACACAATTGAACAAGAAGTCATCAAAAGTGGCATGAAAACACTCTGGCAGGATGGAATTGAAAATGTAGCAAATGGCTTAACCACCTTAAACGAACTGGAAAGGGTCATAGACACTGGATAATTCAGAATGAGACCTCATTGATACTGAATATTGCACTTAACATGGATATAACAATTAATCCTATTGCACATCCCATGATCAGTATCAGGATTGGCTCAATCAGAGATACGAACCTCTTAGTCCTCTGTTCAATATCTATATCCAGATTGTCTGCTACCCTTATAAACATTTCGTCCAGTTTTCCTGTTTCCTCACCAACGGTAAGTAAATGAATGGCAATCCCCGGGAAAAATGACTTTGCACCCAGAGGGTGTATTAATCCTTTTCCAGCTTTAATTTCAGGTTTCACTTCGTTTATTATTCCTGATAAAAATGAATTAGCAAGCACACCCTTTGAAATATCAATAGAACTCAATAGTGGCACTCCATTTTCAAGTAAAGTCCCCAATGTTCTCGCAAAACGAGATACATCAACCCTCCACAATATATCACCGATTATGGGAATATGAATCTTTTTTTTGTCTATGTTCAACTTGATTCCACTCTGCTTTTTTAACCACTTAAATAGAAAGACAACACCAAACAAAAAAAAGATAATAATCCAACCGTATTTCATTAATACGTTATTCATATTAATCATAATTTGTGTAGAAAGCGGTAGTGCAATACCAATTTCTTGAAAAACAGTTGAGAATTTCGGGATTACAAACAGGATCATGGCCGCTACAGATAATAAGCCAAATAAGACTAAAAAGATTGGATATATGAGCGATGATATTACTTCAGTTCTTACCCTTTGCATCCTTTCCATAAAAGAGCCTAAACGTTTTAATACTTGTGGCAGGGCACCACTTTCTTCCCCTGCTCGAACCATGCTTACATAAACGTTAGAAAATATATTCTGAAATGGTGAGATTGATTCTGCAAAAGATTTACCATCTTTTATCCCACCAAGAATATCTATAACTAATTTTTTGAACTGATTATTTTCCTGGACATCTGAGAGTATTTTTAAACTTCTATCCAGAGAAATACCACTTTCGAGCAATATACCAAGCTCTTGGGTAAACGAGATACTTGCTTTTTTTGTAAAGCGGTCTGAGAATACCCATAGTCCCTTTGAGTCTTCAATCTCCTGTACTTTCAAGACAATATAACCAGACTTCTTCAGGTAATCTACTAACTCTATCTTGCTTTCTGCGGTCCTCTTACCCTCTATTACTGCGCTTCCTTTTGTCAAGATGCGATATTTGAAAGTACTCATAACCTTTCACTTTTTCTGATCTATTGGCAATTGTTTAGGTGGCGATTTATCTAACATCTCTGTAAATGGGCCCGCACCTTTTCTAAAATTTTCGTCAACATCTTCGCTCATTGGTAGATTCTGAAATATTTCGTTTCTCTGATTCATATTAAACATTTCCATTCCCTCAGGTTGACGTGACACCTCGCCCCCGGTAGTATAAAGTTTAACAACTATCTCCTCTCCTTCCCAATATAACTTTATATGGTCTGTCTCAATACTGGCAACCCTGTATCCTTCTATTTCATCTCCTTCTTCCACATACATAGTTCTTTTTTTACTACCACCACTCAATATGTTATTTATCAACGCCTTTTTGACATCTCCAGCAATAATTACCCCGTATAAGATAAACTTTCTTGTTTTTCTGGACAAAGTTCTCTTCTCTGGAATTTGTTTCTTATTTACTTTAATGGTCTGCGGTTTTATGATTTTTGTTACCCATTCCTTTCTTTCAGGAGAAAAGATATTCCTCGTTGATACAATACCATAATCTCCTTCTCCTTGTAGCCTTTCCTCTGAAGATATTGCATAAATAGAATTGATGTCTTTTGATACAACATCGACGTTTAGATTATCTATTACATCAGGTGTTTCTGAAATGTTCTCTGCCGGTGTGAAAGGATATAGCGAGATACTAATAGCACATAATATTACTACAAAACAAATAAGTATAATGTTTATTAAAAACAACAAATATCTTGAACCATATAAAACCCTGAAGGGAATATGAATTATTGAATTTTTATGGTTTTGGATTAATTTCTTCACGCTCATTATAATTTTTCATATTCTGACAACATATATTCGGTGCCAATGCCATTAAGTCCTGGCTTCAAGCTTTGCTATTGCAAAGAGAGTGATAGTGGCAGACACGCCCCTAAATGTATCAAATCCTGGCCCTCTTGTCGTATCAATACCTGGCCCCCTTAACTTAAGCTCATCTACAAAAATAAGCTTCTCGTTTTCGTATTCAACATTATAAAGAAATGACTGAATCTTCTTTACCTTGTCAACATCATTAACAGTAAATATTGCATAAACAAGCATCAATTTCGGTTCTTCATTAATAATCTCACCTTTTCTAGCAGAACTTCTAGAAACTATAAGTCCATTCCTCCTGGCAACATTTTTTACAAATTCCTGGAATTTTGCCTGAGCCAGATCTTCGGTTTTACTCAAAAACAATCTATTCTCAATGGAATTAGAAGACGCCCTCAACTCATTAAGTTTCTGTTTATATGTTTCTTCCATGCCAATGATGGAATAATACTTCATTATTAAGTCCTTTTTTAAAGCCAATTCGTCATCCAATTTTTTCATTGAATGATATAAAGGACTAAAGAGCAATCTGTCGAGTATTATTACAATAAGTATAAATGCGGCTATGGCCAAGAAAACGACGGATCTTCTATTTAGTCTATTCAGGAATTGTCCAATTGTGTTCATTTTGTATTACCTTTTATCTTAAATTTTTCCTTCCCCTTGCGATCCTTTATAACAGAAGACGTAAACCTCACCTGACTGAAAAATGGTGAGTTTTCAAGTAACGCTAACACGTTTGCTCCAGACAACCCAATCCCTTCCATCTCAAAATAACCTCTCTTAATTGACAGCTGTTTAACCCATGTATCATCGGGAAGAACCCTGGTAAGTTCAGCAAATAGATCTATTCTACGATTATCAAGATTAACAATTTCATTCAGTTTACGTGTCTCTTTAAAAATATTATCTATCTCATTCTCCAATCTATTTATTTTATCTACATCAGGGCGCAACTCCTGAAGTCTTGAGTCTATTGCCTTTATGGCCAGCTCTCTTTTATATTTTATGATGTAAGGCATTACAAATGCAAAGGCAAAAATTAATAATGATAGAACACCAGCTAGTATCAATTGATGTGTAAACTTATTCCTCTTTACTTTTAAAACATTAAAATCTCTTATATATTCTGATACTCCATTTATTGCTGCGCCCAGTGATTCTTTGGTTTTCTCCCATAATTCCACTTCTATGTCATCTTTACAAAAATCAACAAGATAATCATCTTCTTTATTTAATAAAACCACTTTATCTGGTTTATATTCAACAATCTTTTCCCTTAAGAGTTCCTCATTTCTTATCAAAGACGTGTTTACAAGGACTGATTCCATATAAAAGTTAAATACATAGAAATCTCTACATTTACAAATAGTCGCCAGCTTACTATGATTAACAAGAGGGACAAAAGAAAGAGGTGAGATTACAACTCGACTAGGACTGATATTTAGTAATTCAAGTTTTGACAGCAGATCATCCAGGTCTTCTCTTTTAACGGCAAAAATAAAAGCCTTTTCACCATGCTCACTCGTTTTTGAAGGATAGATGTCATAATATATTTCATCTTCAGAATAAAGAACAAAGCTGTCAAGCTGATATAAAATAGATTCTTTTAATTCTTTAATGCTTGAATATGGTAGTTCAATTTCTCTTGCTATAGTCTTTTCTCTTGGCCATGACAACACAATCTCTCTCGCCTGATAACCTTCAGCATCTATTATCAATTTTGTCTCCAGAGAGTCCTTGATTAGAAAATCCTTAATAACAATGTTTTCAGAGGTACATTTTGCTAGTTTCTGAGACACCCTTGAAATTATCAAGTCATTCTCATGTAAAGATAATCCAATGCTTTTTGGAAAAAACATTTCTTATAAAGGTTTCCTCTCTTGGTCTAGATACCAGACATAATTATGCGTTTTTATAATAACCTTTCAATCCTTCTTTCCTTCTGGTCTGCAATCCCAGTCACTCCATACGGCCCAATAAACGGCCTTTTTACCATCCTTAAGCCAGAACATTGTACCATCCCTTGTGCGTTCACACTTATGATTGCCAAATGTTCTTATATGTATTTCCTTTATGTCACTTTCAACGTAATATTCTACCTGATGCCATTCAAATGGCGACTTATCAACAATTTCCCATAACTCTATGTCATCCATTCTAATATCATTTGAGTCGTATTTACTTTTTTCCACAACAACTTCGTATCTTATACGGTCTTCTACCACGATCCATTCCATCTCAGGTGCATCTGGTTGAACCTTTTTTGGGAGCTTACTTTTATCTAGATTAAAAACATCTATATGTTGCGCACCAACTATCTTACATTTAAAAACACTTAAACCGGTAAAAAAAATATTTATGATTAAAAAAAAACTCACAACCGGTAAAATCTTAATCCTTGACAAACTTGACATTAACTTTTCCTTTCATTCATTAAATGTTAAAATAAATGTAATTAGAATCTGTTGCGGAAACGCGGTTTTGTCATCCTGAACTTGTTTCAGGATCTCTTAACATATTGATACATATAGATTCTGAAATAAATTCAGGTGTGATTCTACTCAACGTGTAGAATCACTTAAGTAATTCTGCTGTTGTGGAATTACCAATGACACCTTTGGATATTTGGGCTTTCCGCAACAGATACTAATTATAATAAAACTATCTTAACACTCCAATTTTATTTTCTACTGATGACAGTATTTTTCCATTACGAACTAACTTACACATCGTCTCAATATCTTGCGAAATTATCCTGTCTTCCTCCATATGAGGAATATGTTCCCTTATCACTCTATAGGCCTCCATAGTTCCAATACCAGCCTCGAGGTTTGTGAAGAGGTCAAGAGCCTGTGTCGCACATAACAGTTCAA
Organism: Candidatus Scalinduaceae bacterium; assembly: GCA_046759445.1. Lineage (GTDB taxonomy): Bacteria > Planctomycetota > Brocadiia > Brocadiales > Scalinduaceae > Scalindua_A. Next base: position 71,985 of record JBHICG010000009.1, read on the forward strand.
TGGCAATTACATTCTCAACGTTAAATAATACCTGTTTACACTTTCTTGCTGCAATACTGCCCATACTCACATGATCCTCTTTATTAGCCGAAGTTGGAATTGAGTCAACACTTGCGGGATGTGACAATATTTTATTTTCTGAAACTAATGAGGCAGCTGTGTATTGCGCAATCATCAATCCTGAATTAAGGCCTGGATTCTTTGTCAAAAATGCTGGCAATCCACTTAAAAGAGGATTTACGAGCCTTTCTATCCTTCTTTCTGATATATTTGCAATCTCTGATAATGCAATTGTAAGAAAATCCATGGCAAGGGCAATGGGTTGACCATGGAAATTCCCACCATTGTTGAAAATCTCTCCTGTATCTGAAAAAATTAAGGGATTGTCGGTAGCGGAGTTCATTTCTGTTTCAATTATATTCCTTACATAACTCAAGGTGTCTATGGATGCTCCATGTACCTGTGGACAGCACCTTATTGAATACGCATCCTGAATCCTGGAACAGTCCTTGTGGGAAGAAATTATTTCACTATTTTCCGTAATTCTTCTCAAATTTTGAGCACTAATATTTTGTCCACTATGAGGTCTTACCCTATGAATATTTTCATTCAATTCTATATTAGAACCCAACAATACCTCAAGGCTTATTCCTGCTGCAATATCAGCGGTTTTAAGTAACCTAATAGAATCATTTACAACCAGTGCACCAATTCCCGTCATTACCTGTGTCCCATTTATCAAGGCCAGACCTTCTCCTGCCTCAAGCTCACATAATCTAATACCAGCTTCGCTCATTGCCTGTCTCCCTGGAAGCAATTTGCCCTTATGCATTGCTTTCCCCTCTCCGATTAAGACCAGGGCCAAATGCGCTAAAGGCGCTAAATCACCACTTGCCCCCACTGAACCCTTTTCAGGAATAATGGGATATATCCCTTTATTCAACATCTCTATCAATGTCTTTAAAGTATGAAACTTTACACCGGAATTACCTTTTGCAAGACTATTTATTCTTATAAGCATTATAGCACTAACAACCTCTTCATCAAACGCATCACCCACACCTGCAGAATGACTCATAATTATGTTCTTTTGCAACTGCTTTCTCTGATCCCCAGATATAAAGACATCGCTCAATGCCCCAAAACCTGTTGTTACACCATAAATTACCTTTTTGTCATCAATAGCCTTCTTAATCATTATTTGAGCAGAATCCACCCTATCTTTAACATTTCCACCAAGACTTATTTTAACCTTTTTCCTAACTACGGGTTCAACATGAGCAATTTTTAAATTTTCACCATCAACTATTATACTTTTCATTGTATTCTCGATTTTGTAGACCTAGCATGACAAATATTTCATCTATCGATGAGCATTTTACAGGGTAATCTATATCCTGCCTTTTTATTACTACTATATCTATTCCTGTTTCCTTTGCAGCTTGAATCTTTTCTGGCACCCCACCTATCTTACCACTATCTTTTGTAATCAATACATCAATCTTATATTGCTCAATGATTGCCTTATTAAATTCCAGTGAAAATGGTCCTTGAATGGCAAAGATATTAGAAGATTTAATCCCCATCTTTACACACTGCTCAATATGTTCTGGAACAGGTAATATTCGAACATAGACGTCTTTTTTATTTTTTAATTTTACAAATTTATCAATGCTAGTAAAACCAGTTGTTAACAATATTCTTTTTTTTTCTGACTTACTACACCACCCTACCGCATCATCTATACTTTTAACAATGTTTACAAATTTCTGATTTTTAATAATTGTTTCATCTCTCTGGAATCTAATATATTTAACACCGCCTTCTTTACATGCCTTTATTGCATTAAGGGATGCTTGAGTTGCATATGGATGGGTTGCATCTATCAGTATCTCTACTTTACTATTTCTTATTAGCTGTGAAAGGCCGTTTGTATCAAGCCTTCCCTGGAGACAAAGATGACCTAAACCCATTTTTTCATATATTTCATATCCATATTCAGTGGCTACCGTTGCAAGCACATTCTTATCTTTATCATACAACCTTTTAACTATCTCTCTACTTTCTTCTGTTCCCGACATCACTAATATCAAACTTCATATCCCCTCTTAGTTACCATAAAACTGCCACAAACAAAAGTGTTGGAATTACCGATAATTACTATTGTAGACATGTCTATTGGATGTGCCATCATTTCTCCAAGACTTGTAATTATTACTGATTGACCCTCACGCATGGCGTTTTTAACTATGCCAACAGGTGTGTCGGGTGATTTATGTTTTAGTAATATCTCAACTGTCTTTTCTAACTGCCACTTTCTCTCAGAGCTTTTTGGATTATACAAGGCAATTACAAAATCACCTTCTGCTGCATATCTTAATCTTTTCTCAATAATATCCCAGGGAGTCAGGAGGTCACTCAAGCTTATGACGGCGTGATCATGCATTAATGGAGCTCCTAAAAGCGCTGCTGCTGCATTTTCAGATGGAATTCCTGGAATAACCTCAATGGGAATCTTTTGATTGCATTTTTTTGCAACCTCTAATATCAATCCCGCCATACCATACACACCAGAGTCACCACTACTTATCACAGAAACAACCTTTCCGAATATCGCCTTTTCTATGGCTAAAGTTGCACGATCGATTTCCTTACGCATCCCCGAAGTAATTACGTCTTTACCCTTAATCAAATCAGTTATCAAATTGATATATGTCTTATAGCCGACAATACAGTCGGAGCCCTTCAAGACCTCAATTGCTCTTATACTTAAATGTTCTGGATTTCCAGGGCCAATTCCTACCACGAAAAGTTTTCCTGTGCTACTGCTATTGTTACTCCTGGAAATTTTTGTTTCTTTAATATTAATTTGGTCTTTCTCCCCGAGATAAGGGCTGCCGGCTCACAAACACCCCCTACCCCAATCTTCTTTTCCACAAAAT
>JBHICG010000010.1:0-71896 GCA_046759445.1 Candidatus Scalinduaceae bacterium
TATATGTTGGGAGTCCTGTATTAATGTCACGGGCATGAAGATGCACCATGTTAACCCCCATATCTGCTACTTCGTTTACCTGTTCAACAATCTCTTCAGGAGTTAGAGGTACCTTGGAAGTTATCTCTTTTGTTGGAATCATTCCTGTTGGAGTGAAATTTAAGATAAAATTGTCTTTATTCATTTTAAACCTTCTAATTTCTTTTTCCTAATATATGGAAAGTTTTCTAGTTCAATCTTGTTGTTACTTAAACTTTTGAAAAGTTTGTAAAATGAGATAAATCAAAAATAGAAGAAAAGATTCTAGGAATGTTTATAAAAGCTGTTATCTTTTCCTTACTACTTCTCCTATTTTAAAACTTTAATTGTGTTTTATTGCAAAAACAAATATAAGTTATCTAGTCTTATTATCGTCACAATTCTCAATAGTTTTACCTATAAGCTTTAAGTAGTTTAAATAACAAATGTTATGTTCAAAATAACACGTCCATTGATACAGCCCTAATCCATTGTAATAATTTCTTTTTGTCTAACCTTTTTGTCCGCATATTTTAAATGCCAGAGTTCCAGGCACAACAAAGCCCAGATTTGGTCACTGAAATTGTGCTGACCGTTATTGTGTTCTTTCAAAAGGGTTTCAACATAGGATAAGTTAAAATATCCCCTTTCTTTTGCAGTGGAAGACAATAGTATGTCAGCAGCAAACTCTTTTAACTGGCTTCGAAACCAGGCATCCTTTGGAATAGCAAACCCCTTCTTTTTGCGGTCAATTATATTTTGGGGAAGCATACCTCTTGCCATTTCTTTAAGTATGTTTTTGGTACGGCCATTAGGCATTTTGTAACGGTTAGGAATGGTTCCGGCAAATTCCACAATTCTATAATCAAGCAAAGGCGCCCTGGTTTCAAGAGAAACAGCCATACTGGCACGGTCAACTTTTGTCAGAATCGTGTCAGGCAAATACATTTTTATGTCTGCATACTGTCTCCTGCTTGTATTTGATACTCTGTCAAACTCATTAAAGTAATTTCTGAGCCAGTCCAAAGGCATATTACAATTGTTGACCTCCTGTCTGAATTCCTCGGAATAAAGGAGTGATTTCTTTTCAATATCAAAATAATTGATTTTGCTAGCATAATAATCAAACGCATTTCCTGAGGCAGATTTTATCAAATTAGCCCCTTTAAAGCCGGATGGTAAACAGTCTGCCAGTTTGTGAATCATGTTTAATCTGAGCGCTTCTGGTACTGCCTGAATCGCTTTTGCAAGTGGAAGATCAATATATCTGGTGTACCCTGCAAAAAGTTCATCTCCTCCATCCCCTGATAGGGCTACTGTAACCTCCGAACGTGCTAGCTTTGAAACGTAATACGTGGGTACAACACTAGAATCTGCAAAAGGTTCATCAAAAAACCAAACTAGTTCGGGAAGTAGTTGTGTCATTTCAGGATTTACAATTAGTTCATAGTGATTCGTTCCCAATAAATCAGCAACCTCTCTGGCAAAAGGAAGCTCACTGTAGTCTCTCTCCTCAAACCCGATAGTAAAGGTCTTAATATCCTTGACTCCGAGTTGTGTCATTGCAGCAACAATAGTACTAGAATCAACGCCTCCACTCAAAAATGCACCAAGTGGAACATCACTGATTAAACGCCTTTTTACTGAATCAAAAAAGAGTTCTCTCAATGTTTCAATATAAAATCTTTCACCTTTATCCTCGTTAACCTTGCCGAAATCCAGATTCCAATACGACGAAATATCAATTGTTCGATTTTTATATACCAAGATATGGCCAGCAGGAAGTTTGCAGACATTTTCAAAAATGGAAAATTCTCCAGGTACACAGCCAAAAGTCAAGTAGCAGTCCACGGCTTTCAGGTTAACCTTTCTCTGAAAATCAGGAACAAAAAGCATGGATTTCAGTTCTGAAGTAAAAATCAGTTTCTCTCCATCAAATGCGTAATATAGCGGTTTCTTGCCAACCCTGTCTCGTCCCAATACCAGTTGCTTTCTACCGGCATCCCAGATAGCGATAGTGAACATTCCATTTAAGCGACTGAAACAATCTGTTCCATATTCTTCGTAAAGATGCACAATCACTTCCGTGTCGCTATGTGTATAAAAAGTATGTCCTTTCTCGATCAACTCTTTCCTGAGTTCTGGAAAATTGTATATTTCACCATTAAAAACTATCCATATGGTTTTGTCCTCGTTATGAATCGGTTGATGCCCTGTTACCAAGTCTATAATACTTAAACGGCGCATGCCCAGGCCAACGTTGTTAGATAAATATACCCCTTCATCATCAGGCCCACGATGAGCGATTGCTTCGCACATCTTATGTATAACATCACCTGAAACCTGTTCAGAGCCATTACAATGTAGAATACCGACAATGCCGCACATTTCAAATATTTCCGTAACTACTTAGTCCAAAAAGTACACGAAAGCTCACGAAAAAGGTTAACGAATCTAAAATATTTTATGAAGACTAAAGTTACACGTTTATTGACGCATGTTTTAATGTATATGTGTATATAAAGAAATGGGATGTGGCCTTTTAGAGGCTGGGTATTTTAGGAATTTTAATTTGTGTCAACTGCGTAATCTATACGGTCGTGAAGCGACAGAGTACCACGGTCTTTTAGTCCGTGGGTATCTACAGATTGATTATGTTATATCTATTTTCTTTACCTGCGCTTATTTACAAACAAACCGACTGACAGAATCACAATAATGACACCATTAAAAAGCAGGATACCTATTCTTGCACCAAAAGCTGGAAGCTCTTGTTTAAAGTAAAAGGCCGGCGTCTTTTCATCAACCCAGTTTACATAATAGTTCTTGGTTTCTCTATTTGAAGTATGCACATTATCACCATTTTCTAAAAAATCATTACGAAAAATCACTTGAAAGTGCTGAAAGTAGTTTTTTAATGATACCCTGGGGAAGAAATATTTATCATTAAACGTTTCTAGTTTATATAGTTTTCCCTCCTTAACGACATCTACATCTCCAGTTTTACCGTTGACATAAGCCTTGTGGACTTCCAATGCAGAAGCAGGTTGACCTTTATATAAATAATATATATTAATAGTCGGGTCAAAAAGAATCCATTTTCTTAATTCAGGCAACCAGACTTCCACGGCATAATGTCCCAGATAATCTGAGTCTCCATCAGGTGCTGTTTGAAAATGAATAAGCCGAGCATTTCTTCCCAAACTTAGGCATGCTGTCATCATGGCTTTTGAGATTGAACCGCACCAGAACTTTCCCCCTTTCAAAACAGTTTTTACCAGATCAAAATAGGTATTGTAGTTCCGGTTCGCCGATTTAAATTCTTTTTTCGATGCATATTCTGTTTTTTCATGAATATGATTCATCAATCGCAATACCAGTTCGTAATCATCTTGATAATCTTCAATTGCTGGGTAAACTTGATCTTTAACCCACTTTAATTCGTATGTACTTGGACTTTCAAATATGAAAGGAATAGATAAACCTGCTTTAACAACTTTCCACTTTTTGGGACAATCTATGCAATCTTCATCATCATAGCTCACCGACCAATAAACGTCACCTATTTTCTCAGTATCAATCCTGACATCCTTACCGAACGGAGTACTCCCAAATTTACATGCCAAAAAGATTTCAACAGCCGTCAATCCAACAACAACCACAATACTGAAAAACCAATAACGTTTGATAACAATGAAAAAATAGTTCATTCTGGTCTTATTAGAACTTAGCTCGCCTAACTAACAATTGAAATGGATTCTCGATCCCCTATATTCCGTAAAACCGTGTCAAATTTATATAAGTAAAAATTATAAACATGATAGTCCGAAAAGGTACCTCCCATTTTACAGGAATAATTGGTTCTTCGGGCTCTGGTTGTTTCTCCGTGACTCGTTGATGTTCTCTTAAAATTATACCTTTTAAACAGTAAGCAAGGCACACAATCGTATAAAACTCTAAGTCGTAGCCACGGTTTGAGAATTGCCCGGCAACAAAGAGCCCAACCAGTGTAATCCCTAATCCATCTACCAAGTACCTCAGATGATTAAGATCTTGGTTTTGCTTGCAGAATTTTCTCATTTTCCATATATCTCGCACACTTAGCCAGACAATTACTAAAAACAATCCCAATCCTACCATTCCCATCTCGGCACCTATCTGCAGTGTCATATTATGAAGTTTTGCTGTACCACCAACCCTTTTTTGCTCCTCAGGTGTAGCGTATTTCAGAAAATTTGAACCTGACTCTCCTGAACCCACTCCAAAAATTGGGTTTGTAGATAACATCCGAAGTCCTGCCGACCAGAGGGCCAACCTCTGTCCACCCGTACCGCGCTGCTCCATATCGACAGAAACAGTTCTAAATCTTTCCCAGTGAACGTCAGAAACTCTCGTAAACAAAATAAACATAATTGGGATTACAAATAAAAGAACCTTCTTTGTTCTTAAATTGTTTAAAACCAGAATAATAAGAACTACACCTAAACCAAGGTATGTCCCCCTTGAGTTGGTGCCTGCGATACTTAACACAATAAGCATTAGGTAGCAGATAGCTTCTGCCTTTCGCAGTATACCTCTTTCAACCATCACAAACGTTCCCAAGAATCCTATAGCTCCTAAAAGGCTATAGCCAAAAAAATTCTTATTTTCATAATAGGGAGCCACAACACCTTGATATCGAGATACAAAGGCAAGATCGGCATAAGCAATAATTATTATCCAAATGAGAAATTTAAACTTCCACTTTGTATCTATCGCATTTGTAACCAAAAAAAGAAATATAACAATCTTTAAAAAACTTTCTATTTCTTCACCTTGCCATGGTTCAAGTCCGTTGACAATTCTTGAGAGAAACATCCATCCAAATAATGATGCTATAAGGATAACTTGAGGCGCAAATTTCATTTTCCCTCTATTGATAAATATAGTAGAAATCAGGGCAATTAATGGGGTTATGGTGAGTGGCTTTAGAAATCTCAAAGACACGAATAGTATCTTATTATACATAAGAGCAAAGTAGAGATAGAAATAGAAAACTCCATAAGAAGGTCTTTTTACAGAGAAAATCCAGATTAAAAAAGTGATTAATATGATAAATATCTCTTGTTTACTCATACGTTTTCATACCATCCTTTCTTGCCTTTCTGGCAACAACCACCATTGAATCTCCATAACCAAGCAATTTTGCAAGTGGATAGATTGTGATAACCATCCACAGGCAGAATTCATGCATCAACAATCTTGGTAGTTTTCTCACTGGGAAAAAAGCTTTTATCGATACATGGTTATTATCAAGCTTAGTAGTTTCATTCGACCAGGTTTCGTGACCATGGTTTTTTGTTGTTTTATTATTTCTTCTTCTCAATACATTAATAATCGAATTCTCTAATTCTCCCACGGTGTAAGGCCTAAAAATTTCAAAATTTCTTGAGTCAATCCATTCAAAACCTGCCTTTTTAAGTGTCTTGCGTAATGTCCTTTTAGAAAACTGGAACACATGGCCTGGGGGAGTAGGATGCTCCCAAGCGCTTATAGTTTTACATAATAGATAAAAAGTTAATCTGGGAAAAAGACCATTAACGTTTGGCGTTGAGATTACAACAAGTCCATTGTCTTTTACCACCCTGGCAACCTCTTTAAGTGTAGAAATGGGATTCGGCATATGCTCAATACTATCAAATAATGTTACGGCATCAAAATATTGGTCTGGAAAATCAATCCTATTTCCCGCTTGGATTTTCACCCGGTCACCATAACTCATTTGGTTCTTTTCTACCAGGTTACAGTTGACATCACTGCCATAAGGAGTCCAGCCTTCTTTAGCTACCATTCCCAAAAAAATACCTGTTGAACACCCTAAATCAAAGATATTTTCTATATCCCTTTTATGTTTTTTGAGTAGGTTGATAGCTTTTTTGAATTTCTTTATTTTGTGGACATCATGTTCCTCTTCTCTCTGACTGACAGTGATTCTTTCAACAGTTGAGTTTGCAGATACATTGTACAGCTCAGCAAGCTCATCCTCACCTAAACGGGGGTTTAGATAGACTAAACCACATCCATTGCACTGAACAACATTGAAAGAAATTTTTTTAACTAACAAATGCGTATCGTCCATGTTGCAAATGATGCAGTTAACATGTTCCATTTGTTAATTCTATTAGCCTTTCTATTAATACTCTTAATTTATCACCACTTTTCAAAATATATATTTCTTTTTCCACATTGTATTAAAGAGAACAATGATCAACTTCTCATCATTTAGCACAGATACTTCTTCAAGACCTTACCTAAAGGACTCTTGGGAATCTCTTTCCGAAACTCAACAATCCTTGGTATCTTAAAATCAGATATCTTACCCTCGCAAAAATCTACAATCTCTCTTTCATTACACTGACCATTAGGAATGACTACTGCTTTTATAATATCCTCACCGTAATGGTTCTTTACCCCTACCACAACAACCTCTTCTACTTTAGGATGTGTGACCAGGAGCATTTCTATCTCCGATGGGTCCACTTTATTACCTCCTGTATTAATAAAAAGTGTCTTCCTACCGGTGATATAGAGATTTCCGCTATTATCTTTTTTCCCCAGATCCCCAGGGAAAAAATAACCATCCCGAAAGGATTCCCTGTTGAGTGCTTCCAATCCTGAATAACCCATGATCATAGCAGGACTTCTAATGCCCATATTACCTGTCTCATCAGGTGGTAAAACCTCACCATTCATACCAAAGATCTCTACCTCCACATTCTTCATTGGTAAACCAACAGATTCTACAGTCTTTGAAATATTCTCATCCAGATTTATTGATACAGAGCCAGTCTCCGTTGAACCATATAGCTGCCTAACAGATACTCCATATTTCTCATAGAATTTCTGAAATGTCCTATGCGGTAAAGGAGCGCCAGCCGAAAAACAAAGTCTTAAGGAAGAAAGTGTTATCTCATCTCTTAAAGGAGTGTCGGCTAACATATTGAACATAAAAGGTACTCCCGGGAAAACAGTAATCTGCTCTTCCTGGATTGTTTTTAATATTCTACGGCGGTTAAAATCCTCTAAAATAACAAGAGTAGCTCCGGCATAAGTTGATGCTAGCATACAATTCCCAAGGCCATGTGCATGAAACAAAGGTACTACGCATAGGATTTTGTCATTACCAGTCATATTAACGCTAGTGCAAAATTGTTCTGCTTCAGATATAAGATTAAAGTGAGTGCGAATAATCCTTTTGGGTTGTCCTGTAGAGCCTGAGGAGTACTGACAAAGGACTTCACTTTGTGGCGACAAGTTCCTTGTTCCATTCAAAGAGAAATTCTCTTTAATTAAGCTCATATATGAAAATGACTCATCTTCTCCATCAGGGACGCCAATGATGGTACACTCTTTGTCAGCAATAAAAGACGTAATTTCTTTAATCAAAGGAATTATCTGCCTTGATGCAATAATTATCTTAGGCTTAGAGTCCCTTATATAATCAGTAAGCTCTTGCTCTTTATACTGAACATTTAGTGGAACCGCTACGGCCTCCACCTTAGCTATTGCAAAAAAACTTATGATAAATTCTGGAGAGTTCTTAAGCAGTAATACTACTCGATCACCCCATTGAATTCCTAGGGAGATCATACCTCCAGCTAATCTGCGAATATTATCATACAAATCGGCATAGGTGATTTTCTTGTCACCGTGAATAATAGCAATCTTATTAGGATGCCTATCACCATGTTCAGAAATCCATTGCGGAAGTACCTTATCCTCCATCTTATCCATTTTTATTAAGTTTATCTCCACTAGGGTTGGTACGCCATAAAACGATAAATCATGCTATAATTTGCATTACACTTAAGGGAAATTTAACCATTCATCTTTCTAAGGTCTACTCATAATTTAATTCCTTGCTGACGTACTTAGCTAAATTTCCTATATTCTCGAAATATTCAATACGCAGTTTAGATTCATCAATAAAGATGTTAAACTCCTCTTCTAACCCGATCACCAATTCTTGAAGGGCAATTGAATCCAGCCCAAGCCCCTTCCCAATAAGTGGTGTACTTCTTGATATCTTTCGAACATCAACACATAGTTTTAGCCTATCAGTAATTACTTTCTTTATCCTTTCTTCAATGTTGGTTGATGTTTTCATGGAAAAACCCCCTTATCTTGATGTTACTATAAGATCTCCATACCATTTTCTGGAAACTTTTCAGTGATTAACATAATAGGCAAGTGATTTGCAATTACTCTATAAGTCCTGAAGATTAGAAAATCATCCTTTTCTATATTGAAATCATCTGCTAGATCATGAGCTTTTTCTTTGCCGCAATCCAAGATCTCACGGAATGTTTCTAAACGATTCTCCAAAAGTAATAGACCAATGGGCTTGTTGCTGTTTAATAAACCATCTCTTATATTTTCTTCCAGCCTGTCAGGGACTATTATAGAATCACCATAGAGATGATTTTTTTGACTTAATTTTCCACGTAAGAATATCCTTCTCTGCATAACATTACACTCTTTTTTTATCTCTAAAGAGGGGATGTCATGATCTAGGATAAAATGATCCTGAAATATCTTTATTACCTTCATTCTTTCCCAAAAAACAGCTTCTAGCATCTCAGTCACCATGCCATCTGTAGTTAGAAGAACACGCTGAAAAGAAGTGAGATCACGTGGATTTATGGGGCTACGCTTTAAGGTCTGCTGAAGATCGAGGCGTAACAGATTGTTGTTTTTAGCAGTAGTAATGCTCATAATTAATTCCCTCCTATCAAATCCCAATTCGATTAAGGTTATGTAAATATTCCATACGTTGATTAAGCAGTAATTAATCTACTAATCTGGTTATTTTTAATCCTATAATTTTCAAAGCCATATTGCTGTACAAGCCATTTCACCGTTTTATCTATTACGTTTTTTTCAGCTTTTATAGATGTAAATGTATGATGACTGTTAGGCACTATATAATATTCACAAGAGTGTATTTTGCCTTCAGATAGCTCCTTGAATTTGACCTCGAATTCCTCTTTTGGGATAATATCTCTTTCTCCGTATACAAAGAGACCCTTTCGTTTGGAGGAGAGAAAGGCGTCAAAAGCCTCAAAAAATTCTCTATGCCTTTCATCTTCTCTTTTTTTACTTCCTGCAATCAAAATCCAAAGGACTTTGTAAATTGAAAATAGATTACTATCACTTTTACCTGAAAGAAATTTTCTCCAGGAGTTAGCATTAAGTGTCTTTTTCATCCATCCCCTCAAACGACCATTGGCCGTTACTTTACTCATCGCTTCACTGCCAGGTAGTATCGACCCCGAAATCTTCTGCGAGTCAGTAATGATGGGAAGTGACCATGAAACAATGGAATCTACCCTTTTGTCCTTTGCCGCAGTCATCAAGGCATTCCTCGCACCAGCACAAGTTCCTAAAAGTACTACCCTTTCAATCTTTTCTTCTTTTGTGAGAAAATCTATGGCCCTTAACGTATCTTCAGTATCAAATAGATCAAAATTGACATCTTCAATCTCTCCTTCGCTGTCTCCTATCCCAGGGAAATCTATCCTTAAAGCGGAAAACCCTAACCGACTTAATCTTCTTGCGGTTTTTACATAAATCCTGTGGGGGCCTACCCTGTATTGAAGTCCAGCGTTCAAAAAGATAACCCCAACCTTTTTGCTATTATTCTCGGCATTGTGCAGGATACCAAAGATATTTTTCCCTCTACTTTGAAAATGTACGGGTCTTTCCATTTCTAAAGGTGCTACCTCTATTACTAATTTTCTGTTATACATTTTAAAGTCTCTGTATATAACTGCACGGGGAAATACCACTCATAAAGAAATTGTGAATCCCAAAAAACTTTATCATTAACGATCTTCATCTCACATAAAGTTTCCTTCATCTTGTAAGCTTCCAAGAGAGTTTCATATGATCTGTATAATCTAGGTCTACTCTTTATTGTGCAAATGAGAACTGAACCTCTAAAATTTGACACCTTAGCCTTTGTAATTAAACAAATTTCTAAGAGTTGCTCATAGACCTGTCGTGTTAGGTAATGACCTTCTATATCGACTAAGCCTTTAGATTGCAGCTCCTCAATAATTTTTTCCCGAGATGTTGGAGAGAGTTTGTTGAATAATTTTGACATAACCACTTTTCTGAATAGCTCATCAAGATAATCTTTGCCATTAATGATGGGAGACCATAAAATGAGCTTTTCTATTCTGTTATCACGTTCAGCTGCCAGGGCTGCAACCGTCCCGCCAAATCTTAGACCTAGCAAACTTATTTTTTCAATGTTTAGCTGTGTCTTTAAAAGATCAATAGCCTTTATGGTATCAGCAATCTGAGTTTCTACAGTAGCATCTTCGAAGTCTCCTTGACTATCCCCATACCCAAAACAGTCGAAGCGTAAGACGTAAAACCCCTTATCACATAGTTCTCTGGCAAACTTGACTAACACTCTATAGCTTTGCTGTTTCTCATCACCATAAGGGTGACAAAAAATTATTCCTTTCCTTTCTCTGCTATTTTTTGGATTGTGTAAAATAGCAAATAGTCTTTTGCCTTCATTTTCAAAGTAAAATGCCTTTTCCACCTGATTCTCTTTATCTTTTCACACTTTTTATAAAAAATATGGAACTTAACTAGTTTATCGGATTATTTCTGAACATTATTAGTAATATTTAAGCTCGTGATTGATGTCCTAGACTTGAACGTGAAAAGCCGTTGCGGGTAAGAGCTTTGAATCTTTTTCCAATCCTTCCTTCATTTTTCCCATCCGGCGAGCTACCAGTAGGGCCATCTCGAGAGATTGCTCATAGTTTAGCCGCGGATCCACCTGGGTCTTGTAGGCCTCGGTAAGGTTCTTTTCCGTTATCCCTCTTATACCACCGATACACTCAGTAACGTTATCCCCAGTAAGCTCAAAATGGACACCGCCTAAATAAGAGCTTTCCTCGTGGTGAATTTCAAAGGCCTGCTCTAGCTCGCCGAGTATATTCTCGAAGTTACGGGTCTTGATTCCTTCACTGGTAATTTCTGAGTTTCCGTGCATAGGATCACAGCACCACAGTACTACCCTTCCTGCCTTCTTGACGGCTCGGATCAAAGGTGGTAAGTGATCGATAATCTTATTGACTCCAAAACGATAAATCAGAGTCAGACGCCCTGCTTCATTACGAGGATTCAAAATCTCTGTTAACGCTATGAGCTCATCTGGAGTGATAGTGGGCCCTATCTTCACTCCGATAGGGTTCTCTATGCCACGAAAGTACTCAACGTGGGCACCGTCAAGAGCACGGGTTCGATCACCAATCCAGGGAAAATGTGTGGAGAGGTTGTACCAGCCTGGGCTGTGGGGAACCTGGCGCGTTTGAGCCTGCTCGTACAAAAGGTGTAGTCCCTCATGGCTGCTGTAAAAGTCTAACCGGTTTATTTCCCCAATGGGGGCGTTTGTAATCGTTTCCATAAATTTAATGGATTCACCGATGTTTTTGACTATCCGCTGATATTCTCTTGCCTGGGGAGATTGCTTTACGAATCTCATATTCCAGTACTCGGCATGGTGCAAATCGGCAAATCCTCCGTCCACGAGAGACCTGATAAAGTTCAACGTTAATGCTGCCCGCTCATACCCTCGAAGGAGTCGTTCTGGTTTAGGAACACGGTCAGCTTCTGTGAATTTAATGCCGTTAATCATATCTCCCCTATAGCTCGGGAGAGTCACACCATCACGAGTCTCCATGTTAGCAGAGCGTGGCTTCGCATATTGACCAGCGAAACGCCCCACTCGAATCACCCTCTTCTTGCTTCCATGCATTAGAATGAGACACATCTGAAGAAGAATCTTGAGTGTGCTTGCAATGCGGGAAGACTCACAGTCTTCAAAGCTTTCCGAGCAATCTCCACCCTGTAGAAGGAAGCTCTTCTCCCTAGTTGCCTCGGCAAGTTGTTTCTTGAGGGCTTTAACTTCCCAGCTTGTTACAAGAGGTGGCAACCTGGAAAGTTGTTTTAAGACCTTGTTGAGAACGTCCTTATCCGCGTATGTGGGTTGCTGGACTGATAATTTATTCTGCCAGGATGTTGGAGACCAATCGTTCTGCATGTAAATATGTTTTGTTTTTTTTATCAATATAATAAAATATCTTTAAGAATTGTTTTACAAATAATATGCCGTAACAAATCTTATCGGGGTGTATAAAAACAGATGGAGGTGCATTGCTTATTTTAAGCATATTGCTAAGTTCTGTTCCGTTCCATGAAACATGATTAGGCAATAAAGATGCTAAACTCTTCTTCAAATTTCCATCTACCAGTTTATGAAAACCAACGAAACCAATCTCCCCTCCCAACAAGTAGTGTACTTCTTAATATTTTCCTAACATTTACGCATAGATATAGTCTCTCAATAATCACATGACTTTCCACCAATGTCAGGAAATTCTAAATATGTTCTAGGTATTGAAATGCTGGTTTTACCTTTTTCATCAGGTTGATTGATCTGAATTTTAGCAATTTTGTTTCCATCAAGACGAATAATAGTCTTTTCGGGATGGTTTGTATAAAAGGTTATACCTTGTAATTGTTCTAAAGTCGGAACAAAGTTTCCATCAACCTCATCTTTGACATAGAGAATGTCGATCACAAAAATGTCATCTTTACAGGTAACTCGCCAAACTAAATTTTTGTTCACTAAATGAGAGGTTAGTAATCTGGTAGTTGTAGTCACATAAATATCCCCCTTATAGTACCGATCTGCCAGATCTCTTAATACCCTTTTAGAGCCGTCAGGAATAATGTCTGTACATCCATTACTCTTACGTCCCATGTGTACATAGACTATTGAGCTTCCACTTATTTTTATAAGTTTCTTTAACTTATCTGGAGCTAATGTCGCTTCTAAAGAAGCTGCATCATCATTAAACCAATCACCATAGCGCTGAAAACAATAAACCTTATCACCACTGGTAAACGTCTTTACGAAAATCAGAGGATTTTTAAATAAAATTTCCAGTTGTTTCCTTTTCTTCGAAAGAAATGACTCTCTTGCAAGAAAGCGCTGTGGTACATAATTGAACACGAAATACAACAGGTAATTGGGGATAAGCCATTTGCGGTTCGAACTATCTGAAATGAGTTCCCACCATCCTATTTTTCTATTCTGACCAAGCACAGATGTGACAACCATTGGCCAATAGAAACGTATCCCAAATTTCTTGCTCAAATCGGTGTGATATTCTACAATTTTTGTTGCAACACCATCTCCAATAGATCGCTCCTTCATACCACCGAGGTAGTTGATATTTTGGAAATTATGCATGTCACCATGGTCTGTCCAAGTCTGAACTCGCATCTCTTTACTTTCCAGCTCAACAATAGCTCTTTCTGCATAATCTCTATGAAATCCCCCATACTGATTAAAGTTGCCATAGGTATGTAAACAGTCCAAGTACCCTGCTTTGACTAACCTTCTAATGGCTTCAGCATAGGGTGTTTGTTCATTGCTCAATCCATTGAAGTAGGTAAACGCATCACTTACGTCTGAGTTAACAGAATACATCCAAAATGAATCCCCAATCTCTAATCCTAAACCCTGTCCCAAAGAGGTTTCTTCATTCGTGTTGAGAAAGCGGTGGATTTCAATAAATTCTTCGAATGAGTAGCCGTCAAGATCATTGCAAAGCGTAAGTGCTGCCTTAAATGGATATGGGAACTTCCTTAAAGAAATATTACATTTCACAACTAATCTCCATTTTGTTTGTCTGTCTACTATCAACAGGTTTGTCCTCAAACATCGGTACCCAATTATCCTTATCCAAAAAGATTCGGTGCCAGATTTCCACATTTAGCATCTGCCATAGTAAGTGCTGTCTGTTTCTTCGCCCTTCAACATGCTGATACACGCATCTTCTAACTATATCTGGATTGAATACTCCCCTGTCTAAACATTTTTCATCAAGTAATATTTTTTGTAGAAAATCCTTTAATCCATCTTTAAACCATTTTGCAATAGGCGTTGGAAACCCCATTTTCGGTTGCCCGTAAACCTCACTCGGCAGTTTTTCCCGCATAGCCTCTTTGACAATATGCTTTAATTCGTAATTTTTTAATTTCTCTTCAAATGGAATGGAAAGCGCAAAGTCGACCATTTCGTTGTCACAGATCGGTAACCGCGCCTCTATGGAGTGTGCCATACCTACTTTATCTTCTACAATAAACAGAGCAGGTAAATATGTCTTTAAGTATAAGTATTGAACACGATCTAAAATACTCTCTGGCGCTTGGCCAAGAAGTGAATATAATGTATCCATAGGATCATAATCAGCCATTTCTTTTTGCAATTCATATCCCAATATCGACTTCCATTTCTTGTGATTAAGACTCAAATTCATTCCTAAACCCATTTCTGGCCGTATGAGTGGAATTAAAATGTTCACGATGGCGGCTTTCCACTCCCCTGGCTTCAAATTTTGTAACAGTGTTATTAAGCGCAAAGGGTTGCTGTGAATCAAAGAACTAAAGTAGTGCATCTTGTAAAGCGGATACCCACAAAACAATTCGTCACCGCCATGTCCTGTCAGGACGACTTTGACGTGCCTTGAAACAAGACGAGAAACATGGTATTGGGGAAAAACACCTGAGCCTACCCTTGGCTCATCAAGGTGAAAGATTATATCAAATATACTCGCTTCGAAATCCGACTCACTGATATTAATATGATAATTCTTGGCACCAATATTTTCTGCAACAGCCTTAGCAGCGACCCGTTCATCAAATGCCTGGCCTTCTTCAAAATAACCTGTAAATGTGTCTAATAACCCACCATTTAATTCAGCAGCATATGTTGCAACAGAGGAGGAATCAAATCCCCCGGAGAGATATGCCCCGAGTGGCACATCACTCATCAAATGTCGTTTAACCGACGCCTTTAAAATAGCGCGGAATGTTTGTATATAGTCTTGATGGTCCAGAAACAGTTTCTTTTTAAATGAGGGCTGCCAATAGCAACCCATTTCCAGTTGTCCCTCACTAATGGTTAAGGTGTGCCCCGGGAGCAGTTTCTTGATCGAATCGAAAAAGGTCTTATCATCCAACAAATTCTGAAAGACCAGATAATCGCTTAAAGAGGCTGGGTTTAATCTCCTTTTCGCTCGGGCGTTAACCAATATGGCCTTGATCTCCGAGGCAAAAGTCAGCCGTTGTCTATCATGGTCCCAATGGTAGTAAAGTGGCTTAATTCCTAACCGATCTCTTGCAAGGAAGATAGTTTGAGTGTTCTGCTCCCAGATAGCAAACGCAAACATGCCATTGAATTTCTTTACACAATCGATACCATATTCTTCATAACTATGTAAGATCACCTCTGTATCTGTCTTTGTGCTAAATCGGTGTCCTTTTGTTAAAAGGTCTGTGCGTAGATCCTTGTAATTATAAAGTTCGCCATTATAAACAATAACACATGAGCCATCTTCGTTGTATATAGGCTGTTGACCCGTGAATAGATCAATGATGCTGAGTCTTTTGTGGCCAAGGGCGACTCCAGGCTTTTCAAAATAACCCTCATCATCAGGTCCTCTATGGTGAAGCAATGCATTCATTTGTTTTACTTCATCCAATAAAGACCCTTTTTTGAAATTTGGATCATAAATCCCACATATACCGCACATAGACTCAATTATGTTTATTATTGTAAGAAGAGATAACTTCCTGATAAATCTCAATCAATCTTTTTGCATTCTCAGACCAGGATGCATGAGAGCGCAAAAATTGCAATGCCGTATTTCCCATCCTTTGACGCATTTCTTTGTCTTCAATTAGCACATTCACTGCCTGGATAATCCCTGCAATATCTTTCTTCTTCACCAGAAAACCAGTTTTACCATTCCTGATAATCTCTGGAATCCCTCCTACTGCTGTCGCAACCACTGGTTTCGCACAGGCCATGGTTTCTAAAACTGCATTGGGAACACCCTCATAATGGCTAGGGAATATCATGATGTCCCCGGCTTTAACCCATTGCGAAACCTCTTCATGGGGTACAAAGCCTGTCAAATGAACTGCATCTTTTAATCCTAGTTCATCAATACGTTCATAAAAAACTTTTTCATCCTTTCCACTACCAATCATTAAAAGATGAATCTTATCCGCCCAACGCTTTCTAAGATGACCGTATACTTCCAAGAGTTCAAAGATTCCTTTATTTTCCTCTAACGCCCCCAACAGAAATAGAATAATCTTTTCTTGTGGCAACCCAAGTTTTTCACGCAATATTATCTTTTCTATATCGTCTGCAGGCTGAAACCGTTCAAGATCACAACCATTGTAAACCACACTAATCTCTGATGCAACTCGAGGCTCCAATTCGCCAGCGACACTGGCGAGATCTGCACTGACAGTCACTAATTTGTCACACTCCCTTAACACCTTGCGCGTGGCTATCATGGAAAATTTGCCGTAGAATGGATAGACGTTTAGATCTCCTCTAGAGACACAGAGACATGGAACCCTAAATTCCCTTGCCAACCATAAAGCTGCAAAACCATCGGGAACAATGGTATTGGCATGTATTATTTGAAAAGGAAACTTTTTATATATTTGTCTTACAAGTCTAGCTATACCTGTAAATAAGGCAATGCCTGACCAACTAAAATTTATGTTTCCAGGTAATTCCAGGTGAGGAGGATAATATACATTCACACCATCGTAAATAGAAACTAATGGAGTCAATCCGTACATTTTCCATTTTTTTTTAAACCATAATACTCTTGGTGCCCATGGGATTGATGAAATCACTTTTATATCGGCCCCTTCTTTCAATAAGTATTTTACTTGCAAATGAGCAAAGATACCTGATGTTTTAACGTACGGTTTAGGATAAAGGGTGGATAATATCAAAACCTTAATCGTCATAACAACTCGGAATTTCTATCATTCCTTTGTTCTTTGTTCCATTTGCATAGTTAAAAGCAATACTCAGCTCTTACTGTTTCGTACCTATAACCCCTACACCAATCTCAGGCTTTATTTTAAGGTCTATTGCCTTTGCATCGGATAAATTTAATTTTTTATACCAATCCACGACCTCTTTAGTTGTATGGGTGTAGCGATATTTGGGAGAAAAAGTATCAAATAAAACAAGGGCTTCTTCTCTTCTAGTAAAATCCGCCTTAACCCACCTCCCTTTTAGTAACCAGATCATCTTACGTATAACCAAGAAAAAAGGTACAAGACTATAAACGAGTCGGTAGAGCTCTTCCAAATACATGCGAGTTGTTACTGTCCTAATAATCTCAAGAGGAATTTCAATAATCTGAGATCTTTTCTTATATAGTAAGATGTAATATTTTCCACCTTTTTTTAAGATGGGAATTAGGCTCTTAAATGCTTTGTAAGTATCTGGTGTATGATGAAGAACACCTGAGGAATATATATGATCAAAAAAATCATGCCTGAAAGGTGGATAAAAAACATTACCTTGTACAAAATGGACAAGTGGGGATTGTTTCCCTGCAAAGGTATGTTTTTTTTCAATAGCTCTAATTGGACTTGTACTTTGATCCATTCCAAACATCTCCTGACCGTAGGTACTCACTGCACACGTAAACTTCCCATTCCCACATCCTCCGTCTAAAATCTTCTTACCTCTTAGTTCATCAGCGGATAATTGAAATTCGTGCAAGAAATGATCAACCCTATCCTTTACTTCCAAACCCCAGGTACGGTCCTCATATTCAAACTGTTGCCATTGAATGCTAAAACTCTGCTCTGTTCTTTTAAAATATGCTATTTTCCCCTCAACCTCACTTTTAGATTCATTTTCGTAATCATTTAAAAATTTAATAAGCTTTTCATGATAACGTAATCTAAATGCATGATTAGAATTAAAGGAATCAAGTAAGAGTCTTGGTAGCCTTTGAAATACCGGATATTTTTGCCCACATTCACATAATAACAACCCATCAATAATTTCTACCTTAAAACACTCATCACAATCTGATGCTGAAATATTAACAGGGCTACTGTTTTTATAGTTGCAGTAGTTTATACATTTCACACTTGAGATTAGGCCGTTTGCTACTTTTTCTTTTTCTGACGTAAAAACTATTAGTTGTAAATTTCCTCTACATTTTGGACAAACTAAGGCATCCATTAATCTATGTTTCATATGCCCCCCCCGTTACACAATATTTAATATATCTAATTTGAACGTTAAGCCTTAAAATAGTCTAAATTATTCGAGTTGTCGATCCTACCTATTTTAGTCTTCCTTGATTTTATTAAATTATATATTGGTTACATAAATACTCGTAAAATCACAGATATTTATATTTTGATTTCTACAGACTATTAATAGTACTGATCTCATCTTCTAAACAATAATCCATACAATAAGAGCCAAAATCATTGTTACTACTACGCCTAATACGATGGCAATGAGAGAATTGGCTCTCCCGCGTAAAGGATAACGGCAAGCCCTTAAACAAGTACGAAATATCCCTGAGGTTGGAATTGTAGCTAAACCAGGTAAAAGGTTTTTGTCAGAAGTTATCTTTTGATAGTATTCTTCTATTCCTATTACTTCAAATCCGTCTTGTTCATTAATGTATCGAAGAAGTTCTTCAAATTTTTTTAGATCGTGATAGTTGGGTTTAAAGTTCTTCCGATCTTTCCCAAAATGGACAAAACTAAAACTATGCATCAATAGATTAACAAAAGGAAGACCAGATTTTTTCGCACTGTTTAATACAAACTTCAACTCAGCCAAACTGTTTGTATTAATATCGAAAGCTCTCTTTGGTTTAATATTGCCAATTTTGAATTGATTGAATACAGTAACTGGAATTTCCAATACCCCATTAAATTCACTTACACCGTTGAGTTTGAACTTTGAAGGGTTAAGCCTGGAATATCGGCCAAAAAGAAAGGTACTATCTACCTTGATATCATTTTCTCTTAGAGCATGTATTGTTTCCTCATTCGCCCCAAATCCCCCTGCCCGATGCGCTAGCGGATATCGTCCTATACATTTATAAATAACCTCCTTACCCTCCCTTATCAATTCTATCTGTTTTTCAAGGGGGTATCCCCACATGAAACGGTGGTCGTAATTCCAATTGGGGTGAGTGTGAAGTTGAACCTCATGTCCACGTTGATTAATTTCTTTGCAGACCCTCTTAATCGGTTCTAAACCCATTCGTCTATATTCATATACACTTACGAAAAAAGTCATAGTCGCATTAATTCTATCCGCTAGGTCCATCATCCTATGGATACCATACTCGCTACCATTGATACGGCAGTAAACCATCTGCTCAAGAGAAATAATTCGGCCTTGATGAATATCTGCCTCTGTGTCCACCGTAAGCAGCACGTAGGTTTTTGATTCAGATTGCTTTTCTCTGCTTACTTTTTTCACGTCTAATTTTAAACTAAAAGTTTTTAAGGTTTTGTTACCTCTCCATAAATGCATTCTCAGTGTTACATGCCATTTTCTAGATCATTAACTAAAACGAACGTATAGAATTAGGTATCAATCATCCATATAATTTTGAGCGAATGAAACTAAGTTCTTTGTGTTTATCTTTAATACCATTTTCTATAGATTCACATTAAATAGGTGCAGCTCTGCCCTCTCAGTTACATTGAAAGGTGTAACATATGGACAGACAATACATTATACTTTTTGTTAAAACAACTTAAGGGCGTTAGAAGCTCGTGCTATAAGATTACTCGCAAATCTTTTGCCCACAATCTGGCAATTTTATTAGGTCAAATTGTAAAAAAACATAACTTATGTACACATAACTAATTATGAATATGGGGGAAATGCTTAGTTACTTTTTCTACGTCGTTTCATGTTTATAAAAATCAACATTTCCTTCTCTTATATTTTGTAACACATTGATATCTAAGGAGATAAGGATATTCAGCAAAAGCTGACATTATGTTGATTTTTTAGAATTTATGGTATGACAATTCGCTCCGCCTGTGTCGGGGCGAATGGGGAGTTAAAGGTCTTCTATATGCCTCTGTCCATTATAAACAGCACGATAAAAATTCTCATACCGTTCAATCATTCTATGGAGGCTCATGTTCTCTTTGATATGTTGGTATGCCCTATCTGCAATCTGATTGCTCAATTCTTTATCACTGGCAAGTCTTAATACAGCATCCACTAGAGAGACTTTATCGTTGTTCTTAAAAAGAAGCCCGATATGTCCATCCAGCAGAACCTCTTTATTCCCTTGAATGTTGGAAGCAATAACAGGTACTTTTGCAGCCATTGCTTCTAATACTGCATTGGGCATTCCCTCGCCGTAAGATGATGGGAAAAGAAACAGATCAAAGACATTTAGTAATTTATTGATCTCTTTTATTACGCCAGGAAAATGGACTTTACCTAACAATCCCAGGTTTTGAGTAAGTGTTTTAAGTTCACTTTCCTGTTCTCCCTTGCCTACCAAAATGAGTCTTGCAAAAGGAATCTTGTGACTGAGCTCATTCATCGCCTTAATAGCAAGTGAAAGATTCTTTTTATGACTAAACCCAGCTACAATACCTATTATATAATCACTGTCTGCAAATCCGTATTGCTTACGCAAGTGTCGCTTTTTAACTATATCCATAGGGTAATACTTTTCTGTATCTACACCGTTAGGAATTATTGTTATATTCTTGGGATCCAAATGAATGTATTCAACAAGCTTTTCTTTGAATGTCATAGAGTTTGTCATAAAATTATCAGTAATATGTTTAAAGAGTTTTCTTAAAAAGAGTTTGCCTTTCTCGTTAGTTTCATAATTTAGGATTATTTCACTATGATCACTGTATGCAATCTTACAATGTTTACTAAACTTGCTAACCAAACATCCCCAAAAATAGCTTGTAAAATTTCTGAAATGAACAATGTCTGGTTTTGCCTCATTAACAAGTTTATAAAAGGTGTAAAAATTCCTTAAATTAATGCCAGGTCTACGGTCCATGAGGTAAAGTGTGACATCCTTTTTTATCTCTACTGCTCTTGGGCCATACATTTCCATACAGATAACTGATGATTCAAATTCTTTACGAGAAAGTCCATTAATCAATTCAAGTACAATCTTCTCTGTCCCCCCCCAGTAATCAAAAGCCAAAACTACATGCAGAATCTTTATTTTTTGTTTCATGTTTTTTTCAATACTTACAACAAATGGCCCCGTACTCCAAACCTGCCAGACCCACAAATGCATATGCCTTGCATCGTCAATACCTGTCTCGAAGGAATTTCTTTTATGCATCCTCCGCCCAGTATACTCATTCGGCCTCTTGAGTTATCTCTTCCATCTCTGTAACGGTTTCATATCTTATTTCTCCCAGCAGGTCAATCCGGATTTTTGAAAGCAATAACATGGTAATTGGTAGTAAAAAAACGAAAAAAACAATTGATGAACGTTAAAAGAAAAGGAATTTGTTTAATAACCTTCCTTTTAAAATCTGTACCACGAGCGCTTAAATCAACAAACGGTCCTGTCAAAACAAAATCTTTACTAAAGTTATTACGGACAAGACATTGAAGATCAATCAGAGAAAGTAATCGAACAGTTGTATAATTGACTCTTTTCATTATCTGCACATATCGATTCATCCAGGCACGGGGCATAAAACCTACAAGTCTAACTTTTACGTGCGGTTCTGGTGTAAATAGGTTGTATCTATTCGGAGAATTAAAATAAAACCCCCCACCTTTTTTAAGTACTCTCTTGACCTCTTCCACAAATAGTTCCTGCCCTGGCAGGATATGCTCTATCACATCAGTAGCATTAACAAAATCAAACAGTTCAGCACGTAGCGGTAAATGTCTAGCATCTGCACATACTAATTTAAGATTCGATATTCGATTTTCTTCAAGAAATTTACTCCCAATAATCAAATCAACAAGGGAATAGTCAACTGCTATTCCTTTTTTAAAACCCTTCATGATCCAGGGAACTGTCGTGCCTGAACCACAACCAATGTCTAAAAATACTTCTTTCCTGGAAAACGTTCTTCCGCAATCTTCCAGTAATTTATTAATCTGGAATAAGCGCTGGGTTCCCTTTTGTTCATAAGATAGTTCAAATGCCTTTTGCTGTTCACATAAATTGCTTGTACATCTCTTGCTCAAGCTATAACGGATCTCTATTAATTGTTTGAAGGAGGCTATATCGTAGGATGATATGAGCGCATCTCTGATCTTCATTTCTTGTCGAGAAGGTCGGAAATCTGGATTAACTCCACGAAAGTCTGGTACACCTACATACAAGGGGAAGGTCAAGTTACAAGAAGGGCAATACCTGGCATCTTTTATTTCTGAAAGTGGGCCACGGCATTTCGGACAGACTAATATATTATTTAGAAGTTCTGTCAATTTCGTTATTAATTTTTTTCACTATCGTTTAAATTAACCGCCAATAATTAACTTGTTTACAGGATTAATTGGATTAAGAGGATTTATTATCTTTTGTATTTTTCCTGCTTTATCTTATAAATCCTTATCTATAAATAGAAACTTTAGACTATAAATATTTGAAATAATCAATCGTTTTCTTCAAACCCTGCTCCAAAGGAATATTTGGATTCCAGTTTAATCTATTCCTTGCAAGGCTTATATCAGGTTTTCGCTGAACCGGGTCATCCTGTGGCAAAGGTCTAAAGACAATTTTAGATTTTGAACTCGTTAATTTGATTACTTTATGTGCAAGTTCAAGAATATTGAATTCATGAGGGTTGCCAAGATTAACTGGACCGGTAAAGTCATCGGGCGAGTTCATCAGCTTTACAAGTCCATCAATCAGTTCATCCACATAACAGAAACTCCTCGTCTGTTTTCCATCACCAAAGATTGTAATTTCCCCTCCCATTAAGGCTTGCATAATGAAACTGCTCACCACACGTCCATCTTTTGGATGCATTCTTGGTCCATATGTATTGAATATCCTTGCAACTTTTATTAACAATTTGTGTTGGCGGTAGTAGTCAAAAAATAGTGTCTCTGCACACCGCTTGCCCTCGTCATAACAAGACCGTATTCCTACAGGATTTACGTTGCCCCAGTAACTCTCTGGTTGTGGATGGACATTTGGATCTCCATAAACTTCAGAGGTTGATGCCTGAAGGATTTTTGCCTTTAAGCGTTTGGCAAGTCCGAGCATATTAATAGAACCATGAATCGAGGTTTTTGTGGTTTGAACGGGATCGAATTGGTAATGGATTGGGGAGGCTGGACACGCAAGGTTATAAATTTCATCGACTTCAACATATAAAGGAAAACAGATATCGTGTCTCATCACCTCAAAGAGGGGGTTTGAAAGAAATTGTGCGATATTTGAACGACGACCAGTGTAAAAATTATCTACACACAAGACTTCGTGTCCTTCACTTAGTAATCTCTCGCATAAGTGTGAACCCAAAAAACCAGCACCTCCAGAGACAAGAATACGTTTATTAGAAAATTGTTTCATACCAAGCAAATCAGATATAGTGTCTATTTCAGCTTTTTCTGTATAGTTCCATGAAGCTTATTTTGCTCTTAGCACCTGAAGTGTTGTCCATCTGCATATGAGGTCCCAATCACTTTTTGTGAAAAAATTAAAAATTCTCATTATAAAAATATAAACACAAAAATATAATAATGCAGACGTAACTAAAATCGATAAAGTAGAAAGGCTTGCGAAACTTAAAGGAAATACCATTATTCCTACTATTAATGAACTCAACAATGGATAAAATAACCTCTTAATAGGGATTAAATCCGAAAGAGATACTTTCAAATGTATTTTGGTTTGCCATAGCATGAAACCTGATCCTGCCAATTCTCCAATTACTATTGCTATTGCGGGGCCAGTCATGCCCATAATCCTTTCAAAAGCAATACCTAAGACTACACTTAAGATTAAGGATATACTAACTGCTATAAAAATTTGTTTAGTTTTCCCAACCGCCTGCAAAATAGTTCTGTAAGCAACAATTCTAAAAGGTAATAAAACCAAATATATACGAAATATCGAAACGCTATCAAGATAATCTGATGTAAATAATAATGTAATAATCTGTTCAGCAAAAATAAATGTAAATATAAAAAGTGGGAAAAAGACTAGAGCCACCTTTCTAATAGATTCATGCCATAGATGCAAGATACTTGATTTCCTGTCTTCCTTTTGATATTCAACTATCCTGGGAATCATTAGTTTATTTAGAGTATACGGCATAAGGGCAATAAATGGTAATTCAAAAGCGCCTCTAGAGTAGATCGCAAAATTCACAGGATTATAAAAAAATGCAATTATAAATTGATCTATGTATTTTCTCATAACTCCTACAATGAGAGATGCCCCTAGAGGGTAGGAATAAAAGAACTGAGCCTTAATGGAGGGCAAGTCAAAAAGTTTAGGCATTCCACCCTCGAGACTGGACAATACATAAACTACAATTATAAACTTTATTATATAAACGGTTAACATAAACATTAAGATAATTTTAAGATCTTTACCTAATATAAGAGGAATAATAACAAATAAAAAATTAAATATCGCTGTACCAGCATTTAAGAAAGAGGCAAAGTGGGTTCTATCGAGGGCAACAAGGGTCGCCTGAGTACACTTGCTGGGTATTAGGAACAAGAAGAAAAGGCTGAATATCCATGAGTAATGTAAAATATCCGGGTTGTTAAATCCTGCAGTTATCCAAAACCTTAATAAATAGCATATAATAGCAGCAATTAAGCCTAATAAAGATAAAGCAATAAAGACCTGAAATGCTAACTGTTTTTTTTCTCGACGAGTAGAGGCCCTGGGTATAAAATAAGAAAGACTTTGTGGCAATCCAATAGCAATTGTTGTTGATACTAAAACAGCAATAAGCATGATTTGACGGAATGTTCCATAGTCATACTTTGTTAGATATCTCACCATAAGCATACCCGTAACTAATTGCAAGAAGGAGCCAATAAAATTGCTTCCCATATAAACAATAACTTTGTCTGAAAATTTCTTCATAATCCCTTTTTTTTAGCCAAAAATCTCCACTAATTAACTCGAATTAGAACAAGTTAAAAGTCTAAAGAGTCAACTCCTTTTTCTTCCTAATTTTTGATAGGGCGTGAATGGTAATTCATCGCTATATTTGCCCTATTATTTACAATTTTATCGTAAACACCTAAAAGGGTCTTCTCCGCATTAGACCAGTTGTACTTATTAATACCCGCCTGGTGGGCATTATCTTTATAAGTATTAATTAACCTTACATTCCGCAACCTTTTGAATGCATCCAACAGCGTCTCTTTGCTGAACTTATTAAGGCTAATACCACACTTCTCTTCCTTTACAATCCTGGCAATCTCTCCATTATTGCAGGTCAGTATTGCCTTACCAGCAGCCAATGCCTCAAAAAGTTTATTGGGAGCACTATATTTATTATTACCCAAATTATTCTTCAAACCATAATAAATTACATCTGAAACCGATGTTATCAAAGGGATTTTGTCAGGTACCGTATATCCTAAATATCGTATATTATCTGCATTTTTAATTGCTTCTGAAATCTTATCTTCCAACGGTCCTTTGCCACCTATAACTAAAAAAACCCCTTTTTCTGAACGAACAGCTTCGATAAGTGTCAATAAACCCCTTGAGAAAAGAAGATATCCAACAAAGGATATAATCAAACTATTTTCGGGAATGCCTAATTCCTTTCTTGCATTCTTGATTTCTGCCTCTGAAAATCGGAAATCTTCGAGCCTCTTCCA
The DNA here is from genome assembly GCA_046759445.1 of Candidatus Scalinduaceae bacterium. GTDB lineage: Bacteria > Planctomycetota > Brocadiia > Brocadiales > Scalinduaceae > Scalindua_A. Next base: position 25,778 of record JBHICG010000010.1, read on the forward strand.
ATTGCCTATAACTATAGTTCTTCTTGCTCCACGCCGTCCGTATTCTTCTTCCAATATAGAGCCTACGGTTATTAATAAATCAATCCGTTTTATAAGGAATCGCTCAATTCGGGCAATTGTCCATTTTATCAAGGGGTGCACATTATCGGCGAGCATTTCATGATAACTTTCATGGGCATCAAAGATAACGGGAATTTTTAATCTTTTCCCTAACCAATACCCTAAAGGTAATGTATTAAAATCATGGGCATGGATCACGTCTGGTGTTTTAATTAGTGCACGTTTATATGCTTCTTTCCAGAATCTCCATAAATATCTCAATTGGGATGAGCCACGTCCATAGGAAGAACTCACAAATATCCGCTCTATTTGTATACCGTCAATATCTTCATGTTCCTTATATTTCACATCACGGTCCCAGCATAATATGGTTACTAAATATCCTGCTTCTACAAGAGACCTGGCTTCATTATGCACTCTCGGATCTGGGTCAAAACCATTGGGGAGAAGCATAAGGATTTTTTTCTTCATTTTTTTTTTCTTTAAATGCAAAACGATTATATTTTCTAAATCTGTGTTCATGCCACTTGATGATGAGTTCTTAATTATGATTCATCAGCGTATTATTTTAAGATCAGGAATCTTCAACCATTTTTGTTATATTACTTGGAAGCTTTTTTTCTATTCTATACAGGTCCATAATAAATCGGTATTTACCTTTTTCCTTGGTTGGGCAAACCATAAACTTTTCGATAAGACTTAGTTTGGCACCTGATAAATATTCCGGTAAAGGATACCAACGCCCATCTTTAAATCGCCTGATTAAGGCAAAATCAGGTCGAAATCTTTCTACTGGATCTTCATTCATTCCTAATAAAGTAGGGACGGCATATGCATCAGTTTCAATCATTAGGGTATCCGCTACCCCACCAATGACAGTAGAATCAGAGTTTACATATTCTCTTAACTTCTTTGAGGTGTCAATCATGGTAAAGGACATATCTTTTGCATAGGATAAATAACTATATCCATTAACCAAAAAAAATAATACCCCTATTATTGTAACTACATTTCTGGACAACATTAGCTCAAAATCATATACCATTTGCTTTTTTCTAATTACCATGTACATGTAAACTATTAAAGTTATGAACAATAATATAAAAGCCGTTATCAAAATGGCACTTCCAAAATACATACCTTCTTCAACTCCTGTGGTGATATTAAGTTTTCTTGAAATCTGAACAATCCAATGTGTTAAGGTCAGGTGGGTAAAAAAGAAAGCAAAAGAGAAGAGGATTAAAAACTGTTTCGTTATATAGATAATTTGGGATTTTGATTTTTTGACCATAAAAAAAAGTGACGTAATGAACATAATAACACATGATATCAAACCTGATTGGGCTAGGTTCACATGCAATCCCAGTCCTACGAGATTCAGAATTTTATTGATGGTCATCATCCCATGAGGTAACAGAAAATATATTGGTATCAGTAGCAATAAATATGACATCCATTGAAAATACCAAAACCCATCTTTTCCCCTATAACCGTCATACAAGGCCTTTAGAGAAATACAGCGTACTTCCAATAAAACCTTTGCCGCAAGAATACTCATGGGAGGAATTAATATAATATATCGTCTATCCGGTTGGAAATGCATAACAGCTATAAAAACACTACCTACAATGAACCAGCTTATTGTCGTAAACTCCAGGGAAGGCAAATTGGTGAGCAAAGATTGAGGGCTATTTTTTATTGAACATAAAATATGAAGAACGAATATTAAAGATAATGTAACTAAAATAGGTGTCTGGCCAAAGATAGGACTTGTTGGAAAGATTGATATATTTCTCAATAACTCAAGCGAACTACTTGAGAGTTGACCAGAATATATCATAGGGTTCGCAGAAGATGACACACCAAATAAAAATCCACTTATTAAATGCCAAAAAAGCAAAAGTGGTATGCTCCCAAATATAAAATATACAATCGCAAATTTGTCATTCCCCTTTTTATCCTTTCGTTGAAAATAATTTTCAAATAAGTATAAAACAAGTATTATAGGAGCAATGACTATACCGTTTGCCTTTGTAAGATAAGCCAAAGACATAGAAAGTCCTGAAAACAGGTAAAACCATTTATTGTCTTTTCCTTTCTGCCAAAGATAGAGAGTTAAAACAATGAATAATGTTATCATAGTTTCCTGTAAGGCAAGTCTATGATATGTCGTAAACACAAAGCAAAAACCCGCAAGACCGGCAGTAAGAAGAGCGCCCCTTCTATCCCATCCACTTTTCACAAAAAGATATAGTAATATTATAGTCAGAGACCCAGAGACTGCTGAAACCAGACGGGCCTGCGCAAGGCCTGTGCCAAATAGATTAAAAGAAACATACGAGCCAAGATGGTGAAGAGGAGAGTTAATGACATTTCTATGATCGTCCATGATCCACTTATCAAATAACACTTTGTTGCGAGCGTTTCTCGTTTTCCATCCCTCATCAGTGAAAAAATGAGCATGCGTGTCTGGAGGTGGGTCTGCGCTCAGAAAAGCAAATCTCACAATAAAAATTAAAAAGAATAATAAGAATACAAAGGCCTTCTTATTACTCCATGATTTCAGCATTGTAAGAAGTTTTTCAGGATTTATCATTAATTTCACACCTTGAATCCTTTTACTTAGGCATTATCTAGCTGGCGTCCATATTTTATCCCTTTTACCAATAATACACTTAAAAATGCCTGTTAGCACTGCCAGATTAATCACACAAAAATAATATGGAATAAAAAATACTTTAACTCTGGGCAATTTTGCTTTGTCCATAAAATATCCAAAGAAAGCCAAGATGTAGAATAATAATTGTAATTGAAAGGTTGTGTAATAGAATTTATCTTCCAAAAGTAGAAGATTTGACATAAAAACTATTATCATAAAGACAGGCGCTAACCATCTAAGAATTTTATGGGAAAAAAGTTCGAAAGAATACCTGGGGTATCGAAACGGATTTAAAACCCTCCTCATATGTGATAGGCCAAAAATTGCCCTTGTTACTACCCTGCATCTCATTTTAAATTCTTCTTTTTGACTTTTTGAAGTTTTCTCTATTGAAATAGCCTCTGATTCCATTATAGAGCGAAAACCGTTATGACAAACTTTTGCTGTTTTCAAAGAACTGCCAAAATTCTCACTATTAGTAATAAGTCTCAGGGGTGCTATAAAATCACTTATATAATCTTCATCAAAAGGAGTATAAAGGCTTCGCCGCATAGAATATATACAACCCGCTGCGCCAATAACTGAACCAATATCACTTTCCATCCGCTTGATCCAGCTCTCGTATTTCCAGTATAAAGATCCTCCTTCGCCAACTCCAGAATTCGTTTCATTTGTATAAATTACTTCGCCTGTTACAAAACCTATTTTCTTATCATTATAGTTTCTAACTAGCTTTTTTATAGCGTTAGATTTGTACATCGTTGGAGCATCAGAAAATACAAGGATTTCGCCTTTCGCAATAGAAACTGCATTATTTTGTGCTGCAGTCTTGCCTTTTCTTTCTGATAATCTGGCGAGCCTTACGCCCTTATCTTCATATTCTTTAACAATTTTATCCGTTTCATCTGTCGAACAATCCGATGCGACTATTACCTCCATCTTATCTTTTGGATAGTCAATATTTAAAGAATCTTCAATTTTCCTCCTTATATTTTTTTCTTCATTATATGCAGCTATTATAAGAGATACACTTGGTGTAATGTCTTTTTTATCGATAGGTTTTTTAAAGAAAACACGCAATAACCATAAGATAAGGGGATAGACAAAATATGTATATATAATTGGAGATATAGAGATAACAAATATTATTTCAGCCATATAAATCCGCATTGTGAAATGTTATTCTTTGTACTTAATAAGTTAAGCCTTAGTAGTCTTATATTATGTCGGGTAAAGAACCCGACCTGCCTGTGCCGTAAGCACCTTTCCGCGTGCAAAACGCACAGGCAGGCTCGTAAAAATACGATGTATTCGTAGAGCGACTTCCCATACCGGTAACAAGTCAAGCTTCAGCAACACTTTCATACACCCCTCTAAAAGAGGGGCCAAGGAGATATATATCTACACCACCCCCCTTAATCCCCTCTTTCTAGAGGGGAAACTATTATTGAAATTTCTATACAATCAAGTTCACACCTTGTCACAAAAAACCACTACACAATATAGCTTCCCTACCCTACCTATGCTGTACTTTTTTATACCCGCCGCTTCCATCAAAGATTTTAGTCTGCGCTTTGTATAAAAATAGACATCACACTTCTTCAAGGTTAGGCGAACTTTTCTAAGAGGCGCCCTCCAGGTAAAAAATCTTGGGAAGGAGAGAATAAGTTTGTCATTTGTTAATCCTCGCATTTTTTTTATAATTGGTAGTGGTTCCTTGATATAATCAAAAAGTCCAATCCCAATAGTCACATCAAACTTTGAGTTTGTTTTAAATTCGAGTAGATCAGTCTGGAAAAAATCGCAACTTTTCACCACATTGTTATCCCTTGCATACTTTTGAGATGAATGTATCATATTTTCAGAAATATCTAGACCAACAACATGTTCTGCCGCTCTTTTAGCAAATTCAACAGAATATAGACCGGTCCCACACCCAACATCTAAAAAGGTCTTGCCCTTGATAGGCTTGGAGTTTTCAATTGTGAACTCAAACCTTTGATACATATCCTTCCTGAAGATCTTATCCAACAAGACTTGAAACTTTGATTTTTTGTGTGTATAGATTGAGTCAAAAGCTCTATTCTCAGAATCCCAAAATTTTCTTTGCATTTCAATTTCGTAATTCACAGTTTAAGTACCTCCTTTATTGTAGTAAATTCAAAATCGTCTAGTAACCATTCCAGCCTTTCCTCTGTTTTTTTCAAGTTATAATAATGTCTGAACTTTTTCATAAAGGAAAGGCCTATCCGAGGCAAATCCGGATCCACTTCCCAAGGATGTAGATAAAAGACCACTGGTCTTCCATAGTTATTACATTTTCTTATACCGTATCTGGTAAAAAAATAAGGAAATACCCTGAAATACCCACCACCACTGCATGGCACGTTCTCACCGAATACATTAAAACAGCTCAAAGGGAATTCCCAAAGGCCATCCTGTACTTTGTACGGGCCTTCTGGAACATCTGGTACGCCGTAATCAGGATGATATTTTACGGGGAAAATAGAGGAGTCGTATTTTATCTTTTGTTTTTTTAAAACGTCAAAAGCCCAAAAGGTAGCCCTGGTAATTGAAAATGAGGGAGCTCTAAAACCGATTATCTCCTGATCCGTGTACCTCCCTATAGTTTCAATTGACTTGCAAAGGTCTTTTTCGAATTCCTGAGGAGTTATCTTGGTTAATAAGGAATGGGAATAGCCATGTGTTGCAATCTCATGGCCTTCGCTACTTATTTTCACGACAATTTCTGGGTAACGATCTGCTATCCAACCCAAAACAAAAAATGTTGCCTTAACCCCTTTACTACTCAAAATTGACAATATCTTGAATGTATTTCGCCTTATTCTCGACTCACACTGTTCCCACTTCTTAACATCTATTATCTCACTAATATTGTTAGCACAAAACCAATCCTCGACATCTATAGAAATAGCATTTTTCATAAGTTCAAAGAATTGCCTGCTGAATTTAATAAAATATCAATTATTCTACCACTTGCGTTACCTTCACCATAAAAATCATTACAATTGACTATATCGTTATTTATGTTATTTACGACTTGAAAAGGTGGTGCTTTGTCTTCTTTATTCCTGTCAACAATTGCGTTACAATATTTAACAATCTTATTTGTATTCGCACCTGCAAGAATGTTCCAACCACTTTTCACAGTTTCTACCCATTCCGTTTCATCCCGTAAGGTAATGCATGGGGTTTTAAAGAAATATGCCTCCTTTTGCATACCACCAGAATCGGTTGCTATAGCCATGGCATGTTTTTCCAAAAGGATTATATCGAGATAACCAAACGGTTCAGATATATCAAATGCTACTTTAATATTATGCTGTTGGATAATCTTTTGTGTACGAGGGTGTAAGGGCAAAATTATTTTTATACCTTTATCACTTAAATAATTGAGAGCTTCCAATATACTGTTTAAACGACTTATATCATCTGTGTTTTCAGCACGATGAATTGTGCATAAAACATAAGGAACAATAGAATTTGCATTGTATCGTAATTTTAGATTCTCAAGATTTTGAGATTTTTTCTCTGCAACACCAAGATAATATAATGCCGTGTCATACATTACATCACCTGTATTAGCAACTATATGAATAGACTTTTTATTTGAAAAATCCAATATACTATTTTTCTCGTTCTTTATGCCTTCCTTTTGTAAATTTTTCACAGCAACTTCAGTAGGGCACAGCAAAATATCAGATAATTCATCACTAACTATCCTGTTAACTTCCTCAGGCATCCGTCTGTTGTAACTCCTCAAACCTGCCTCAACATGAACTATGACAGGACGTAATGCCTTTTTAACAAATTGATGATAAAATTCTCTTTGATTCTTTTTGCTATTTAAATCGTATCTTACTTTGCATGCAGCCAATGCACCGGCAATCGTTGAATTAGTATCGCCATACAATAAAACAATATCAGGGTATTCTTCATATATTACCTGTTCGATTCTTGAGAGCATATCACTTGTCTGAACAGCATGAGACGCAGAGCCTACTTCCAGATTATAATCAGGTCTTGGTATTTCTAAATCATCAAAAAATATTTTAGACATATTTTCGTCATAATGTTGCCCTGTATGTACTATAACCTCCTTGATCAATATCTCTAGGCCTGGATTATTATTATAATTTTTTATAGCTCTTGAGATTGCGGACGCTTTAATAAACTGTGGACGGGCACCAATAATGGTAAGTATTTTTAAGATTGCATGTTGCATAACTTCAGTATATATTACACTCTCTCGTTTGTTAAATATTCTTCTATGTTATACTCTTTAATATCCCTGGCATGGGTAAAAATTATTATCTCTCCAACTAGGCCAATAGACAAGGTCTGGATACCTAAAACCATTAATATGACCCCCAGCAGCAAAAGGGGTCTGTCTGCTATTCCACCAAATCCTAAAATTTTGTAAAAAGAAAGGTAACCGTTTATAATACCTCCTACTCCAAACAATGCTATTCCTATTAATCCAAAAAAGCGAAGTGGCTTCATGGTAAATTTTGATATAAAAAATACTGTCAGTATATCAAGCAAGCGACGGATATATGTTCCTGAACCTACTAATCTTATAGTAGTATCTTCTATTCTTTGTCTTGCTTTCACTTCCTTTATCTTAAAACCATGTTTATGTGCCAATATTGGTATAAACCTGTGCAAATCTCCGTATAGTTGAATTTCATCAAAGACCTTTTTCTTCATGCCTTTAAGTCCGCAGCTAATATCATGAAAATGTGTTGAGGTTATTTTCGACATTATCCAGTGAAAAATTAAAGATTGAAGCCTATTCAATTTTGAATCAATTCTTGGATAGCGCCTGGTTAATACAAGGTCATAGCCATTATTCAATTTATTCCAAATGGTATTTATGGTTTCTGGTTCTACCTGGAAATATGATGCTAGAGTAAAAATATAATCCCCCTGAGCCTTTTCAGCTCCAACAGATAGCGCAATCGATTCACCAAAGTTTTTAACAAGCTTAATGATTTTTATGGATGGATGCCTAGTTTTCAACTTTTTTAAATCCTCAAATGCTTCAAAGAACCCTCCATCTACTACAAAAATAAATTCATAGGATTTGTCGAGTTTATCAAACGCTGATGAGTACTCGGAATATAGTTTGTGAAAGTTATCGTATCGTTCTACTACTGGAACAATAACTGAGATATCGATACCCTTATTATCAGTCATAATCTTTTCCAATTAATTCAAGTAAGTTTTTCAGCAATTAGTAAGAGTCAATTAATTTGCAACGTTCCGGGTTGCGAGTTAAATAGAAAAATCTAAATGGAAAAATAATAATTAAAACTATTTTTGTCTTAGTTTCTTTTGTACGGTAATAATTGATTGGCCTATAATGGTACTTAACTTTTCCGCTTCATTAAGTATATCTTTTAACTTATTGGCAGGAATTAATTTTATGTGTCACTCCCGAAAAACAACCTACCTGGTTAGTAAACAAAGAATTTGACCCTGACTTTCGTCAGGACATGTTTACATCGTTCGTTGTGCCACAGAAAGACATGAGAGTTTAACACGTAACCCGAAACTCGCAACTAGCAACCATAAATCCATTTATGTCCTTTAATTTTTACAACACCTCAATTGCTACCTTTTTAACTATATCTTTCTGCTTAAAATCACCAGTCTTAAGGACCATTTCGCTAAGCATGCCTAACAGTATCATATGTACAAAAAGAAAAATAAACAAAAAGGATATTGAAGGGAAGATTATGGGAAATGAACTAAAAATAAATGGATTTAAATATAAATTTATTGAGAATAACATAAACATAGTTCCCATTATTAGAAAGGGAAGACTCAACATTCCAAACAAGAGGCTGGGCTTTGTTGAAAATCCAACCAACATCTTTACCGTAAATATATCAAGAAAGACTTTCCATATTCTTGATAGCCCATATTTACTAGTTCCAAATTTTCTAGCATGATGGTTAACTACAATTTCAGTATACTTTATTCCTACAATGGACGTCATTGCAGGGATAAAACGATGCATCTCGGAATATAATCTGATTTTCTTTATAGTTGCACTCCGGTACGCCTTCAAAGAACAGCCGTTATCGTGAATCTTTACACCAGTAACTTGCCCAATCAACCGATTGGCAATTTTTGAAGGAATCTTACGAGAGACTAATTTATCTTTCCGATTCTTTCTCCATCCGCATACTATGTCGTAACCTTCTTCAATCTTTTCAAGAAATTTAGGTATATCTTTTGGGTCATTTTGTAAGTCTCCATCCATGCTTACGACAGTTCTACCCTTTGCATGATCAAAACCCGCTTGCATGGCAGGGGTTTGGCCATAATTTTTTCTAAATTTTATCACCTTCAGATAAGGGTCTTTTTCATGGATGGTCTTAGCTCGTTCAAAGGTTTCATCACTACTTCCATCATCAACGAAGATGATTTCGTAACTCCTGTTTAAGCCCTTCATCACTTCGGTTATAGAATCATAAAGACGGATGATACTTTCCTCTTCGTTGTAAAGAGGAACCACGACTGAAATATCTATTTCAGGCATATTAACCCTCGATTGAAAAATAGTAGATATATGAAACTTGACATATATGGTTTCATAAATTTATTTAGTCAAGTCTTAAAATACTCTATTGTTTTCTTAAAACCCTTATTCAAAGTTTTTATATAATATGTAAATTTGATATAACTTCTAATATTTGTTTACTTTAAGTGGGCGTAGCTCCGCCCTCTAAGTTACATCTTAGGATGTAACTTACAGGATGATTTCATCTAAATAATATCTTATCGGCTGAGCGAGTCATTCAGACATATGCCGTAAAATGTCGCAGAACTCAGAACACAAATTTCATATAACAGTTACGATTACAAGGCTCGTTTTGTGCGTTGCTTTATAGTTGCATAATGTGGATTGATTTCAATATTGTCTTGTTATAAACATATTTAACTGCTAAAAATTGGAATTATAAGTTTATTCGCAAATGTTTTGCCCAAGATCTGGCAATTTTGTAAAGATAAACTTTAAAATATATAACTTATGCACACATAACTAATTATGAATATAATGAAATACCTGATTATTTTCCAAATGTCATCTGATGTTTACAAAAATCAACACTTCTTTTTTTAACTTTCATAACACATTGCTAATGCAAGAGATAAGAATATCCAACAAAAGCTGACAGAATGTTACCTTTTTGAATATTTTTGAATATTTGGAATTAGCATTTAGGTGGGAATCACTTTTAGGAGAAATGTCTAAGACTTAATAACTCATAATATTGGATAATAAATCGCTAACGGTCATGTGATTTCGAGCTTTGAAATGAGGATTTTGGATTTATATTCTTTACTCAACAATTCGATATATGCAATCAGCAATTTAAATGAATACGTTAATAAAAACCTGTTCCTGGTTCAGAAATTTTTATCAACAGGATTTCTCTAATTTCGGTGTGGGTTACGGTTAGGATTACCAACTCGACAAGCATTCTGGCGCGGGAGGTCGGTGTAATATCGGGTTCCCGTCCGAACCGGTCTAGCCAGGGGTTAAAGCAAAAAGTAACCAACTACTTAATCCATTGACCAAACATGCCTCTTGTTAAGTCGTTAGGTTAAGATAAAGATGCAAAATAGTACATGTTTTTGTTCTGGCTTGTTTAGGTTAGGCTTAAGATAAGTCACTTTATTCCGTCAAAGAAAGCTTCAGATAAAGTTGGTAATTCGCTCTGTGGGATTACCCAATGGGATAAAGCTAAATGAGGGGTGATACAGTTTTACCTGTAAGACTGGTCTAGCCGCCATCTCATGGCATCAAAAACAATCCTGTTGGAGGTGGTGGCGGGGTTGTGTCGGGAGCTGAACCTGTTTCTTGCCCTACTATCATAACTGTATACATAGGTCCACTACCTTCATTACCACCAAGCGTAATTTCACCTGCTTGAAAACCCTTGACAAATAGACTAAATGAAACATTAGTTATGTTGACATCTTCACCAGTGTCAACGAACGATGTCAACCATGATGGTTTTGCAGTAATTTTATTAGCATGAGCCACATACACTTTAACATCCTGATTCACGTCAAAGGAAAGGAATGAGTTACCGCTAGAGACTTTATCATCATTGGCCGTCTTGATATACAGGGCTCCTTCTACTAGAGCAGGTACATTACTATATATGTATGTTCGGTCTATGTAGGCAAGTTCTCCATTGTGGATTCCACTCTGGACAACCTCGTATTGCTTATTACTGGCTACGGCTAGGTTACTTATTACTAATTGAGATACAAATGTGTAGTTCTTAGTGGTATTGGGAGCAATCACATTGGGGACGCTTGCTTGGTCTTTTACGTTGTTGATGGTTAATGTATAAGAAAGTCCTTCTGTATGCGGACTTGTGGTTAGAGTTACGGTTTTTAAATCAGAAGAAAGTGTTGCAGATGAAATAATGATACTATTGTCAATATTGTAATTAGCCACACTTGTCGCGCTTGTTTGTTCTACGGCTTCGCTTAAAGCTACAATAACTTGTGTAGGATCACTGCTTGCAGTCGCAGAAATTATTGTCGGTGGGGTTGTGTCTAAAAAGGTTGTTTCTGAAACCGAAGTGCTCTTTATTCCCTCAAGTCCTGCTCCATTTACGGCTGAGACCTCGTAAGCATATGTGGTGCCCTCACTAAGTTCTGTGTCTGAAAAAGAGGTTGTGGTGGACTGTCCGACGTTTACGCTGTCTCTGTAAATCTTATAGTTACTGATACCTGATTCAGTATCATTTGCTCCCTGCCAGGAAAGATCAATCTGGTTCTCACTTTGGGCAGCAGCGTTCAGGTTTTGAGGAGTTGAGGGGGGGGTGGGATCAGAAACTGCAGATACTACAAAGCTTCCCTTTACTGTATTCCATGAGTCAGAACTACCAATGCCTGTAAAAATAATCGTAAAATCCTTTCCATCTGCACTCAACCACTTGTTGGAAAAATTCCAGAAAAAGGCACTACTGAAGCCTCCCCAGTTATCATAATATCCAACTGTCGTCCATGGTCCCCATGGCTCTGGAGCATCAAAGATGCCGAGATTGCCGTCAAAAGTGTCCGTGTGTTCTGTGGAAAGAAGGTAGCGCTTCAAACCGGCATTATAGCTGACGCTGACAGTCCAGCCAACGCCATTTAGATCCTCAAAAACGGGCTTGCGGGCGGAGAGGTTGCTCGTCCAGACAGGATTTCCATTTCTATCGAGCTCTACAAAGAACTCATACGCATTTTTGTTCATAATTTGGTCTTTTGGAACTCGCGCTAAGTCAATCTGTCCCGGCTTGAATACCTTGAAACTCCCGACATCGGCATGGATGAAATAACTATAAACATAATTGTCGCGTGCACCGGCGTAATCCCTACCATAATTCAAAAAAGTACCAGAAACTAGATTGAGAGAAGGAGGAAAATCCCAGTTGGCTTTTGTCCACGTAGCCCCATGATCAGTGGACATAGCTAGCTTGGCATGAGTGCTATCCATCTGGCGCAGCCACATGTATAGAATACCATCGATGGAGAGAATCCCATAACTTTTTCCTCCAAACTGAGCAGGGTTCTCAGGGCTTTTGCCTCCCCATACGTTGAAACCTTTATAGCTTGTGCTTGAGCCTTCTATTCTGGCCACACCAAGACTGACTCTGCCGCTAGTATTCGAGCCACCGAAGCCCCCTCCGTCTCCCCAAGAGGTATACTGATGATTGTCATCTGCCCATGTTATTGGCCAGTTATCACTTCCTGATGCTTTCTCAATGTGCGAAGAAAAGTTCCATACGATATCAGACACGATAGGACTTGGAGGATATGGTGAATCCAAGGCAAAAACATCTTTTATATTATGCATGGTAGTAAATATCACGCTTATTATAAAAATCAATTTAAAAAATCTTGTAAATTTTATGAAAGCATAATATTGTGACATAAACGTATCTCCTCTAATTTACCTTATTTAAATTTTTTTGATAGATCAAATCTGTCTCGTACCTAAAATACTAAAGCAATCATTTAAAAACAGTTTTTCAAATTACAACTTCACTAAACGACAGAAGGAACAACTGAATCGTATAGTTGATTTTTACTAATTATAATTTGTTTCGGAACAAAAAAATAACGAATATCAAATAATCAAAACTTTTTGAATGATTTCGCAAAGGAAATGCCAAAGAATTGGTTATTTTGTAAATAGTTGATATAAAATAAAAATGATACCAATGGTAGGCTTTGATATTGTAACTTTTAGAACTTTTTCCACCAAAAACAATTATTTTGATAAAAGATTAAAAAATGTATTCATACAATTAATTGTGTATAATATTGATACACTTAAAAGTAATAATTAACTACATAGCCAAAGAGGAGCATTTTTTAAAATTATGCGGCGCTATGTTGTGTTGTTAAATTTAACTATAGAACTTATTTCATTTTACGTTGGCATAGATTTACTGTCACTAAAATTAACATGAATGGTAATGTGATGATAAAGCTCAAGAAAAATTACATACAAATTATTAATTGAAAATACCCCATCCAGCAATTGCCCAATAGTAGCATTATCTAATTCAGAGTGCATAATAGGAGGTAATATTGGGTAGGGTGAAATATAATATTCACAACTCAATGGGTAAAAAAGTGGTATTCCTAGTGGAGGCCTTCCATTGATGGACATATAGTCTAAGAACAAATGAGAACAATAAAGGCTAAAATAGAGGAAGAAATCTCTCTTTATATGTTGTTTTCCTTTGCAGTTAAAAATTAATGCTAAAATAATGGAAAATAAGATCCTATTCTAAGACTATGACTAATTCCATGGTGGAATAAATTCGGTTTTCCCATTAATATTCCTTGAATGAAATCAAGTTCGGGTGCACTTGCAATGAGGCAAAGAGGATTATTGTTCGTATTTCATTATCTACAAGTGTTTTAGATATGAATGATGCTATAATATAACACCAGGGAGTGTCCGAAAGGTGATGACAATTTATGTAATTCCAGTACTTTAAAAATATTTGTCTTATAGCTTTAGATATTTCGGTATATATGATTTCCTTAATAGCTTCACAATATATATAAGTCAAAGTAAATATCCCCGCCTAAAATGACGGGGTATTCACGTTATGTTTTTCATAAATACAATCAGTTAATCTATCTTTACAATTGATTCCATGACCGGATTAAAAATGTATTCATAATTACCATTCATAAAATAATCGTTCTTTAGCCTTGGCCAACCTATTATTTTAAAAAAGTACTTCTTAATTTGAGTTAATATCTCCTGATTAAGCGATCCTCCATTCCGTACAACGATTAAATTTAAACTTGGAACCACGAGGAGAACCTGATTTCCGGCACCGGCTCCAACAAAAGCGTCTGGAGGAACGGATGGCCATATCCTATCATAATTTACCCACCAACAGATTCCCGAAGCAGGCCTGGGTTCACCAGGTATTCGCTCAGGTATTGGCGTATCAGCATAAGTAGTTATCTTCTCAACCCAAATGGGATCAACAAGCTGTCGTCCCTCCCAGTTCCCTTTCCTGAGCATAAAACGACCAATACGAGCTATTGCCCTCGGAGTAAAAGAACTCCCACTATAAATAGCATAAAGTTTTAAACCATCAACAATATATGATCTACCATAACCTATGGTCCAATCAGTTTCCTTTACTCCAATGGGAGACAGAATTCTCTCTTTTAGTAGATTATATATATCATCTTGTGGTTCATCCTGCAGACTAGCAGTAATAGCATAACCTAGCATTGCATATCCAGGCCCACTATACGCATAGCTAGTACCTGGTTCGAACATAACTGGTGCATAATCACGCGCAATTGAAAATGGGTCAGGATTTCGTTTCCAAAATTTTTCCTGCCATCCATCAACACTCACGTAGGATTTATCTGTAGGTTTTCCGTGTGAGATTCCAGATGAATTTGTTGCCAAATGCTTAATTGTAATCTTTGATTTTTGAGAGTCATGTCTCCATTGTGGAATATATTTACATGCTAGATCATCAATCTCCATCAAACCGTCATTCAAAGCTACAAGTAAAGACAATCCTCCCACTGAGGATTTTGCCAAAGAAGCTGTATGGTGCTTTTTCTCCTTACTATAACCCTCTGCATATCGTTCAAAAACAATATAGTCATTTCGAATGATGACCAACGCATGCGTTCTCTTTTTCTTGAGTGTATGCCACATATTATCCAGCTTCTCTAAAGACATACCCTGGCTTTCTGGTAATGCTTTCTTCCATTCAAATTCACTCTGACTTGCCGAAGCACTAACTAGGCATGTGTAAAAAAGATTCGAAAAAAGTAAAATAATTATTGCTGAAAATTGGTTTACATTAATCATTATAAATCTTTTCATTTAATGTCCAAAGGTGATAATTTAATTAATTAATTCCTGTTTTTCCAAAAACTATTTATTTTGAAACCAAATGAGCTTGTGAATAAAGGATGTCCTTAATAGATTCTTTACTTTTTTTTTCAATATACATTCGGTACCATATTTCTGAATTACAAAGTAGCCATAATCTGTTGCCATGATCTACCTTTTTATTAAGATGTTCATTAAGCAAAAGATTTATTGCGGTTTGGTTTAGATAACCATCACGAACCAACCTGGAATTATTCAAAAATGTTTTGTATAAAAGCCTGAATTCGTCTGCCAATAGGTACGTGAGAGGGGAAGAAAATCCTTGTTTTTTCTTCTTTATCAATGCCGGCGGAAGGTATTTTTTTGCCAACTCAACCTGTATGTATCTTAATTTTTTACGTCTCACCTTAAACCGGGGAGGTATCGAGGCACAGAATTCCGCTAGCTTATGGTCAAGGAAAGGCGAACGCGCCTCCAGGCCATGTGCCATCGTCATCCTATCCAGGATCATAACCGGGTGGTCCGGCATTCGGACCATGCTATCTGAATAAAGCATCTTATCGATAAGTTCAGTTGCATTTTGACTATTGAAAAAATCCTTTATACATCCCTCGGGATCAAAGATCCCTACATTTCCTTGAAACTTCTCAGTATAAAGGCTGCTTTTAAAACTATCCGAAAAATAAAAATAACTCAGGCTTTTTGAGTAGCGCTCCCCACCCTTATATAAGGACATCTGTTGCATCCATCTTAGTTTATGACTGAAGCTTCTATACCAGAAACCTTCAGGTACAAGATTCATTAACTTTCCAAGAACATGTTTACGAACATAATCAGGTATAAGGGCATAGTATGATACTAAATCGTTCCCATAATAGCGGTCATAACCTCCGAATAGCTCATCTCCACCATCGCCTCCTAATACAACCTTCACTTCCTTCCTGGCCAATTCAGAAATATAATACATGCAAACAGAAAGGGGATCGGAAGGCTCATCGAGATGCCAAACTAATTCCGGAAGTGTTTGGACTAATGATGGATTAATTGTTAACTCACGATGCTCTGTCATGTATTTATCTGATAGCATCCTGGCATATGGGAGTTCACTATAATTTTCATAGGGCACATCACCGGAAAAGGTCTTTATCGGTTTTCCACTTATTTGACTCATCATTGCCACTACGAGGCTGGAATCCATTCCACCACTCAAAAAAGCCCCAACGGGCACATCACTTACCAAATGATACTTGACAGTGGAAATAAGCTGGTTTTCTAACTCTTCCAGAATAGAATCAAAATCACCATTTAGCTTTGGTCCATATTTTAAACTCCAGTACCGCTTAATAAATATTTTACCGTTTTGGAATGTAAGGAAATGACCAGGTGGAAGCTTTCTGATTCTGCGGAACATAGAACGTGGAGGGGTAATAATGCGAATCGTCAGATATTCATATAAGGCGTTGCAGTCGAGTTCTCTCAATTCAGGCTTTAAAGCCAGTAAAGCTTTTATTTCAGAGGCAAAAGCAAAGATGTTTCCATCATGATAATAGTAAAGTGGCTTTTGCCCAAGATGGTCTCTTGCCATAAATAGTTTTTTCTTTCTATTATCATATACGGCAAAGGCAAACATACCGCGCAAATATTTGAGGCAAGCTTCTTCTTTATCTTCATAAAGATGCAAAATTACCTCTGTATCGCTTTTAGTCTTGAACTGATGCTTTTCTTCCAGTCCTTCTCTAATTTCCAAATAATTATATATCTCACCGTTTAGGGTAATCCAAAGTGTATCGTCTTCATTAGACATAGGTTGTCGCCCATTGGCAAGGTCTATAATAGAGAGTCTCCTATGGCCAAATCCAACATTTTGATTTATACAGACTCCTTGGTCATCCGGCCCCCTGTGTACAAGAGCAGAAACCATACGTTGAAGTTCTTCCTCTCTAACACATTCAGGATCTATCTTACCGCAAATTCCGCACATATCTTTTTTTTATATTGAAAAACATAATAAATTTTATCAATATTAGCTTCTGAATGTATTTTATCCATTAATTTTACACATTTGTAAACAGTGTATTCATCTGGTCATAAAGCATCTTCTTTCAATTTAACAATCTTTAAGGAATGTTTATCTCTTAAATAGAAAATGCCACCGATCAAACTGATGGGAACTACTAACGCCCTATTAAACAGCATGAACATCAAGGCATGTTCATATTCCAAACCATATTTCCCAATTACATAAACAAAAGCCCCATCCATCACCCCAATACCGTTAATTGAGACAGGTAATAACGCCACAAAATTGCTTATCATTACGGCTACAACAAGTTTGAAAATTGAAATATCCGCACCGAGCGCACGGATTAAAACAATCATCCAAGCTAAAGTAAAAACATGAAAAAAAAATGAAATTAGTACAACCTGTAAAGTTTTTGCAGGCTCATAACAATAATCTCCCAGGTGTTCCATACATTGTTTAAGTTTCCACAAGAACCTAATATTTGTAAGCAACCTCGGCATTACTCTTGACAAAACTATAACACATGCAATTGACGTAATCATGGTTATTACTAAAAATGCCAATACAACCCAAGGCAACAAGTTACTAGTAATGCCTTGTAAGCATATTACAATATAACCTATAGACCCAAGTATTACCAAAGCCCAGATACCCGTTATACGTTCCATGAACACGGCTATTAGGGCTCCAGCCCTGAAGTGAGAATTTTGTAACGTTTTATATATTCGGTATGCATCCCCCCCTATATTGGTGGGAAGAAAATTGTTGAAAAATACAGAAGTAAAATAGTATTTGTGAAGAACCAAGAAACTGAAATGGTTCTTATGTATTGATAATAATACCTTCCATTTGAAAGTGCTTATCGTAACACAAAAAACCATACAGAAAAAAACAATTATAATTAAAAATATATTAGAGTTTTGCAAGGTATACCAGATACGACTCCAGTCACCTTTCCAAATAATAAATGTACAAAGCGTTATAGTAACAATCATTTTGATTGCTAAATATATGGTCTTCTTAATCTCTGTTTCCTTTTAAAAGAAATGTATTCAAAATAAGTTAATACCTAATTTTGTTAATGTCTCCGGGGAACGTTAACGGCAAAATCTCATCTCAGAGAATAGCTACCATTAAATCCCTTCAGAAACAACGGTTACTTAGACCATAATCCTTATTTCTCACAAATCCATTTGTTCTTAATGAAATAGATATTAACACAGAACAAAGCATACATATCCATCCCGTGCACCTTTGTAATCTTTACCAAAGTTTAAGAAAGTGTTTACCGTAAATGCACGATCATCTTCCATGAATTTCCATTCTGCTTCATTCCACTCTTGAGCGTAGTTTCTTGAGTAGTAAAGCTGGCAATGGCCTCCCCTTACATTTTCTGGCATAACCCACATATAAAGTACACCAGAAATTACAGGACTTGGAGGATACGGTGGTTTTTCTTTTGAGCACTCTTGAAATGATAGACTAGTTGCTAATAAAACTATAAATACCAAACGGTACTCTACAACTATTTATTGCGTTACGAGTGAGTTCGTAACCAATAAAATTATCCTGATTCAGCACATAAATTCTTATTATTTCCAAATCCCCTTGATTATAGCTAATCTTAAGTCTGAAACTGAATCTTCCTTCGTCTTTTCTTCAACGCATGGGAACCACCGTTGTCCAGAATGAAACCTACATAAATACTAATAAAATTACGATGGTTTATCCTTTTAGCCCTAATGGGGGGATTAACTATTTGTAGGTCTTTGATATCCTGTTTTTGATTCTACGTAATATCTTCTTTAATCTAGAATCATGCAAAGGAACCACTTCTCTTATTTTCTTCAAAAGATCCTGAGAAAGATCATTTTCTCTTTCTCCTTTCCTGGCAAAGCCTGTAGCCCAACGAATAGTTGAATTAATCTTATATTGAACTGAAAAATCATTTCGCCCTTTATTCTTTAACAACGCAATAAGTTTATTAGCATAATCCTTAAGTTTTTCTTCCTGAGAAAGATCATCAGGTACTTCAACGCAAAAAAGGCCTTCTCCTTGATGGCGCGAGCTAACCTTATATGGAATAAAAGACCAACCATATTTCCACAAACCCAGCTCGTCTGGTAAAAACTGTATCTTGTAGCTTAAATTGGAAGACGATCCTATTATGATATGAATTTTTCCTGATGGTGCGATTGCCACCATTTCTGGAAGTTGTTTTTCGCGTGGACCAGGAGATATCCATCCTTCAAGTAGATTAACTGCAAATTTATCACCTAACTTAATACAATTAGGCATTGCAAGTTTAATCTGTGACCATTCCCAGGGTCTAACAAGTGGCTTATCCAATCGTTCCCAATTATTCTGTGGTAAATCACCTGTTTTGCCCCCCCGCACCCAAACATGTGGAGATATTTTTTCCGTATCATTTAAAACAGTAGCAGTCAAAAGTACCTCATTATCGTAGTGTTTAATAACCGGCAACAAACACTTCTTGCCAGATTCAATAGTAAATTCTTTCTCAAAACTCATGTATGGATATGGAAATTCGATTTCCATTGAAAGCTTAGGTCTTCTTGAAAATGCATCTTTAATACTACCAAAATCAGATGTTTCCAAAGCCATTTCAGTACCATAACAATCTTCTTCCTGATCATCTAGTTTTAGTAACAAATCCAACGACCTGTCTTTATGAAGGCATTCTTCCACATATATCCGAAGACTTTCACTACTAAGTATAACTTCCTTGTCATCACTGTCAATTATTCCTACTGCCAATGGTGCAACTGTGTCTGGTATGAGGGCACCTGGTGCGGGCCAAGACAGTTGGCCAGCTCGCTCTTCATTCCAAGAAACTTCTCCTAGCGCTGCTCTTGAGAAGTTATCCTTCTTTACTCCACCCAGACCTTCTCCCCACCCTGAACTGATAGGATACGCATAAAGATGCAATGGGAGTTTTTTATTACTTTGGGTTTTTAGAGGTGAATTCTTTTCAAACGTTTCCACCCAAAAAACCAAGCCAGCATTTTTCACGAAAGCCTTCTCTGGTATCTCTGGTAAGAACCAACGGACTAAGCTCCTTTTAAGTTCTAGCTCACCTCCGGATGCACCGTTATAACGACGGCCAACTCGCATGTGGTACATTTTTCCTTGGTTAAATAGATATTTAGTCCTACCGTCCAGGTAACCTCGTATATCCGTATCCTCTACGGTATAGCTCGGACTTTGTAGATCATAATGCACTACTCTTGCAGAATGTTTCCCGATAGCATTATTTTCTTCAAGATTAATAATGTCTATATTAACATAGCCTGAACGTTGGATATCCAATCGTGATATTTGTTGAATACGCTCTGACGATTGAGTTTGATCAGGCAAGTTGGATTTTGAACATCCAACTACCAAGAACAGAGCTCCTAAACAAATCAATTTGGCAAAAAGGTTTAATAACAAATGAAATCGTTTTGTACGCATATTGTAATTTTAATATGTTTGTTAGGGAATTATTTACTTTGTAATATTGTTACAACAAATTATTTTAGAATCACAAGTTGTAAATTTTCATAATTTATGACATATCATTTCACATCTGTATATCGTACAATTTAAAATGAATAATATATTAATTATTTTTGTGAGATGATAAAAAAAAGCCCCTAAATTAATCATTTTTTTTGTATCCAAGAATTCATTTATGGTATCAGCTACTTACACTTCCCCTCCGATTGAGTTTAGATTGAAATTTATTTTTATCAACTCTTCGCTCAATAGGATTCGGGTTTTTCGCGATATAATTACCAATTGCTAGAAAGTCCAAATGTCCCAGCTTAAATGCCCTAATAGCATCATACGGAGTGCAGACAATCGGCTCCTCGTGCATATTGAAACTGGTATTTATCAATAGTGGCAATCCGGTCATTTTGTAGTATTCTGCCAGTATCCCATACATGCTGGGATTGTCTTTCTCTGTAACCAATTGCGGCCTTGCGGTATTATCAATGTGAACAACCCCAGGACAAGATTTTGCCATCCACTCGGTACAATCAAATGTAATTGTCATAAATCTCGCTGTATTCTCAGCCCCTTTGAGATTCTTGAAACATTTATGAGCATCTTCCGCCATTACTACTGGCGCAAATGGCATAAATTCAGTTCTTTTCAAGGCATCGTTCATCCAGTAATTAACAGTAGGATCGTTTGGCTGATAAAGAATAGTCCTGTTACCAAGCGCCCTTGGACCATACTCCATTTTCCCATTGAACCTTGCTACCACAGAACCTCCTGCTAAAAGACGAGCAATTTCATGCTCAACCTCGTCATAACGCGTTGCTCCCACATCCTGTTTCTCAAGCTCTTGGCAAATTTCCTCGTCACTAAACTCTTGACCTAAATAAACGTGCTCCATTGTATCAAAATCAGGATCGTATGTTGCTCCTGAATGATTATAGTACAGGGCCAGGGCTGCTCCGACAGGCATTCCTTCGTCCGACATCCCTGGGTGAACAAAAACGGATTGAACACCGGGTATTTCATGAACACGTTGGTTTATTTTTACATTAGCAAATATACCTCCTGCAAGAGCTATATTATAGTGGTTCGTCTTTTCCAGCCAGTGTTTGACAATGTCGACTACCATATCCTCTGTATAAATTTGCATGCTGGCGGCTAAATTACTATGGCTAAAATCCTTTGGAAGTAAGCGCTTAAACTCCTTAAGCGCTGAGAGGAAAAATACGTTAGCTACATTTTTTACAGTACCATTTTGACTAACCATTATTTTTTTAAGTAACGGTATATATTCAGGCTTTCCATAGGCTGCCAAACCAGTTATTTTCCCCTCATGTTTTCCCGCCTTATATCCACAAAGTTGTGTTACGTATGAATAAAAACAACCCAAGGAATCAAAACTTGAAATATTAATCGATTCTTTGAATTCTCCATTGACTACATCGTAAATCCTTCCAGATCTTCCGTCTCCACCACCATCGATTGAAACAACAGTAGCATCTCTATATCCACTGGTATAATAAGCAGACGTAATATGACAGAAGTGGTGATCAATAAAATGAACCGGACACTCAAAACCAAATTCCTTACGTAATATTCTTTTTAATTCCTTTCGTCTCTTGATAAAAGCCGGTTGCCGCAAGGTGTAATAGATTTTGTCCAGGAAAGGGAAATGCGTACGATATTTACTTATATAAGAACTAAGTGCAAAAAGTTTTTTCTTGAATTTAGTTCGATGCGAATCACCAAACCAACCATCCTTATAGTCTTTATAATTACCAATAAAATGTTGATTCTTACTTGCAATGGCTATAGCATCTATTTCTGACGGAGAAATTCTATGAGTCTTAAGTATCATTTTGATAGATTCGCGTGGCACACCAAACACCATTTTCTCACGAACAATACGCTCATCAGTAATAGCCGCAATCAGTTTTCCATCACGAACGAGTGCAGAACCACAGCTGACATGATCACCTATACCTAATATTTGCATAACGTTAAATTATAAATGGTAAAATACTTCAGATAGTCAACCTTGACACTAGAACCTTGCTAATGCTCTTTAAGTTATCTGCTGACAAAATAATTATAAGAAATTGAGAGGTTGAAACC
Organism: Candidatus Scalinduaceae bacterium; assembly: GCA_046759445.1. Lineage (GTDB taxonomy): Bacteria > Planctomycetota > Brocadiia > Brocadiales > Scalinduaceae > Scalindua_A. The sequence continues at coordinate 48,572 of JBHICG010000010.1, forward strand.
TTCGGATTGTTAATAATATTCAGTAGTTTATTTATGGCAATTTAAACTTTGGCATGCCAATTCATATAAGAGATTGTATTTAATTGTACAAGCTTCTATTAAATAATTTTCAACATAAATGTTGTTGAATTGACTCATCTGCATCCTTAATTCTAAATTTTCACTTAAATCTCTAATACACGAAGTAAATTTATTTATATCTCCAGTCTGAATTAAAAATCCTGTTTTATTATCAATAAGAAAATCAACTTGTCCGCCTTTATTATAACTAACAACTGGAAGGCCGGAAGCCATAGCTTCAAGAAATACAATACCAAATCCTTCGTGTTGACTAGAAGAAACATAAATATCTGAAATATTAAGTAACTGAAATTTTTCTTCATCTGTAACATTTCCAAAGAAGAAAATTCTGTCTGAAACATTTAATTTCTTGCTCAAAGATTCCAATTTAGGCTTTTCAGGTCCATCCCCAATAATTACCAGTTTCAAATTCGGACAATTTATAGACTTTACAACATTAATTAAATCCTGAACAGACTTTCGTGAAACCAATCTTCCTACTGTTACTAATAAAATATCATTTAATTTGAAACCATAGTCCTGTCTTTTTTTTATATTACAGACAGGCTTTTCTATGCCAAGATGAATAATATCTATTTTTTTCGAGATATTATAATAATCAATGGCTCTTTTCATAATATCTGAAGATAAAGCGACAACTTTATCTGAGTCTTCAATCATTTTCTTTACAGTATAATGAAGAAATGGAGTCCTATGCGGAGAAAGCTTTTTACTCGGATCAAATATATCTCCACCTAAAATAGAAAGAATATGCGGTATTTTAAACTTTTTTGCAAGAATAAGGCCTGCTGGAGCAGAAGGAATAGCAAACATAGAGTGCACAATGTCGAATTTTCTTTTTCTTTGCAATCTATAACCTACTAGCAAGCAAGCAGGAAAAAATGAAAGCATAGAAATAATTGTTGCAGCATTTTTATCGCCCCGCATAAAAATAGGTACACGGAAAATCTCTACATTGTTGTCAATTTCATATGATTTCTGATTATTAAATTTGGAAGTTATAACAGAAACATTGTTATTTTTACATAGTTGTTCTGCAAGCGATTTACAAAAAACACCGCCACCACCCCCAAAAGGTGGATATTCATAATTTATTATTAGAATATTCATATTTGAAAGTTTCACTAATCCTTTTAAAACATCAATTATTACATAGTTTCTACTGCAGAAAAGAAGATAGAATTCCTATTTTGTTATTTCTTTGCATAAATTTAAATCGTTATCTACCATTTCTTTTATTAGGCTTTCAAATGATATATTATAATTCCAGCCTAATACATTTCTTGCCTTTGTAGTATTACCCTGTAAAAGTTGAACTTCTGATGGCCTATAAAAAGTGTCATCTATTTCTAAATATTTATATGGGTCAAGCCCCACATAATCAAATGCAATCTCTAAGAATTTCTTTACTGTATGACATTCCCCTGTAGCTACAACATAATCATCAGGATTATCCTGTTGCAACATCATCCACATTACCTTTACATATTCCTTTGCATGTCCCCAATCACGCTTAGCCTCTAAATTCCCCAATTTTATTTTTTTTTCGATACCTAATTTAATTTTTGCAACATGTGACGATATTTTACGTGTAACAAACTCAAACCCACGTCTTGGTGACTCATGATTAAAAAGTATTCCACTTAATGCAAACATATTATATGCTTCTCTGTAATTTTTTGTGAGGTAAAAACCAGAAACTTTTGAAATGCCGTATGGTGAACGTGGATTAAAAGGAGTTTCTTCGTCCTGTGGTGCTTCTTTTACGTTACCGAACATTTCACTTGATGCTGCGAAATAAAATTTACATTCAGGCGCCCTTTGCTTTAAAGCAGATAATATGTAATGTGTCCCATTTACATTTGAATTAATAGTTGAGAATTCATCCTCAAAAGAATAACTAACAAAACTTTGTGCTGCTAAATGGTAACATTCATCCGGCTTAACCACTTCTACTACATTAAACAAGCTAGCATAGCTTTCCATTGAAGCGGCATGCAAAATAATTTTATCAATTAAATGATTTATTCTCCATAGACGATGTTCAGGGTTTTCAAGGGCTATTCTTCTCACAATACCATGAACTTTATATCCTTTTTCTAATAAGTATTCGGCAAGATATGAACCATCCTGCCCTGTAATACCAGTTATCAATGCCGTTTTCATATTTTAATACTCCCGATAAGTTTAAATTTTCAAATATATTTTATGTTAGCGTAAATGTTCTTGTTTATTTACTCAACTTTAAGCCATTTTCTAAAAAGCAGTTACCATAAGTCATAGCTAATAATATTAATGTAGATATTACTTTTTTCTTCCAATTGCGGCTATTTTCTTTGTGAAAAGCTTATTTGATTTGCCATATAACATAAAACTAACTTTGAAGAATAATGTGAACATAGCAGTCAGAAATTTACCAACATAGTTCATGGGATTTTTGCGAAATACATACAGATTAAGTGGAATAACCTCAACATCGTCGAAATTAGAATAATTCAAAATTTGCCTTAGTGAATATTCAGTAAGTGTATTGTAATGATCGAAATTTTGAGCGAGGGCCTCTATTCCTGTTATTGGGTTTCCCCCATTTAGAGAATGAATTATTACTACTCCATCTTGCCTGAGACTATTCCAACAAAGTCCAAGAAACACCAACATCTCGTCTTTTGTTAGGTGATTTATTTCTTGTTCACAAAATATAAGATCAAATTGTTCTTTGTTGTTTTCCAAAAATGGAAACGATTCTTCTACTCTGCAATTCAGGTTTTTTTTTGTAGCATATTCCACTTTTTCAGGATCTAAATCGATTCCCAGTGCATTTGTGTAACCGTATTTTTTTAACAAATTCAAAAAATATCCATATCCACAACTTATAAAAAGTATATTGCTTCTTTTATCCGTAGGAACATATTTCAGATAATTGGCCTTATAAAATTCACCAAAAGTATAATACCCCTTTTCAATATCTTCTGGCGCCTCCCAAAAGGAGTCAAATGGCTCCATTTTGGCCGTGAGCTTTGTTCCTGTTATCATTTTAAGTCTCCCTACTGTAGACTGTAGCAGATTTGTTTCTTTATACCAGTTAACGGTTCTCGACACACCTTGACGGAAACTAAGTTTTGGTGTAAATTTCAAAGAATTTGAAGCATTTTTCCATGATAAAACAAAACTCTTTTTAAAGAAATCCATTCTCCTTCGGTGAATGGGGGGCTGAATACCACACGGTCTTAGTATTTTTTCAATAACTGTTGCCAATACAAGCATTGGCAACAAAGGTATTCTAATTTTTGGTATACTAGTGTCCAGTTGTTCTGCAATTATGGCAACCATGTCATTGGTCGAAATAGCCTCTTTTCCAGCGAGTAAAAAAACTTTTCCAATTGCTTTTTCAACCGTAATCGCCAGAAAAAAACCTTCAATTAAGTCGTCAACAAATATAAGATGATGCATATTTTTCCCATTACCAATCATAAAAAATCTACTTTTTTTCATTGCCTTGAATAACTTTAGAAGCCTTCTATCTCCCGGCCCATACACTTCCGGAAAACGGATTACTACCACTGGTAGTTTATCTTTATAAGATAGTACGACTTTTTCACCTTCTAATTTTGTTATACCATAAATATTATCAGGCTTGCATGGAGACTGTTCATTAATTAAGCCTTGCATACTTCCATAAACGCCAATCGTACTGCCATGTACAAATCGTTTCACACCAGCATTTACGCTAGCTTCGAGGATATTTTCTGTTCCCTTAACGTTTACATCCCAAAATCTCTGGTCAGGAACATTCATCTCGTGCTGTGCTGCTGCAAGGTGAAAAACAACATCGATCCCTTTTAACAATTCCAATAAAATATCTCTATCGGTAATAGACGCCAAATTCACTTCAGCACCTTTTTCTTCTATTAGTTTCTTGTTTTCTGACTCTGCGATAGTATTCTCTTGTCCTAAAACCCTAACTGAATAACCTTTTTCAAGACATTTTATAGCTAGTTGAGAACCAATAAATCCTGTACCACCTGTAATTAATATTTTCATCTACTTTCTCAATATTGTTTTGCCATACAAGAACACAGACATCAAAAACATCTATAATAACAATCTTTACTCTTTCTCTGTGTCTTGAGTGATCAGTCTTTATCTTTTTTATAAAGGTATTACCATCACTTGCTTAGCAAACTCGAACGTGTTCTGCCTTTATCAATGACCTGCCATTTTTTAAAAATCCAAGCCTTTGGAAAGTAACACTTACTTCTTCGAGTTCAGCCTGAGTTTTTTCATCATCCCAACCCAATTCTTCAGCAATCAACTCGGCACAAGTTCTTAAGGCTTCTCCTCCAGGGTCTCCGCCAGTACCAAGGTCTGTTCTACGAAATACTACATCTGCCAGTTTCTGAGCCATTTCTTCTCTAACCGCGTGTATAATTTCAGCTTTTATGACAGTTGAATCTCCTACGTTTTCGACCCACACTGGATTCTCCTTGATATACTTCAAAACTTCTTGATATTTTGAACCATAATTATGAACCAAAGGACGCATTTCTTTGGACGATAAAGATGAAGGACCTTTTTCAATAGCTCTATTAAGGAAATCATCAAAGCAATCTATTTGACCACCATAAATAGGCGTTACTGACGTTTTAGATTTCGTTATCCTATTTTCTATTTTTTCAAAAATAAGATCAATTGCCCTCTCTGCCTTACCTCTAGCTGTTGTGGCTCGAACTCCCATGAGAGTAACAAGTCCTTCTATATTGTGTTCTTTCTTGTGATCAATAAGTCGAGAACGCTTTCCAAAACTTATTTTTGTTGTCTCCTGTTTGCTTTCCTCACCAAACAGAGTAAGACCCGTAAGTATCATAGAAACATCTTTTAGTTTAAGCGCAAAACCAGGACAAGCTTCATTGACTTCATCGATGAAACCTTGAAGCTCTTCTTCGGTGACTGATACCTCCTCTGGTATTCGGTTAAAAACCACATGCCAAACACCAATAAGAGTACTGCATCGCCATGGTGCCACAAAGATGTGGCGGCCACCTCTATCCAAAACAGCATCTGCATCTTTAGTTTTTAAAGGGGTTGCAAAACCATAATTATTAGACAACTTACGCGGAATAACAAAAGCCAGGTCTCTAGAATAGATAGGTTTGGGATCCAATTGAATGCCAAGCGTTTTTTCAAGTAGTAGATGTGACCATGCACCGGCTGTGTTAAGCACTGCTTTACTGCGAATTTCTAATTGATCTCCTGCCAGTATGTCTCTGGCTACAACACCTATAACTCTATTTTCTTTTTTAAGAAACCTGGTAACTTCCAAATAGTTTGCAGCTTCAGCACCGGCACCTACAGCAGATCTTAGAAAAGACATAGCTAGGCGTGGCGGATTATACATCTGACCATCAAAGAAAACAGCCCCACCTGTGAGGCCATTTTCACAAAGGTCTGGAAATAGCTGTAAAATTTCCCGCCGTGATATAAAGTGTCCCCTTGGGATTCGTCTTTTTGGATCTGATATTCCAAAGTTACGATCCAGAGTTAATAAATCATATACAACAAAACCTACTCTTAGAAATTCCTTACCCTTTATTCCATGTCCATAAGTAGGAATGACTATGGGTAATGGTCGTACAAGATGAGGAGCGATATGTAAAAGTGCAGATCGTTCACGAGATGATTCACGTATCCGGCACAGGTCAGCATGTTGAAGATAACGTATGCCACCATGGACCATTTTTAAATGATTTGCAGATGTGGCGTGACAAAAATCATTTTTTTCTACTATGGCAACCGATAGTCCACGTAATGCTGCATCCCATGCGGCACAAACTCCAAAGATTCCTCCACCCACAATCACAAGGTCATATTCCTTCTCAACTAATTCTTGAATGTGTCTCTTCATAGTTGTTTCTTATACAATCGTTCTAAATGATTTTGCTATCATTCGTACAAGCATTGCAGTTTGTAAAATAAATATTTGTTAAAACCGAATGATGGCGGATATCTTAATATTCAAACATTATTCTATTAAGTAAAATGATGTAATCTTGGTACATGCCAAAATGATGGGCGGGCACTATTGTCTCCTATAAAAAGATAGGGGGAGTAATATCTTTTTTGAGTCTTTCTCTTTTAAAAAACCGTTTGCCAACTCCCAAGCGAGCACCGTAATTGTTTGTTTATCAAAAAGCCTCTTGACATCATTTTCGATTGGGAGTCTATCTTCAATTTTTTGATTTGATGCGATTGATAACACTTCAAGATTTTCTTTGGTAACAATCTGCCTTCCTGCCATGATATAGCAAAGCGTCTTGTTATTTTTTTTAGTATTAAAGAACAATCTTCTGAAGTGGTTTCAAATAAGTAATCAGATTTTTGTCCAACTATGGCTTTCTTTTTAAATTGAGAAAAATAATCATTCTGCTTTCCTTCACTAAATAATAGTATTTTTGTAAATTTATCACCATTTGGATATATAGCATGGAACATTGTGTCCATATTTTTCATTGCGGCATCAAAGAACTTATCAGGATCATAGCAACTATAAAAATGAACATGCCCATCTACTATCAACTTTGTTTCTGCCATTTAAAATGCTTAAGCTAAAGTAACTATTATTTTCTAATAAGATTCTTGCTATTTACGGAAGACAAAAACAAGACCCCCCAAGAGGCTGATAGCCGTCACCATTAAAAACCAGGAGATAGATAGACTGAGCGCCTTAGAGTGCGTAACACCGACTTGTGCAAATAGATAAACATTGATCCCTTCCCTGACACCAAGTCCATTTATTGAGATTGGCAGCATAGATATGACGGTTATTATTGGAAAGAAAAAGAAAAAATAACTCCATGGAACTGTAATATCCAACGCATTGGACAAGATTATATACACAAAAATATTCATAACCTGAATAATAATAGACAATAGAACTGCGTTAAGAAAAGAACTCTTGTGATTTTCATATTTTCCAAATGTTTCGAAAATCTCAAAAATAGCCTTTTTTATTTTTTCAATCTTGAGCTTACTGACTAGATTAATGGTTAGGTTTTTAACATGACTATTTATTACAATGATAGTTCCTGCAATGAAAGTTGCTGTTATCCCTAATATTAAAATTTTAACAAGGTAGTCTTCCGGCAAAGAATAGATAAATATGAGGGATACCAGTCCAATCAAAAGCAATGCAGCGAGGCCAGTATATCTTTCAAGAAACACTGTAGTAATTGATTCTTTACCTTTTTTGGAGTATCTATAAAGGTCATACCCCTTTACTGCATCACCTCCGATAGAACCGGGAAGGAAATTGTTGAAGAACATACCTACAAGATAGAAAGAAAAAAGTCTTAGAGTCGTAACCCTAATGTTGTGGGCCACTAGTAATACTTTCCAACGCAATGAACTAAGGTATTGAGCTACAATATAAAGCATCGCACATAATAGACATAGCTTGAGGTCGATAGACACAAATGTTTGTGAAAACATATCTAAGCCGGTTTTCTTTAATAAGAAAGCAAGTATACTTATACTAATAAGTAATTTTATTAGGATAAAGGTCTTTTTTTTATGGAACATACAATAACCTCGATTCCAAATTGGTCAAGAATATACATTTCTCAAGTGATCCACCAATACTCTCATCTCCGTCTGGAACAACACAGTGCCAATAACATCCTAAACCAAAATATGCCAGCCGGTGAAACAAGTGACCTCCCAATAAAACCTGCTGCTCCTGTTACCAAGATAGTTTTACCCTGAAGGTCTTGAAAACTTTCTGGCAGAGGTGTATAGCTATTTATTTTTTGAGACGCTTTTATCATCGCAATTTATTTTTTGTAGCTATCAATTTTATTATTTTTTTCATTCTTAATTCTGTCACTCCACTTCTCTCTCTCATACGATTTAACAGAAATAACATCCAAAAACTTACCTCACATTTTCTCTAATTTATATACACAATTACTTATGTAATTTAATAGATTCTCATTATATGGGCATAGCTCCGCCCTCTCAGTTACATTGGAAGATATAACATAGTAATGATTTTCATTTTGAAAAGACTTTTCGTCACAGATTCACTTCGTTAACTATTAAACATCTGACGAGAAATAAAAGAAATAAACATATTCTTATTTCTTTGCAACCTGCTACCATAAAAGTTTCATTATCGCTTTTGTTAAAAACGACTTAAGCAAGTCAAAAACGGAAAGGATATATGATTTAACGCAAATATTTTGCCCAAATCTGACAAGTTTCTGAAAGCAAATTGTAAAATATACAACCTATGAACACATAAGTAATTACGAATAAATGAAAAACAACTATTTTTTCCCAATGTAAATCTATGTTTATAAAAACCAACACTTTTTCTCTGAAAATTTCATAACATATTAATAATCAAGGCGATAGGAATATTCAAAGAAAGCTAACAATATGTTGTTATTTTAGAATTTATATTGGCCCTTATGTAAAGCTAAATTTATGGTTTTAAGCTCAAGTGTGAATGAACTGCTATATCAAGTCATTTGTTAAAAGTGAACATTTTAACCTACATCATATTTAAAAGCATTTTTTTGGGAGTTATTTGAATCGTGTCTGTTTTTGGTTTGTATACCACAAATTATATTGGTATAATTTGCGTTTTATATTAACAAAAATATAATAGATTATGGTCACTCAAAGAAGAGTTTATCCCAGAGTTGACGTAAATATCACTCTCAGTCAATTAGGAAATGCCGTAAATATTTCTGAGGGAGGTATGTGTGTTATTGTTGATAACCCCATACCCGTTGGCCATATGATTAATCTTGATTTGTTTCTACCCAATTCATCTGTTGATGACGTAAAAGAACCATTAGATCAAGTAAAGCTTGAGGGAATTGTAGTTTGGAGTAAACACTCTGAGTTATTAGACAAACACGAAGTAGGAATTAAATTCACTGATCAACATCTTTATAATAGAGAAAAAGTAAAAACCTTTATTGAAAAATACACATAAAGACTTTATAAATCTTATTTCCTTCCAACAGATGAGTACAAGAAACCAAGCTTCCTAACGTAACCAGGTTCATAAACGTTTCTCAAATCGATTAATACGGGCTCTTTTAGGAGTTTTTTAATTCTTTTCATATCCAACATTCTGAACTGGTTCCACTCTGTTGCAATGACTAGCGCATTTGAGCCTTTAGCTACTTCGTAAGCGTCTTTACAATAATTCACTTTATTACTATTGAAAATAGTTTTTGCCGTACCTAAAGCCTCCGGATCATATGCCCTTATCTTTGAACCACGTTTTATGAGGATTTTTGCCATTTCAATTGCAGGTGATTCGCGAATGTCGTCAGTATTTGGTTTAAAGGAAAGACCAAGGATACCTATTGTCTTGCCTCTAAGACTACCAATTGATTTTTTTATCTTATCTATCATCATGATTCTTTGTTGTTGGTTAACCTCGATAACTGACTTTATAATTTTCAATTCATAATTGTTATTCTTTGCCATCTGAGCTAACGCCCTTGTATCTTTAGGAAAACATGAACCTCCAAAACCAGGACCAGGATGCAAAAATTTAGAACCTATCCGATTGTCCAGTCCCATTCCTTTTGCCACCATATGCACGTCTGCACCCACCCTCTCACACAGGTTTGCAATCTCATTAATGAACGAAATCTTTGTTGCTAAAAATGCATTTGATGCATACTTTATCATTTCAGCAGTCTCTATGTTTGTTATCAAAAATGGCGTCTCAATCAGGTAGAGTGGCCTATACAAATCCTTCAGTATGGCTATAGCTTGTTCACTTGAAGTACCAATTACAACTCTATTAGGCCTTAAAAAATCTTCAATAGCTGAACCTTCCCTAAGGAATTCAGGATTTGACGCAACATCAAAATTAATCTTAGCCTTTTGATACTTCTTTATAATTTCTTCAATCATTTTTCCCGTGCCAACTGGAACCGTACTCTTGGTTACAATCACCTTATAGCCGTCCATGGTTTTTGCAGTCTGTTTTGAAACTTCTTTTATATATTGCAGGTCTGAATCGCCGTTTTGTTTTGGAGGAGTCCCCACTGCAATGAATATGACGAGTGCATTCTTAACCCCTTCTTCTACATGTGCGGAAAATGAAAGCCTCTCCTGCCTCACATTTTTAAGAATCAACTCTTGTAACCCGGGCTCGTATATTGGCGTTTCTCCCTTGCTTAACCTGTCTATCTTATCTCTGTCCTTGTCAACACATGTAACATTAAGGCCAAACTCAGCAAAACAGGCTCCTGTTACAAGACCTACATATCCGGATCCAATTATACATATGTTCATTTCTTAAATATAGAGGCCATAATATAGATGTGAAAAAAATTAATAAGTACTAATGGTATTGGGATGTGTTAAGTCTTTTAATGAATTTAGTGTATTCTATGTTTAAGTAATTTTATAAAATTTGAAATCAAGACTGGAAATCATGGAGCAAATAATTAACACAAGATGTGTCTACATTGTACCAACTTTATATTTGTAATCAATCCCCCAGAAATAGAAAAGCTAAAGGCATAAAGATACGGTCTAATTTGCTATGAGTGACCATTTGTATAACTATAATTTTCACCCATAGAGAACTCACCTCTATTCATTACACAGCCTATGATTTTACAATCTTTCAGCGTATCAACCGCTCGTTTTACTACATCTTTTTTTGTTTTCTTACTATTAACAATAAAAACAACTCCATCTGATAATGGAGCTAAAACTGGCATGTCAGGAAATGTAAGAACAGGCGGAGCATCAATTATTATATAATCAAATCGCTCTCTCAAGTAGGATACAAGTTGTTTCATTTTGTCTGACGCTAATAGTTCACACACATTTGATGGCTTGTCACCTATAGGAAACATCGTAAAATTAGGTAGTAGACCGTTGTAAGATACGTCCTTAATTTCCGCCTCCCCAGAAAGGTACTTTTCCAAGCCTTTGCCAGGTTCAAACCCAAGCAATTTGTGAGCCATGTGTTTTCTAAAATCACAATTTACAAAAGCTATCTTACTCTTTTTATCGTTACACAACGTAATTGCGGTGTTCAAGGCAACTAAGCTCTTTCCTTCATTCTCAGAAGCACTTGTGAATACAATTACCTTACACATATTTCTTTTCCGTATATTGTTTAGTGATACCTGTAGATTTCGAAAATGGACCATTACGGGTCCTTCCCATGTTTGCTTTCCAATAAAGTCATAATATGCCACTACACGTTCGTCCACATTATAGCTATCAACTTTTGTAGAAGGACACACTTCTTCTGTTTTCATTTCTCCGCCATAAATTTCCTCTGTTGATGTGATAATATCAAAATTATCCGCTTTATGAGGTTCATAAGGATCGTCACCTTTAGTAAGATCATACATAAAGGCAGTTTCTTTTACTTTCTTTTCAATAGCAGAAGTAATATGGCTATCGTGTTTTTTCGAGTTTATGTAAGGTTCATTTATTTGATTATTTATCGACAAATAGTCATTTATGTTATCATCTTTGCCTGTGGCTTTTGGAGAAACATTATCTTTTTTATTTCCATCAATAGGAATAGAAGCCTGAATCTTATTCACACTCTTTTTAACTTTTTTTAATGCTTTTTCTATTTTGGACATTTTAATACTCCTAATTAAATGTTAATGATAAGGTAAAAATTGTCATGAAGTAATGGACATGTAGTCACTATTTTTTGTGTCTTAACAAGGTTCTTCCACCAACCCACCTATCACTTCTTTAACAGTATGTTCATCCAGCGGTCTTTTTTCTTCAACAAAACCCGCTAAAAGTGCGGCATCACAGGCTATGTTAATAAGACGTGGTATCCCATTAGAATACAAGTATATTTCATTACAAGCAGGTTGTGTAAACACTGGAACGCCATTTGCGCCGGCAATTTTTAACCTATGATTTATATATTCCTCTGTATCATCCTTGCTCAGGGGAGTTAAATGACAGGCTACCGATATCCTTTGCCTTAATTGTTTAAACCTTGGCAATAAAAAGATTTCTTTTAATTCAGGTTGACCAACAAAAACTATTTGAAGGAGCTTTTGTTTATCAGTTTCTAAATTAGATAGCATGCGTATTTCTTCCAATACGGGCATCTCAATATTCTGTGATTCATCAAAGATAACAACGACAGGATAATTTTGTTTTGATTGATCTACGAGAAAATTGTGGAATTTGCTTAATAACACCTCCTTTGAATCATTTGCTTCTAACTCTATTACCGAAAGATCGTGAAGCAACATTCTTAAAAGCTGCTCGAATGTTGCTTTTGGATTTACGATAAATGATGATTTGACCTTATTCTTATTTTTCGCCAAAATACTTTTCAATAGGGTCGTCTTACCACTGCCAATCTCACCCGTAAGTTGAATAATCCCTTTTCTTGACTCCAGGCCATACTTTAAGTATGCCATCGCCTTTTGATGAGCCTTGCTTAAAAACAGAAAATCAGGATCTGGTGTCAGATTAAATGGTATTTCCCTTAAACCGTAAAATTCTTTGTACATAATAATTACTTCACCAATTTGATTACCTTTGTAACATTATCATTAACAACAACTTTAACAGGTTGTACAACAAAACTGACCACTATTGCAGTAATGACTAACACCGTCAGTATACTAGCCAGCACTAACCTCTTCTTAACCTTCCTTTTCCTATCCATTTTGGTTAAGATTGTAGGAATCATTCCTAACGCTGGAATCTGTAAGTATTGCTGAACCTCACCTATTGTTTTGAATCTTTGATCTATTCTTTCTAATCCAAGAACCAGCCCAATTCCAAGGCCAAGGCCAGTAATCAATCCCATACCCAATACCCTCATCTTATATACTTTTATGGGTTTATCAGATTTCCTAGCATGTTCAAGTATTTTGAATGGATCACCCCTTTTATCAAGAGATATGTTTTTCGCAAGTACGGCCTTTGACCTTTGTAAAACTCGCTGCTCATATATTTGTTTGTTAACGTCATAATCCTTTTGTAATTCATAAAATTCCTGATTATAACCTGGTATGTCTTTAATCGATTCTTTAAGACTGGCCACCAAATTTTCGGCTTCTTCTCGACGGCTTTGCAATGATCTTAGTTGAAGCTGCAAATCGAATTCTCTTTCAACCAAATTTTCATACCTAGGATTATATGCAATCATTCCTCCTTCGGTAACACCCTTCTCAACCTCCCTTTCTAAGGCTTCTTTTAACTGCTCAAGTTCTTTTTGCCTCAGTACAATGTCAGGGTGATCATCATAATACTTTACACTCAACATCTCGATTTCTATTTCTAGATGTATTATCTCATTATTTAGACTACTTATTTTGGGAGTAATTATCTCGACTCCTTCAACTTCGCCTTCCTTTTCTTTACGCTCCTGAAAAAAACTAATCCGCTCATTTAATACCGCTATTTCTCTATTAATATCAGTAATTTCGCTTTCAGCAGTAGACATTCTAGATAGCTTGCTGTTTTCACTTCCAGGAAGTTCATTAAGGTGTTCTCCCTCAAACTTACGAAGCTTTGCTTCAGATTCATCTAAAGTTCTTTTTAGTCTTTTTATATCTTCGTCTATAAAAGTCAAAGTTTCATCCGCCTCAGTCTGTGCTAATTTTTTATAGTGTACCATGAAGTTTGATACTAAACCTTCTACAATTCTAGAATTCATTTCAGGATTTGGTCCGATATAGGATACCGAAACTACATTCCTGCGCCTATTATCTAATGATAATGTTGTATTATTTACTATTGAGTTATACTTCCCCTCTAAGGCGCTCGTGTCATTTTCTGCCAACCCTTTATTGAGCCCTAATGTTCTGATAACCTCAACCACATTTTCCCAACCCAGCATTCTTTCTTGAATAGTACGCAATATTTTCCGCGCATCACTTCTAGTACCACTTATATGATTACCACTCTGTGCCAATACATCCGCAAGAAGCTTAGACCTTTCTACATATAAAACGCATCTTGATTCATAAACGTCTCTTAGATTAATGGCATTATAAGTCGCACCAATGCTAAATATTATTGTTGGAATAATCCAAAACCACTTCCGCCTTAAAAGGGGTTTTATAAATATTTGCAGATCAAATGTTTTTTTTTCTTCCATTAGTCTATTCCTCTATTTTAAATTATAATTATAAAGTATTCATCTCTTACAAGTGAAAATATTACAATAATTTCAGAAATCCTTTTTAAAGCAGCAATATTTAAAACTTGGACCCCCCCCTGCTAAGGGGGGCTACCTCCTCCCTGCAGGAAGGATTCCAATGCTTCTTTTCGTTTTAAGCCTTCATACCTCGAAGAATGAAAAACCCATTTTCTGATCAAATAAGCATACATGAAATCTTCGAAGAAACTAGTTTATCTTATTATCGTCACATATTACATATTCTTTAACATAATTATCATCTACCGCCACGCCCACCTCTGCCTCTTGCCTCAGTAGTTCCTATTCTCGTGCCACCAAACCCTAATGTATTATATTCTAAAGATGCCGCCGTACCACCTAGACGTTCTATTGGTCGCACAGGGAATAAGAGATCTTGGAATGCAAAACCTATCCTTGCTAAAATTGTAGGAGGAATATATATTATATCATTTGCTTTAAGGACAATATTCTTTTCCGTCCTCCCTTTTTTAATAATATCATTTAGGTTTAAGACAAGTCTCTGTGGATTCTTAGCAGGATCACGTTCCGCACGTATAACAGTTATCTTTTTTTCATTAGATGTGCTTGTTAATAAACCTGTCTGGGTAATAGCGTCAAGCACTGTAAGTTCACCCGAAAAAGGAACTGTTACCATGCCAAGTCCATAGCTATTCACATAAACCTTCTTACTATGGAATCCGAGTATCTGAACAGATATTGACTCCTCTGGAAGTCCTTTGAGATATCTACCTAACAATGCGTGTACCTTGCTTCGAACTTCTAATGGAGTCAATCCTTCAACATAAACATCGCCTACAAGCGGAATAAAGGTATTTCCATCAGGCCTTATAATAGACCTTGTAGTTAGCTCTGGATTATCACTTACAACAACTTCGATCACATCTGGAGGTGCAACTGTGTATTTCCCATTTAACATCTCTAATCTATTCTCACTATCATATGAAGCCTGATACAAATCGGTTGAAAGCTTATCAAATGATGTACATCCTGCATGTAAAAAAATACCCATAAGTGATAAAAGTAAAAATATTTTCTTAATCATGGTTTTCCTCCTTAAAAAATTATGAAAATTTAATTTAAAATGGTTCCACATTGGTGCAAAGTTTACCATGATTAAAATATTTTTACTAATATATTTTGACAAATTCTGTAACATTTTTTTTGGCTTTCTTTTTGACTTTCTCTTTTATCTATTCGCACTTTATAACTGTATCATGAAATTCTATTAATTCTTCAATGTCTTCGTGATCGTAAACCCTCCATCCTCTCCAATCCCTTTTTGCCTTTCCTACCTTCCCTGTATCTTCCCATCTCTTGATTGTCCTCGTAGTTACTCCTACCCTCTCAGCAACTTCTGAAATTGTAAGTCTTCCATTCATAAATTATAACCTCCTGATTTAATTTGCTCGTAATTTGTATATCCTACCACAATCATAGAAAGACACGTAATGTCTATGACACGTGTTCGCAATCAATGTACCAAAGGAATTTAAAATTGAATAGTTTAAGAGTAGACTTTTCTAAGTACTATTATATAAGGATGTTAAGTATGAATAGAACAAACTGATATCTTGGAATTATGGGGTATGTTGTCTTAGGTATGTGTAAACTAAAGTTGAATGTTTTTCTTATTAATTATTTGTTTTTGCTGTAAGTCTTAAATAAATAATATGTTACAAATAGTGTTACATTTTTCAGCAATAACTTAAAATTAAAAGGTTATTGAATTAACTCATAAAACACTTCGTAACTCGTTGATATTACAATCTGATACAGATTTCGTGGCACTATTTATTTAACCGTTTTTAATGCCTAATTGAAAAAATTTGTTGTTGTTGGGCTATTATTCACAAAAAAAACTAATTATTTTTTTTTGTAATCTATATTATATTTTTTCAACATTTCATAAACGTATGCCCTTGATACCCCAGCAAATTTTGAAGCTCTTGCTATATCATATGAAGATCTTTTTAATAGTTCTTCGAGATACGTCTTTTCAAATTCAATTTTAGCATCTTTGAAGGATTTATCAAAAACCCTACTACTGTGTGATGTCAAATCATCAGAATATTTAATTTCAATGGGTAAGTTATCCAGCGTAATCTCTTTACCAAGACTAAGTATGCCAGCGCGTTCCACAACATTTGCAAGTTCTCTTACATTTCCAGGCCAATTGTATTTATTCAATGCTTCATATACATCATCTGAAATACTTATATTCTCCTCTGTTAATTTATTTTTTTTTAGAAACCATTGAACAAGCAAATGAATGTCTTCCTTACGTTCTCTAAGAGGAGGAAGGTTAATTGGAAACACATTTAGCCTGTAGTAAAGGTCTTCACGAAATTCTTTCCTATCTACAGCCTCCTTCAGATTTTTATTAGTAGCGGCAATAATCCTTGAGTCAATATTTATATTCTTAATATCACCAATACGCCTGAAAATCCCTGTTTCTAATACCCTTAGCAATTTTACTTGAAGAAAAAAACTCATTTCTCCAATTTCGTCCAGAAAAATTGTACCTTTATCCGCAATTTCAAATAAACCATGCTTTTTTATTATGGCTCCCGTAAAAGCGCCCTTTTCATGCCCAAATAACTCACTCTCTAATAATGTCTCTGGAATAGCACCACAATTAACAGGAATAAGAGGATATTCTCTCCTTGGGCTTCTATCATGGATTGCCCTTGCTACCAGTTCTTTTCCTGTGCCGCTTTCTCCTTGAATTAATACTGTTGCATCTGTTTCGGCAACTTTCTTCATCATTTCAAATATAGGCTGTAATGCCTCAGATTTACCAACAATTTCTGGAAATGTGTCTGATTTTCCAGTAATTTCTTTTGTCTCATTGCTTTCTTTAAGAAACTTCTTATGTTGCAATGTCTTCTTTATTACAAGCAACAGGTCATCATTGTCAAATGGTTTATTAAAATAATCGTCAGCACCCATCTTAACAAGTTCCACGGCTTGCTTTATGGTTGAATAACCTGTTATAACAATTACGGATGTATCAGGACTTTTATCTTTTACATATTTTAACACCTCGATACCATCAGTCCCTGGCATCACTACATCCGTTATAACTATATCATAAAATTTAAGTTCAACCTTGTTTTTTGCATCATCTCCCTGAGCAGACCAGTCAACTTCATAACCTTCATTAGTAAGAAGATCACTTAAGAACTCTCTCATACTTGTGTCATCTTCAACTATTAATATATTAGACTTTTCATTCATTTTCGTTAAAGCTGGGAAACAGGAGGATAAAACTTGTGCCTTGATTAAGTTTGCTAACGACGTCTATCTCACCTTTATGCATCTTAACTATCCTTTTAACTATGGAAAGCCCTAATCCTGTCCCTTTCCCTTCTTCTTTTGTAGTAAAAAATGGGTTAAAAATCTTTTCTATATTTTGCTCACTAATACCACAACCAGTATCGGTTATAGTAACACGAATCCTCTTTTCATTAAGCTCTGTAACTTGACTATCAACGTCAGTTACGATTTCTAATCGACCTCCCTTATCCATCACATCAACGGCGTTAGATATAACATTTACAAAAACGTGGATAAGTTCACCCCTAATCCCCTGAATATTAGGTATATTTTCTGTATAACTCTTATGCACACTTATTCCTTTCAGCATTATTCTATGTGACATCATTTTTAGGGCATCGTCAATAACACTGTGTATGTCAACGGGTTTTTTTATTACAAGTCTCCTTGTATAATTTAATAAACTTCCTATAGTTGTCCTGATCTGGTCACAACTATCAGACATCTGTTTTAAATTAGCTACAAGCATTTTCCTATCAAATTTATCTAAGTTTTTTAAGATTAACTGAATTCGTCCTAAGACTGCACCCAAAGGGCTATTTACCTGATGGGCAATTTCCGCAGCTAATTTTCCAAGAGAAATCAGCTTCTCAAAATGAGTAATTCTTTTCCTCATCAACTCTTCCTCTGTCATGGTTCTGTATATCTTTGAAACACCAATTACACCATCATATTCAACCTTTATTGGAGATATTGTTATGCTAACAGCAACTTTTTCTCCATCTTTCCTTATTCTTTCAGTTTCAAAACCCTTTATTACCTCGCCGTTCATAATCACCTTATCGAGTAATAGTTTATTTTCCTCCTTCATGTCTTCTGCCACGATGATGTTTATGTTTTGGCCAATTACTTCCAATCTATTGTAACCGAAGATTTCTTCAGCACTCTGATTCCATGAAGTTATTGTCCCATCCTTCGAGACACTAACTATCCCATCGCCCGCGTTTTCCACCAAATGACATAAATATTCATTCATATGTGACTGTTTCTCTAAATCCTCTGCTTTAAAAATTTCTTTTGATTTGGATTCCATTTGATGTGTCAAAATGTATTTGAATAAACTTATATAGAGAAAATTATAAGCTTTTGATTTGATTAAAAAATGAGCAGGTTTTAACCATAACTTCATGTCTTGTGATCATGTACAAGACTTGATGAACAACTACCATACAAGGATGATGCATGTGATAAATGAGTTTTTTTAATTTATAGTTTAATCTTTATATGTATTTAAAATATATAACCTGAAGTGTAATAATTGTCAACCAATACTTTTGAAGTTGACAAGTATTCTAATTTCTGCTAAATTCGATTAAATAAATAGTAAACACATTGTTGAGATAAGCCCATATAATGATAAAGCTTACAATAATTTTTCTGTCATCCTTACTTATATACTCCATATTTACACACCTAACACAAGCTAAAGCAGAAGAAGCCATAAACAGGACAAACACTAAAGAAGAAACTCACCCTAAAAAAGTATCCATCATTCCGCTAAGTGGTATGATAGATGGTGGACTTCATAGTTCTATCGAAAGAAGGGGCACCATTGCAAAAGAAATTGGTTCAGACCTTATAATCTTTGAGATTGATACATACGGGGGACGTTTGGAGCCGGCCTTTGAGATATCTGAATATATAAGCAGTATCAAGGATGCAAAAACAATTGCCTTCATCCCTAAAAAGGCAATTTCAGCAGGGGCGCTAATAGCAATCTCATGTAATGAGATTTACATGGCCCCTCAGGCCGAGCTAGGTGATTGCGAACCAATTGTTCCATCATCTGAGGGTGGCTATAAAACGGTGGGTGAAAAGATACAGACTGTATTAAGAACAAAATTCAGAAAATTCGCAGAAAAAAATGGCTACCCTGTTTTACTCGCTGAGGCTATGGTAACCAAAGAGATAGAAGTATATTATATAACTACGGAAGATAATCCAGAAGGATTTTATATATCAAGTAGAGAACTCAAAGAGATGACCGAAGAGGAAAAAAAGAAAATAAAGTCTAAGAAATTAATAATAGAAGAAGGAAAACTTCTTACCATGTATGCAAAAGAAGCTCACGAATATCAATTTGCAAAAGAAATTATAGAAGATCGCGAAAGTCTGTTAGAATCGCTTAATATAGATAAGGCTGTAACAACCTCAATAGATACAAACTGGTCAGAAGAAATGGTAAGATTCTTAGAAAGTATAGCACCTATTCTACTTGGTATTGGGCTGGTTGCCTTGTGGATAGAATTCAAAAGCCCTGGCCTAGGATTACCTGGTATAATTGGAGCCCTGTGTCTTGCAACCGTCTTCTTAAGCAAATATCTTGTTGGATTAGCAGAGGCGCCAGAAATCATAATCTTTTTCATCGGTATTGCTTTACTCGCTGTAGAAATACTCGTAATTCCGGGTTTTGGCATTGCTGGAATAGCTGGAATTCTTTTGATATTGACGGGTGTAATATTATCATTTCAAGATTTTACTATCCCAAGGACACCATACGATGTTGACACATTTACAAAAAATATATTTTCTATTATGTGTAGTCTTCTTGGGAGTGGAATTACAATTTTCTTGTTGTTTAAATATATGCCTGGCCTACCAGTTTTTCGTAGATTGGTCTTAACCGCTTCAGAAACTGCACAAGGTGGTTTTGTTATTCCTTCTCAACCAGCAGGAGAAAATAATTTAACAGGCAGAATAGGAAAAGCGGTAACAATATTGCATCCTACAGGAAAAATTGAAATAAATAATCACACACTCGACGTAATAACGGATGGAGAATATATCGCGAAGGGTCAATCTGTGGAGATAATAGAAATTAGAGGAAATAGAATAGTGGTGAAGGCAATATAAGCTTCAATGAGTATAGCAGGCATAATAACGTTATTTATAATGGGTTTAATAGCAATTACTATCGAGCTTTTCATACCAGGGGTTATAGTAGGCCTTTGTGGTGCTGGATGTGTTATTACGAGCATAGTACTTGCATATTTACATGTATCAAATTTATTTGGACATATATTACTCATTTTAGGGATTTGCTTTATACCCATTTTTTTTATATCATGGTACAAACTTTTATCTAAAACATTTGCCGTAAAGGCATCTGAAAAAGGTTTTTCATCTGCAAGGGATAGATTAAACGACCTGTTATTAGCAGAGGGTGTTGCTATTACGACATTAAGACCATCAGGAGTTGCAAATTTTAAAGGGGAAAAAATAGATGTTATTTCTGAGGGTGAGATGATATCAAAAAACACAAGGATTAAGGTAATAGACGTAAAGGGAAATAGAATAGTAGTAAAACCCGTTAAATCATAGAAAATTTAAGGAGGAGAATATGATAAATATACCAATACTTGCTGTATCTAAGGAGTTATTAACAATCGGGACCGTTATTGGCCTAATCTTTTTAGTCATTTTTCTTATTTTAATTTTCAAATATGGTTGGTTATATATACAGGCATTGGCTTCAGACGCTCATGTAGCGCTTTTACAATTAGTGGGAATGACATTCAGACGCGTCAATGCAAGGATCATTGTTGAGGCACGTATAATGGCAAAAAAGGCAGGTCTGGATTACGATACAGCTCCCCTTGAAGCGCATTATCTGGCAAGGGGAAACGTGCCCAGCGTTGTCAGGGCATTAATTGCTGCTGATAAGGCAAGGATTGAACTTGGCTTCGACAGGGCATGCGCTATAGATTTAGCAGGTCGAGATGTTCTTGATGCCGTCAGAACAAGCGTAAATCCAAAGGTTATTGATTGCCCGGATCCATCTAAAGGTAAACAAGAAATCGCCGCAGTAGCAATGGATGGTATCCAGCTTAAGGCAAAGGCAAGGGTAACAGTAAGGGCAAATATAGAGAGGTTGGTTGGTGGCGCCACCGAGGAGACAATCATTGCGCGCGTTGGTGAGGGTATTGTAACAACCATAGGCTCTGCAGAAACGCACAAGAAGGTACTGGAAAACCCTGACTCAATATCAAAAAGAGTGCTGGAAAAAGGATTGGATTCCGGTACTGCATTTGAGATATTGTCCATCGATATTGCCGATATTGATGTAGGCGATAATATAGGCGCAAAACTTCAAACTGACCAGGCAGAAGCTGATAAAAGGGTCGCGCAGGCAGAGGCCGAAAAACGCAGGGCAATGGCTATCGCAAGAGAGCAGGAAATGAAGGCCATGGTGCAAGAAAACAGAGCAAAGGTAGTCCTTGCAGAGGCGGAGATTCCAAAGGCTATATCGCAGGCATTCAGAGAGGGTAACCTTGGAATAATGGATTACTATCATCTAAGAAACATTCAGGCAGATACTGAAATGAGAACCTCCATTTCCAAAACAGATGGAGATACATCAACAAAGTAAAGGGGTAGGTATGGAACAACTAATCTGGGCAATAATCTTTATCATCTTTATTATAGCTACAGCTCTTAAACAATGGGCTAAAAAGAAATCAAAGGATACAGCTAAAAAAACAACTGAGGCAAGGAAGAAAGGACATGAAGAACGAGAAGGGCTCGGCAAATATCTGGAAGAGATTTTTGGTATAGAAGTACCGGAGACTAAACCACAAATAGTAATCGAGAAAGTAAAACCAAAACTGCTAAAAAAAAGAATCGAGCCAAAACCAAAAGTAGAGAAAAAGATAGGTGAATTTGTATCTCCCTTAACTGAAAGATTTGAAGAGAAAAAAAAGATTTACAAAGCAAAATTTCCTTATCATTTCATAACAAAAAAAGATCTTCGAAACGCTATAATATTTTCAGAGATAATTGGCCCACCTATTGCTAAAAGAAAGAGTCATAGATTATTTTAGTAATACGAGTAATACGTCATCGGTATAGCCAGAGTGGTGGAATTGGCAGACGCGCCGGACTCAAAATCCGGTCCCCGATAAGGGGGTGTGGGTTCGACTCCCACCTCTGGCATTATAGTTTAGAGCCTGGTTCGCTTTGCTCACCTGCTTTAGAGCTGTGTCATAATGTCATCTCTGAGCCTTTAGGCGAAGAATCTCTTGAAATGTATTTCCCAATTGCCTCAATATCATTCAAAGCATCTGGTGACCAGATTATTTTGTAATCCATTTTGAGAGTCGGGCTTTAGCTTCTTCATTGGAAATGCCTTTACCATCTTTTATGGATTGTTGCCCTTTCCTGATTTTTTCAAGGACGTATAGATGATATTGTATGTCTTCTAATGTTGAATTCTCTGGCAAGTGGTGAATCAATTCTGCAATTTTGTCTTTTAAAGTATCCACGCTTTAATTTTAGAAATTTTTACCATTTTATGAAGTAAAAAATAGCGACAAAGTCAGTTGCCGCATTTTTTCGGTAGGCAGGATATTGAAGGACTGACCCTGAAAACCCAAGTATCAAGTCTGCCGATAGCTAATCTAATAAACGACTGTATACGTAAAATAATGTCAGTTAAGCCATAAGCAGACTTGACCCTTTTCTCTTTTTTCATCGTTTTACTGATAAGTACTTGTACCGTATTCGTCTATCATTGATGTTATATTGCCAACATTATCGTATGTGTAGGTGTAAGAGTCAAGAGTTATGGGTTGCGAGTTGCGAGTTAGCATATTCGTAAGTCGGCTTCCTGCATCATATGAGTAGGTTACTTAAGGAATGACTATATTCATTAATCAAAGTGACCACATATCGATAAACCACTTGTAGTCATGGAAGGACTTGACCCCTTC
>JBHICG010000011.1:0-71434 GCA_046759445.1 Candidatus Scalinduaceae bacterium
CAGGATATTGTAAAGAATGTCAAGAAGGCTAAAGAACTGACGAATGACATAGCTAGTGCATCTTCCGAACAATCAGAGGGGATAAGCCAGGTGAGTAATACGGTGGATCAGATGGACCATATTACGCAGCAAAATGCGGCAAGTGCTGAAGAAACTGCATCTGCAAGTGAGGAATTGTCGGCCCAGGCTCAAAACCTGAAAGAGCAAGTCGAGATGTTATCCTCGCATGTTGGAATTAAAGAAAATAGATCGTTGCATGGCAGCAAGAGTAATGCACAACTGCCGGAAACCAGCAATGTAAAAGGTAATGGTAATGGTAACGATAACGATAACGGTAAAGGCGCAACAGAACCTGAGGCATTAATACCACTGGATGAAAACAGGGTTGTGGAACATAGTGAATAGGGGGAAACTAGGGAGTTGCGTTGGTGCGCTTAACTCGTTTGTGGTGTATGAATTACACACCCCCCAAAATATCTATCCGAAAAATGTCAGGATGTGAATGACAAACTGATTACTTTCGACGGCATATCGGTCAATTGCAATACCTCCGAACCAGAGTGTCATAAAGAGATTCAGCATAACAAACAGTTTACCGCTGGCAGTCGGCTCCGGTCTGCAGCGTCCGTATCGCAACAGAACACAGGCAAACAGTAGAGTTGCCGTCATTAAACCGATACGAATAACGTCTGCTATAAGCAGGCCAAACAGGTTGCCTGTGGTGACACCCGCCAATAGGGCAATAATCCAGATCAGGATGAGACTTCTTAATTTTTCCGGTTTTATTCGGGAAAACAGGTTCGGCAGACCGCTACGCCTGGCGTCCTCAGGATATGAAAGAGCCAGCAGCCAAAGATGAGGAACCTGCCAGAGTACGATAGTACCGGCAAGAAGCATGATCCGATAGTCGAGTGCGGAACCGCCTGCCAAAAGCCATCCCATAACGGGTGGAATAGCTCCGCAAAGCGATCCTGGCAATACGGCGAATGGGGTAAGACGCTTCAGGCTGGTGTATACGCCATTATACCAGATTATTGCAAAGATTCCGAGGAGGAAGACCTGACTGTTGCCAAGAAGCAAGAGCGCAAACAATCCGGCGGTAATCAGCAGAACGGAAATCAATGTACCGGTACGTATACCCAGATGCCCGGTGGCAAGAGGCCGTTTACGGGTACGAAGCATGCGGGCGTCAACGTCTTTCTCCTGTACCTGATTCAGGGCTGAACCACCAGCTGCCAGAAGCCATATTCCCGCGCATAATAACAGTCCCGGGACGGCATTCGGCTCCGCCGGATATAGCAAGTAGCCTGCCAACGACGAAAAGGCCACTAGAAAAGAAAGATGTGATCGGGTTAATCGGTTAGACATGCTCATGGCATTATCATGTAAAAATTTATTGCATCATTTTGAAATTCGTATTTCGTACTTTACGTATCTTTTTGGAATGCTCCCATTTGCTCTCAGTTTTCTATATTCCTAAAGTTTTTGCAGTATAGCGATGATGGCGTAAAATTCCTCGTTCGACAATTCAACAGTCGGCATAGCGGCTGGAAATCCGAGTACGATTTCAAGTTTCGGCTCACGAATGGAGCGCAAAAGGTAATCACGGTCACTGGTGAACGTTATTTCCTGACCATCTTTCTTTACGGTTACCTGCCGGTTAAAAACTCCTTTCAGGCTTGGCCCGATAAGCGGAGAACCGTCCAGGGAATGACATTTGGTACAGTCGTACTTTTCAAGCAGGGCAAGGCCCGGAGGTACCTCTTCAGGCTCCGATTCGGGTTGCAACCATTCATCAAATTCCTCTTCCGACACCGCTTCAACCGTTGTTACCATATCCGAATGGCCTACCCCGCAGTACTCGGCACAGAAGACGTTGTATGAACTGACTTCATCGGCAACAAACCATACATAGTTTTCCATGCCGGGAACACAGTCTCGCTTAACACGGAATGCAGGGATAAAAAAGCTGTGGATCACGTCTTTAGACAGCAAGCGTACTTTCACCGGTTTACCGACGGGCACATACAGCTTGTTGCTGGTTTTGCCGTTTTCATAAGTAAATAGCCATGACCATTTGCGGGCTGATACCTGTACCTCCATGGCGTCTGCCGGAGCCCTTCGCAGGGAGAGATAACCCTCCCATCCAAACCAGAACATGGACAGAACAATAATGGTCGGAATAATCGTCCAGGACAATTCAAGCCAGACAATGTCTTCTTCCGTCTCTTCCGGTACCGGACAGCGCCTGCGGTTATAGCGTATGGCAAAATAGATCAAAGTTGTTACTACACCGATCAGTATGATGACGTTGATGCCTAATATGAAGTAGAAGACAGGATCGACCGATTCGGCCGTTGTGTTTATCCTCGGATCCAAGATACCCCCTTACCGGTATAAAACGTCAAAAAAAGTGAAGCCGATAAAAATTGCCAAAATACACAATGCGACCAGCAGGAAAAGTTTAAATATTGGTCGTTCATATTTCATGTGCATGAAAAAGGATATGATCAGGGCCGACTTGGTCGATGCTATTCCGAGGGCGACCCATATATTAAGTGCCCCGAGATCGACATAAGACACGGTTACCGTCACTCCAGTTAACACCAGCAGCACCAACCAGATAATAACAATGACCTTATAACTGACAATATGTTCATGCTCGGACATAATTTATCCTTTTCTCATTTTATTCATTTTTCTTCTCCATTTGATGGGGCATGGATAATTCGTTCCTAAAGAACAAGGTAATACAGCGCAAATATGTAGATCCAGATCATGTCGACCAGATGCCAGTAAAGTCCCACGTTTTCCAGTAACAGCCAGTCTTTAGAGTTTACCCGGTTAATTTTGATCTCCAACCATACCCAGGAAAGCACCAGAATACCGATTATAACATGGATACCATGTAATCCCGTCGTGATATAGTAGAGGCTGAAGAAGATCGATTCTCCGGGAGCAATCTCTTTCATATGCGGTGAGCCGGGAAAAATACCGTGATGAATCTTGGCACTCCATTCGAAGTATTTATTAATCAAGAAGAGTACCGCAAAACCTATTGTACCGCTAAGAAGGCCGAGAGTAAGTCTCTTTGCATTACGCCGCAATGCGGTGACCGACATTGCAACGAAAAAACTGCTGGTCAGCAATACCAGAGTGTTGCTGCCACCAAAACGGATGTCGAGTTGATCTCCGGCAGAAATGAATTCTTTTGGATAACGCTTCAGGTAAACTGCATAGAGGATAAAGAGACCGCCAAACAGCATTACCTCGCTAAAGAGGAAGAACCACATGCCGAGTTTGCCGCCGGTATGATCTTTGTGATGTTCACTCATAATATTCCCGCTTTTTTGAAATCATAGGGGCCGTGTGTTACCACGGGGTCTTCATCAAAGTTTTCATGCGGCGGCGGTGACGAAACCGTCCATTCGAGGGTTGCGCCTCCCCAAGGATTTTTGTCAACGGGTTTACCCTTAAAGATGCCGTAAAAAAGATTGACGAACATCAGTGCCAGACCGATAGTAAGAACCCAGGAACCGCAGGTCGCCAGCATATTGAGACCGGCAAATTCCGGCAAGTAGTCGTAGTAGCGACGCGGCATCCCCTGAATGCCGACAACCATCATCGGCATATAAACAACATTAATTCCTACAAAGATAATTGTCCAGGATATGATCGCCGCTTTTTTGTTGTACATTCTGCCGTAAACCTTTGGCAGCCAGTAGTGCATGGCGGCAAAAAAGGCCATGCCGGTGCCGCCGAACATGGTGTAGTGAAAGTGGCCGACTACAAAATGTGTATCATGCACGTGCACGTTGGTTGCCGCCGAGCCAAGCACCAGACCGGTTAAACCGCCGATTGCAAACAGAAGAATGAAGGAAAGCGCAAAAAGCATGGGTGGGTCAAGCAGGATAGAACCCTTGTACATGGTGGTCAGCCAACTAAAGATTTTGATTGCCGATGGAATTGCAACAAGGAAGGTGAGTAATGAAAAAACAAGTATCGCAGCCTCTGACATGCCACTGGTGTACATATGGTGAGCCCAGACCATGGAACCTGCAAATGCAATGGCGAAACTGGAAATGACCATTGCCTTGTATCCGAAAGCCGGTTTACGGGCAAATACCGGCACAATCTCGGAGATTACCCCCATGGCCGGTAATATCATAATATAAACCGCCGGATGTGAATATATCCAAAACAGATGCTGAAACATGATCGGATCGCCGCCGAGGGACGGATTGAATAGCCCCGCCCCGAGAACCCGTTCGACAAAAATCAGTACCACGGTAATTCCTAGTACCGGGGTTGCCAGTAACTGAATCCAGGAAGTGGTATACAGGGCCCACACGAAAAGAGACAGCCTTCCCCAAGTCAGTCCTTCGGCACGTAACCAGTGAATGGTAATTAGAAAATTAAGACCGGTGAGTATGGACGAAAAACCGAGGATGAAGACGGCAAACGCCGCCAGGGAGACGTTGGCAGTCGTTTCCAGACTATAGGGAACGTAAAAAGTCCAACCGGTATCAGGCGCGCCGCCTCCAGTGAATAAGGAGGTTACAGCTAATAAAGCGCCACCTATGTAAAGCCACCAGGAGAATAGATTCAGACGGGGAAAGGCTACGTCGCGAGCACCAATTTGAATCGGCATCATCAGATTGCCGAAAGCTGCCGGTATACTGGGTATAATAAAGAGGAAAATCATGGTCACTCCATGCAGAGTAAATGCGGCGTTATAGGTCTGGGCACCCAAGATTGTTTTGCCGGGAGCAATAAGTTCAAGCCGGATCAGCACGCCAAGCATGGAGCCGAATATGAAGAAACCTGCAATACACCAAAAGTAAAGCAGACCAATCCGCTTGTGATCCGTTGAGAAAATCCATGCCTTTATTCCGTAGCAACGATCGGAGTTTTCAAAGAAGCCACGATTTGCGGCAATATTCATTGAGGCGTCTGCCATAATTGATTATCTCCTTTTTTTCTTTTTACCGCCAAACATCAGAAATGCCAGAAAAATGGCGGCGATACCTAAAACCACGGAACCTGAAATCCGTAAAAGATTGAAAACATAGGTTTTCTTTCCCGGGTCGTAACTGAAACAAAATTTTACCATTTTCTGGATCGTTGTACCAAGTTTTCCTTCAGAGGCTTCTACTAAAGCCAGGGTTATATCCTTTGGTAGAAAATGGGTGCCATGCAAATAGCGTACAATCTGGCCCTTGGAGTTGACGACAAAAACAACTACCGGATGCAGAATCTGACCGTCGGTTTTCTGAAAATAATAGCCGGCAGTATTGGTCAGCCGATAGATATTTTCTTTATCTCCCGTCAGGAATCGCCAGACATGTTTAGGAAACTTGTCCCGCATTGATTTGAAATACATCTTTTTGCTTGCTCTGGCCAACTCCGCGTCTTCCGTGTCATCAAAACTTATCGACAGTACGGTAAACTGCTTTCCTGGTTCAAGACGAACGTCGGGAAGTACTCTTGCCAGGTCCGTCTGTATAAAATTACAGACATTCGGGCAACGAAAATAAACCGGGGCAATGATTACCGGCCCCTTTATTAACTGTCTCAATGTTACTACCTGCCCCGATTCATTGTAAAATTCAAGGTCAAGCGGAAGCATCGCGCCGATTTGTTCTTTAAGCCGCACACTGGTTACTTCAGCAGGCATTTCTTTGTGCAGATGCTCGTCATGCATTTCCATGGCGGCAGTATGGTTGTATCCGTCGTCGGCTTCCTTCGCTAGCGAAGCCATTGGAAACATAAGCAGGATAGAACACACCGCAAGAGATGTATACAATAGCACAGGGTACTTTCTTTGTTTCATTCTCATGTAAACCAAAGCATCATTAAACGGATTTCGTGGGAGTTTGCTCAACAATATAGAGTAGACGCATAAACATATAACACCATTGACAGTAAATAAGTTATGATATGTGCGAGAGGGGATTCTTTGTAAAAGTAGCGACAAGTAATATGTATCAAATGACCAGGAATCAGTATATTAAAGATATAGCAAAAATACTAACAATGTTAGTACTATTATCTCGCCTTAGAATTCAATACTGTAATTCTTGTAATTATGTTTTCTACCAGTAAATTGATGTTCAGGTTGAAATCAATGTATTTGATGGACTCTAAGATATCATTAATTATATCAGTTATTTGTTTTTGGGTTAAATAATCAGCACACCTTTGTAGTGTATCCTCATGATCTTCATTGAAAAGGGGAGGGGCCTTTTTGCCGGCACCGCATATATTCCTGACTTTAACTACCAGAATATCGCGGTAGAATTGCAGTATGCAATTTAAGATACGCCTGAGAGACTGCCTTTTTTCTTCTAAAGTATCACTTGAGCTTAAGAGATGATAGGAAATTGCTTTTTAGAGATTTTGTAAGGTTAGTAAAATAATTAACAAAGTTCAAGTGTTTTTTGGAAATTATGCCCTCATACCATTAAGAGCAAATCCATTAAATGAACTAAAAGCGTACTTGATTTCCAGACTAAAGTGAGTTTTATCTTTCTATTTACGCTTCTTTTTTGATATTATATTCTGTGAAATTCCGTGTCTATCCGTGGTAGATTTTTTGCATGCAGTAAAGGAGTCTATATTTGCCAGCAAAAGCCATAATGGTACAGGGCACAGGATCAGATGTGGGTAAGAGCATTCTGGTATGCGCTCTGTGTCGAATTTTCCATCAGGAAGGACTGAAGGTTGCCCCCTTCAAGGCGCAAAACATGTCCAACAACTCATATATAACCGTGGATGGCAGGGAGATGGGTAGAGCTCAAGTAGCTCAGGCAGAAGCAGCAGGTTTACAACCTGCAGTTGAAATGAACCCGATCCTGCTCAAGCCAACGGGCAACAATGGCTCACAGGTGATAACTATGGGGAAACCCTTAGGACACATGAAAGCTAATGAGTATTATCATAATAAAAATATGATGCTGGATATTGCAAAGAAAGCGTATTCAACACTAAGCGAACAATACGACATTATAGTTATTGAAGGAGCCGGTAGCCCATCAGAAATTAATCTTAAGGACAATGATATCGTTAACATGAAGATTGCAGAGATTGCTGATGCGTCCGTATTACTTATGGTCGACATAGATAGGGGGGGAGCATTTGCATGGGTGGTGGGCACACTAGAGCTGTTGAATAAGGATGAAAGAGAAAGAATATGTGGTGTAATCATTAACAAATTCAGGGGTGATATGACAATATTACAGTCCGGCATCGATATGTTGGAAAAGAAGATAGACAAACCCGTTCTGGGTGTTATCCCTTACTTCGATGATATAAAGATTGATGATGAGGATTCGGTATGTCTGGAAAGGGGCGATTATAAATTACAATCTGTAAATGATAAGTCAACAGAAGCATGTCACGTAAATACTATTAGCGGAACATGCATTGATATTGTCGTAATAAGACTACCCAGAATATCTAATTTTACAGACTTTGAATTACTTAAGCGTGAAAAAGACGTAAACGTTAGATTTGTAGACAAAGCGGATTCACTTGGAAGACCAGATTTGGTTATTCTACCAGGCACGAAGAATACCATAGGTGACTTAAAGGTTATAAAAGAGAACGGAATTGCGGATACTGTCATTAATTTTGCGAAGAACGGTACTATGGTCATCGGAATTTGTGGTGGATATCAGATGCTTGGCAAGGAAATCAATGACCCGGAAAATGCAGAATCTAATATATCCCAAATTAACGGTCTTGGGCTTCTTAATGCTATTACTTTTTTTAAACCCGAAAAAAATACTTGTCAAATCAAAGCAAGAATATACAACAATAATAATATATTCAATAATATTAAATGTGACTTAACTGGTTATGAGATACATATGGGTGAAACAAAGCTGCTTAATGGGGTATCACCATTCTTAAAAATTATAGAAAGATCTGGAAAAGAAGTCGGCCTGGATGATGGGGCAATTTCCAGTGACGGGAACGTAATAGGCACTTATATACACGGTATTTTTGATAATGATGAATTCAGGTTTGGACTCATTAATTATCTCAGAAGAATTAAAGGCTTATCTCCCTTAATACGTGACGAACTAATCAACGCAAGATGTGCAAAGGATAAACAATATGATAAACTCGCAGATCTAATTCGCAAACACGTAAGAATGGATATGATTTATGACTTAATTGGAGAATTAAAGAATTAAGGAATTTGGGAATTAAAATCAGTTTCTGGCAAATTCAGGAATCCCCCTAATCCCTCAATCCCGAAATAAAATGTATGATTATCTGGCATTGCAAATTGGTATTGCCTTTATCCTGGATATTGTAATTGGAGACCCAAGGTGGTTGCCTCATCCTGTAAGAATAATAGGTAAGTGTGTTGAATTCCTTGAGAGATTATTAAAAAAGGTATTTATTTCAGAACGACCTGCCTTTACTGTTCACGTAGACAGGTTGGCGGGTGTTTTTCTTGCTGGAGTCATTGTATCAGGAACATACTTAATAACATACGAAATAATAAATATTTTTAGCCATACAGGCAGGATAGTGGAGATAGCGATTAGTACAATTATTGTCTTCTTTTCACTATCAACGCGTGATCTCCTAAAAGAAGCAAAGGGCATTCTTGAGGCGCTTAAATCAGGAAATATCATAAAAGCACGTGAAAATCTATCTAGAGTTGTTGGGAGAGACACACATAATCTTAACGAACATCAAATTACGAGGGGCTGCATAGAGACGACAGCCGAAAACAGTGTTGACGGAATAATTGCACCATTATTTTATGCCTTCATTGGTGGCCCTGCACTTGCGATGGCATACAAGGCCGTCAATACCCTGGATTCTATGATCGGATATAAGAATACGGAATACATTAATCTCGGATGGGCATCGGCAAAACTTGATGATATAGTTAACTACGTTCCTGCAAGGATTGCGGCCATAATGCTTCCAATATCTTCTTATATATGTGCGGCAGACTATTTGAATTCAACAAAAATAGTCAAGAGAGATGGACGTAAACACCCCAGCCCGAATAGCGGGATTCCCGAGGCCGCCATAGCAGGTGCATTAGGAATAAGGCTTGGTGGATCAAGCACGTACAAAGGTATAACTGCTGATAAACCTTCCATAGGTGACCCTGTTAATGACATTGTTCTCGGCAATATTAATCAAACCATAAGGATAGTGTTTGTGGCTGCAGTATTGTCGGTTGTCAGTGGTATAATAATTATATTAATAGTAAATAAATTTGCCTTGCTGATAGGCTAGGAGAGGAATATAATTTCAATGAGTTAGGAATGTTTAAAGAGAGATATATGACTAACTACATGTATTGAAAACTATGGTTACATAATTTAGAATAATATTTGAAGGCTATAGTGTGAGGAATATTGGTAAATATTTCATAGAATTGCAGTAGAGTAGGGGGGTGGGAAATGTCCACCCAACATCATTTAAAATCTCATATTAAAATCACCATCATTAACTCTCTCATCATCAAAAAATGATCATAACATTTTATATTTGTTACAATTATATTATTCGCCTAAACATAAGAGGTCAGGAGTCCTGAGTTTATTATGATCAAATTTCCCAGAATAATGATAGCAGGAGCGAGTAGTGGCGTGGGCAAGACTACGGTTACCTTGGGCGTTATGTCTGCCTTAGTAAAGAAGGGGATGGTCATACAAGGATTCAAGGCCGGTCCGGATTATATTGATGCATCGCATCATAATTACGTTACAGGCAATGCATCTCGTAATCTGGATACATGGATTATGGGTGATGATATATGTTGTGAACTCTTTGAACATTCAGCCATTAAGGCGGATATATCTGTTATTGAAGGCGTAATGGGACTATATGATGGCAGTCTTGATTCAACAGGACGTGGTAGCAGCGCACACCTTGCTAAGGTCTTGAAAACTCCTGTCATTCTTGTAATTAATGCGAAGGGGATGGCACAAAGTGCAGGAGCTTTGGTACTGGGTTATAAGGAGTTTGATAAAGGCTTAAGACTTTCAGGAGTAATCATAAACAATGTGGCAAGTCTTAACCATTATGATTGTATTAAAGGGTCTATTGAAGAAACTTGTTCAGTTCCAGTGCTGGGCTATTTGCATAAAGATAGGGGAATAACTATACCAGAAAGACATCTTGGCCTGATTCCCTTTGCTGAAAAGAAGAGTCCTTCATCTCTTTATGCAAGACTAGGAGAAATGATCCTCAAGACAGTTGATATAGCCAGGTTAATTGGAGTAGCTCATTCAGCGGACGAATTGCCAAGTCATAATAAATCAGTTTTTCAGCATAAAGATACAGTCTGCGATGTAAAAATAGCGTTGGCAAAGGACGAGGCCTTTTGTTTCTACTATAATGATGATATTGAATTATTCGAATCATTAGGTGCAAAGATTATTTATTTCAGCCCACTTAATGACAAAAATATTCCTGGTGATGTGGATGGCATATTCATTGGTGGAGGTTTTCCAGAGTTGTATGCTGAACAACTTATGATG
This sequence comes from Candidatus Scalinduaceae bacterium, assembly GCA_046759445.1. Classification (GTDB taxonomy): domain Bacteria; phylum Planctomycetota; class Brocadiia; order Brocadiales; family Scalinduaceae; genus Scalindua_A. The sequence goes on from JBHICG010000011.1 coordinate 10,521, forward strand.
AATAGCAGTATGAAGAATTCAATATTAGACGCATCTGCACGTGATACAATTATATATGCTGAATGTGGCGGTATGATGTATCTGCTGGAAAAAGTAATTGGTACTGAAGAAAGAGCATTTAAGATGTGTGGTGTATTAAGGGGAACCTCCAAGATGGAAAATAAGAGGCAGGGGTTGGGTTATGTAAACGTTAATGCGTTATGTGGCAATCTCCTTTGTAACGAAGGAGATACATTTCGTGCACACGAGTTTCATTGGTCAAGACTATTAGATGTTCCAAAAGGAACTATCTTTGCGTATGAGACAAGAAAAAGTAACGGACAACAAAATGGATTGGATGGCATATACAAAAATAATGTTATGGCATCATACACACACATACATTTTAGCAGCAACCCAAAACTGGCAAATAATCTATTACTATCAATGTCAAAAGCTTCAGGGAATAAAGTAGTATCAGCTTTATAAAACAATTTGACAGGATAAACAAGACTTTGAAGATTTATTTGTATATCTTTTAAATCATGTTTAGTACTAATAAATTTAATAGTTTTGCGCAGCAAAACAAGAAAAAATTAGCGATAGAAGGGAGCTAATTTTTATGAAAACAGGCATAATTGTTCTTGCTCATGGAAGCAAGGTTAAGAGCGGTAACGAAGGGCTATTCAGGATAGTAGAAATGTTACGTGCAATGGAAAAGTGGGACATAGTTGATGCATGTTTTTTACAACTTGCGAAACCAGGATTTTCTGAGGTTGTAAATAATATTGCAGAAAAAGGTGTGAAGAGGATTGTAGTTATGCCACTCTTACTGTTTAGTGGAAGCCACGTAATAAAAGACATCCCCGATGAAATAGAGGACGAAAAAAAGAGGTATCCTGAAGTAGAATTCCATTATGCAAATAGTCTTGGCGCTGATGAACGAATTGCACTGATTGCGGCAGACAGGATAGACGAAGCTCTTAGTCATGGCATGCAAACATTAAATATTTCCTAGAAGAAAATTATCATAGAATTAATATGTGTTTTTTTATTACAGAATTTAGACATTTAGCAAACCTAAAGCATGTTTTCAGACTAACGGGCGCGAGATGAGCAGCTCGCTCCTGTTAGATTGCTATATAAAATCTTTAATAATTATGAGGTGTAATATACCGATTAAATGAAGCTTAATGAATATACCAATAAAATTATTCTTCTACTATCATCAATATTTGTAACATTATTGATTTTTGAAGTAACTCTAAGGATTGCCGATTATAGTTACACACCCTTAAAAATAAAAGTTAAAGGAACTGTGCATGATTGGAGGTTTCATCACTCTTTTGAAGACAAACATTTTGTTTATGATCCTAAGCTCATATGGCGTCCTAAAAAGAATTATTCAATTTTTAATTCACAAGGATTTAGAGGAAAAGAACATTCAAAGGTTAAGAAAGCAAATGAACTTCGTATATTTGCTATTGGGGACTCTAATACATTGGGATGGGGTAAAAAAGATGGCCCCAATTGGCCTATGTACTTAGAAGAACTTTTGACAAAAACAGGAAAGATATGTCGTGTAATTAATGCAGGTGCTTGGGGGTATTCTGTATTTCAGGGAGTAGAACGATTTAAAGAAACTCTCTCTTTTCAGCCAGACATGGTATTAATAAGCTTCGGAGCAAATGATGCCCATCTGGTTCATACTTCTGATGCAGATTTTCTCAATTTAAGAATGTGTAAATTTCCTCTTTATAAGCTAAAAATTGGTCAGCTCATTATTGCAACATGGGATAAAGTTGTTGATAAGGAATTGAATACTAATGATGAAAATCTGGTACATAGAGTTAGTTTACAGGAGTACAAAGAGCACTTAATTGAAATAATAAATATATCAAAGGAGAATAATATCATATGCATTTTGCTCACTCGACCCTTTATAGGAAAATCACATAATAAATTATGGTGGAAAAATTTTGCCCCGGATTATGTTGCTGCAACTATTGAAACTGGCGAGAGTAAAGGAGTTCCCGTAATTGATATATATTCACATTTTAAAGGTAAAAATGATTATTTTATTGATGAATCTCATTTTAATGAAGAAGGGCATAAACTTGCCTCAAGGATATTATATCAAGAGATTAAGTTTTTATTACAATAAATGACGTTAAAGTATGGATAATAAACTTTACGACCTATTAGTTATATGTAAATGTGTATGAGTTTGAAAAATCAAAAACAAACCAATGATTATTTAGAAAATCCACAGGATATAATTGAAGAGAGCTTTAGGATTATTGATGACCTTGTTGATCTTGGCGCAATTCCGGAGACCCACAGACCAATAGTAAGAAGGGTAATCCATGCAACAGGTGACGTAGATTATGCTGATAACCTGATAATACATCCAATGGCCGTTGAAAGGGGGGTAGATGCTATTACCAAAGGTAAATCGATAGTCACAGACGTAAATATGGTAAGGGCGGGTATCAGTGAAAAGGCCATAAACAGTTTTGGAGGAAACATAGTTTGTAAGATTGCGGATGACGCTGTTGCTAACAAGGCTAAAGATTTGAGCAAAACACGCGCTATTATGGCAATACAAGAATCTTTGACTGAAATATCAGGGGGTATAGTAGCAATAGGAAATGCTCCAACTGCCGTTTATGCGATGATTGATCTTATCCGAAGAGAAACCATAATCCCTGCACTGATAGTAGCAGTACCAGTTGGTTTTGTAAAGGCTGCAGAATCTAAAGATGCGTTAAAGACATTTCTTGATAAAAAGAATGATCCTCAGATTCCATACATAGTAAATATTGGCAGAAAGGGTGGTAGCGCAGTTGCAGTCGCAATTATAAATGCCTTAATAGGTATTGCCAAAGAATAAAAGAGATAATTAATGAGAAAAGAAGATTTTCAATATGGATTCACAACTGGTAGTTGTGCCGCTGGTGCAACAAAAGGCGCTGCTTTTGGACTACTACAAGGAACAATACCTGACTCTGTTGACATAAGTACACCGGCGGGTATTTCACTAAAATTAAGCCTGATTTACCGCCGAATTGGTCGCAGTTATTCTGAGTGTGCCGTTCGTAAGTTGGCGGGTGATAATCCTGATGTTACAAATGGTTGTAAAGTATTTGTCAGGATCGAAAGGTCAAAATCAAAAGGACTAAGGTTTAAGGGTGGAAATGGCATTGGTATAGTTACTAAACCAGGACTACAGATTTCAGAAGGTGAACCAGCCATAAATCCTGTGCCACGATCTATGATCAAAAAGGCGATAAGTGAGGTTCCTGGTGATTACGATGGAATTAAAGTTACTATAACAATTCCTGGAGGAAAGGAGTTGGCCAGAAAAACCTTTAACGAGCGGCTTGGCATAATCGGCGGTATCTCCATTATAGGAACAACAGGGATTGTGAAACCAATGTCTTTAGATGCATTCAAGACATCTCTTCTGTGTGGATTGGACGTTGCAAAGGCATCAGGGCATAAGACAATCGTGCTTGTTCCAGGAAGCATAGGAGAAAAAGGATTTCTACGGCATTTTAGCGTTTCTAAATATCAGGTAATGCAAATGAGTAATTTCGTAGGATTTATGCTCAATGAGGCTCTTAAACGTAGTTTTAAAAGGATAATACTGGCCGGACATCCAGGTAAGCTGGCAAAGTTGATTCGTGGTGATTTTTATACGCATAGCTCCAAATCAAAACCGGCAAATGACATCTTAATCAATGTCTTCAAAAAAGAAAAAATAAGTTTAAGGCTGATTAACGAACTTGACGTTTCTTCAACGGTAGAAGGAATGATAGAGATTTTAAGGAAACATGATAAGCTGCACATATTCGATTGTATTGCGGATAAGATTCAGTCATCTGCCAACAGATTTATTTCTTCAAGAATAAAAATTGGATCAATTCTCTTTGATATGAAGAAAAATATTATTGGCGTCTCAAAAGGATTCAGAGATTGGCAAAAAAGCTTGTAAATAAAATTAAAATTGTCGGCTGTGGTCCTGGCTCAAAAAAATATATGACAGGCTATGCCGTGCATCTCATAAAAGATGCCGATAGCATAATTGGTAGCAAAAGGTTACTGTCTTTATTCCCCGATGTAGAAGCCGATAAATATACACTAACTAAAAACTACAAACTACTTATAAAACAAATCGTTTCCCTGAGCAGACACAATAATGTTGTTGTCCTTGTAAGTGGAGATCCGGGATTTTATAGTTATGCAAAACTCATAATTGATAAAGTTGGTATAGATAATTGCGAAGTTATTCCCGGTATTAGCTCGGTTCAACTTGCATTCGCATCTATTGGAAAAACCTGGAACGATGCCTATTTCTTAAGTATGCATGGTCGAAGAAATGTTCTGTCCAAACTCATGCAAAAGGTTAAAGAGCACAAAAAAGTAGCAGTGCTAACAGACAAATCTAACAATCTGAAGCTTATTGCAAATGGATTACTAAATGAAGGGTTAAGTGACAGGAAGATATTTTTATGTGAAAATCTATCTCTAAATAAGCAAAGGATTCGCGAATTCAAAGCAACATCTATACAGAAAGCTAGAGTAAGCGGCTTGAATATAATTATAATTTTAGATGAAAACTAAAAAGTGTAAGAGTAATAAAACAGGACATTTCTACGGTATTGGTGTTGGTCCTGGAGATAATGAGCTGCTTACATTAAAGGCCGTTCGTATAATAAAATATGTAGACTGTATATTTGTTCCGAAAGCAGATTCAAAAGAGTCTAGTCTGGCATTAGAGATTGCTAGAGACGTGGTTACAGGCAAAAGAATCGTTGAACAGGTCTATCCTATGGTTAGGGATAAAGCAAAACTTAATACCGCATGGTTAAAAGCCGCTAATGAGATTACATATGAAATTGGATTGGGAAATAATGTTGCATATCTAACCATTGGTGACCCATTAACGTTTAGCACCTATTGTTACCTTCTACAACACCTCTCAAAACTAATTCCATCACATAACATACACACAATTCCAGGAATTACGTCTTATAATGCTGCTGCATGTTTGGCCAATTTTCCACTAATAGAACAAGACGAAAAACTAGCCGTAGTTCCAATATCTAAAGACGTCAGCGAATTGCGTCCGATACTTAATAATTTTGAAACTATTGTGTTGATGAAGGTAGCAAAGAAGCTTAACGAAATAATTGAACTATTAGAAGAGATGCGACTAATTGATCATTCCCTCTTTGCTTCATACGTTGGTTTTAAAAATGAATTTATTACTCACGACCTTAACTCATTGAGAAAAAGTGGTAAAGGATATTTATCTGTAATTATTGTCAAGAATCCAAACCATACGTAACACATCAAAATTAAGACTTCTTGAACCGTTATTTCCTATTGACTATACAATATTAACTGTTATATAAACCATTCGAAGCCTATAATATTTTATAGTGTGAAATCAAAGACCTATTGTATATAGATTAACTCAAATATAAAGAATTACCTTTTTTTTGAAATTACAACTATGAAGGTAGTAATATTTCCAACTCATATAGACATAAACGAGTTATTTGACCTGCCTAAAAAAAAAGCGTATGATTTGCTAGACAATCTGATCATGAAGCAAAAATACCCAGGAGAATATCGTGAACGAATATGAATGGCTTAACAAAGGTATTGCCCTTGGTAAGCTTGAGGATTATAAAGGGTCGATAGAGGCTTACGAGAAAGCAATCGAGATAAATCCACTATATGCCAATGCCTGGTACGGCAAAGGCTATGCCCTTGACAATCTTGAGGATTATAAAGGGTCGATAAAGGCTTACGAGAAAGCAATCGAGATAGATCCACAGTATACTGATGCCTCCTGGTACGCCAAAGGTATTGCCCTTGGTAAGCTTGAGGATTATAAAGGGTCGATAGAGGCTTATGAGAAAGTAATCGAGATAGATCCACAATATGCCAATGCCTGGTACGCTAAAGGCTATGCCCTTGACAATCTTAAGGATTATGTAAAGGCGATAGAGGCTTACGAGAAAGTAATCGAGATAAATCCACAGGATGCCAATGCCTGGTACGCTAAAGGCTATGTCCTTGGCAATCTTAAGAATTATAAAGGGTCGATAAAGGCTTACGAGAAAGTAATCGAGATAGATCCACAGAACGCCAATGCCTGGTACGGCAAAGGTTATGCCCTTGACAATCTTGAGGATTATAAAGGGGCGATAGAGGCTTATGAGAAAGTTATCGGGATAGATCCACAGTATGCTAATGCCTGGTACGCCAAAGGTATTGCCCTTGGTAAGCTTAAGAATTATGAAGGGGCGATAAAGGCTTACGAGAAAGTAATCAAGATAGATCCACAGGACGCTGATGCCTGGTACGGCAAAGGTATTGCCTTTGGTAAGCTTGAGGATTATAAAGGGGCGATAGAGGCTTACGAGAAAGTAATCGAGATAAATCCACAGTATGCCAATGCCTGGTACGCCAAAGGTATTGCCCTTGGTAAGCTTAAGAATTATAAAGGGGCGATAAAGGCTTACGAGAAAGTAATCGAGATAGATCCACAAGACGCCAATGCCTGGTACGGCAAAGGCTATGCCCTTGACAATCTTGAGGATTATAAAGGGTCGATAGAGGCTTACGAGAAAGCAATCGAGATAAATCCACAGTATGCCAATGCCTGGTATGCTAAAGGTATTGCCCTTGGTAAGCTTGAAAATTATGAAGTGGCGATAAAGGCTTACGAGAAAGTAATCGAGATAAATCCACAGTATGCCAATGCCTGGTATGGTAAAGGCTATGTCCTTGACAATCTTGAGGATTATAAAGGGTCGATAGAGGCTTACGAGAAAGTAATCGAGATAAATCCACAGGACACTGATGCCTGGTACGGCAAAGGTATTGCCCTTGGTAAGCTTAAGAATTATGAAGGGGCGATAGAAGCTTACGAGAAAGTAATCGAGATAGATCCAAAGGACGCTGATGCCTGGTATGCTAAAGGCTATGTCCTTGACAATCTTGAGGATTATAAAGGGTCGATAGAGGCTTACGAGAAAGCAATCGAGATAAATCCAGATGACCCTCTAGCATACAATAATTTAGGAGAACTTTTCTTTAAACTTGGAAATCTTGAAGGTGCTTCTAAAAAGGCAAAAGATGCACTTGAGAAAAATGAGAAACTTGTTTCTGCATTGAGTCTACAAGGAAGAACCGAGATTGAAGAAAAGAGCTATGATGCTGCAAGAACATCCTTTAAGAAAGCAATATCTCTGGAGATGGGTAATCCTATTCTCCTCCTCTGGTATTCTTATGCTAACTTTCTTAATGCAGAATTTTCTTTGGACTCAAAAAGTAAAAAGTACCAGGAAGAGATAGTCACAATTATAAGAAACTTGGAAAAAGCAGACATATTGTCCAAAAAACAAAGATATGAGCGAGAAATAAGAGCTTATATCCTGTATTTTTTAGGCACATTCTACCTTAAGAGTAAGGATAACCTCGCTGCAAAAGAAAAACTCGAAGAATGTATTAGGTTAAAACCAAAATCTATAATAGCAGCATCAGCTCGTGAGTTACTAAGTAATATATGGAACTATCATATCAGACCACCTTGGTGGCGCTGGTGGCTTTATTCTCCTTTAACTAAATGGTATAAGAGAATCGGATTTTCTTTTCTTTTACTGTTTATTTTCACATTGTTACTGCTCCACCCATTTATTCCTGGCTGGTTTCCTTCTCTTCAAGTAAACTGGACCATATATATAGTTTTTATTGTATTTCTGGTCATCCTCTTAATATTACCGAGTATAGAACGCATCAAAGCAAAAGATATTGAAGTTGAACTGCACTCTCCTCCTCCCTTTAAGTCTGTTCTATCTCCTATGGTAATGGAAGAAAAAATAATGAAGATTGAAGAAAAATATCCGGAATTTAAAACTATTAAGAGAAAGAAACTTTAAAACATGTATCAAAAACAATAGAGAGCGTAAAAATAAAAGGAAGTTAGTCTATTATCGCAGCACAGAGTATAATATAAGAGAAGGATTGATTCTTGAAGCAGATTAGAATTTATGTTTGGATTGAACTCGCCATAAAACTTTTCAATAATAGCCTTATGTGCATAATAATATTATTGATTCATCCACAAGCAAAATGCCTAATATGGTAGGGGGGAAGTTAAAAATAATAGTAGGATCATTCAGTGGTGCTATTGAAGTAATATAATATTAAATCTAACACAAGTACCACCCTGTGAGTAGGGTGCGTTATTTACGGCTTAGGGTAAAAAGCTCCTTTCAAATGAATATGTCATTACACCATGTTTTTGGACTTGACAATAAATATTATTCCAGTATATATCTTGCAAAGACCTTTTGGACTTAGAAAACTATTGTTTTATAAATCAATAATACTAAATGGTTAATGTTTTAGATTACTGTGGAGAGATAACCTTAAATAGGAAAACAAATGATCACATGATAATGTTTAGGAGCAGTGTGGGAGTATTTGATTTAAAAGAAAAACCTGGTGCTAATACGCTATTTTGTTTTTGGAGGAAGTGAATTAGATTTTGAAGGAAAAGGAGATCAAAGCATATTAGCAAAAGACATTATTAAAAAGAAAGGGAGGTAATAATGGCTAAAAGTAAAAAAGCATTGTCCAGTAAGAAAAAAAACACGAAGAAAAAAGCTCCTGCCAGGAAAAAATATATCTGCTCTACGTGTGGGGGAGTTTCACCTTCAAAGGGACATCTGTGTACACCCGTTATCACTGATAAGGCTTATGCATGTGAATATTGTGGAAAATTGGTTAGTAGTCCCAGGCATGTATGCAAACCTAAAGCAATGAAAATAAGCTATATATGTAATCTCTGTGGTAGAGTTGCAGTTAAGAGAACAGAACTGTGCAGTCCTAACAAGATATAGATAAAATAACTCAACAGTCAAGTATAGGGTATCCAGGATACTCCGTAGTTTTATGAACAAAGGAAAGAGAACGAGAGAGATATTCAAGTAAGAATACATACAGCGCATCATAGAAAGCCCTTCAAAAAACATGCAGTGTTTTGCATGGTGCATTATTGAGAATCCCTCCCGCTTATTCCTTCAAAACGTCATCAACTTCTTATAGAATCATTGAGCAAAACGTTTCTACTTAAATATATTTAGTAACCATTAAAGTCCATGAACAAAGTAGGAGTAATATGGAGAAATTAAAAAAGTTTAAAGAACTGGGATTGTCGGAAAACACATTGCATGCGTTAAAGAGAAAAGGCTTTGAAGAACCCACTCCGATTCAGGAAAAAGTCATACCAATCCTTTTGAAAGGAGAAATGGATGTCGTAGGACAGGCGCAAACGGGGACAGGAAAAACCGCAGCATTTGGATTGCCCATAATTGAAAAGATAAAAAAAAGACTCAAAGAAGCTCAAGCTCTTATTCTCGTTCCTACCAGAGAATTAGCCATACAGATTTCAGAAGAAATAAATTCTTTAAAAGGAGAAAGGAGGCTTCATATAGTACCCATATATGGTGGACAATCAATAGAATTACAGTTTAGAAGTCTGAAAAGGGGGATTGACGTAGTAGTTGGAACTCCCGGAAGGATATTAGATCATATCAACAGAAAAAGCTTAAGACTGAAAAATATTTCATATTTGGTACTGGATGAAGCAGACGAAATGTTAAATATGGGATTTATTGAAGATGTCGAAGAGATTTTGAAAGCTACCAGTACAGAGAAAAGAACAATGTTGTTTTCTGCTACTATGCCAAGGGAAATATTACATATAGCAAAAAAATATATGGGAAAATATGAATTTGTTGCAATAAAGGAAAAACAACTTACGACAACTCTGACAGATCAGATATATTTTGAAGTTTCTCCTTCAGATAAATTTGAAGCATTATGTAGAATCATAGATATTGAACACGATTTTTATGGCCTCGTATTCTGTCGAACGAAAATTGATGTGGACAATATTTCAAGGCACCTTATTGACAGGGGATATGATGCAGATGCGTTGCATGGGGACATATCCCAGTATCAGAGAGAAATAATATTGAGAAAATTTAAGAAACGAAGGACTAGCATCCTCGTAGCTACTGATGTTGCGGCCAGAGGTATAGACATAATTGAACTGACACATGTAATAAATTATTCCCTGCCTCAGGACCCTGAATCTTACGTACATAGAATAGGAAGAACAGGAAGAGCTGGAAAAGAAGGCACAGCCATAACCTTTGTTACACCCGTAGAATATAGAAGCCTAATGTTTATAAAAAGAATCGCAAGGACTGATATCCGAAAAGAAAAACTACCTAAAATAAAGGATGTCATAAACACAAAAAAGACAAGGATAAAAAACGAAATTAATAATATTATTAAGTCTGAAACACATCATGAATATACAAAATTGGCGCAGGAACTGTTGAAAGAAGAAGAGTCAGTAAATGTTTTGGCTGCTTTTTTGAAATATTCTTTACAGGCGGAGCTGGATGAGAGAAGTTATAGTGAAATCAAAGATATTTCTATTGACGTAAAAGGGAAAACGAGACTGTTCGTAGCTTTAGGAAAAGTAGATGGTATGACACCAAGGAAGTTAATTAATTTCATTAAGCAGAATACTAAAGTTGACGAAACGAAAATAAGGGATGTTAGAATATTTGAAAAAATATCTTTTATAAATGTTCCTTTTGAAGAAGCAGAAATAATATTAGATGTATTTAAAAGAGAAAGGAAGGGGAGAAGACCAATTATTGAACGGGCCAAAAGGAAAAAGCCGACTAGGTGATCTTTGCTTTGTAAGCAACATTTTTTTTAATAATGAGAATTGTTTATAATTTTAAAAAGAGGAAAGTATCATGAAAATTGGATATTGTTTTTTATGCTTATTGATTATGTTCTTTTCATCCATAGTGATTGCAGATAATAGAGTGTCCATTAGCACAATTGATGATCAGGTAACAGTTGAAGTTACAGTGTATAATAACAACCTTGGACTAGTAAAAGATACCAGAGAAGTATTACTTCCGCTAGGTGAAGGTGAATTAAGGTTCATGGATGTTGCATCACATATTATGCCTGTAACCGTCCATGCAAAATCACTTAATTATCCAGAAGGCTTTTCGGTTCTTGAGCAGAATTACGAATATGATCTTATAAATTCGAATAAACTTCTTGATAAGTATGTGGGTAAAAAAATAAAGATTATAGTTTGGAATGAATTTCAGGATAGAAAGGAAACAGTAGAAGCAATTTTATTGAGCAATAACCAGGGTCAGATTTACAAGATAAATGATGAGATATTCCTTGGACATCCGGGAATCAAAGTACTACCAGAAATACCCCTAAACTTGATTGCAAAGCCAACTCTCACGTGGTTTTGTAATAGCAAAAGTGAAACAGCCCACAACCTCGAAGTCTCTTACCTTACTAATAATATTAGTTGGAAGGCAGATTATGTTCTGGTATTAAATGAAGATGACACATCCGCAGATTTATCAGGTTGGATTACGCTGGATAATAAAAGTGGCGCTACCTATGAAAATGCGAGATTGAAATTAATAGCAGGTGATGTCCATCGAGCTAAAGGTAGAATTGAAGACAGGGCCTATTTGATGAAGGAAATGAGAGCTGCCGGAGTAGCACAATTCGAAGAAAAGGCCTTCTTTGAATACCATATTTATGATATGCAAAGAAAAACCACGATAAAGGACAAACAGACAAAACAAGTGAGTTTACTTGAAGCTACTGGAGCAAGAGTCCAAAAAGAACTTATTGTCTACGGAATCAAAAGCTATTTTACAAGACTATATAGAGATCAAGACCGAAAACAGACAGTCAATGTATATGTCAAATTTAAAAATTCTAAAGATAATAATCTCGGCATGCCTCTTCCTGAAGGGATTATGCGCCTGTATAAAAAGGACGATAAGAAAAGTCTACAGTTTATAGGTGAAGACAGAATAAGCCATACTCCAAAAGATGAAGAGATTAGGCTTAAAATTGGTAAAGCATTTGACGTTGTTGCGGAGAGGATTCAAACAGATTACAAACAAATCACTACAAGGCTTTATGAATCTGAGTGGGAAATTACTTTAAGAAATCATAAAGAAAAAGAAATATTGGTAGGTATTGTAGAGCCATTGTTCGGTAACTGGAATTTGATGAGTAACAGCCACCCATACAAAAAGGTTGATGCTTTTACTATAAGATTCGATGTTGAAGTACCAAAAGATAAAGAGGTAAAGGTTAAATACAGAGTAAGGATTGGATTACGATGATTGTTTATAAGTTTAAGTGTATTAAAAAGCAAAAGCACGATTGATGATCAGGTGGCATACGTAATGTCAAAGAATTCTGAGTTACAATAGGGGGGTATTAAGTTTTACAACTAAAAATGTTTACTGCCAAATATAAAGCAAGTTCTATGCTTATTCTAATTCTTGTCTTGTCTTCCCTCTGTACACGCCTCTCAGCTCAGGAAAGGCGCCCGGGAAGACTCTTTCCTCCTGATAAAATACACATATTAGAAGAACCAAGGGAATGGCAGGATATAGAAGAGATTATGCACAGGTTGGGGATCAATACGGGTGATGTTGTAGCTGATATAGGGTCCGGTTCTGGTTATTTTACTATTCCTTTAGCTGAGAGAGTAGGCGCTGAAGGCTTGGTTTACGCAGAAGATATCCAGAAGGAAATGTTGGATTTTATCTCCAAGAAGGTTGAAAAATTACAAATTAAGAATGTTAGAATTGTTCTGGGTAAAATCGAAGATCCATTAATTCCGAATAACTCACTTAATCTTGCTTTCGTTGCAAATACATATCACGAATTGGCAAGCCCCCTTTTACTTTTAAAAAATGTAAAGGAAGATTTACGTTTTCATGGTAAGTTAGTTATCATTGACTGGGACCCTATAAAAGAGTGCCCTTTTGGACCACCAATTGAGGAAAAGATTCCTGAAGATACTGTCATAAAAGAGGCAGAAGGCGTTGGCTTTAATTTCATAGGCAAACATGACTTTATGCCATATCATTACTTTCTTATTTTTAAAAAGAAATTGTAATTATTGAGTCTTCCCTTGCCAACAATTTTTATCTCCATTGTTTTGTGATCTTCCTTCCTTTTCTACATATTCAGTTACACGTATTTGTGACTTTATCCCTCTTGCTCTTGGCTAACACTTAGTCCTGCATAAAAAACAGTGTTTATCATTTAGACAAGAGTATGGTACAGACAACTGCACTAAATTTCCCCCTTTTTCCATAAAAATAAAAGGTTGCATAACGCAACAACTCTACAAATGCCTGCTTGATTATGTATAAAATTTATACATTATTTCTCGGTCTGTTACCTGCTGGGCCTTTAATTCTAAATATTTGTTAAGTTTTTACCAATTTCTGTTTATGCAATACCAGAGGATTTCAATGTGCGACCACAAATTGATTTTTCCTATCTGTTTTTGCCCATCTGTTTTGCAAAAACTGAGCTAATAGAAATAATGCTAATACAATTGTTGTAAATTCTTTATTATTAGTGACATAAACCCATATTAGAAGATTCTTAGCTCATTAGCACCATTTTGTACATTCTCCCCGAGTACAGGAATAATCGTTCTAAAATTTTGTAATAAAAACTATAAAAAGTTCGATAATAAAAATAGGTGATATGTTGACACTCTTTTGAACGTAAGTTGGCATATCATTTGTTTTATCAATAGATTAGGAAACTGGTAATTTAGGCGTTTAGTAATAATTTCTTGGCACCCTGTTCAAAACATACAGGGACAAGTTTTGGCAAAAAAATAAGACAGGCAGGAATTCTGCTTCCGACTCGGCTTTAGGGGATGCCAATGATCAAAAAATATGATTTTCCTATAATATATATCTGCAGTTGTATATTTATTGTAATTGTAGCAAGCGCAAATATAAGCATTGCTGATAGGATAAAAATCAAAAATTGGCTTTGTTATTATGGCGCTACCTTTGGTCCTGATATTTATTCCAGGTTTGATTTGGTCGTTCTTGATGGTACTAACCATCCTCCTTTGCCAGATAGAGGTAATGATGATAAACCGATCATTTTGGGTTATGTAAGCATTGGAGAGGTGGATGTCAAAAGCCCATTTTGGTCCTTTGCGAAAGACAAACCTTATCTGGTGAAAAGGGATGATTTTTGGGACTCGTGGATTGTGGATATAAGGGATCCGTCCTGGCAACGACTTCTATTTGAAATCTCTATACCTTCAGTCATAGAACAAGGGTTTGATGGGCTTTTCCTTGATACATTTGATTCAAGTCTAAGCCTTTTAGAAGGAGAAGATAGTGAAAAATTCAAGGGGATTGAAGACGCCCTTGCAGAAATAACCAAAAGGATTAAGGCTGAATACCCTGAAATACTTGTTGCCGTAAATCGTGGACTTCCTGCACTTCCGTACTTCGCTAAAAATATTGATTTCGTGATTATAGAAGATCTTTACAGTTATTATGCAGGTCATGATAAAGGGTATATAAAGGTTGATGGTACAACACAGAAGATTCTATTAGAACAGGTGAGTAAAGGTTTGCGTCTTAAACCAGATCTTGCCGTTTTAGCTTTGGATTATGTTAGTACAGAACAGTCGGAGATAGCAAAAAATGCCATCCGTTTTTCAAGAAAAAAAGGATTTATACCATATGTCAGCACTTATAAGCTCGATCAGATATTTCTTTACACACTGGATGATTAGAAATTCAATCATAATCATATTACTTACTGTTTTTATACAAGATTTCCTGAACGCAGCAGAGATGTCTAGAAAAGTCCTTGTTCTCTATGACAGCAAAACCGAACAGAGTGTAACAGCAAATATAGTTTTTGAAAACTTTCAAACCATACTCAATTACTATGGGATAATGCCCGAATACGGGGACGTGAACATACGGCCGCTTCCTGATGACAAGCCTATGTCAGCTTACAGAGGAATCATTACAATTTTTGATTATGCAGACATAAAAGACTTAAACGAATTTTTGATGTGGGTTAATCAACAGTTTGAAGCAGGAAGAAAAGTAATTATTCTGGGAAATCCAGACGTCTCTAGTAATGAAATCGATGATCCTATCCAGGAAGAACTTATTAAAAAGGTCTTTCTTAATCTTGGGCTGGAATTTAGAGGTAATTTTACAGCAAACCAAAGCAATATTCAATATGTATTCAAAGACAAAGAAGGTGTCGAATTTGAAAGGGAATATCCCAAATACCCAGTTTCATACCTGGAACTTAAACCGACAAATAAAGACGTGAAGTGCTATCTATCACTCTTGAGGGCAGACAAAAAAGATTCGATAAGTTCGGTGATTGTTACTAGTCCTTCTGGCGGCTTGGCGCTCAGTGGTTTTATATATTGGGAGGACCCAATTACTTACAGAAGGCAATGGTACCTGAATCCATTCAGATTTCTTGAAGAATCATTAGACCTAAAAGGGTTGCCAGCGCCAGATCCCACCACCTTAAACGGACTAAGAGTCGCCTTCTCCCACATAGATGGAGATGCCTTTTCTGGGGCAACCGAAGTAAAAAGATTTAAAACATGTGGAGAGATTATTATAGATAAAATCCTCAAGAAATATGATTTTCCTGTAACTGTATCTGTTGTTGTGGGAGAAGTTGATCCAGGCGCATTAGGTAACAAAAATCTCGTAAAGCTTGCAAAGAGTATGTTTGCACTTCCAAACGTTGAACCCGCTTCTCACTCATACTCACACCCATTTTACTGGGACCCAGAATATGAGGAAAAGAATCAATATGAAAAGCACCATATCGATATTCCAAAGTATTCTTTTGATCCCGAGATGGAGATTGATTATTCAGTAAATTATATAAGTAAGAAATTGTCGCCTAAAGATAAACCCTGTAAGATATTTCTGTGGTCAGGCAACTGTGAACCACTTGAGTCACATATAGCAAGATGCGATTCTATGGACATTTTCAATATGAATGGTGGTGATACCGTTTTCGATGATGTTGAAGATTCCTATATTTCTGTTGCTCCTCTTTACCGATGGGTTGAGAATAGGGTCCAATTTCACTGTGGACAGGCCAATGAGAATATACTAACAAACCTCTGGACCAAACCCATTTTTGGATTTAAAGGCATCATAACTACTATGGAAAGGACTGGATCTCCAAGAAGGATTAAGCCTATTGATATCTATTATCATTTTTATTGTGGTCAATATCGGGCTTCTCTAAAGGCGCTACAAGACGTTTATGAATGGGTTTTAAAACAGGATATTGCACGAGTATTTACTTCAGATTATCTTAAAATGGCAAAAGGATATTTAAGCACCAAGATTTATAAGGAAGGGCAGGGGCGATATATTATCAAAGATTATGGGGAATGTCTTACTTTTCGTTTTGATTTGGATTCCCGATCACCCGATCTCTCTCTTTGTGAAAATGTCTTAGGTTTTATTAAAGAGCCACAGGGGCTTTATGTCTCCCTCATGCCAGGAAAAAAGAGAGCCGTTATTGTGATGTCGAATGAAATTGATTTGACCAATTTGCACAGCAAAAGGCCATATTTGAGAAAGGCTAGTGGGTGGGTAAATAGTTTTGATATGGAGAAAGGACTTCTGATACTTGATTATAAAGGCTTTGGTACTGGAAGAATTGAAATAGGAGGAATGGAATCTAAGACATCTTTTAAAATAAATGGAACTGCTATTAAAAAGGATGGTTTAAGTCTGGAATCGGATGAGAGGGGGATCCTTTCTATTAATAATATTAGGACCGGCAATTTGGAGATATTATTAAAATGAAAACGAGTTTTTGGAAAATCATAAGTTTTGTCTTGTTAATGATAGGTGCGACTATTATCGTTTTCCCCTTTCCAAAAAGAATGGTTGAATTTTACAAGGATGCGGGAATGACTACGGAGGCACGCTACATTTTATCTGATCTGATGACAAAAACTCCCGACAACCCTGAGCTTCTATCTCTTTCTGCTGAAATACATCACTTAAATGGGGAATCAAACAAGGCAGTTAGGGATTTAGAACTTGCGGTAGAAAAAGACCCCAGAAATGAAGAATTACTTGTAAAACTGGCTACTTACCATGAATGGAATCGCGACCCCATGGAGGCTTTGCCTGTTTGGGAAAAAATTGCCATTATTAATCCTGATAACATGATGGCGCAAACTAAAATAATTGATTATTACCGCTATTATGGGTTTCCTAAAATCGAGGGCGAAGTCGTGGCAAATCTAATTAAGCTGGAACAAAAGACTCCTAGAATAGAAATGACTCTTAAAGAGGAAAGGGTATGGGATAACCCACTTGTTAAAAAACTGACAAGTGAATTAAACAATCTCGCAAAAATGAGGGTATCCAATAATCAAGATCTTTTTTTTGATAATCTTATTACTGGTACGTATATCATCAGACGACAATATATGAATGAAATTCGGAAGAAAACGAAGACTGATATTAATGATATGAATAAGATAGTTACTATATGCTTTGAACTCTTTGTTAAAACAGGCAAGATAGACATGGGATACGCCTTTGCGTCAAATCTGGACAAAACGTGGAATCAGGAGTTAAAAAATAGGTTAATGTATCTTGATGTTATGGGATGGAGCGAGATGAATGCCGAAGCGCTTGCCATTCTTAAAAAGATACAGCAGGAATATCCCCGCAATCATCATGTCCTTTATCTAATTGTAAAAAAAAGCGGTGAGATAGATGATGTAGAAACCGCAATTAACGCATACGAAAAGCTAATTGCAGCCGAACCTGGCAATGCAGATTACAAAAGGCAGCTCGCTTCTTTATATTTGGACACGAAACAATCTACTAAGGCCTATCATATTTATAGAGAATTGGCTATTAGTACAGGAAAAAACAGGGATTATGTAACCATGATGTCCATTGCTGCTGTTAATACAGAGAAAAAGCATATAATGATAGAGGCTGCTGAACTAATAGGAAAGCTAATGCCTGAAGACATTAATATGATAAAAAATCAAGCGGAAATTTACCTTGCGGCTGACCGCCCTGAAAGAGCCTACCGCATTTTAAGCCATTTGGTCCTTGTTTCAGGAAAAAATAAGGAAGATGTCCTCAAAATGTTAGAGGTTGCAGGATTTACGGCTAATAAGGAAATAATAAGGGAAGCCATTGCAAAGGCATTTGAGTTAAGACCTGATGACTCCCAAATTTCACTAAAGATCGCAGAATTGTACCAGGGCATGGGTGACGAAAAAGATGCAATCAATGCATATGCTTATTATTTAAAACTAAATCCAAAAGATGGAAACGCACAAAAGCAACTGGCCCAACTGTATCTATGGACAAATCAGCAAACAAAAGCGGCTGAACTCATGTTGGCCATTGCCAATGCAAGTCCTGGAGACAAAAATGCCCTCATTGAAGCAGCAAAATATTCTGAAGAAGCTGGACTCATCGAACAGGCTTTTAAATTATATGATAAAATTTACAATAACTACCCAAGAGATATGTCAATCCAGAACGATTTAATACGTCTTGCCTCCTGGACTAATAAATGGGATTATGTTGCTCCATTGTTAGGGAAAATCTCAGACAGTGATCCCGGAAATCTCAAGAGGGCATTGGATGCAGGAAATGCCTTTGTTGAAATGGAAGACCTCAAAAAAGGAATAAAATATCTAGAAAGAGCCTCTGATTTAAAACCTGATGATGCGAAACTTAGGAAAAAACTTGCGAAATACTATGGATGGGTAGGTTCTATGGACAAAAAGATAGTAGAATTGGAATATCTTGATTCTGTCGGACAGCTTGACAAAGAGGAAAAGATTCTTCTGGCGCAGGCTTATTTGGACAGGAATGATGGCGTAAAGGCGCTTAAATATCTGAAGCATTATCAAAAGGAAGATATCTTGCAAAGAAAGGGAGGATTGATGCTTGCGATGGCTTTTGAATTAAGCGGAAAAAACGAATCAGCCATAAAGATTTATAAACGCCTGGCAAAAGAGAATATGCAGGATGCAGCCTTTCTTGCTAGACTTGGCAATCAAGCCCTATGGATCAACCATGAGGATATTGCCCTTAGTTTTTTTAAATCAGCGTTGAAAAAAGACAAAAATAATCTGCTGGCGTTAAAGAGAAGCGCACAGATATATGCGGGGCAAAATAATATCAACATGGCAATAAAACTTTATGCATATTACAACCGATTAAATCCTGATGATTATGAAGCCCATTTCCAACTGGGTGAACTTTTTTTTGTCAATGAACGCAAAGCAAATGCTTTTAAGGAGTACAAAAGGAGTCTTAAATTAATCAGAAAGTTAAAACTCTATGCAAATAATAATCCTTCATTAAAGGTAGTACAGAGTGCAATGCAATAGCAATTGTCTTTATTTCCTTTAGGCGCTTAAAGTGCTAAAACGACCAACATATTGTCGATGTTTTGTAAGTTTTTGATTTTGTGTCACTTAAAATCGAATCAAGATTGATGAATCACAAAATAGTTGGAACTGCCCCGAAGAGGCTTTTTTTCTAAGCTCGTCTTAGAAAAAACATAGTATCTTACGGTGAATGTTTACGACAATACGAAATTGAGTGGAGTGCACAATATTGAAAAATGTTCAATTGAAAATTTGTTACGCTCAAACGACCTTAATCTACACAATGTTTATAGTACTTACATGTTCTGATATATTAGCTAGACAAGAGGAACACAATGTAGTAGAGGATGAGACTTATTTACTAAATTATTCTTCCGATACCGTTACGTTTCCTCTTGTTTCTGATTCCCAAAATGACATTCATTTAATTGACGTAAGGGATAAACAAATGAAGACGATTCAGGCCAGGATATATAGTAGACAGGGATTGTACGTAAAATCCTTAAATATATATAAGTCTCTTCTAAAGGATTACCCAGACGATGAAGGTATATTGATGAATTATATTGATACCCTTGTTAACTTTTCTGATTACAATCTAGCTCTTGATAAGATTAATAGTATTCTTGCAAAAAATCCAGCTAACCTTGAGGCAAAAAAGATAAAGGCCAGAATATATTATGAACAGGAAAAATACAAATGGACTTATAATATTTACGAAAGTATTTTAAAACAAAACCGTCTGGAAAGGGGAGTCTGGTCCGACTATGCTTTTGCCAAACTAAATGCTGGCGACTGGACTGGCGCCTTGAATTATTTTTTGATGATTTTGGAACGCGATTACGAAAACAAGACAGCATTACAAAGTATTTATGATATTCAAGAAGCACATTATCCAAGATTGGAAACTGGCTATCGATCGTTTATTCAGGCAGACGATAATATTATAAATACGAGTTCTGCTATTTATACCAGGCACATTACAAACGACACATTATTCTCAATAGATTATGATCATATCACGGTAGATAGACCATCTGACACCAGGTTTGGAATAAATTCATTGGATTTGACAATCGATGATGCCAGGTTTCGACTTCGCCATTATTTTAGTGAAAAGTGGGAGGGGGAAATTGGCGGCGGCTTTTATTCTGGATTGGATGGGGGGTTTTCTTTCCTTACAGGTCTGGATTATAGGATATTGAAAACCGGTTGGCTACGAGCAGACTACTTTCAAAACCGCCCATGGTACGATCCCCTTGAAGCAGCCAATCTTGATGGTAGTTTCAACGAGGTAAACTTTTCTTTTGACTGGAGTTTTTCTAAAGTATGGGCATTGTTTCTTGGGGTGAAAAGATTGGACTATTTTATTGATGGTTCTAAAGACTACGGTGAAAAAAGAGGTTTTACGGGAATATTAACGCGAAAATTTGAAACGGCAAAATACATCCCAGATCTTTATCTTAGCTATTCTTTTACTCGCTCCATATTTGATTTTGAAGAGGATAATTTCAGGCCAATAGACATGGTTAAATCAGAGGAAAGGCATGCCCTCTCATTTAACTTAGAACATTGGCTAAGTGAACGTTATGCCATTACCCTTGCAGGTAGCGTAAGTAAGGACCTGGACAGAAAACTTGAAGCAAAGAGTTTTAACCCAGGATTTAAGATTAAGTATGGGAAACGATTTGAATTTGTCTTTAGTTATGAACTTTCTAGTGAATCCGCAAACGTAGGTGGTGGAAAAACTGAGGCATTCAACTTTTTGTTGAAATCAAGATTATGAAGAAAACAATAAATATTATTAAAAACTCTATTATGTCAAATCTAACCTCTAAAATGTCAGGTCTGATAAAACCCAAGAAACCAGAAATAATAGAGATCTTGTTGGGTTTTGCCATCGTGATTGCAATAAATATCTTTTTGTTCAGGGATAATATGGGCTTTTACGGTTATAGATATCATCCCTATTGGATAATCATACTCGCAATAGCAGCTAGATATGGTTTTAGAGGAGGACTGATGGCTGGCATCATTGGGGGGATCGTAATGCTTTCGTTGATGAAGATAAGTGAGATGGATATCACTATTAAACAACTTATGAGATATAAGTTTTTAGAAACTCCTCTGTTCTTTATTGTAGTGGGTGCCTTCTTGGGCGAACTCAGGGAGATACAGAAAAGGCAGTTTGATAAGTTGAATGATGAGTTTAGAGAACTTCAAAAATCATTTGGTTTACTTTCAAAAAAATATAATACTGTAAGCATGGCTAAGCAGGAACTGGATACCAGGATAATTGGTCAGGAACAAACTATTTCAACACTTTACGAATCTGCACAGGCATTAAAATCATTAAAAGAAGAAGATATATATCCGGCAGTTCTTAAGATATTGAAAAATTTTGTTTCATCTGATGAATGTTCAATTTATAAAGCTTCAGAAGACAAGCTTAAGATGATTGCCAATTTAGGATGGCGGGGGGGTAACAATCATCCTTTAGAAGTAGGTATTGATGAAGGAATTATGGGCAAGGCCTTTTCTACAGGTAATACAGTTACCATTAACGATGTTTTAAAAGTGAAGGAAGCTCATAATTTTTCTGATTTAAATCTGATTATTTCATCGCCTATTACTAATAGTAAGAAAGTGGTTTTAGGAGTTCTAAATATTGAGAAGATGCCTTTTGTGAAATTCAATCCACAATCTATAAAGATGGCTTCGCTTTTAGCTGACTGGTGTGGGTCTGCTTTAGAGAACGCAAAGATGTATAAAGAAACAAAGGACAAGAATATAGCTGATGAAATAACCGGCGCCTATACTTATGACTATTTATGTAAACGGGTTGAAGAGGAATTTCAAAAAGCACGTCGCTATAAGTTTGTTTTTGGAATATTAGCTTTTGAAATAGCTGAATATGATTTAATTCCAGAAATGAAAAAGCAAGAACTTTTACCCGTATTCAATACCATTTTTAGAAATGTCGCCAGAAAAACTGACCTCTTGTTCGTCGGTAATTTTCCAGGAATATTTATATTTCTTTTTCCTTTTACACCCCTGAAGGGTATTAATGTTGTGAAAAACAAATTAATCAACGCGATTAATGAATTTAAATTTAGACCCTATCAAGATGAAAGCAGATTACTGGAAGTTTACGCAGGAACGGCAGAATTTAATGATGAATTAGAAACGTACACAGAGTTGATACAGATGGCTATTGAAGATATGAATAGGGAGAAAAGTTCAAATAATGCCCAGCAATTAGCTGCCACATTATGATCCCAGAAAATCCATAAGTTTCACTAACTAAAAAATATTTTGAAAATATGAATCTAGAATTTGTTTGGGAGTTAGTACCTTAGTCAAAGGACGCAAAATACTTACTATAACCTAAATTGAGCGATTTTTGTAGCCGCAACCTTCAGGTTGCGTAACTTACATGAAATTGTCATAAACTCATCAGATGATGGGAAACGCAGGCTAAAGCCAGCGGCTACATTGACATGCAATATAAAATCGCTCAATTTAGGTATAAATAAAACTAAAAGAATGATGATAAGATTTCTTAAGCTATTGTTGTGTATTTTTTTGTGGATTCTCGCCGTTTTTTGTGAAGTGATAGTGGGGGGTATTTTTCTTTATTCAGATCAATACTCGATAAGGAATCTATTTCTTGCTTTACCCATACATTGTGTGGCATCCATCTTATCATTTCTGATTTTTCGGATTTATTCAACAAAAGAATTCAATGAACTTAAATTTTATAGTTACCTATGTGGTTTGATGACATTCTTCTTACCTTTGATAGGTATTCTAGGTATTACCATTAATTATTTATTAGTAAAATTTATATTAAAGAAGAAAGGTTACTTTACAACTTCTGATGACCCACTTGAGAATATCGACGAAGATTTGCACCTGTTTGAAGACATATCTGATACTAACACACTTTTAAAAGAAGAGACGAACATTGAACCTATTATGGATATCCTCAATGGAGACGATCCAGCGCTTAAGAGGGGAGCAATAAATCTTCTAAGACAAATGGGTAGTAAGGAGGCTATACATTTATTAAAAAAAAACATTTCTGATTCTAATGATGAGGTTCGCTTTTATACCAGTGCAGCGCTTAAAAAGCTTAATGATGCTTACATACAAGAGCTGAAAAAGGCCAAAGAGAAGACAGAGGTAGAGAAACCTTCAGCGTCCCACTTTCAGA
Source organism: Candidatus Scalinduaceae bacterium (assembly GCA_046759445.1). Taxonomy (GTDB): domain Bacteria; phylum Planctomycetota; class Brocadiia; order Brocadiales; family Scalinduaceae; genus Scalindua_A. The sequence goes on from JBHICG010000011.1 coordinate 34,094, forward strand.
AATTGGGAGAAGTATGCAAAAAGTACGCAGAAAGCGGTCTATGCGACCAGAATGCAAGAGACTATTATCTCGGACTTGCAAAGAATGCCTTCATTGAAACACTTGATCTTGATCCTGAAAATATTGAGATTACAACAAGCCTTGGATATGTATGTATGGAATTGAAAGAGTACGAAGAAGCTGAAAAATATTTCAAAAAGGCCACAAAAATAAAACCGGATCATGCTGATGCATTACTATGGCTTTGCCAATTATATTATGAAAAATGGGATTTGAAAGCCTTGGTTGAAAATCTTCAAGGAATGGATCCAATATGCCATCAGGAAGCTAAGGATCCATACAATAGAATGCTTTTTAATTTTTGGACTAAACAGGATAAGGTATACTCAGATGGCTAATAAAATATACGATGTTTGTCTTCTCTTGGAGGGTTCATATCCCTTTGTGGCAGGAGGGGTCTCCAGATGGATGCACTTTTTAATAAAATCTCTTCCAGAGATTAATTTTATAGCGGTATGTATTTCTACTAGCTCAAAAGAAAAATTACACTATAAATACGAAATACCTCAAAATCTTAGCGACATTAAGATAGTTTACCTTTCTGATTACAATCCTGGCAGGAAGAAAAAATCAAGAAAACAAATACGCGTCAAACGGATAAATATTTTAAGAGAATTTCATCATAGACTCTTTAAAAAGGATTTATCCTCGTTTAATGGGGTTCTGTCTATGTTCAAATCTTCTCATAAAGATAGAATAACACTACATGATCTGATTTTTAGCAAAGAGTCATGGGGTCTTCTATTAGACTTTTATAGGCCAGGTAAAAACAATTTTTCTTTTATTGACTACTTTTGGACATTCCGTGCCTCTCATCTTTCTCTTTTCAATATTCTGAATACCGAGATTCCCAGGGCAAAAGTTTATCATACCATATCGACGGGTTATGCAGGATTTATGGGTGCAGTTGCTAGTCATACATACAAAAGGCCACTTATTCTCACTGAACATGGAATATATACCAAGGAAAGGAAGATAGATATTGCTCAGGCAGAATGGATCTATGCTACAGTTGGAAAGAAGATGAAGGTAGAGAGGGATCTTGGCACCTTACAGAATCTTTGGATACGCATATTTGAGGCAATGGGAAAATTTACTTATAAAGCAGCAGAAAGGATTTACACTCTTTATGAAGGGAACCGCCAACAGCAGATAACGGATGGAGCAGACCCTGACAAAACTTTTGTAATACCAAATGGAATAGATATAGAGAGGTATAATGAATTATTCAACAATCGTTGCTCAAAAAACACACAAAAGGGAGAAAAATCTCTTTTTTCGATAGGTTTTGTGGGAAGGGTAGTTCCCATTAAGGATGTGAAAACACTTATAAGGGCATGTAAGATTGTTTCTCTACGTGTGCCTAATATAAAGATATACATTATAGGGCCAACCGAGGAAAATCCAAAATATTATCAAGAATGCCTTGAACTATGTCGTTTCATGGGGCTCAAAGGAGTTTTAGAGTTTATGGGCAAGGCTGATACTATGAAGTTCTATTCCTTTTTAGACCTAATCGTTCTCACAAGCGTTAGTGAGGCCCAGCCTCTTGTTATATTGGAAGCTAATTGTGCCGGCATCCCTGTAGTGGCATCAGATGTAGGGGCTTGTCAGGAATTGTTAGAAGGAAATACAAAAGAGGACAAAGCATTGGGTGCATCAGGCATAATAACCAGGGTTGCTGACCCTGCTGATACGGCAAATGGCATTGTAACCATTCTCTCCAATGATGAGTTAAGGAAGAAGATGTCTATTGCAGGTCACAAGCGAGTTGAAACATTTTATCGTGAAAGCGATCTGAACAATAAGTATTTGTCAATATACAAAGAATTAATGGACTGTGACAACCTCGGAGATTTCTAAATATGGCAGGTATAGGATTTGAGCTTAAAAGAATATTAAAGCGAGATACTTTTTCAAGTGAATTTAAGGCCTATCTTTATGCAGCCCTGGTCTCTTCAGGTCCATGGCTAATGTCTGTAATATGCCTCGGAATACTTGGGATACTAAGAGGAACGGGTTTAAGCGGTAAAGAACACGAGATATTTAGGTCTACAATTATTTATACTTATGCCTTTTCAATTATATATGTGGGCTCCATTCAACTTGTCGCAACAAGGTATCTGGCAGACCAGCTTTACTTAAAGAATGAAAAGATTACGCTGTCAACTTTTTTTACTTGTACGGTACTCATCCTTGTAGGTGGGGGGCTTTTTGCAGGACTGTTTTATTATTCTTTTGATATATCTATACTACACAAACTAAGTGGTGTAGTCCTATTCATGCTAGTTAGCATGATTTGGGTGTGCATGATCTTTCTATCTGTAATTAAAGACTATATCAGTATTGTATATGCCTTTGCCGGAGGCACATTAACGAGCATATTCGCAGCCCCATATTTGGGGAAGATTTTAGGGACTGAAGGATATCTGTTGGGGTTTATTTTGGGACAGGCAATTATCTTCTTCTGGTTACTTTCGAAATTACTAATTGAATTTCCTGTATCAGGATTATGGAACAAAGACCTCTTTCTGTATTTTAGAAAATATTGGGATCTTTTAGTAATCGGTTTTATCTATAACCTGGCCATATGGTCAGATAAAATAGTTTTTTGGTTTGCCCCTGATTCTCGATTGATTATACCCTGGTTCAGGACTCACGATTTTTATGAGGGAGCTGTGTTTTATTCTTATCTTACCATAATACCAACTCTTGCTCTCTTTATGGTTAACATCGAAACAAAATTTTATGACCATTATAGGCATTATTATGGAAAGATTGTGGGAAAACAATGCCTTACAAGCATTATAAATGAGAAAAACTTAATGGTTTTAATGCTTAAGGATAGTCTGAGAATGGTTTTTATCTTTCAGGGAGCTATCACAAGTGTATGTCTTGTATTCGCCCCATATCTCGTTGAAATGGCACATCTCATTCCCGTCCAAATTCCCATATTCAGGATATGCTTGATAGGATCTTTTCTTCAGGTACTTTTGGCTATGAATATAATAATTCTCTTTTATTTTGACTTAAGAAAACATGTTATGGCAGTAACCCTGTTGTTTTTGTTTTCTAATGTGGTGTTTAGTATGTTAACTACAAAATTGGGGGTTCAATTTTATGGATATGGATATACCTACGCCTGTTTTATATCCCTCATATATGCCTTTCATTTACTAGATATAAGTTTAAAAGACCTTGAGTATATTACATTTGCAAAGCAACCAGTTTCATAAGGATTTTAAATTCTACATTCAGCTTGTTTTTATTAAGATCTTAACATTGTTCTAACAAGCTCATGACAGGCTTTTTGTGCGAGGCTGTTTAACGAGTCTTTTATAAACCAGGAGCTCATTCCGATTTTCGATTTACTTGCCGTCCATAATATTTTACCGCTTTCTACATCAAGAAGACGAATATTAATTCCTACAACAGGAACTTCGCTCAAATCCATTTTGTATCTATATTCTGAAACAGATCCATAAATCACAGTATCAACTCCCAGAAGTTTTCCTATTTTTCTTGCGGAAATGTTATCCAATATAGAATCCATATAATCCACATCATTGTAAAGTTTGCTCATTTTAAGTTTTTCGTGTATTTCTGTTTGTTCCATCATTTGAAAGTTGGGGACTGAATATAACTCAGAAGTCATTAGATCGGAAACGATTTTACCTGCTTGCGGATTGGATGTAAGATTTGCAAAACTGATTAAGGCGACAAATCTTGCCCTTGAATGTATTGCTTTGACATTTAAGTAGTTTTGCTGGCTTGACAGGCATGAGATGTGTGCCGATATTATTAACAAAAGAATAAATGGCTTTAATTTTTTCATGCTTATGACGGTGTTTATTGATTATTTAAAACCATAAATTATGTTACGAGCCGTTTGTTATCTTTACGATAAAAAGAATCCAAATCATTAATTAGCATCTTGCTTTGTAGTTTGTATAATACTTGATTTCAGGTATTTGTCAAATATTATAATCTACAGTTTATTGACGTCTTGGTATATACTAAATTAAGAGGTGAGCTTAGCAAAAAAATGACATGTACATCTTACAAAGCTTTGCGAACATGAGCCCACCAATTATTTCTTCTTTATATTTTCAACGTCTGATAATATATCTTATGTTATGTTCGTGAAATAATAAAATAATATATTAAAATACTTTAATTCTTAAACTATAAAAACTTATGCTTTTCATCTATTCTAAGCCACTTTAGAGCCTTTCTTGCTTGTTCCTTTCCTTTGTTATTTCTGTTTTTATCCATATTACTTTTAAAGCTATCCCTCGTAAAAGCCGTTAATCTTTGTTTAACTTTTGTTAATCAGATGCCGATAATATAAATAATAATTCCGAACTTGTAATTTTCACTATTAGAGAGACTGGTTATTTTAGATATTTGCTTAATTATGCCATCGTTAAAAATTCATTTAAAAATGACGAACCAAATCCATTTCATCTTAATCTTATCAATAGCCATAATATTTTCAGGCACAACCTATGGAGGGCATCTTTATAAAGAAAAAGAATATCAAGAATGTTGGTGCTCTCAAGTCAATGGGGTTATTGAATATGTTCTCCCCGATAGAACTAGAGTGGATTGTCTGACAGATAACTATGCGGTGGAATTTGATTTTGCTGAGAAATGGGCAGAATCTATTGGGCAAACTTTATATTACTCTATCATGACGAAGAGGAAACCAGGTATTGTGGTTATTATAGAAAATCCAAAGGATGAAAAATACCTCAAAAGATTGAAGTTGGTAATTAAAGATTTGAAATTAAATATCATGGTTTGGACGATTACTCCCTTTGATATAGAACAAAATCATCATTGATTTGTAAATACGATGAATCTCTTCGAAGGGCTTTCCACAAGCACCCTTCTTAATGTCTGAACGGCTATGAATGGGACTGCACCTTCTTGTTTTCTTGCTGATTCATTATCTCTTTGTATTTCTCTGATACTCTCGTTCCTCCCCTCTGCTGTATAGGCAAGCCTTAATTTCTATGTAGCCTATTACGCCAATTCTGATAAAACATCTCACCATTTTAGAATTGTCTGAATCTTTCGCTTTCCCGTGCAAGCCCAGATGGCCTAAATCCGAATCCCTGTGTGAAAGCCTTTCTAGCGAAAATTTATATTTCATTCTCCCTTTTGAACTATTGAGTAAACGAAACATTTTCTATATAATATTTACGTGAGTATTAACGTCTCAAGCTTACGTGTAAATGAGATATTTAAGAGTATTCAGGGTGAATCTACTTATGCAGGGATTCCCTGTGTATTTGTAAGGCTGACAGGATGCAACCTGAGATGCTCTTATTGTGACACAACTTATGCCTATGAAGAAGGAAACGATATGTCTGTAAATAAAATAATTAAGAAGATAGCGGGATATGGCTGCAAAAACGTCTGTATTACAGGAGGCGAGCCTTTAATGCAAAAGAACGTCTATAAATTAATAACTCTTTTAAAAAAAGAGCGTTGTAAGATTTTTGTAGAGACAAATGGAAGCTTGAACATAAGTTTATTACCAAAGTACGTAATAAGGATTATGGACGTAAAGTGTCCGGATAGCGGTATGAACGTGGAAATGGATTGGAGAAATTTAGAAAGACTAAGGAGGAATGATGATATAAAATTCATAATGTCGTCAAAGAAAGACTTTGAATGGGCAAAAAGAATAATAAAAAAACATAATTTGCCAGATAAAACAAATGTGTTATTTGGTTCAGCATATGGTAAATTAAAACCAAAGAGCCTGGCTAGATGGATATTAAAAGACAAGCTTAATGTACGCCTTCAACTCCAATTGCATAAGTATATCTGGCCTGAGAAATCAGGAGGTGTTTGAATTTTGACAGGATTAACAAGATAAAAAGATAGAAAAGAAAACACTTGGTTCTGAATTGTTGTGTTTATCCTGTTATCCTGTCTATAAAGATGACATGACAAAGACAAATTCTTCAAAAAAAGGGCTTGCAATCGTTCTATTAAGCGGAGGTCTTGATAGCTGTGTAACCACGGCTATTGCAAATGAAGAATACACTATCGCCCTACTCCATGTAAGATATTCACAGCGCACTCAGACAAGAGAATACGAGTCATTTAAGGACATTGCTAAATTTTATAAAGTGCCAGAAGCCAGGATTCTTGTCACGGAACTGGACTATTTAAAGAAAATAGGCGGTTCCAGTCTCACAGATTCTAGCATATCACCAGAAGATAGTAAAGCAAACGATAACATACCCATTACGTACGTACCGTTCAGGAATACGCATCTATTATCAATAGCTGTGTCATGGGCTGAGGTTATTAAGGCAGAAAAGATATTTATTGGAGCCGTTGAACAGGATAGTCCCAACTATCCCGATTGCAGGGCAGAATACTATGATGCCTTTAACAGATTAGTTGAAGTGGGGACAAGGCCTTCAACTGACATAAAAGTGGTAACCTCCCTATTGAGTATGAATAAATCCGAGATAGTCAAAAAAGGGATCGAACTGAATGCCCCCCTACACCTTACCTGGTCCTGCTATGAAAATAATGATAAGGCCTGTGGTCGTTGTCAAAGCTGTATACTGCGCCTGAAGGCATTTAAAGATGCAGGAGTTGAAGATAGAATCCCTTATACTTAGCTTGCTTTACAGATTTATTTATGATATTCTACCCCTAATCTTACTATTAAAAGATGTCTAAAGAATTATCTATAGAAATTAGTTCACATGCTAAAGAGCAAATGTTTGAACGTGGAGTTTCTGAAAATGAGGTAAGAGTTGCTATACGTCAAGGAGAAGAAGAGCCAGCTAGGAAAGGTAGATTTATGTATAAAAAGAATTTCAGTTTCAAAAGAACGTGGAGAGGTAAGAAATATAACATTAAACAAGTAGTTCCACTAGTAGCAAAGGAAAGTGACAAACTAATTGTGGTCACAGTATATGCTTATTACTTTTAACATAGGAGATAGTCGTGAAGATTAGTTACGATCCTACCGTAGATGCCCTATATATCAGATTTCTTGAAGGACCAATGGAATGTGAAGTCCTTCGCTTGAACGATCGTGTGGCCGTTAATATGGGCCCGGGTGAGCAAGTTGTGGGCATTGAAGTGTTAGATGCTAGTGAAGTATTAGAAGGGTTAAAGGAGCAAAAGATACATCTTGAGAACCTTGTTGCATCTTGACATTTAGGTATGTGTCAATAATTATCCAACCTGAATGCCCCCCTACACCTCACCTGGTCCTGTTATGAAAATAATGACAAGGCCTGTAGTCGTTGTCAAAGCTGTGTCTTACGATTACGTGCGTTTAAAGATGCAGGAGTTGAAGACAAAATCCCATATATCAAATGAAAAGCATTTATTAAATTGAGACATATCCCATATTGCACATTAGGGACATATCTCTAATTATTCATTTGTTAATCCTTAATTGCCTTTACTAGTCGGAATTTTGCCCCTTCTATCATTGGTCTACTAGAAACGCTTAAATTAAGTGTTCCAACTATTTCGACAACATCATTTTTTCTAAGCGAAAACAATTCCGCTTTTCGTTTCTTATCAAAAGTGGCCATTGCACCATAATATAAATATTCTAATGTCTTGATATTAACATAAATTATTTCTTTATTTGAGCCAGACACAGATTCTACACACCCCTGTCATATCACATATTGACCATCCATTTTTTTTACAAACTTCTCCTGTTCAAGAAATCTGTCTTGTAGGCTATCATAGACTCGAAAATAATCATCCATTGAGAGTTTATCATAGTTAGTAATGTTGGCAATATCGATCTCATTTTTCTTAGGGTCCTTTTTTGGTTTTACGTAATGCTTAGAATTATCAACAACTGTCGTAGAGCTTGATACTGCAGTTTTACTTTTGATATCATCATCAAAGAAACGAGTAGCTCTGTAAAGTGCAATCACGGCACCAATTGTTTCAATTATCAGTGTAGCAAACAATGGCGTCAAATATTTATCTTGAATCTTAATTACGCTAGTAATCCCAAGTAACGTAATAACTGCAGTAGCAACAAAAATGAATAAAAAAGTAAAGAAAAGAGTTTTTTTCATAAAAGGCTTCTTTTTGGTTGATAATATTCTATTTAAATGGTTCTATTATCTCTACATCATCAGGTAAATCCAGGACGAATGACTTCTCCGGTATCTCTGTGTTAATGCGAATGTTGCTCAATTCAAACGTATTTACGATCTCACCTTCACTCTCAAATAGCTGAAATTGTACTGGTAACCAGAGCCCTTCCTTAATCCACAACAAAGTCCTTGAATAATCGGAGTCAAAGGACTCTTTGGGAATCAGTTCTATGTGGAATAATGTGCCCTCTTCCGTTGAAATATCGTCTAGTAGGGTAACGTCATAGCTTTCCTTTATCTTTTCTACATTATATTCATAACCAAGCTCGAATATGTCCGCTCTCTGTGGTGCGTTCATATCGCCGTTCATCTTATATTTTTCTACCTGTTTTTCTTCAGGATAGTAGATCCAGACGTATGTACCATCAATGACGTTAATTTCGTTTCTTGGAGGAAAAAAGTTAAGATTAAGTTTCTTTGGCTTCTTATATTTTAATTTCCCGTCAGAGACCTCTTCTGAGTCGAGGAGGGAAATAACCCTTGAGTATTTTATGTCTGCCTCCATGGTCTTAAGCTGTGCATTGGCCTCTTCCACCTTTTTTAATATTGCTTCCAGTCTATCATTACCAACATTGGTTGAACAAAATAGATTAGTCGGTATGGATACTAATAAGCAAAAGGTAAAAGTAACAATAAAAATCGTGTAAATGGTTTTATTCATTTTAAATATTTTAGGATATAGTCACAGTACTTAACATACTGGCTTATTGCATCACCTACTTTTTTATAGATCACTACTTTGTTCAAGTCATTATACTCATGGACGATTACGTTTCTCAATCCTGCACTCCTTGAAATATCTTCGCCAAAGTCTTTTGGTAAAATGTCTAAATCACCCAGGATTGTGAATGTTTCACGGTATGTTTTTGGAGCTTCTATGTCAGGTCCGGCTAGTTCATAAATAAGATGTTCGTTAATATCAATAGCCCTGCCAATTGTTACCATTAAGATATTCTTAAGTGCTGCAAAATTTATAAAATCTTCTGATATTTGATCAATGGAGAGGTCAGAAAATACACCTAATCTTTTTAAGTCGCGAGTAATTAAGTTTATCTTTTCTACAATGAATTCTCTATCAATCAAAAAAAATGTGGTTAGATTTTAAAACTTTGCACTCGTTTTTTAGTTAAGGTTTCTTTTAATCTTAATAAATCCTTGCTGTCATGGTAATCACGGAAGGCATAGGCCTTAAAGATGTTATAATCATAACTTCTGCCATAAAGGAGGATCGCATTTCGCATTACCTGATAACGAAATAGTGCGTCAGTACTATGTAAGGATTTAACATCAATTTCTTTAACTTCAAAGATTTGTGCAAATTCATTATGCAAACCAATTAATTCCTCAGTAGATATTGGCCTAATTCCCAAAACAGCAATGTCGATATCACTATCTTTACTGATCTTTCCTCGCGCTTGCGAACCGTACAGGAGTACCAATGAAAGATTGTGCTTTTTAGCAAGTTTCCCTATTTCTGGTTTTAAATTTTCCATGTCTTTCTTTACCATAATGTTTTTAACATACCATAAGCTACTGAAAAATCAAGTAATTCCAGAGGCCACCCGTTAAATTACCTCCCTCCCTCTTTATATGTTGACAGTAAATAAGGCAATTGTTACGATAAGGGGCAAATATGTCCCGTAAGGCCCCATGAGTTTTGCCGTAGAGGGCAAATATGTCACGTAAGGCACCATGAGGTTTGCCGTAATGGGCAAATATGTACAGTAAGGCAACATAAGCTTTGCCGTAGAGGGCAAATATGTCCCATAAGAGATAATAGACTTTGACGTAGTGAGCAAATTTATCCATATCACCCCCCTATTCACAACTTCTAAAGTTAAACTATGTGCATATTCAAGGTTAATTTAACCTAAATTGAGCGATTTTATATGTATGTCAATGTAGCCGCAGGCTTAAGGCAATCTTAAGATTGCCTTAAGCCTGCGTTTCCTATCATCTGATGAGTTTATGACAATTTCACGTAAGTTACGCAACCTGAAGGTTGCGGCTACAAAAATCGCTCAATTTAGATTTAAATAATGAGCTAAATTAATGACAAATACATTTGCTATCATTGGAGGAAGTGAAGCTTACAATCTGTTGATGTCTGATAAATTAAAGGAGGAACGTATTGGCCAGATCAAGACTCCTTTTGGAGCGTCTGAGGCAATATTCAAAATAACTGGCGATAAAAAAAGCTTTTTGTTTCTTTCACGACATGGTGAGAAAGGGTATTCCAAAACGGCACCGTATGTTAACTACCGGGCTAATATATATGCGCTAAAAGAACTTAAAGTAAAACAGGTAATATCCTGGTCAGGTCCGGGCGCCATTAATCCTAAATATGAGATTGGCCAATATGTTGTTGTTGATGATTTGATTGATGAAACTAAAAACAGAGAATATACCTTTTACGAAAACAAGGGAATAGGCTTCATTAGGCAAAGTCCCGTATTCTGCCCGGGTTTGCGGCAATGCATTATCGACACAATGAAATCACTTAAATTTAATTATGCAGGACATGGCACTTATGTATGTACACAGGGCCCCCGACTCGAGACCCCTGCTGAAATAAAAAAGTACATCTCTTTCGGATCTGACCTGATTGGAATGACACTGGTACCGGAGGTATTTCTTGCGAAGGAACTTGAGATGTGCTATGCCTCTATATGTTACGTTACCAATTATGCAGAAGGTATTACGGATAGTGAATATCGGCCGGGTGAACTATTTGAAGGACTCTCATCAGATAAGGATAGAAAAGCCGTCAAAGATAGTGTTAGTAATTTTCCGGCTATTATGGAGAGGCTGGCAAGTAATATTGGCAAGCACAGCATAAATTGTAAATGTCAATTGTCAATGGAGCGTTATAGAAAGGAAGGCATAATAGGAGATGATTGGCATGAGTGGGTAACTCTATAATATTACCCTTTCTAATAATTTTGTAACTATTTAATGTATTGTAGAAAATCCTTTAAATTGAGTTATATGGCTATGCCGCCATTTAGTCATGCGCTTCGCTGTCATTAGGTAACAGGCTATCCGGGAATTGGGAATAAGTTTTATTGTCATTCTAAACTTGTTTCAGTATCTGTAACTACGAGTTGTTAATGAGAACATAAGATTTCTGATCAAGTCCGAAATGACATTTCTCAGACATCCTGAAAAAGTGTTATGCTAGTATTAAAGGCAAAATATTTATTAACAGACCCATATAACATAATAGAAAACGGTGCTGTCTTAATCGATGATGGAAAGATAACGTTTGCAGGATGTTTCAAAGATGTTAATAAACACGACTCGAATAGAATCATTGATTTTGCTAATTCAGCAATAGTACCAGGATTAATAAACACGCACACCCACCTTGAGTTAACAAATCTTCATAAATGTATAAATTATAATGGTGACTTTACAGATTGGATAAGGCAAATAGTTGATGCGAAAAAAAACTGGGGAGTGCATGACTATAAGTCATCCATTCATGAGGGAATCAAAAGAAGTCTTGAATCAGGAACAACAACTGTTGCAGATATTACAAGAAATGGTCTTGCCATAGATGAATTAAAGAAAAGTAAAATCAGAAAAACTCTTTTTTATGAACTTATAGATTTTAATCCTGATAGCGCTGAGAGGACAATAGAGAATTTCAAAGAAAAATTAACTTATATTAAAGAAGACAACTTGTTTACCCTGGGAATCTTCCCACATGCACCTTATACGGTTTCAAAAGAACTTTACAAACTCTGTAGCTTAGTATCGGATGAATTGAATATTAATATTGCAACCCATATATCTGAAACGAACGATGAAATTGAATTTTTGACGAGAGGGACTGGAAGATTTATGTCTCTATTGAGAGATTATGACATGTTAAATAACTGGAAGTATCCCGGGTTGAGACCAATAAATTACTTGAATGATATTGGAATTTTGGAGAATGGGTGTATACTTATTCATTGTAATTATATATCAGAAGAAGAAATCGATGACATAAAGACGTCTCACTCAAGCATTGTCTTCTGTCCCAGGAGTCATAATTACTTTTGTCATGAAAATCACCCCTTTTGTAAGTTTATTGAAAATGATATAAATGTAGCCTTAGGCACAGATAGTCTTGCCAGCAACGATTCTCTCAGTATTTTGGACGAGATGCGGTTTCTTTATGAGAATCACAAAGACATAAAGCCTCAAGATATCCTCTACATGGGCACGATTGCAGGAGCCATTGCTTTAGGATTGAAAGATAAGGTCGGCAGACTTGAATCGGGTTTTGATGCTGATATTACCGTACTTAAACTACCAGAAGAAAGGGCAGGTAATATTTATGACAGAATATTTTCTCAGGATTCCGAATGTATATTTACGGTTGTTTCTGGCTCAGTTTGTTATGACAACTATACGGTAAACCAGGAGTAATATTACAAATGTTAGACATAAACATTATTAGAAATGATATTGAAGGGGTTAAAAAAGCCATTGCTAGCAAGAACGAGAAAATAAGCCTGGACTCATTATTAGAACTGGACTCTAAACGTAGAGGACTTTTAAAAGAATGTGAACAACTCCGACACAAACGTAATATTACTTCTAAAACGATCAGCGAATTAAAATCTAAAAAGGAAGATGCATCAGAATTGATAAAGGAAATGAAAGGTGTTTCTGAAAAGATTAAGCAATTTGAAACGGAAATAAAAAAGGTGTCTGATGAGATAGATTATTTGCTTATAAGAATTCCAAATATTCCAGCCGAAGATGTCCCCATAGGCAAGGATCCAACTTCTAATGAATTAATTAAATCTTGTGGTGAAAAAAAGAATTTTACCTTTGAGCCACTCCCCCACTGGGAATTGGGGAAAACTCTAGGGATTTTAGACTTTGAGAGAGCATCGAAAATAACTGGCACTGGCTTCACGTTATATAAAGGTGCAGGAGCAAGACTAGAACGAGCTCTTTACAATTTTATGCTAGACCTTCATACACAAGAACACGGCTACATGGAAGTATTTCCACCTTACCTTGTTAACAGGGCTTCTATGACAGGTACGGGACAGTTACCTAAGCTTGAGGAGGATATGTATAAAACTACAGAAGATGATTTGTTTCTTATCCCTACCGCAGAGGTCCCGGTAACAAATATGCATGCAAATGAAACTCTATCTTACAAAGATCTTCCAATATTATACGCAGCCTATACTGCTTGTTTCAGGCGGGAAGCAGGCTCGTACGGAAAGGATACCCGTGGCATGATTCGAGTTCATCAATTTAATAAAGTAGAATTAGTGAAATTCGTAAAACCAGAAACATCATACGATGAACTAGAATCCCTGTTGGCTGTTTCAGAGAAGGTTTTACAGTTATTAGGTCTGCAATATCAGGTAGTGAAACTATGTACGGGGGATTTAAGTTTTGCAGCCGCTAAATGCTATGATATTGAGGTATGGTCACCAGGGGTGAATAAATATCTGGAAGTTTCTTCATGTAGTAATTTTGAAGATTTTCAGGCGAGACGATGTAATATTCGTTTTCGTGATGAAAAAGGCAATCTAAGGTATGTTCATACACTAAATGGTTCTGGTGTAGCGCTTCCAAGAACGATGATTGCCATTATTGAAAGCTATCAAAGAGAAGACGGCACTATAACTATACCAGAGGTGCTTGTGCCTTACATGGATGGATTAGAATTAATTAAAAAGCTTTAAACAAACCCTCTTATATTACACTATGTGTGTAATCTACTTCACCAGTTACCTGTACTTTTATAGCATCTACCTTTTAATCAATGTAACCACTGCTTGAGCGGCAGCAGCCTCTAACCTCCCTATAGAATCCATACCCTCTGTTGTTGTTGCCTTAATATTTACTCTCTCAGGCGTAATCTTTAAAATCTCTGAAATACGCTCTACCATTTTCCTTTTATGTTTACTAATTTTTGGCTCTTGTGCAATAAAAACAACATCAACGTTATTTACTATTAGGCCTTTTTCATTTACCAGTTTATTAATTTTATTAAGTAATATCTGGCTGGAGACGTCTTTCCATTCGTGGTCTGTATCCGGGAAAAGCTCACCTATATCACCCAATGAAGCAGCACCCAGTATTGCATCACCAATAGCATGTAGAACTACATCGGCGTCGGAATGTCCTAATAATCCTAAAGGATAATCAAAACTAATACCCCCCAGTATTAATTTTCTATTTTTTGAAAATTTATGAACATCATAGCCTATTCCCACATACATAACACAGGTATGAGATATAATATTCTAATAGCCTTGTTTCCTGAGCTCGTCTAGTCTTGACGCAGCTATTTTTTTATAATCTTCGTTTTTGCACATCTTCGATGCCAATTCATAGTATTGTACTGCACTTGCATAATCCTTAAGATACAAATCATAAACCCTTGCTGCCATGTAACGGGCTGGTTTCTCGGTGTTTGGATTCAATTCGTATGATTTTACATAGTAAGCTACAGAACTTTCATAATCTTTAAAATATAGGCTCTCATAAATTTCAGCAATTTCATATGCTGCTTCACTCACCTTATCGCTTTCTGGATAATCATTTAATAACTTTTCAAATCTATCAAGGGCCGATATTAATTTTGTTTTCTTCTTGAACGGACTTAAAGAGTTCTTATACATCTTGCCATCCTGAAAAAGAATATTTGCCTCTTCGATATTTTTTGAAGGTTTTATTTTTACAGCCTTTTCTTTGACCATAAGGTATTTGGGTTGCGGTACTTTCTTAAGCGCCTTTAGTTCCTTCCTCGCATTTTGTAATCTGAGTTGATAACCAATATCTAAATAAAATTGTATCAATTCCATCAGGGCATTCTCATAGTATTTTCTTGAAGAATCTAAAGCTTTCAGGATTTGTTCTTCCCTGGATTTCATATCTAAGAGACTCACAGAAGTTTTCTGCTTACAGGCTTCGCAATACTTTTCACCTTCAGGAATCCTTTCATAACAATAGTTACAACTTGCCGCCCATGTGTTACCTGAATAACTAATAATTGTAATTGTCAATAACATAATTGCGAACTTTCTCATCTTTATCCTCTTTATTTTATTAAATGTTTTATATTCCAACTTTACTTAATTTTGACATCTTCTACGAATAAGCTCCTTCGTTCGTTCATAGAGCATTTTTAAATCAGAAATCTGCCTGTTAATTTCCTCCCTTTCAGACCATCTTGTGTCGCGATAGGCTGATATCTTATTCCCTATATCTTCAATAACTCTATCTACAACCTTTTCAAATTCAAACAACATTAAACTGTTAAATCGTTCACATATTGCATCTATTCTTTTCACAAATTGTCTTCTGAATTTTTTTCTCTTTAACGGATAAATTGACAATCCAACTCCTGCTAGAATTATAGCTACCGTAATACCAAGTACATTAGGAATAACAAATGATAAAAATGTGGAAAGGCTTATTAAAATACAAACCGCTAGCCCCTCCAAAACAATAAAATTTACAAAACCGTTTTGTATTAATCTATATATCCGTGCACTCTCTATTTCACTGTCAAGTTCTTGAAATTGTTTTGTGTATTCTCTAATATTGACATACTTTTCAGACTCTTGGCTTTTAAAATATAACTCCTTACGTACTGGTGTAGCATCGTTTGTTCGACGTTGTAGGGTTATCTCTGCCTCAATATAATCATGAGCCATATCCCACAGCACATCATTATTACGATCAACATATTCGATAGCATCATTTATTGTTCTATCCAACTCTGATTTTGGGTTTGCTAGATCAAAGACCTCTCTCTTAAACTTGTCCTCAATTTTTTCTCGCGCAAACTTCATGGTTATTATTGATCTCGTATTTACATAATAATTCAAAAAGCTGTCAACCTTCTCTTTTAATCTGGAGAAAATGGATTTGATTTCAGTCTTATATTTATAAATGTATTCTCTCATATCCTCTTTTTTGTTTCTTAGCCGCTTTTCGAACATTTCTACACTCTTTATCTCGCTGTTACAATGTGCTATTTTTTTGTTGAGATTATTTTTGAGTTCATCAAAAACATTTAGTAAGTATTTCAAGGGGCTTGAAATCTTAAAGTCCATCTTTGTTTCATAATCCAACTTTTCGTAAATAAAAGTTTCAATTTCCTCAATGTTGCTCTTTTGTAATAATTCTTTATCACCGGATATCTTTGCACTATGAGCGTCTTTTGTTGATAAGTTAATAATTTTTGGTTCAAAACCAAATAGTCTGTAAAAGTTTTTTTCTATAAAAGGTATTATTTCTTTTAATTCATCTTCGTCTTTCAAATCTATTTTGTTCAGTATAAACAGCAGCTTTCTATCCCATTTGCCTTTTAGTAATTGAAGAAATACCCTCTCACTTTCCGTTAAAGGATGGTCTGATGAAGTAACAAATAGTACTAATTCTGCCCTGTGAATGAATCCTTCCGTAATAATCTGATGTTCTGTGATTATGGAGTTTGTCCCTGGCGTATCTACAATGATGATATCCTTTAATGGCTCTAAAGGGTATGTAATCTTGCATTGGTGATCATCAATTTCCTCAGAAGATTTTTCTTCTCCATAAGTCAAAAGAGTAATTTTATGCGTTGAAGGTGTAGGCCCATCAGGTAGAATTCTTTCTCCACAAAGAGCATTAACAAAACTGGATTTCCCAGAGTTATATTCTCCAACTACAACTAAATATAGAGGTTCCTTCGTTTGGGCGGCCATCTCTGATACCTTTTTCTCTAAAGAAACATCCCCAACTCTATAAAAGAACTTCTTAGCTTCTTCTAAAAGATCCACTACCTGCACAATAGTATCATGAATATCTTCGGTTTGTATTACATTCAACATAGTTCAGTCTCTCACGCTATTTCTTATGATTATAAAGCACCTAACAAATTGCCAAATGAACCGTAAATTATAAGTTATCACATTTAAGCGTCAAGTAAATTTTCTTGTTTCTATTTTCTTATTTATTTATGCAGGCTATTGCATCAATCTCTATATTAGCGTCTTTAGGTAATCTCGATACCTGGACAGTAGACCTGGCAGGTGGAGAACCTTCAAAATATTGTGCATAAGTTTCATTAATCATTGTATAATTTTCAATTTTTGTCAAATAAATAGTTGTTCGCAATACATTTTGAAGAGAAGATCCGCTAGCTTCTAATATATTTTTTAGATTTTCGAGTACCTGTTTTGTTTGTTCCTTGATATTGTCTTTTAAGATATCACCAGATTTTGGATCTATAGGTATTTGACCGGAAACAAATACCAGATTGTCAAACCGAATTGCTTGAGAATAAGGCCCTATTGCGCTAGGCGACTTTCTTGTCGAAACGACTTTTTTATTCATTCCATTCCTCCAATTTTTTCAAGATTTTTTGTCCCAACTATCCATTTTGCCCCCTAAGATATTCCTTTTTATCAACTTTAAGCAGATATACTCTTGAATTTAATGTGTTGTTCTGATATTTTAAAACTGAGGAAATGCAAATAACACACAATACAATTGATACACGTTTATGCGATATATACGAAAAAGTCATGGGTGGAAAACGCCTCGATTATGAGGACGGTATAAAATTATTTGAGTCCACTGAAATTCTTGATCTGGGCAATCTTGCAAACATAATAAGAGAAAGAAAGAATAAAAACAACGGTTATTATATTATAAACCGACACATAAATTATACTAATATTTGTAAAAACAGATGCAAGTTTTGTGCATTTAGTCGTAACAAGGAGGATAACGGCGCATACCTTTTGAGCACTGAAGAAATATTAGATAAGGCTTCACAAGTTGTTTATAATGGAGCAACTGAATTACACATTGTTGGAGGCCTGCATCCAGAATTGGGAATAGATTATTACATTAAAATGATAAATTTACTTCACGAGCGTTTTCCTGATGTACATTTACAGGCATTCACTGCCGTTGAGATCGCTCACTTTGCAGACATATCTGGAATAACAATACATGAAACACTAAAGGAGCTGAAAAATGCTGGTTTAGGTTCACTTCCTGGGGGCGGAGCTGAGGTTTTTTCACCAAGTATCAGAGAAGAACTTTGTCCAGAAAAACTTAGTGGTGAAGATTGGTTGAAAACCATGCGTGAAGCGCATTATTTAGGTTTAAGAAGCAATGCGACCATGCTATACGGTCACATAGAAAAAAATAAAGATAGAGTAGCCCATTTGCTAAAACTACGCGAATTACAAGATGAGACAAACGGATTCATGTCCTTTATCCCTCTTGCATTTCACCCAAAAAACACAGACCTACAGAACTTCTCCAATACAGCAGGAATGTTAGATTTAAAAATGCTCGCAATAGGGAGATTAATGCTGGATAATTTTGATCACATAAAGGCATTCTGGATAATGCTTGGTATTAAGCTAGCTCAAGTGTCGCTTAGTTTTGGAGTTGATGACATAGACGGAACGGTGGCAGAAGAGAAAATTACTCATTCAGCAGGTGCAGAAACACCAGAGGCGTTAACGGTTGATGAAATTGAGTCATTAATAAGAGAAACGGGGCATGACCCTGTTGAGAGAGACACTCTTTACAATCGAATAACTAGAGGTAATTAATCTGGATAAGCACAATATAGGAAATATCTCAATAAGATTGCTTATCTACCCCTCCATTTAAAATTGTAGTTACCACGAAAGAAGCTATTTTTAAAATTTATATTTCTGTAAATAGCTTCAAAAAAAAGAAGGCTCTTTAAAATGTCCTTACAGACATATTAAAGAGCCCTTTTGAATTTAATTTTTGCTACTTGGCAGCAAAAGCTCTAACTATATTAATAAGCTTCTTAATAGCGCCTTCTGAAATCCTTCCTCTGCATTGTGTACAACCTTTGTCATTAGCTTCAAGGAACTTGGTTAACTGCTCGTCCGTAACAGAAGCCTGCCATTTTGCATCAGTGAAGTCGGGAACTCCCATTTTCTTACCTTCTGATGTTCCTTTGCCACCATTACCATGGCAATAAACACAAGTTTCCATTGTTCCAAATGACCCCTGAATAGCTCCAGTTGCGAAAACAAAGTAATAGCTCTTTTCTGGATTTCCAATCAAGTCATCCAATTCATCTGCCTGACTAGAAGAGCTAATTGCGAAACATGATACTGCAAGTATTGCTAATATACATAAAAAATTTACTTTTTTCATTTTTTTATTATCCCCCCTCTAATAGTAACATTTAAAAATTTACTTAAAACTTGAGCGATAAAATTAGACACATAAGTAAAAACATTGGTTAAGGTCTCAACCTTTTTTCAGTTTGATATACCTTATGGCATGCCTTGCATGAAAGATATAGAAACCTTAAAGAATGGCCGACTGACTCAACAGAACCTTCCGCTGCTTTAGCAGCTGCCGTGTGTATATCTTCAAGATGAGTAGAGACTAGTTTAGTAATTGCTGCATGATTTTTGTCATTATGTGTACGTTTTCCTTCGTTATCAAGCATGGCCTTTGCTGCCGCTGCAACACCCTTAAAATCATATGGATTGAATTCATCACCTGGGAGCAAGCCATCATTCATTTTGATTTTTAAATAATAGTCAATCTGTTTTTTGCAAATATCCTTATCTGATCCATAACCAATTGATGCACTTGCGACAAATAATGATAGTGAAATTATGCATACTACTAAAATGTTTTTTCCCTTCATTTTACTTCTGCCTCCTTAATGAAATTACAATAGTTTTATATCAGCTAGTTAAAGACATTGACTCAACATAAGTTCAACTATTAACTAACCTTAGTAAAGTTCAGCAAACCCATTTCCGGTTTAAAACTTCACCCCCCCTTCCCTTTTTAATTATTTTTACAGAAATATTTGACCTAAATATCACAAAACTGGAACGAATATATCAATAAGTAAGAATAGAGTCAAGCAAAAAACATACTCCAAATTATTTCATAAGTCATGATAGATAATTTACGAAAACTATGGTAATGGAGGTATTTCTTTGTCTTTTTTCTTGTACAACTGTGGATATATATGGATGTCTAAATGCTTATGGCATTTAGCACATGTTCGCCTTAAAATTCTCACCTGCCACTGTGCATCTTCAAGGGCCCCTTCATTATCTTTATTTTTAGCTACCTCCACCATTTTTTCTGCTGCAATTTGCATCTTTTCCATTAATTCTTGATATGTCCAATTATCAGGTCGTGAAAATTTCCTCCGTATAAGTTTTGTTACTTTCACCATATTTTGTCCTGACTCAAGAACTATTTTCCAGTGTTTTTTTTTGTATTTATACCATCCCGACATTTCTTCTACTACTTTATAGTTTTTATCAATTTTTTGCATCATCTTTGCCAATTCGCTCTTCTCTTTTTCCGGTTCTGCCGGCACGACATCCTGTACGCCTCGTACCTCATTACAAAAACAGACTAAAAATAAAAAACAAAAAGTAATTATTACCTTGTTAATATACATTGTATAATTCCTTCTATTAAAAAATTTGTGAATATTTTTAGTGTGCAGAAAACATGCCGATTTTTCAAAATTATATAAAAAATGTAAGATATGATAAATTAAAGCCTTAAGTTCAGCAACACACAATAAGGGCAGGATTATAACAAATATTCGGCGAATTTCAACCGTTATATTGAACTATAATAGCCAAATTTGCCTAAAAATATAACTCTCCTTGATATTTTTAACAAAATTTAAACCATCAATAAGGGGTTCAAAAATATTGTCTTTTTGGATGCAAATAATGCCTGTCTGTAAATTTCTTGCAAATAATAATTTCCAACAATATAATTCTTTATAATAATTAGCAAAAAGAAAGCAGTTCTTCCTAATTTGGGCTTACAACTCTATTCACGATGAAAATAAAAGTGTAATCTTAAGCGCTTTTTTTTAATTTTCATGGCAATTTTTAAGCAGGAACAAGCTTTATTATGAGGTGGACACAAACCTTTATACCAACCTTGAAAGAAAATCCAAGTGACGCTGAGATTGATAGTCACAAACTAATGATACGATCAGGTATGATTAGAAAACTATCTGCTGGTGTTTACTCGTATTTGCCACTTGGGAGTAAGGTACTAAATAAAGTAAAAAACATCATCAGAGAAGAAATGAACGCATCCGGTGCTATAGAAATATTTTTACCTGCTATACAACCATTAACCCTTATTGAGATTAGTGGTAGAATCAATGTTTTTGGCAACGATTTATTATGCATTAAGGATCGTCACGGGAAGGAAATGGCCTTGAGTCCCACGCATGAAGAGGTAATCACTGATTTAATTAAAAATGAACTCAACTCATATAAGCATTTACCTTTAATTCTTTATCAAATACAGACTAAGTTCAGAGACGAAGTAAGGCCAAGATTTGGTGTGTTACGAAGCAAAGAATTTCTAATGAAGGATGCCTACAGCTTTGATATAGATAATGAAGGCTTAAACACCAGTTATCAGAAAATGTATGAAACATATTGCAGAATAATGGAGCGTTGCAAATTGGATTATTTGGCAATAGAAGCAGATTCAGGCGCTATGGGTGGTGAAGTTTCACATGAATTTATGGTTCCTAACAAAAATGGAGAGGATGTAATAATTAAATGTAGAAGTTGTGATTATACTGCAAATATAGAGAAGGCTAAACCTGCTCCAATCAATTCTAAAGATAGCACTAGCTTGGAAGGATTAAAGGAGGTTTCTACTCCTAATATGACGACAATAAAAGAGGTGAGCGATTTCCTGGGAGTTGAACCTGACAAAATGATAAAGACCTTGATCTATTCATATAATAATAAAAATGTAGCTGTCTTAATACGTGGAGACCATGATGTCAATGAGACCAAGTTGGCTAAGGCATTATCGCAGGATAAAATTACATTGGCTGATGAAGATACGGTCGTTAAACTGACAAATTCTCCTGTGGGCTTTGCAGGACCTATTGGTTTAAAAACACGGATTATTGCAGATCAGGCAGTTTCAATACTAAATAACTGTGTCGTGGGAGGCAACAAGGCAGATACTCACATTGTAAATGCAAATTTAGAGAGAGATTATAAAATTGATAAAGTAGCTGACATTCGGTATGTCACTGAAGGTGATAAATGTCCAAAATGTAAGGAGCTACTCGACATTTCTCACGGTATTGAAATAGGACATGTTTTTAAGTTGGGCACGAAATATAGTGAAGCATTAGGTGCAAAATTTCTCGATAGATCAGGAAAGGAACATCCCATAGTAATGGGATCATATGGTATCGGCTTAAACAGAATTATAGCTGCTACAATTGAAAAATCTCATGACTCTAATGGTATTATCTGGCCATTACCGCTATCGCCATACGAGGTCTTAGTCTTACCCGTGAATACTAGAGACGGCATTTTAATGAATACTGCTACAAATATTTATGATGAATTGTGCAAAGCAGGGATTGAGACATTATTTGACGATAGAGACCAGAGGCCTGGTTTCAAATTTAAGGACGCAGATCTCATAGGTATACCAATAAGAATAACTGTTGGTAATCGCTTCAAAGAAAATGGCGAAGTTGAAATCAAGATACGTTCTGAAAATAAAACACATTTTTCAAGGCTGGAAAACATAACCACAGAGATAAGGAACCTTATAAATTCCTTGAAATGAAGTTAGTTATTGTTGAATTGAAAGCCGTTGAAAAAGTTGAACCAATCCATGAAGCACAATTATTGACATATCTAAAACTTGCTAATTTATGGCTTGGTCTCCTAATAAATTTTATTGTTCCAACATTAAAGGAAGGTATTCGTAGAATAGTTAACTAATCTTTATGGACTTTGTGCCTTTGTGGTTTTGTTGTTATGTCTGAGATTAGCTATCCAAAACCCGTAAAACTAATTATTGGAATTCTCTCCGGAATTAAAATATTACTGGAAGATATCGAAATCTTGCTTGAAAAACGTCTGGGTAAAATTGACCTTAAGAGTGAAGTATTCCCATTTGATTATACAGACTACTACGAAAAAGAAATGGGGGTCAATATCTTAAGAAAGTTTCTGAGTTTTAAGAATCTTATAGATCCTGAAGAAATTTCATCAATTAAAGTATGGACTAATCAGCTAGAGGATGAGTTCAAACAGAATAAGTATGATGTAATTCGACCAATCAATTTAGATCCAGGATATCTGTCACATTGTAACCTAATACTAGCCTCTACGAAGGATTATTATCACCGTATTTATCTGCAAGACGGTATTTACGCAGAGGTCACATTGTTTTACCAGGAAGGAAAGTATGAAAATTTACCATGGACTTATCCAGATTACAAAACTGAGGAATATAAAGATTTTTTTTCAAAAGTAAGGACATTGTATGCAAAAGACATTAATCATAATTAAGCCTGATGCCATTCAACGCCGATTGATTGGTAAGATAATTACAAGATTTGAAGAAAAGGGACTTGAAATATTAGGGTTAAGATTGATGGTTATATCTGAAGAATTAGCCAGAAAGAATTATTCCGTTCATGAAGGTAAGAGCTTTTATGAAAAACTTATAAAATTCATGACTTCCGGGCCCGTAATAGTCTTAGTTCTAAGAGGAAAAAACGCTATAGAAGTTGCGCGAAATATGATGGGTAGCACATTTGGACACGAGGCAGTCCCTGGAACAATAAGAGGTGACTTTGCTATAAGTAATCGTTTTAATCTAATACATGGTTCAGACACCGTCGAATCTGCCGAAAGGGAAATTGAGCTTTTCTTTGGTAAAGACAACCTGTTAGAATATGAACGGACTGATTTACAATGGATTTATGACATGTCAGGAGATGATATTATTTAAACGGTAACCGCAAAGGCGCAAAGGATGGTAAAAGTAATAAAGAAACAACTTTTGACGTATTTAAAATGGATATATTGATTAATTTCGCGGACTAAAATACAAGTCCGTAAAATGTTCCAATACTCAAAAATGGAATTAAGAACTCCCCTATCTCCCCCTTTAGTAAAGGGGGAAGGAGGGGGATTTTGAAACTTTGCGTTCTTTGTGCTTTTGCGGTAAATTATCACTTTAAATGCAATTCAAAACATTTACGTTATCAGTTTTTTTAATTACCATCCTCTCCTTTGGTTGTGCCACACACAAAACCAAACCTCTTGTTAGAAATGAACTAATACATAAATCCGAAATTGATATTAGCAAGATTAAGGATCTCTCATTTCTTCAAGTAAAGGAAAATTTAGTTTTAGAAGGACGTAAACTTACCACTCTCAAGGCAAAGGCCGACATAACAATAATAACTCCAGAGAGGAATGGTACCTTCAGGTGTAAGGGAGTTTTAAGATTTCAAAGACCAAATAAAATAAGAATAATTGGTTCTAAACTTGCAATCACTGCATTTGACATGGTATCGGATGGAGAAAGCTTCTGGTTCCACTTACCCAAGCAGAAGGTAGTTTATACAGGTAAAAGTAATATGACACGTAAGACGCACAACAATGCATATATGTTTCCCGATGATATAGCGGTTCTTTTAGATTATGATAAACTCTTTGAGGGGAAACCAGCCTTTATGGAAACCTGGCCCACATTCTGGTTCATTCACGTATTTGACAAGGAAGGAGGAGAGTTCACACCATTTAGCAGGTTAAAGGTAGATAGGACAGACAACACAGTAACTGAGCTTACATTATTTAATACTGATAGTTCTATCAAGGCACATGCCTTTTTTAATGATTATACAAAAATAGACAGTCAAATAATCCCTAGATTTGTTCAAATTGATTGGCCGGAAACCAATACGACATTAAGCTTAAACCTAAACAATCTTTCCATAAACGAAACGCTTAAACAAGAAATCTTTCAATTTAAAAGGCCAAGAAAAACGGATATTATCATTATAAATTAGTGATCGATAATGTAACCCCCTACTCGTATTTTTAATTTGATATGATCAAGCAATTCACCATTCAAACGTCAAGGCGTAACGAGTTCATCGACATCACGGCACAGATTCAAGACCTGGTAGAAGAGGTTTCGGAAGGTGTGGTCACCGTATTTGTCCCCCACACCACAACTGCAGTCACCATTAATGAGAATGCCGACCCGGCCGTTCCCCGGGACATATTAAAAAAGCTTGAGGATTTAATCCCTCAGCGGGGCAACTATACTCACATGGAAGGTAATAGCGACGCCCATATTAAGGCGTCTCTGCTCGGTTCGTCCGTAAGAGTTATCATCAAAGACAGTCAACTGTTATTAGGGACCTGGCAGGCAATTTTCTTTTGTGAGTTCGACGGACCCAGGACAAGGAAGTTCTATGTTCAGATTTAATTTGATTCTGTCTTAAGCCTCAGAGAACACAGAGTGCACAGAGAAAGATAAAGCATAAGACAAAAACATTTAGACAGGATATACAGGATGAACAAAAATTAACACGGAAATGTACGGAAAGAAAAAACTTTAACTTAGAAATCGTTATTAGTTATTCGTCAATCGTAAATCCCAAATCGTAAATCTCCTCATCTTTCACACTCCCATTCTCAATTTCTCCCTATGGTTCGACTTGCTCACCATTTAGCTTAATACATATCGCTACGCTCGATACTGAGCTAAGTACCGAGTAAACCGAGGTGTTGAGGGGGTCGGCTGAGGCGCGCTCTAAGCCATTGCAGAAGTACTCCCTGCTGCTTAACTAACCCCCCTCTTTTTTCTTGATTAATGAAGAGGCCAATAGTCATTTGGAAAATTTTAACTCAATCTCTTTTCAATCAGGTCATTATTCTCATAAAATAGTTGATATAACACCACAAAAATGCATATTACATAGATTTAAAAAAGGAGATAAAGTTTTGCACCTAAGAATAAGAGAACAGAAAAAGCTGATTGTATCTGTTATTATGAGGTATAATGAAAAGCAAATATAATAAGAGCGTCTTTAGACAATAATATTCTAAAACAGACTAAATCGTGAATATCCTGCTAATCATTACCAATCGTTACCGCGGACCGATTCCAGTTATTCCTCTTGGTGCGTGCCTGGTTGCAGAGTCCTGTGAACGAGCAGGTCATCAAGTTCAAATGTTGGATTTAATGTTTGAACGGGATCCATTATGTACCTTGAGTTCAGTAATCGATAGAACACAACCGGATGTTGTCGGACTTTCCTTACGCAATATTGACAATAATGACATGCAACATCCTGCTGTGTTCTATAAGGATTTGACGTTACTCATAGATACCATTCGCAGAAAGACGTGTGCAACGGTTGTCATCGGTGGCGCTGCTGTTGGTGTAATGCCGGAAGCATTACTCCGTTTTACAGGGGCAGATTGGGCAATCTTGGGAGATGGAGAAATTGTTTTTCCAAAATTATTAGCGATGCTATCAAGGGATGAGGTACCGAAAGATATCCCCGGTGTAGCCTGGATTGACGATACTGTTTTTAGAATAAATACTGGTTATAGCGAACGTTTTTCTGGTAACAGTTTGTTACCGGATTTTCACCGATGGATAAAAGTACCCTCTTATCTCTCCAGATTTTCCACTGTGCCGGTTCAAACGAAACTGGGGTGCCATTTTAAATGTATTTATTGTACCTATAGAAAGATCGAAGGCCATGATTATCGCTTGTGCGATACTCATACTATAGCAGAGGTGATTATGGATCTTGCGAAAAGTGGGATGAGAGATATTGAATTTGTTGATAATGTATTTAATTCGCCCTATGACCATGCAATGGCTTTATGTGATACAATTGCAAAGTTTCTAACAAATATTCGTCTTCAAACCGTTGAGTTAAATCCGCTTTTTGTAGACGATAAACTTATTGGAACAATGGAACAGGCAGGTTTTGTTGGTATTGGTATTACGGTTGAGAGTGCAGCCGACCCTGTTCTTGAACGTTTGAAAAAAGGTTTCACCGCAAGAGACGTCTATAGGACCTCCGAGGTCATTCAGCACCACAAGATACCGTGTCTCTGGATATTCATGTTCGGTGGGCCGGGTGAAACCGAAGAGACGGTACAAGAAACCCTCCGCTTTGCGGAAAAGCGTATCAGTCAAAGAGATGTTGCACTTTTTATGATAGGAATACGCATATATCCCGGAACTGAACTTGAAAACATTGCAAGAGCAGAAGGTATGTTGACCCTGTCTCCCAATGAAATGCTTCAACCGGTATTTTACTTATCTCCAGCCATTAATCTGGAATGGCTACTGAAAAAGATTCACAATAGTATGGCAACACACATGAATTTTATGAATCCAAATGCCATTGGTCTTCCATTTCTGCCTGCAATGAATTTTATGGGATACTGGTTGGGAGTAAAGCCTCCTCTCTGGAAACATACACGTTACATTCGAAGGGGGCTCAGATTGTTAGGGATGGATGTATGATCTTACCGGGACAGATGATATAGTAAACCAGAACAAAAATCTATTGAAGAAAGTGTATTCCTGCACATGAAGAATGAAAATGTATCTATTGCCTCTCTCGCTGTTGCCACTCCCCCTTATGTGACAAAACAGTCAGAAGCAGAAGCGTTTCTCACAAATCATTACTCGGATAAATTAGGGCAAGAGAATATGGCAAAAATGCGTAAGATCTTTGCTCATCCGAGTGTTTTAAAAAGACATATTGCAGTGGAAGACCTTGAGTGCCTTGTGCATGAAGACCCGGATAGTCGCATTGCCCGTTTTACGCACTGGGCCGTGGAACTTTCTTCTAAGGCGATTGATAATGCTTTAGTTCAGGTGGGTATAACAACAGATGACGTTTCGGGATTGGTGGTGAATACGTGCACGGGTTACATTTGTCCTGGTATTTCAACGTATCTTATAGAAAAACTTGGCTTATCCAATCAGATACGAACACATGACCTGGTAGGAAGCGGTTGTGGTGGTGCGATTCCGAATTTACAGGTTTGCAGGGATATGTTACAAGAGAATAACGATGAAGTGATCGTGAGTGTTTCAGTAGAGATCTGTAGTGCAACATTTCAGATGGCAAATGATTTAAGCCTGGTTGTTTCAAATGCAATCTTTGCTGATGGTGCAGCGGCATCCGTACTATGGAGTCGTCCTGGTAAATTGAAATTGGTTGCCTCTGCGAGCCGATGTGACCCTCAACATCGTGAAGATATACGATACATATACAGAAATGGGCAATTGCATAACCAGCTTTCCTTACAATTACCAGAGTTCGCCAGTAAGACGGTTGCAAAGGTCGTGATGGATCTGTTAACACCCAAAGGGCTTAAACTGGAAGACATTAAACACTGGGCATTCCATCCGGGAGGGGAAAATGTGATTAATGCAGTCAGAGACGAACTGAGAATTTCTGAAACAAAGATGCAGGCAACCCGTGATGTTCTGGCCAGATATGGAAATATGTCATCTCCGACAGTCTTGTTTGTGTTACGAGAGATTTTAGATAAGGGTATTGCTTCCGGAGATTGGTGTGTAATAGTAGCCTTCGGTGCCGGTTTAAGTGCTCATGGATTTCTCCTGAAGGCATAGCCTGACCTGTCTATCATTCCCTATATACCCTACCCCTTCTCCCCATTCCCCCAGGCAATTTTCAATATAAAATTGCTTAAGCTATTTTGTTAATGTATTTCGTAGAATTGCACTAAAATAGCCATCTTTTCTTTCTTGACTTTGATGATGTGTGGATTTATTATTCCATTTCATTTCAACCAGCATAAGCATATGCCGCATATTGAAATTAAGTTTATGATTACAAAGACGTAAATACATGAACTTTCTTACCAAAAAATTAGGTGTTTGCCCATGTTATCAAATAAAGTGTAATGAGACAAAATAGGAACAACAACACCAAGTAATATAATAGACCCTATTTTTGTTCCTAGAATTCTAGTTATAACAGTAATATAAAAGTAATTTTAAATGAGAACATAAAATGGACAGGTTAATTTTAAAATCTCAAAAAAATCAAGCCTATCAACATATTACTGATAGTGATCTCGAACCTTCAATGTTTGAGTGGGATGTCATCCGAAGCGGGAACGTGGGTGTTGGAGTATCTCGATTGAAATATATTGGTACGCATTATTTTTTTATATTCGATTTTGTACGTGATGAACATTATTGCACATTTTCACCCGGGAAAACTATTCCTATTCAAGAAGTTTTTACTGGCAGCTTGGAGTCGCAGATGAATTGTTTGCGAGATTGGCTGAAAAATTTAAAAAGAGAAATTCAAATAACTGATCCTTGGGATGAAATTGATAAATATCTGCCAGGAGGAAAAATAAATTTAGAGAACGAAAAAGAAAATTCACCTTTTTCATATGAACAAGTCGAACATATAACAAAAGCGCTATATAAATTAAAAGAAGAAATTAGAAAAACTTATGATCTGGACAATAATCATAATCAACTCATCCAAGAAAAATTAAACTATCTTATAGATAGATCTAAAAGGATGGGGAGAATAGATTGGAAAAACATTTTCGTCGCAACTTTAATGGGTTTAGTCGTTAATTTAGCTTTAAATCCTGAACAAGCGAAAGGGTTTTGGGGCTTGGTCAAGATTTGTTTTAAGGGAATATTATTGTTGGGAAGGAGTTAAGATTAAGGAATTAATGACCATTTAACATATTTTGTCAATACCAAACCACATCTTGCCTTCTATATCCATGTGAATTATTATATTTAAATTTTAGAAATTGACTACAATCTAATTGCAAATTTCCTTAAATGAAAAAACTCCTTATAAAATCTTGAAGGTAAGGTTATAATGAAGATAGTGCAAACAGAAGTGTCAGACTAAATTGTTACTACCTCAATTTATATCGATAGCATTATTCTTGCATATATTTTGAGTGTTGTCTTCAACCCGTATTTATCAGGTAAAGTTTGTGTTTGAAGTTTTCCGTAATCCTCTTCAATAACATATTGTTTTTTGAAGTTTTTGACTTCTGGCTCTCATTCACAAGTTCAAAGGCGTCGTCTCGTGCTAGTTTTAATATGGCATAGTCATTGATTATGTCTCCTATCTTAAATTCTGGTAAACCGTGTTGTCTTGTACCTAAGAATTCTTCCGGTCCCCTGAGTCTTCCTCTGTGGGAGTTACTTTACCACTCATTTCCTTTCTGAAGTCTAAAGCTTTCTGGATTTTGCGGGGTATATGGGAATTTAGATATGCTTACCTAAATTAAGCGATTTTCATTTTCAAAAATACAAACGTTCAGCCCGTTTGGGAAACGGACCCTACAGTTTTTTTAATCACTTAATTTAGGACTTAATTATTTTGAAGGAATGTGTTGTTTTTTTCAGAACGGTTAACACAGGCATCAATTTTGTTATTGGATTCTTTATACCCTTTTCCTTATCTTCTCATATACATCTTTTCTATGAATAATACCCAGTATCCATACTTCGCTCTCAACTATCTTAAAAAACACTCTATAATCTCCAACCCTCAGCTTCCAATATCCCTTGAGGGTTTTTCTTAAAGGTTCTCCGTATTGATGAGGAGCAATTGTAAGACGTGTTTCTATCGCTTTTTTAATACGCCTTCTAAGCTTTGAATTAATCAATGGTATGTCAACGGCCCTGACATCAGGGTGATATTTAAGCTCAAATGGCAAGTCTACCAAACCTCATTATGTTTCAGGGCTTTTTTTTTGCGGAAGGTGCGTTCTCTCTTTTCTGCAAGGTTGGATAAAGCTATATCTTCCTGTATCTCTAATGCCTCTTTTACAAGATCACGTACCTTTAAAGAAAGAGAGACTCCATCTTTTCTGGCAAGTCGCTCGATGTTATCATAAAGGGGTTTTTCTAATACAACATTAATTCTTGGGTTTTTTGTAGGCATTATACACTCTCCTATTTTATAATATATGTATCACTTATGATACACTATGTCAAGTGTTAAATTAAACCTTTTAAGGAAATTAGAGAAAACAGAAAAATAGTAAAGAAACAGTGTCAGTGCTTTTTTAACATAGGCATTTTTTTCTCATCCAGTATCTATGAGGGCAAACTTGCCCTTAAGGCTTTCCGTAATCCTTTTAAGAAGCATACGGTTTTTTGAGGTTTTTGACTTTTGACTCTCATTCACAAGCTTAAAGGCATCATCTCGTGCCAACTTTAGTATGGCATAATCATTAATTATGTCACCAATCTTAAATTCGGGCAAGCCGTGCTGTCGTGTACCAAAGAACTCTCCCGGTCCCCTGAGTCTTAGGTCTTCCTCCGCTATCCTGAAGCCATCATTAGTTTCCAACATAATCTTGAGCCTCTGTCGGGATTCGGCACTCCTGGGTGTACCCAAAAGCAAGCAATAAGATTGATGTGAACTACGCCCTATCCTGCCCCTGAGCTGGTGAAGCTGTGCAAGGCCAAAACGCTCGGCATGTTCAATCGCCATCACGGTAGCATTCGGCACATCAATCCCCACCTCAATCACAATAGTTGACACAAGGATATTATATTCATGTTTAAGGAAATCAGACATCGCTTTATCTTTTACGTCTGATTTCATTTGTCCGTGCAGTAGCCCTACCTTTAACTCCGGGAATACCTCATCCTGAAGTCTCTTTGCCTCTTTAGTGGCTGCCTTGAGGTCAAGTTTTTCTGACTCTTCCACCAACGGATATACGACAAATACCTGTCTCCCCTTATTTATCTCCTTACGAATAAATTTATAGGCGTCACTTTGCTTACGCGCCGTTACCCTATAGGTCTTCACAGGGGTTCGACCGGGTGGTAATTCATCAATGATGGAGATATCAAGATCCCCGAACACAGTTAGTGAAAGTGTTCTGGGTATCGGCGTTGCCGTCATTACGAGAACGTCCGGCTTATGCCTAAGGCTTTTTTGCCTTAGGTACGTACGCTGCATCACTCCAAACTTGTGTTGCTCGTCAATTACTACCAGGCCCAACTTTTTAAATTCCACGTCTCTCTCGATCAATGCATGTGTGCCCACAACGAGGTCAACTTTACCCTGGCTTATGCGCTCTATATTTTCTTTCCTTATCTTTGTCTTTGCTCCACCTGTTAAAAGCAAAACTCTTACTTTTGCATCAGCAAGGAAAACGTTAAGCGTACGATAGTGCTGTTCGGCAAGAATTTCTGTTGGCGCCATAAAGGCGGTTTGAAAGCCATTGGCAATGGCAGCAAGCAAGGCATAAACGGCCACTACCGTTTTGCCAGAGCCAACGTCACCCTGAAGCAGACGATTCATAGGTCTTTTGCTGCACATATCTTCATGTATATTTCTTATAACCTTCTCCTGACTGTGTGTAAGTTTAAATGGAAAGAGACCGTAGATGTGACGCTCAACATTAGGTCCTATGCGGAATTTGTATCCTCTGGCTTCCTTTATATTGCGTTTGCGAAGCGCCATCGCCGTCTCAAATGCAAAAAATTCTTCGTATTTCAGCCTTCTTTTAGATTCCTCCAGGCTATCAAATGAATCGGGAAAATGAATATTCTTTATTGCAGACGTAATTGGCATTAGCTGATGTTTTTTTAAAACATCAGCCGTAAACGTCTCATCAACCAAATGTGATTGTTCATCTACAACCTGTTTCATAAGTTTACGGAAACGGGTTTGTCTCATGTCCTCTGTCAGCGAATAAACGGGCGTTATTGCAACACTCTCACCTGAAACATCTTCTTCTGACACTATCTCGTATTCTGGATTCACCATCTGAAGTGACTGTTTATATAAAGAAACCTTACCGTATAAGAATACATGGTCATCCACTTGAAACACATCACTGAGGTAGGGTTGATTAAACCACTTAACCGGGAGGATACTCGCACCATCTGCAACAGATAGTTCAAAGACATTCCTCCACCCTCTGGTGTTGTAGGACTTAACATTGAAGATCTTCCCTTTTACCATCGAAGTAACACCTTGCTTTAATTCTGAGATCTTTTCAATTTGAGATCTGTCCTGATATGTGCGTGGAAAGTAATAAAGAAGGTCTCTTGGGGTATGTATGCCCAGTCTTCCAAGCATCTGAGATCGTTTGGGGCCTACTCCCTTGATGTATTGAATAGATTTGTCTATATCTGATTTGTCCATCTTTTAAAATTAGTAGCTTAATTATTCAATATCTTCAAGTCATTCACTTCGTTGTCATTGAGTCAGTTAGCTTCGCTGTCATTGTATTATTGAGCAGCCTGTGCACCTATAGATTTAATGTAATTGTTTAACTTAAAAGTAATTGTTTCAATATCTTTTTGTAAAGACTGGAAATCGTCATCAACAATCAAACCACGGTCGTGTGATTTTTTGAGCCATGTCTTTGTCTCGTAAAGTGAACCTCTGCTATAATAGCAGAATTGTCTATTTTCCTTGTAGAAAAAACGACCATAACCTTCGCTTAAGTTCGCTGCTATTGAATCAACTGATCTAACTAATTGTTTACCTACCGTATCTTTGGCAAAATAATCCCACTTGCTAACAATCAACCAAACCCTCTCACCGATATTCATTGCAAGTTGATAAACCTTAAGATCTTCTAATTTCATTTAAACATCCTCCTTCTTTGAATCCTAAGAAGCTAACTCTAAATTATTACTTTAGAAGTCCTTGAGTTATGAATCATTTATAATGAATTGTTAAGAAGTGATTAGTGAGCGGTTAATGACGGCTGATTTAATTAACCAAAGACGGCTGCCGTAATCAGCTAGTGACGGTCCGCCCTGGCGGGCTAAATGACAGTACAATTATATATTATTCAATTAATTAACTGATAATTTAATCCGGCTTTAGAAGTGTTAAACCAAGCTCCTTGAGCTGGGCGTCATCCACCTCAGAAGGAGCATCAACCATGAGGCATGTGGCCTTCTGAGTCTTTGGAAATGCAATAACCTCTCTTATATCATCAAGGCCTAAGAGTATGGTTACCATTCGATCAAGTCCAAGCGCTATACCCCCATGCGGAGGAGCGCCGTATTTAAGCGCCTCCAGCAAAAATCCAAACCGCTTTTGTGCAGTTTCATCATCAATACTAAGTAAATGGAATATTCTTTTTTGTATGTCGGGCCTGTGTATTCTTATACTTCCGCCTCCCAGTTCAACACCATTTAAGACAATGTCATATGCCCTTGCCCTCACATCGAGAGGCTTTTCCTCAAGAATCCGAAGATCATCCTGACGTGGTGAAGTAAATGGGTGATGAAGGGAATCGTACCTGTCCAATTCCTCATTATATTCAAGGAGTGGAAAATCAACAACCCATGAGAAATTAAACTCTTCTTCATTTATTAACCCGTTGCTTCTTCCAATATTGAGTCGTAGTTGGGAGAGTGATTGTGAAACCACACTTTCCTTGTCAGCCACAAACAAGAGTAAATCCCCCGGTACGGCATTGAAACGTTCTTTTATTTCCGATTGCAACTCAGCGTTAAAGAACTTTGCAATTTGAGAAGTGAGTCCACCTTCATCAACCTTGAACCATGCAAGGCCCTTAGCCCCAAATTGGTTAACAAATGTTGTTAATTCGTCAATCTCTTTTCTAGAAAGTTTTGCACAGCCTGTAGCATTGATGCCTCTGACCTGACCACCGGATTCAGCCACTTTTTGAAACACCTTGAAATCAGTTCTTTTTGCAATGTCTGTTATGTCCTCTATAGTCATCCCAAATCTTAAATCAGGGGCATCGCACCCATATAGTTTCATGGCATCATGATATGAAAGTCTAGGGAATGGTACTGATATATTTTTTCCCAGTATCTTGTCAAAAACCTCTACCATCAAACCCTCTATAATAGTGATAACGTCATCTTCCCTGACAAATGACATTTCCAGATCAAGCTGTGTGAATTCCGGTTGACGTTGCGCACGCAGGTCTTCGTCTCTAAAACATTTGACTATTTGAAAATATCTATCCAAACCAGAAACCATTAATATTTGCTTAAAGAGCTGGGGAGATTGCGGCAAGGCGTAGAATTGCCCCCTGTTTATCCTGCTTGGGACAAGATAATCTCTAGCGCCTTCCGGTGTGCTTTTGGTCAGGAATGGTGTTTCGACCTCAATAAAATCGTTGCGATCAAAATACTGTCTGGCAACCTGGCATACTTTGTGCCTGAAGGTTAAATATTTCTGCATAAGTGGACGTCTGAGATCAAGGTACCTGTACTTAAGCCTTAATTCGGTTGAAACTTCGGTATCGGCCGTAATCTTAAATGGCGTTGTCTCACTTGTATTTAATATTTCTAGTTTGTCAACAAACAATTCAATCTCACCAGTATCCAAATTCGGATTAACCATATCCTCCGGTCTTTCTGCAACCTTACCTTTTACGGCTATAACGTATTCTGACCTGAGCGTTGATGCCTGTTGATGAGCTTCTTGATTGTATTCCGGGTTAAAGATGACTTGTGTTTTGCTGTATCTATCTCTTAAATCTATAAATATAACACCGCCGTGGTCTCTTCTGGTGTCAACCCAACCAGAGAGTGTGGCTTCCCTTCCTGCATCTTCCTTGCGAAGTTGTCCACAGGTATGAGTTCTTTGTAAATTGGACATTTAAATTATACTCCTTATACTTCAGTCATTAGCCCGCCCTGTTAGATAGAAAATCTTTATAACTTTTTGAACGGCTTAGTATATTACATACATGAAAATATCTCATTTGCAAAGAAATCTTTTATCTAACAGGGCAAGCTGTCATTTTCGTACAAAGGTACGTCTCGTCATTTCCGTCCCCATCCGAAGGATGGGCATGATCAGAAAACTATGTTAGATTCCCACTTTCGTGGGAATGACACTAAAGGATTACTTTTTAATTAAACTATTTATTATATCACTTACATTTGATTTACTGTGCAGATAACAACATACTTAG
Organism: Candidatus Scalinduaceae bacterium; assembly: GCA_046759445.1. Classification (GTDB taxonomy): domain Bacteria; phylum Planctomycetota; class Brocadiia; order Brocadiales; family Scalinduaceae; genus Scalindua_A. The sequence goes on from JBHICG010000011.1 coordinate 70,119, forward strand.
CCTCGAAACTTTTTAACACCCCCCTCACCCTCCCCTCTTCCCCAATGGGAGAGGATTAAGCCTGTTAAATTGCTATGTTATTTAACAAGGTGAAGGGTTAGGGGAACATCTTTTTAGTAAATTTACATTAACCCACGGATATAGACCGTAGAATTCTGACTCTTCAGTGATTAGGTTTTATTTATTCCTTTTCACAGCCTGAACTACCCCATTAGCATCTTCTGCCAGCTTCTCCTCCCCCGTTTGCATATCCTTCAACTTAATCACACCCTTTTCTAATTCCTCGGGCCCGATAACAATAGTAAATCTTGAATTGAGTTTATTAGCCGTTCTCATCTGCGCCTTGGGACTCCTGCATTCATAATCCATATCAACTGATATTCCAGATTGTCTAAGAGTGTTAAGCAACTTAAAACAATAATTTCTGGTCTCACCGCCAATTGATACAATATATATGTCTGGCGTAAACTGTGACGTATCAGGTTTATGTTTAAGGTCCTTTTTTCTTGTATTAACAATAGCAATCATTGACGCCTCCATTCCAGCAGCGAAGCCAACGGCTCCTGTTGGAGGACCGCCAATATCAGATATCAGGTTATCATAACGCCCACCTGCACAGATCGTATCCCTGGCACCCATAGAAGGGTGAGTAATCTCATAAACTGTCTTTGTATAATAATCAAGTCCCCTGACAAGGTGAGGGTCTGATTTAAATCCAAGATTGATATCTTCAAGTGTCTCTTTAACTGTTTTATAGTGACCTGAGCAATCATTACATATATGCTCTTCTATGCTTGATACATTTTTGCATATCTCTTTACATTTATTCTGTTTGCAGTCAAGGACTCTGAAGACGTTTCTATCGAGCCTTGCCTTACAGAGTTCGCACAAATCATCTTTGTATTTTGTTAGTTCTTCTTTCAAGATAGCCCTGAAACCCGGTCTGCACTTTTCGCATCCAATGGAATTTATCTTGACTTCGTACCCATTCAACCCAAGACGATCATATACTCTTGTGGCAATCTTTATTGTCTCAACATCAAGCAATGGATCATGGGATCCTATAGCTTCTATTCCCATTTGATGAAACTGTCTCAACCTCCCCGCCTGAGGACGTTCTTTCCTGAACATTGGCCCAATATAATAAAATTTCTGGAATTTTTTTGTCTTGTAAAGCTCATATTCAAGATATGCACGCATAACGGGTGCTGTATTTTCAGGACGGAGAGTGATTGTTGACCCGGTGGTATCAACAAAAGTGTACATTTCCTTTTCTACTATGTCAGTTGTTTCTCCAATGCTCCTTACAAATAGAC
>JBHICG010000012.1:0-63712 GCA_046759445.1 Candidatus Scalinduaceae bacterium
TGTCGATAGGCGCTATTGCGACTTCATTAAAGATTATCTTTGGAATTGAAAGGGCTTATCTCGGGGGTGGTGATTAATGGAAAGATTGCTTAGGATAGATAGGCGTTATATCTTTGTCTTTGTTGCACTGGCAGTAACCATACCATTGCTCATTAGGTTTAATTTGCCTGTGCCTGCGACTAGGGAAGTTAAGGGTATATACGATAAGATTGATTCTCTCTCGGAGGGGGCACATGTACTTATAGCTTTTGATTTCGACCCGGCATCAAAGGAAGAACTTCTACCAATGGCGTTAGCGCTGTTACATCACTGTTTTAAAAAGAATGTTAAGGTGGTAGGAATGACACTTAATCCCGGTGGTACTGGTCTGGCAGATAGCGCTATTGCGGATACCGGAAAGCAATACGAAAAGGTAAATAAGGAAGATTATGTTTTCCTGGGTTATAAGACGGGGGTAGAGTTGGTTATGATAAATATGGGTGAAAATATTTATTCCGCTTTTCCAAAGGACTTTTATGGTAATACAACAGTTGATTTGCCGGCACTTAAAGGAGTGCAGTCATTGACGGATTTTGATTATGTAATAGATCTGGCATCTGGTGCAAGTATTGAGGCCTGGATTGCATTTGGAAAGGAAAAGTATGATTTTGAACTTGGCGCTGGTTGTACTGCCGTAATAGGCCCTGACATGTATCCATTCTTGCAGGCTAAACAGATAAATGGTTTGATGAGTGGCCTTAAAGGTGCCGCTGAATATGAGACACTCATAAAGCGTAAGTCATCGGCCGTTGCCGGCATGTCTCCACAAAGTGTGGTGCACGTAATTGTTGTATTGTTCGTGATATTCGGGAATTTTATATACTTTATGTCTGGACGAAAGAGATGAATAGAGATGTATCTATCGTAACCTGGATAATAATAGCGTTTGGTATCGTAAACATATACTTCTTGTTTACAGGAAAGTTAAGTTTTGGGCAAGAGGGAATGGGCATAATTACGTCTGTTGCGCTTACGCTTGCCATATATAGTTTTCTTTATAAGGACAATCCAGCATTTAAAATCGCTGAGAATCTCTTTGTGGGGGTTGCCATGGGATATTGGATTATCATTACATGGTTCAATATCCTCAAGCCAGATGTATTTGAACCATTGATAGTTCCCTTATTCAAGGACACCGGCAAATCTCCTCAATACATTGTTATTATCCCCACTATACTTGGCACCTTTATGCTTTTGAGATTTTCAACGAAATTATCATGGCTCAGTAGGTGGTCATTTGCATTTGTTGTTGGTCTGGGTTCAGGCATAACTATACCAAATTTTGTGCATGCCTTTATCCTGAAACAAATGGAACCAACGTTTGCACCCTTATACACCGGGGATTTTCTGGGTAGTGTAAATACATTCTTGATTCTGCTGGGGGTGGTATCAGTATTGATTTATTTCTTCTTTTCTGTGGAACACAAGGGCGTTATCGGAGGGGTTTCCGTAATAGGTATATGGTTTCTGATGATAGCCTTTGGCGCTTCTTTCGGTTATACCGTGATGGCCAGGATGTCACTCTTAATAGGACGAGTTCAGTTTTTATTAAGAGATTGGCTTGGGATAATACAATAATGTTACTTTTTTAATTTTGACAAAATACCCAATCTGAGCAATGGTAACATTATCTCATGATGGCCCGTAATAGAATATCCATGTGTGGTTGGACGCTTTACTACGTTTGTTCGAGGGCGGTAGTGTTGAATCATATCCATATTAACGGCTGTAAAATCTTCAACTTTTTTACCAAGATTTCTCGCAACGGCCAATGCCTTTAGGAAAACCTCAGGCATTATGACGGCTGAACCTACGTTTATCCAGACCCCACCTTCAAGACCTGCAACTACCGAACATAGTATCTTAAAGTCAACGTGGCTTGATTCTCCCAGATCGCCTCCGGAGATGTTTGGATGCATGTGAATCGTATCTGTACCTATGGCGACATGAACGGTTGTAGGTATGTTCAATTTGGTGCCAGCAGCGAGGATGCTAAACTGTTTGTACTTATTCTTGTCATTGATAATTTTCTTTCCCAGGGCCAGGCCCAATCCAATATTTTTTGGACCCTCCCCCTGCCCAGAAAAACCCTGAAAAGCCGCTATCCGAAAGGCCTCAGCAGTCTCTCCGGCCATTCCAAAACTTCCATCCTTAATACTATGCGAAACGTCTTCCGAAGTTTCTCCAATCAGCGCTATCTCATAATCGTGAATTGCAGCAGACCCGTTCATTGCAACGGCAGTTACAATGCCTCGTTTCATCAAATCTATAATAATGGGCGAAAGACCGCATTTTATTACGTGTGCTCCTATTGCCATTACTACTTGACGGTTTTTGTTAGTAGCCTTAGCAATGGCCTTAATCACATTTCTAATGTTATTGCCAGCTAGAATCTCTGGCAGGGAATCGAGGAATTTATTGAATCCTTTATGCTCTATCACCTTGGCAAATTGTTTTATTCCAACAAGATTTTTTCTTCTTTTGATTGGATATGACTTGATTCCTTCTAGATTTATTGGTTTATGTTCTTTCTTCTGTTTCTTCAAATTTTAAATCCTCTCTTTACTGCAAATGTGTAAGAATTTGCTTTTTAACAAAGTTTTCTAATGAATGTTAAATATCAAAATCCAAATGCCAAATCAATGCCCAAACAATTAAATGTCAAAACTTTTTTATGTTATTTGGGCTTTAGATTTCATTTGAACTTTTATGGTTACTGCTCTGCTGTACTATGTGATTAGGTGAGTGATTTTGGATTAAAATCCTGGCCATTGCTTCTTCATAGTACTCCATCCCCTTTGTTATTCGTATTTCAATCTTGAGTGATAGGATATTGGCATCATTAATATTTTTGTTTCTTATCTTCACAAGATCTTTCTGTGTAACTACAATAGCATCTACACCAAGCGATTTTGCCTCGGTAATAACGCTGTCTAACTCTTCCTGTGTATAGTAATGATGGTCGTGAAATGGTAGAAACCTTATCAAATCTACCCCGAGTTCCTTTAACGTAGATGCAAATGACTCTGGATTGCCTATTGCGCAAAGACCGTAAACCCTTTTTCCCCTCAACCATTCTGTCTCCAGTTTCGAACTATCGTTTATGTTCTCAATATATACGGGTTCATGAATTGATTCACAAACAGGAATTTCGCTATTTATTTGGTTTAGTTTTTTATAGATTAATTTTATGGTATTTTCATCACTTTGATTACAGTGAGATAGCACAAAAAGGTCTGCACGTTTAAGGTTTTTAATAGGTTCCCTAAGACTTCCTCTGGGTATAAGGGACTCTCCTGCAAACGGATTAAGGGAATCTATAACAACAATATCCAAATCACGTTTCATCCTGAGGTGCTGGAACCCATCGTCGAGTATAAGACAGTTCGCGTCATAGTCTCTAATTGCCTTTTCCCCGGTCTGTACCCTGTCCTTGCCAAGCAAAATTGGTTCATCTTTAAGATTTTCCTTCAAGATAAGGTATTCATCATTAACAAATTTTCCAATCTTAAAGTTGTTGTCTTCAGCGGTTAAATTTCCCTTTGTTGTTTGAAGAACTTGTTCTCCATAGCCCCTGCTTAGTATTGCAACTATTTTACCTTTTTTTTGAAGGTACCTTGCTGAAAATTCTACAAGTGGTGTCTTGCCTGTTCCACCAGTGGTAATGTTTCCTATACTAATTACCCTGGCAGGCAATGTTTTGCTTTTTGCGATACCGTATTTGTAAAGAGCGTTTCTTGTATTCAATACTGCAAGATATGGATAAGTAAATGCAGAGAGGAATGATCTTATAAAAGCTGCTAAGAATCCTCTTTGTCGTCCTGAAAGGATTGATAGATAATATTCCTTTTCCATGAAAAAAGGTCTAGATGGGGCTTTGTTAAGGAATCTTTTTATTTGAGAGGGACAGACCAGTAAGCATTATCCAAAAACTGTTTCCATGTATGATATTTGTCTGAACTTAGTTTTAAACATATGATAGGGCAATGTCGGGGCCTGACGGGTTTACGAATCAACTTCATTCTAGCCTCATGTGGTTTAAGACCACCCTTGTGCTTGTTGCAATTTGTACATGCACAAACAATATTTGTCCAGGTGCTTTTCCCACCTCTGGATTTGGGTATAACGTGATCCAGGCTTAATTCTGTTGTGGAAAATCTTTTACCGCAGTACTGACATTTATTCCCGTCCCTTGCAAAGATATTCTTTCTATTAAATTTGACATTTGATTTTGGTAGTTTGTCGAAAACAAGTAGTCGAATAATCTTTGGCACCCTGATTTCTATTGAAAATGTTCTAATCGATTCAAATTCGGCTTCATCTGGCAATCCACATTTTGCCTTGTATGCAGAAACGTCTACCCAACTAGAAAAATTATATGAATTATACTGTCCATTATCAATTGATATAACTTCGGCACTTTCCTTAAATAGCAACGTAAATGCTCTTTTTGCATTTACAACATGAATTGCCGTAAAAAACTTGTTCAAGACCAAAACGCTAGAATTTAGCGCCTTTGTACTCTGCATAAAAACACCCTAAACTTTAAAAATAAAAATATCCTGTTATTGCTCAATGCTTTCTGCTATAAAATTTCCCACTTCGGTCGTTGAATAACCCATCTTTCCTGCATCAACGCCTTTAAGTTTGTTACCTATAACATTTATTACGGCGTCTTCAATAGATTTTGCAGCTTTTTCTTCACCTAATTGTTCAAGCATCATTGCGCATGCGGCAATAGCAGCAATAGGATTAATTACATCCTTGCCGGTATATTTTGGAGCAGAACCTCCTATAGGCTCAAACATAGACACACCATCAGGGTTTATGTTCCCGCCTGCGGCAACTCCCATACCACCCTGAATCATTGCTCCTAAATCCGTAATAATGTCACCAAACATGTTACATGTAACGATCACGTCAAACCAATCAGGATTCTTTACCATCCACATACAAGTTGCATCAACATGGGCATATTCACGTGTTATGTCCTTGTATTCTTCACCAACTTCATTAAACACCCTCCACCAGAGGTCATGCGCATAGGTCAGGACATTTGTCTTGGCGCAAAGCAAAAGTTTTTTTCGTTTACCCCTCTTACGTGTATATTCAAAGGCGTAACGAACACAACGCTCAACACCCTGCCTTGTATTAATCATTTCCTGTGTTGCGACTTCTTCAGGAGTTCCTTTTTTTAGAAAACCTCCTATTCCCGCGTATAGGCCCTCATTATTTTCACGAACAACAACAAAGTCGATATCATCTGGCCCTTTATCCTTAAGTGGACACTCTACGCCAGGATATAATCTCACCGGACGCAAATTTATGTATTGTTGTAACTCAAACCTTAACCTTAGGAGTAAACCTTTTTCAAGGATACCTGGTTTTACGTCAGGATGACCAATAGCACCCAGATATATTGCATTACATTCTCTAAACTCCTGTATTAATGAATCCGGAAGGACTTCACCCGTTCTCAAATATCTCTCACCGCCGACGTCATACTCAATCAACTCATACTTAAAATTCTTTTTTTGACTAACAGCTTCAAGTATACGTAGCCCTTCACGTACTACCTCGGGGCCTGTCCCATCTCCAGGAATGACGGCTATTTTATACAATGTTGTAACCTTTTATTAACATTTGAATTACAAAACAATTAAAATATAAATAATAACAATTATTTATGTTCTTTTTCAAGAAAAATAAGTTAGTTTACTTTGTCTAGCTAAAGTAAACTAACTTATTTTATCATAAGTATACAAGGATATAACCTCTTAATCCTGTGGTTTTGCTTATTTCTCCTTTACTCCGTGTGCAACTACTATTGCTGTACGTGTCTTAGATTGTCTAACATTCTCCATGACAAAATTTTAGATTTTTTGAAAACCTCAAGAACTGATTTAAATTCTTGACAACTATAGTGGAATTGGTATCAGGAAAAACATACATTTCTTAGTTTTTACAGAATAAATACTTATAAAAATATTGAGTTTCTTTGAAACTTTGTGTTGATTTAAATAAACGATTTTGAGCTAAAAAGAACTATCACTTCTTCACTTACACTTTTTTGACAAGCCTTATACCACAAAGAACTTACGACTTTTCTTTGCAAGTTTATTCATATCGGTACGAAAATTGTGAATCATAAATGTTCGCACAAATGGAATATAACAACAAAACCTTAAAATATAAGGAAATGAATTTCTATGCGAAAGTTGATGATCAGATTGATATTTTCATTCATTCTTTTAGTTTTAGGGGCAACGGCTTCGCTTGCTCTCAGTGTTACGGGAGATATTGTCAATAACATATTGAGTAAATACAAGGTTGAGACTAACAAGGATTTTTAGGTAATAGTGTATACGAGATTATGACTACTAAGTGCACTGAAACCATTTAAAAAGAGGGAAAGTTTTTTTATTCTCAGATTGCACGAAATATGTCCGGCCCGACTGTTATTTTCAGGTGGCAAAAAAATAATAACTGGCCTCTGAAACAGTCGGGTTTGCTTGACCATTTTTCAACATCTGCATCTCGTATGTGCGGGTAATAAACTTACAAAGCTATTCCTGGCAGAGTAAAATTCTTCACTTTATTGTGGGTAAGTTATGACAGGTTTAGAAATTCAGAGACAAATCCTTCATTTTAGATTATAGATAAATAGCATTATAATAAAAAACAGGGAGTATTCCTAAAACAAACTAATAACTGCAATGAAAAGTAAAATAGATTGGTTTATACCTGGAGAAAAATTTTCTTTTCATCGTGAATGCTTGCTGCATTACGTATCAAGATTAGTAGAATGTTTGAAAAGTTATAGAAATGGAGATATGGATGCAGGTACTACTTTAAAAGCATGTAAAAGTATACTCGCAGAAATCGATGACCCAGAGTTTCCTTTCTTCGCAGCAAAAAACTTTAGAGGGTTATTTTCATTTATATTATACGAACTCTCAAAAGTTCCACCTCGTCATCGAATGTTGACGCTCAAACCTGAAAAACAATATGAAGTGGGTTTTAGGAGGTTACCTATACATAGTGATGTAGAAAAAAGGAAACATAAAAGAATAAAGAAACCGTATATAGTAAAGTTCCGACTTAGACCAAATGGAACTAAGGAAACGGTTTTCAATGATTGGGATGTGGTTGGAGTGAAAGATTTGGGTGCTGGAGGTATGCTTTTAAATTGTAACAATAAATTGAGAATTGGTTCACTTCTAGATTTAAAGATAGGCCTTTCTACATCTATACCTCTCATAAATTGTGTTGGGATAGTAATCCGCATTAAAAAACAAATCCATTCTTCTATATTTAATATAGCAATAGCATTTATGGAGATTGGTAGACAAGAAAAAGAAATGATAAATAAAACCGCTGAAGGAATTTTAGGATAGAAAAGTTAAACTTCCCTCTACCATCCTTCGTAAAGAGAAATAACTTTTTTTCCCGTTAAATCAGCAAGGTATCGAAAATAATCTTCTTTCAATGTCTACTGTCAACAGGATCATTTTATGCGAAAATGCTATTGATTCTCCGTGTATTTCAGGTGTGACACGAGGCGCACGTATACAATTACCAATTTATCTTACCCTCCATTTGTCCACACGGCAGACGTTTGCAAAATCACAGCGTCCCTCACCGCAGAGATCAAGATTATGCGGAGCAAGTTCAATCTTTCCATTATGGATTTTTCTGGAGAAGTGCAGAATATGGTTCTTTGCATCTTCTAGTCGCTTGTTAAATTCTTTACTATCAACAGAAAGGGATTTTTTGGATGGTTTAATGTCAAGTTTTTGTTCATTGATTAATTCCTGGTCGTATATTCCTGTTTTCTTAAGGGACTTCAGTGCATGGAATTCAGCGGCAACCGGAACTATCTTGAATACATCTCTAAGAGCGAGTACGTAAATGGGCAGTTGTAAATCTGTGCCTTCTTCAATGTCTTCCAACTTGAACTCTGTTTTCCCATATTTATAGTCGATGATTATGCCCACTTTCTTTCCGTTTACCACAGAGACATCAATCCTATCAATCTTGCCAGTAATTTCAATACACCCAGTTTTGCTATCCATAATCTCTAAAGGTTTATGCTTTTCCTTTCCAAATTCCTCTTCAAACATTTCATGTTTGAACGTGGATATGGCAGATTCTTTTTCCTTGGACTCAAATGCCAAAAGTGTCTTAAGCATCTCATTCTTGATTTTTAATTCCCCAAGACCCATAACTATCCTTTTGGTTTTTTGATTAAATATTTCTTCAAATATCTTAGAGATTTCTTTTTCCTTGGTTCTTTCAAAATACTCCTTAAGAACCATATGGATGATTGTTCCCTGCAACGGTGAATCCAAAGTTACAGAAAGGACCGGCTTAAGATTAAGTGTAAATCCTCCAAAGTACTTGTAAGGGCATTGAGCAAAATCTCTTAGTTTTGTAGGCGAAAACCTTCTGCTCGTATCATGGATTATTTTTATTATGTCTTTGTCGAGAAGTCTTAGTTTTGTGTCTCCATAATAATTTATCAGTCTTCTTAATTTGTAAAGTTGTTCTCTAAAGCGAGGTGCATTTTCTATATTATTATAAAGCCAAAGAGCAATGTCCTTCTCATACTGTTTACTGGTGGGTGTATGCGGGGAATTAAAGTGATAGTAAACGTAATTCCGCACGTCTGTTGAATTGATAATTTCTTCAGGCGCTGGCATGATTCTGTAAAGATTTCTCTTAATGGTAATTCTTTGAAGCAATTCATCTGGGAGTAATTTTTTAATATCTGACAGGAAGAAAGAAGGTAACGTCATATTACCGTCACTGTTTGTTGATGGATATGTTAAATAAAGCCTTTCCTTTGCACGCGTAATAGCTATGTAGAATAAATATCTTTCCTCGTCCCTCTGCTCATCGGCTTCTCTCAGGACTATTTTTCCTGTTTCATTAAGCTTCCTTCTGTGAAAATCTTTGATGAATAAATCTTCTCGCACCTGCCTGGGAAATTCCTTTTCGAGCAATCCTCCCACAAAGACAACGGGTATTTCCCATTGTCTGGCCTCCAGGACATCGATAACGTTAACGACATCTTTTCTCCTGTCTATTTTTCCATACGATGTTATGGCAATCTGTGAATCAAGGATATAGTTGAATTCCTCAAATGTAATATTACCTGCATCTTCTACAAGTTCATTTAAGGAAACGTTGTTAAGGATTGCGAGGAACTCCCTCAAGGCGCCAGCATCTGCTTTCAAAATTTCCAGGATTTCCTGACCATGGTGCTCTTCTTTAACTTTGTCAGTTATGCTACCGTTGCCATTATTTAAAGGGGCAAATGTATGGGTGTAAAACAGGTTTACAATATTAATATACCATCTGCAATAGAATCCAAATGGATGCTTTCCTTCCAAACTGCTGAAGGCATTCTTTATACCTGTTAAGAATTCATTAACGGGCTTAAATTCTGAATATGACGTAAACTCTATCCACTTGTCACAATCGTTTATGCTGCCTTTCTTTGAATATTTGAGTTCTAATCTGTTTATGAGGTCACTGCTTATGCCTACGTTAGATCTTAAAACCCTCCAGACTGAATCATCCTGCCACATATCTGTAAAGATTTTTGTTGTATTTAATATGGCCTTAATTAATGGATTGTTTTTAAGGGGTTTCTTTGCATAGATTCTAAATGGAATATCGAACCTTGTGAATGTGTCTTCTATAATGTCCTGATATCTTGCAACATTCCTGAATATGACTCCAATCTGTCCAAAATTGTATCCATTCCTATAAGTCAGTTGTCTTATCCTGCGGGCGATTTGTTCGACTTCATCCTGGATATTGGTGGCAACAATGATCTGAAGTGATTTATCATTTTCAAAATGGAGATTTTTTTTATTTATGCCTTTTGTATTTGAGAAGATATTTGCTTCAATGTGTTTTAATTTCGTTGAGGACGTTCTCCTGTTTTTGTCAAGGTGTTTTTCTTGAAGGCCCAATTCTTCAAGTCGAGAATATGTTTTATGAGAGGCCTTAAAACTTGACGGTAGAGGGTCTGTGGTTTGATAAGGTAAGGTAATAAATACAGTTGGGATAATTGGAGTTAATTGTTTTATTAATCCCAGTTCAAGTTGTGTGTAATCATGGAAGCCGTCTATCAATAATAATTCAACATGAGAAAAAACCTCTTTATTTTCATTTAGGTGGCGTAATGCCTGTGCGAGGAAATCTTCTTTATCCACTAACCCATTTTCCTTCAGAGTCTGTTGATAACAATCGTAAAGTGTCACCAGTTCATTGCACTTCAGGTTGAAGGGTGAATCTCTTTTGCCAGATTGAACCTCTTTCAGCACGGTCTTAAAGGAAGGTGGATCAAGTGAATTTTCTTTAATTTCCCTTATAAAGTTCAGGAACTGCCTTTTAAATCCAGCGTAATCTAAAACCTTTGTAAAGTATTTTGTGCTTATGTTCCTGAAGAGATTTGAGGGAATTGCTTCCTTTTCATTTTCGCCTATTGGTTGCCTGAGTTGAATGGTTTTGTCTTTCTTGTTTTCATCGATCAATTTCCTCAGGGGAAGGTCATCAAGTATTATTTTAGCTAAACCATGAAACGTAACAAGGTTTGAGTCAAGATAACCCCTGATTCCTGAGATTCTCAGGATATGGTCCCTGAGATGTTCTACCTGGCTGTGGGTGGGTAAGATAAATAGGACATTGTCTTCTTTATGGTGCTTTATGTATTCAAGGAATTTTTGAATAACAAGGTGTGTTTTACCGCTGCCGGCTTTTCCTAGAACTAAGAACCTTTCTTGCATTTAATTTTCAGACAGGATTTACAGGATAAAGGCGTTCGGCTGAATTCAATAGAACGCTTAGATTGCCAGAGTAATCAACATGTAAATGATTCCGTAGAATAACGTGACTAATCAACCACCTACCGGTAGAGTGAGTGATGGGCCTATATATTTTCTTTGGCCGGACTGCAAATTGAATAGTTGCTTAAGAAGCAAAAAAGTAGATTTGGAATCCAAATCATTATCGGCGATGTAATACCAGACCCCTCGATAAGGGACAGCGACAAAGGCATTGCCAGGTTGCCACTTGCTGGATCTCACTTTGAACATCATGCCGACCGGAGTTTCACTCCAGTTGAATTCTTTCCCGTCCTGAGTCTTTGTAACGGTGATAAGTCCGGCTTCTTTGTGTTCTTCCGGTACATCTATATTCTGGGAAAGATAAAATAGCACACTAATAATTGAGCGAGCGCGCATATCCCATTGGCCTTCTTTAGTATCCAGGAAATTAGTACTGATATAGAACTGATTGGATTGTTGTGTAATTCCAAGAAGAGATCGGACCTCATCAATTACGTTTTTATAATTGGGATCCGTCTTAAGAAGGATCACCAGATTATTTGAATCTAAATCAGGGCCCATTTCAATTAGGCCTTCAAGTTGCAGTTGGCGAAACAATTTCACCAGGTGTTTGAATTTTTTATATTTCGGTTCGTTCTCAGGTGTTGGTCCTGAGGCTTTAGGAGCATTGGCAAGCTCATTAATACGCTCCACGCAGAGACCAAAAACCCGTTGAATACTCCATCCGGATTGGGTTAAGAGCAGGATGGAATCAAGTGATATCGGGGATAGGACACTTTTTAGGAAGTCTTCTCCCCGGAGTGGAGTGTACGTAATTGTGGGCTTTCGGGAATGGCTCATACCAAGGTTGGGCGCTAATATACTATCTGCGGGGCCTAAGGGAATCAACGTGTCAAGCTCTGCGTTTGTCTCAATGGCCAAGGATGACGTTACACTTGCAACTTCAAGGAAATACGGGGTATCACGATATTTCAATCGTACCAAATTCAGCAACATTTGCTGATCCACGGTGTTGATGATAGCTTGATTGTAAGCCGGATGCGTATTTTCTATGGCGCGTGGTCCAAATGTAGACTGACAGCCGCCAGACACAATGTAAATTAAAATCAAAAATAAAAAGATAATGATTTGCGTGAGAGACTCCTTTCAGAATTGATTGGTGAGGTTGTGAAAAACTGTGGTCCGTATTGAATTTACATTTTTATAGCTATAACAAAACATGTACAAAAATATTAATGAAAACTTAATTAAGAAATTGATCATAACTATTATGAATGTAATTATACATTTAACGGCTTTGATTACAACGATATATATTTTAGGAATATTAGATATAATTATTATTCGTAAACATAACTAAACTATTCTTTATCAAGTGCCTTAATACATCGACAATGTTTGGTTCTCAAAGAATCGTCTTGTTCCAATCTCTCTCTTATTTCTTTCTAAAACGGTTAATTCCTATGCATCTGTTAAAAATCGTGCCGAACAGTAGTTGGAACAATTCTGTTTTAACTTGATTTTTAAGGTTTCTTGAGTTATCTTTCTTTTGCATTTTAACCATTTTGGTTATCTCCTCTGATAACGGGTGAATTGGAAAACACCATATTATAACGGTACTACCCTAATGGATTGCGTTTCTTATTTATACCTAAAATGAGCGATTTTGTAGCCGCAACCTTGAGGTTGCACAACTTACGTGGATCCATCAAATGATGGAAACGCAGGCGGTCAATCTTAAGATTGCCTTAAGCCAGCGGCTACAATATCATATAATATAAAATAGCTCAATTTAGCTTATAACTTCTTCAAGATTCAAGTATTATATTTTTTGGGGGGAACACTATGAAAAGAAAGCATTTATTAGTTTTATTCTCAATGATGTTAATTTCATTATTAATAGGTTGTTTTCAATTTAGACCTATAACCCCTTCTTACCCCTATACTCTAGATGAAGAGTTACAAATGGGAAAATATGTGCCAAAAATTGACAATTTTATTATTATTCTGGATTCTTCATCATCCATGAGTGTAACTTACGAAGACAAGGCCGATAGGGGGTATTCCAAGTTTAAGGTTGCTAAAGATGTTATAAGACGGATAAATAATACTATACCTGAGATGAAAATTAACGGCGCCCTTCAGACATTTGGTCATGGGATTGTGAAACCGATTAAACAGACAGAGACCGTATATGGACTGACCGCTTATTCCAGATCTGGTTTGGAACAAAGTTTAAACAGTGTAAAGTCTCCTGCTGAAGGTAATAGCCCGGCCGGGCTTGCCATTGAAGCTATAAGTAATATTATAGTAACTGCTAAAGGTGAGAATGCTGTAATTTTAATAAGTGACGGTGAAAATCTGGAAAATGATCCGCTGATGAAGGTTAGGGCTCTAAAAAATAGGTATGGAGATAGGACCTGCCTTTACACCATTTGGGTAGGAAACAAACCTGAAGGTAAAACATTTATGGAAAAACTTGCTGGAGAAATGGAATGCGGTTTTTCAACATCTGTTGATGAAATTGCATCAAGCGAAGATATGACAAATTTCGTAAGAAAAGTATTTCTTACAAGGTATAGAGATAGTGATAAAGACGGAGTCTTGGATCACCTTGATAAGTGTCCTGACACTCCAATTGGCGTTAAAGTGGATGAGACAGGATGTCCCAAAGTCAGCCGAATGGATAGTGATGGTGATGGTGTTTATGATAATCGTGATGAATGTCCTGATACACCGAAAGGTGCCATTGTTGACGATAGAGGTTGCTGGGTTGTCAAGGGTGTGCAATTTGATTATAAAAAGTGGGATATTAAATCCCAGTATAATTCAAACCTGGACAATGTTGTAAATATTTTAATAAGAAACCCGGGATTGAAAATAAGAATAGAAGGACATACCGACGATATAGGGTCAATGAAATATAATCTAGAGCTTTCTCAAAACAGGGCTCAAGCAATTAAGGATTATCTGGTTGGAAAGGGTGTAGATCAATCACGAATCTCTATAACCGGACTTGGATATTCACAACCGATTGCAGGTAATGATACACCTGAGGGACGTGCCTTGAACCGAAGGGCTGAACTAATACCTGTAAGATAGTTGACTCGAGCGAACGAAGGGATTTTTCCCTATCGATCTACAGTTCAGGCTGACAATATCGTGTTTCTGCAACAGATACTACTTATGCGACTTAGTTCGATCGACTCGGACAATGGTTGGGTTGTGTATAACTTTTCGTACCGATTAAGATATACTCTGTCGTATTGTAATTCTAAAATCGTAAATCGTAATTTTTGTTAAAATTATTCAGGATATTTTATCAAGAAATTTTGTTCTTTTCACATTCTTTATCCACTTTTGTTTTCACCATCACTCCCATTGGATGAATTGCCAGCTAGGATTTGACAAAGTTCATCAATAAAGCCTATCTGCCCTTTTGTGATTTTTTTCTTTGCAACAGCGATCGTGAACCAACCGGCTCGATCAACTTCTGGGAATTCCTGTTGCCTGCTGGAGCGTGGGGGCCATTCCATTGTGAATGTGTTACTTTTGATTTTTGAGGCATCACAATTCCCCTCAAAGGCCCAAACTGTTATGAGCTTACCACTCGGTTGCTTGATTGGAGTGAGAGCCATAAACTCTCCTGCAGGCTTAAAACTTGTCTCTTCCTGAAACTCTCGTTTTGCAACCTCAAAAGGATCTTCTTCATGAGTATACTCTCCCTTAGGGATAGACCAGAAACTAAGATCCTTCTTTGTCCAGAAGGGCCCTCCGGGATGAACAAGCATAACCTCTAATTCATCATTGCGTATACGGTACATTAATAATCCAGCACTTTTCTTCGCCATAATTTAGCACCTATAACACTCACAATGTCATTCCCGCAAAAGCAGGAATTTAATATAGGCTATGATAAACACTCTAGCAAGAAAATCTTAACTTATATTGTTGATAAAGCGGTAGTTAAAAAGTTGCACTTATTGAACTAAGGTATATACAAATAATCTATAAAAAAATTTTCAATGTTCTTTTGTTTTTGACAAACATCCATAATTACTAGTAGAATTATGAATAATAATACCTAGCAGTAGAAACCTTATAGAAGTCTAATGACATGGACTTTGATAGGCTTTCCGAAAAAGAACTATTGAATGCATGTATTCAGGCAAATAAAGAAGCATGGGATGCATTTGTCGAAAGATTTACCAACCTAGTTTATCATACCATTAATAAAACACTCAAGACTTACTATGCAGATCATCTCTATCAGGATTTAGGTGATATTCATAACAACGTATTTATTTCCTTGATGGAAAACGACTATAAAAAATTGAGGCAGTATAAAGGTCTTAATGGTTGTACGGTCTCAAGCTGGCTCATGGTTGTTACAACTAATTTTACTCTGAATTTTATTAAAAAACAAAAGCAACACATACCTATAGAAAACAATACCACAGACAATATGGATGTAATAGAAAGGGTTTCAAATCCTCAACAACAGCCTGATGAAGAACTTTCAGAAAAAGAATATGGGGAAATTTTTAAAGACTTAATAAATGATTTAAATGTTAATGATGTGCTGTTTTTGAAACTATATTATGAAAAGGAACTCCCGCCTGAAGAAATAGCCGAAATATTAAATCTAACAGTAAGTACCGTTTACAGTAAAAAGAACCGGATTAGAGAGAAGTTAAAAAAAATCGCAAAAAAGAAAAATATATTGCAAGAAAATTGAGTGAAAAATGTCTTTTATAGTGGAACCATAATACCTGTGGTTTTTAACTGGAACTATGATTAATGCATTATACTACTTGTCATTCCCGTGGCATATACCTACATAGTAGGCAAACAGGGAATCTGTTCCTGACTTTCGTCAGGACATGTTTTTCATAACTCGTGATGCCACGAAATGGCATGAAAGTTTAATAAGAAAAAAATGGACAGAATTGATGATTTTTTAAAGTCTCTTTTAAATAAATCAAAAAAAGATAGGGGTTTCTTACAGGAGAAGGAATACACTTGCCCGTCCGAAGAAATCATTGCCTGTTATCTTGACAACTTACTTAATGATACTGAGAGAGAAAAAGTTGAAGAGCACCTTGCAAGATGTGAGGATTGTCTCCAACAGACCATATTGCTCCACAGTTTAAGAAAGGAAACAAAAGAGAATGGGTACATAGAGACGCCAGCAGAAGTAACTGAACGGGCGAAAGAAATAGTTCCGGAAAGTTCTATAAAGGGCCTAATTGAGGTTATCATTGAATTTGCCCGTAATACTATAAGGGCCAAAAAGGGTTTTCGGTTAGTACCATATGGGTCTATTGCTCTAATTGCATTTTTATCAATAGGTGTTTACAGCATAATGTATACTAAAACTCCAACAGTACCTCATGATTATGACACGTCCAAAACACGAGGCGCCTCTCCAACACAATTTGATGAACTAGTTAAACAATCAGAATTAGAACCACTTGCCCTCTCTATAAACATTATAGGCCAGAGGAAAGATACTGATGGAAGTGTTCACAAGGTCGCCATTGAAGAGGGAAGCATCCTTCAATCTAGAGATGAATTTAAGGTTCACTTTGAGACCAACAAAGATGCCTATGTATACATACTCATCCAAGATAGCTTAAACAAACCTAATCTGCTTTTTCCTGATCCTAATATTCTACTCAATAACAACGTAAAGGCAAATACGAACTATACAGTTCCAGCATCAGATCAGTGGTTCTGGCTGGATGAAAATGTAGGGATTGAGATTATTTACATCTTAGCATCAGAAAGCCCGCTGGATAATATTAAAGCCCTGCTCCTTGAGATGGAAGATGTGGATGAACCAGAAAAGATAGTCATGGAGTTTGTCAAAGGCAAGGATACTGTGGTAAGGGCAATCAGCTTCCGACATATAGATGGTAAAGCCTTTAAAGAAATCATTGCTATTAAGAATGTAGAGAAGAAAGCAGTAAACAAAGAGGAACCAGGTTCAGAACGTTTAAGAGAGTTAATTGTCAGGGGAGAAAATGCCATAAAAAACATACTGTCAAGCAGTATACCAAACACAGTTAATGAGGACAGAATAGAAACAACGCTGAATGACATAAAGAAAAATCTTATACTTGAAGAAAGCAGAGGAGTTGGAGGTATAACAGTCTATAAAAAGGCTGCCCCCGCTGTAGTCCTTGTTGTAACCAATGAGGGGGAAGGTTCGGGTTCTATTCTGGATAGAGAAGGTCATGTTCTGACCAACTGGCATGTGGTGCAAGGGTATGATAGGGTAGCTGTTTTCTTCAAACCGAAAAAAGACATAGAATTAAAAGGAGAGCCGCTATATTTCGCCAAAGTTATCAAGGTGGATCAAGTAACCGATCTTGCTCTTTTAAAGATTGAAAACCCACCTGATAATCTTCCTATTCTGGAACTGGGTAATATAAATGATGTAGAAGTTGCTCAGGATGTCCATGCCATAGGTCACCCAGGAGGAGACATTTGGACCTATACCAAGGGAATAATCAGCCAGATAAGGCCGAACTATGAGTGGGCATATGATAACACGGTCTTACATGAAAGTAAGGTTATCCAGACCCAGACCCCAATCAATCCAGGCAGCTCTGGTAGCCCACTCTTGAATGATAATGCTGAGATTATAGGAATAAACTCCTTTATAAAAAAAGGTGAGGGTCTAAACTTTGCCGTTTCTGTAGATGTGATAAGGGAATTCTTAGAAAGAAGAAATAGTCGTCTTGCTAGAAGACCTCCAACAACACCCCCAATAGCACATGTCTCTCAAAACCCATCTTATTATGAGTATGACACCAATCGAGATGGGATAGTAGATGTGATTGAGTATGATTCAGATGGAAATGGAATAGCCGATATGTATTTCGTAGACTTAAATCAAGATGGGATAATTGATCATGTTAAGATGGATCAAGATGGAAATGGTATAATCGACTTAGTTGTTTATGATACGAATAAAGACGGTAAGTATGATACATGGGCTTATGACACTGACGAAGACGGTAACATGGATGAATGGCTTGGTCGATAGTGATAATAAGGTAATAGTCTAATAATTAGAATCGTTAATACAAAATGTCACTCTTACAAAACAAAAAACTATCACTTAATACTACACTTGCATTTCTATTAGTGGTCTTACTGAGTACCCATTCAAGGGTCTTTGCTGAGACTACAGATATGAGAGAGATGGCTCAAACTCTATGGGAACAGGGTGTTGAAACTTTAGAGGCAATAGGCTTTTACATTAGATCAAATGAAAAGACTTTTCAAACAGCCCTGAAAAGTTTAAATGATTCTTTAAACCTTTACAGGGAAATAGGAGACCGTCAATCAGAGGCAGATCTTCTGACGTGTATAGCATGGATAGCTATTAATTCAAGCAAGTTTGTTGATGCACAAAATTATCTGAAAGAATCACAAGAAATCTATGCAGAATTAGGTAGCAAACCAGGAGAGAAAGCAGCTTTCGAGGATATAGAGGATATAGATGAAAATATTATAATTCTAGAGCTTTATATCGAGGCCTCTAGTCATATAAATGACAAAGATTATGTAGCCGCCTTAAAAAAGTACAATAATCTCCTCCAATTATACAGAGAGATGGGCGCTAGGACAAATGAGGCAGATATTCTATTATGGATTGGGTGGATTCAATTTAATTTAAGAAACTATATTGAGGCTGAACATTATTTCAATGATTCTTTAACCATTTATAGGGAAATAGGGGAAAGGCAACATGAGGCAGATATTCTATTATGGATTGGGAGGATTCAATTTAATTTGAAAAACTATACTGAGGCTGAACATTATTTCAATGATTCTTTAACCATTTATAGGGAGGTAGGAGATCGGCAATCAGAAGCTGTTATTCTGAATTGGATTGGGAAAATTCAATATGATTTGAAAAACTATATGGAAGCTGAACATTATTATCGAGAGTCGCTGAGTATTTACAGGCAACGTGATAGAAAGATTGAACAGGGATTAATTTTTAAAGATATAGCAGCTTTATATTATGCTAAAGATGAGAATACAAAATCACTCAATTATATCAATGAGGCAATAAGGATGTTTGAACAAACCAATGATAAAGAGTGGATGGCAAATGTCTTGGGATGGGCGGGGATTATTCATTGTAAACGTCAAGAATTTTCCATGGCATTGGACTATTTTAAAAAGTCATTATTACGATATCAAAAAATTAAGCACCAAGAAGGAGTAGCAGAAGTCTCTCAATGGATTATTAAAGCTGACAGTAGCCTGGGCTACTTCAATATACCTATTAAATACTATAAGCAAGCTTTGAATATAATCCATGAAAAAGGAAATCTACGTGAGGAAGGTTCTATTATTCATACAATTGGAAAAATGTACAGCAATAGAGGAGATTACAAAGAAGCGTTGAAGGCCTATGATAAAGCAAAGCAAATCTTTAAAGAACTTAATGACATAACCAATCAGGGGAATATCCTTGTTAATATTGGGGAGGCAAATAGTAACCTGGGAAATTATCTTCAAGCTATTGATAACCTCAAGGAGGCTTTGGAGATCTTTGAAGGATTAAAGGATAATTCTGGTCAACAAGCTGCTTTGAATGCTCTCACTGATGTGTATATCCAATTAGGGGATTATGAAAGGGTTAAAGAATATAACTTGAAAAGCTTAAACATAGTTGGTGCCGACAAAGAAAATAAGTCGGTTAAACTTCTTTCTTTGTTATACCATGGACTGGCTTTTGAAAAAGAAGGAAGATTTGAGATGGCATTGGATGTCTATCGCCAAGCCCTTGATCTCAGCAAAGAGATTGATGACAAAATAAGTGAAATGACTATTCTTAGTTATATAGGAAGAAGTTATTTCGAATTAGCGGAACTTTCAAAAGCATTGGAATTTTATAGGCAGATACTCAAGGCAAGCAGAGAACAAAAGAACAAAAATAATGAATTAGTTGCTTTAGTCGACATTGCGCAAACTTGCTTTAATCAAAATGACTTTCAGAGTAGCTTGGATTATTCTAAGCAAGCCTTGGTAATAGCTAAGGAAATAGGAAATAAGTTACTTGCGGCAAGATGTTATTTCCAAATAGGATACACATACGTATACCAAAATAAACGTGAAAAAGCAGAAGAATATTTAGAAAAAGCCCTAATAATAGATAGGGAAATAGATAGGCCAGAAGATATCTGGACATCTAATTTTTGGCTTGGCATCAATGCGATGGAAATTAATTATCAAAAGGCTAAAAGATACTTTAGTGAGGCAATTAACAAAATTGAATCTATAAGAGAAAAGATTTCTGTGGAAGAATACAAAACAAGTTTTATCGAGGATAAATTAGTAGTTTACAGTTTTATGATATTAACACTGTTACTACTTGAAGAGTTTGAAGAAGCATTTAATTATGTTGAAAGGGCAAAATCTAGATCACTCCTTGATTTGCTTGGAAATAGCGTAAAATTGGAAAAAGGTAAAGATAAAGACTTAAGCCAGGAAGAAAGAAGATTACAGAAGAAGATTAATGAGCTTTTAGAGAAGATACAGAAAGAACATTCCCAGCAAAATGAAAGACAGAGAACGGTATTAAACGTATGGAACAAAGAACTGGAAAAGACAAGAAAGGAATATTCAGGACTACTTTTAAAAATAAGGCGGAAGAATCCTGAACTTTACTCTCTCGTAAACGTGAATCCTCTTACCCTCAAAGAAGTTCAAAATCTTTTGGAACCAGATACAACATTGTTAGAATACTTCTGTTTTTTAGGAGAAAAATACAGATCAGAACTTGGATTCCCCATCCCTGATTCGATCTTTTATTGGGTTGTAAACAAAAAGGAATATAAATTTTATTTAATAGAAACTCCAAAGTTGGTTTCTAGAATAACCACATTTAAAGAAAAGATAGCCACCCTACAACCAGATTATGAGAAAGAGGCTGAAGAATTTTATGACCTCTTAATAAGACCTGCAAAACCATATATAAAGACAAAAAGAATCTGTATTGTTCCCCATTTCGTGCTCCACTATCTCCCATTTCAAGCGTTGTTAAATGTTCCTGAATTTGGTGGGCTTGGGATAGCAGTTGAGCTGAGGGATGGGATATTTACTGTAGCTTCTGTTCATGAAGGAATGCCTGCATATAAAGCAGGCCTTAAATCAGGGGACAAAATTATGGCAATTGACGGAGATTCTACCATCAATATGTCATTTCAGGAGGCAGTTGTTAACAGGCTAAGAGGAAAACCCTCAACAACTGTTTCATTAACAATAGAAAGTGGAGAAACGAAGGCTCGGAAAACAATCAAAGTAAAAAGGGAGACCATTGCGAAATCAAGTATTTATTCAAAATTACCTGATGGCAATACAGAAGATTTAATGGCTAAAGCCGGAAATAAACCCAGATTTTTAATAGAGGAATACGATATATTTTATGTGCCAAGTGCTAGTGTTCTCAGATTTGTCCTGGAAAAAAGGAAAGAGGTTTCAGACAAAGTTCTTGCATTTGGAAATCCAGAGTTAGAAGATGAAGACCTCAACCTTCCTCATGCTGAAGAAGAAGTAAAGAAGATAAAAGCAAGTTATCCAGAAACTGACCTCTACCTGAATGAGAGGGCTACTGAGGAGAAAGCAAAACGATTGTCTGGTGACTATAACATCATCCATTTTGCCAGCCATGGTGAGCTTAATCCAAAATCTCCCCTATTTTCATGTATCAAGATGGCTAAAGAGAAGGATGAAGATGGGAGGCTTGAGGTACATGAAATCTTTAACCTTAACCTTGAAAATACATCTTTAGTAACTCTAAGCGCCTGTGAAACAGGATTGGGGCAACTAACAGGTGGAGATGAACTGATAGGCTTAACAAGGGGGTTCATCTATGCGGGGACTCCATCTATAGTTGCCAGTCTATGGAGTGTTAACGATAAATCTACCTCAGAACTGATGGGACTCTTCTACAAAAACCTGAAAACTCATTCCAAAGCCGAAGCCCTCCGATTAGCACAGCTTGAGATGATAAATGGTGAAGTAGGCAAGGGAATTGTACGAGGAGTAGGGGGAATTACCATCTCAAAAGAAGACAAAGACAAACCACAAACACAAATGACCGTCAATGGCTCTCATCCCTTCTTCTGGGCACCTTTTATTTTATTAGGGGATTGGAAGTAATTGTAATTTTTAAAGTCAAAGAAAATGAATACAGAATATATTGCAAACCTTGAAGTAAACAATTATGAAAATTATCTTCAATCCTTAAAAAGAGCCTGTAGTTGGGCTGGGATTTCAAGAGGACGTGCTGTTACATATATAAAACTTGTCAGGGAGTTATTTGAAGCTGGTAAAGATTCTCGTGAGCATATTCTGGCCTATAATGAAAGTTGTGAGATTACTGATATCTTCGAGTTTTGGGAATCCCATGTTAGTCGCTTTCCTGGACTCAAAGGGAAGATTAAAAAATGTTTGGGAAAGGGAGCCACCCTTCGTGAGAACGAAAAGACTAATAAGTTTAATAGACCCAGAAATGATGCGTTTGCATTCCTCTTAGCAGGAAATCTCATGAGAGCCAATATAAAAGTTATAGCTGTGGATGGGATAGTTGAACAAGGAACAAGCTGTCATAAGGATGCAGATATTACTTTTGAATGGACTGAATCGGTTATTGATGTTGAGTGTAAAAGACCACAAACAGATAAGGGTCTGGAAGAATGTGTGAAGAAAGCACTTCAACAACTTGCTAGACCAAGTCGACCAGGGCAGTTGGGAATTATTGCTATTGATTGTTCTGTACTCATTAGACCACCAGGAAAAGTTATTAATGTAAATTTTGATGAGCGTGCAGTGCAGCGTATTCACAATATTTTAGAAGTAAAAATAAAGCCAAAAGTTAATAAACAACTTGAGAGTAATATCCTGGGCTCTCTTCTCTTTGCAAGAGTACCAAGAATGACACCGACAAGAATATCTTCAATTCTGTCTCCACAAGGAAAGCTGTATATAGTCTTTAGACCAGAAAGTATAACTTCTATTTTGTGTATTAATAACCCAAATTCGTGTAATCCTGAAATATTCAGGTCTATATATGAAAGCATCGGCATGGCCATAAACAACACTGCATCTTGACATCCTGAAAAATCCTACTTTTCCTCCCTTTTAAATCCAAATATATATTTTTTCATCATCCCATTCTTTTTCTCTGATCATATGATATTTGCTTACAAAATTTTTTCTTCTTCATAAGAAAAAATTTTGCAAGAAATCCTCTTTATAGGTGTCTATTAGTACAAAGGCAATTACAACAAATTTAGCTTTAAAAGGAGGAGTTCAAATGATTATTTTTTTTGGATGGGGACATCGTACCACGAAAGAATTTGGGCCAACAATAGCATTGCACTGCCCAAATTGTAAAAATGACGGTTGGTGGCATTTGGTATCATATAAGACTTGGTTTACTCTATTTTTTATACCTGTTATCCCTTATGAGTCAAAGCATCTGTTACTCTGTGAGATATGCTCTCAAGGATTAGAACTCAAAGGAGACCAAATTAATAAAGCAAGAGAATTAAATGATAATACAAAAGCATTTTTAGAAAAAAGAATTTCTGAGTCAGAATACTTAGACTCAGCCAATCAGATTGAATTACTAAGATGATATTGCTTAACTTCCTTATGATTTGCAGTAAATAAGGTTTTTCTTTTGCGTTTGTACCATTTGGGGTTTGTTATTATTTTTCCTATTGATTTTAATACTTTATAATTTTATTCTTTGGACATATTTAAAGGTTAAGCAAAATTATTAAACTGCGTTATTTATGTGCAATAAAGAAAACAAGCTGAAGAAAATATTCTTAAGAATAATACAAAGACAATACTCAGTTGTTTGGGATTTCTTAGGTGAGTACTTCGAACAATGGATGAAACGAAGAGATTGGCTAGAACATGAAATTATACTTAAGGTTCTTTGCAGGTATTTTCAGAAAAGTAAAGATAAACTAGATTCTCTACATAAACAAATAAGGTTAGCGGGATCAGTCCTTATAAATGTTGATGAATTTAAAAAAAAAGCTGAAGAACGTGTTAATCAAAATTATTCCCAATGGGAAGATTGGTACGCTGAACTACAGGCTGTTGAGCTGCTTAAGAAAGAAGGTTTTAATGAATTTAAGAGTATAAAAGAGGGGAGTAATAAAACACCTGATTTTGAAGCAAAGAGAAGAGACGAAAGCGCTTTAATAGAAGTAAAGCATAAACATTTTTCTGATGATGACAAGATATTTAATGAATTTGATCGAAAATTATGTGCAGAAAGTATCAGGCACAAAATACTTAGGAAGTCATTTGTTAGCAATTTCCAAAAAATACCAGAGAAATTTAAACAACTTTTAGAAAATCAAGATAAATGGCAGAGTTTTATTGATGGATTGAAAGATGATATAAAAGCTGGTAAAGAAAGATATATTAACGAGAACGGAATAAAAATAGACTGGTTAGAGGATTTTGGAGAATTTAGCTTATCAGACCAACTTCAAAAAAGTCTGATACCGCGCCCTCGTTTTCCTGTATGTAAAGAACAGCATAATGAGCAAATAGAGAAGTTATATGATTTGATAAAAGTCTCTGTAAAAAAAGCAATAAGCCAAATAGAAGAATATGAAAAAACTGTTGACTGTAAATTCGATATAAAATACGTAATTTATTTTATAAGCCTTAATACAGAAACGTCATTATTTGCTAGTGGTGAAGCTAAGAAAAAATTAGAAACATTAAAAAATGAGATTAATTGGATCCACACAATTAACATTCCAGACGATGACCTTTCCTTTATTGTTCTAAAAAACTTCTTGTCGAACTATAAACCTTTTCCCACCTCGTAGGTGGGATGGTTATATTTTCGAGTAATAATAGGTCGTATATCTCCACTTGACAATAGTCTAAAGTTAGTACTCATACCTAATCTATTTAAGCCATCAAAATTAGCAATCATCAATTAGGATTAACTTGAATCTTTACTGAAAAACCTAGTTGCTTAAGAAATCGCTCGCACTCCTCCCAAGTTAATCTAAATGCCTTAACATCCTCAACACCCAGTCTACTAACAATATCACGTAATGTCCCATAATTTTCATCCTCGAAATCACCATCCATCATAATATTTTCTGCTCAAAACACCTTTTCCGCGACATCGAAAGATTTTTCTCGTTTTGAGCAGGAGTGTGTTTGTTACTTTACCGTTTTAGAAGGTAATAGAGCTTGCCATAAGTATTTAAACTCCCTGCCTTGTGCATAGCTTCATCGCCTATTCCAAAAAACACATCGGCTCTGGCGGGCGTTTTGATGGCGCTTCCGGTGTCCTGGTCAAGGACAAAGAATGATTTCTCTACTTGCCCTTTCTTCTGAGACCGACTTGTATTTCCAGTCCTTTTTGTTTCAATAATCGCAAAGGCCAGACCGCCTGGAGGCAGTACTTTTTTGTCAGTTGCTATACTCCGCATAGAAGTGACTGGCACGCCTATAGAACCGTAAGGAACTGCATAATTTACTCTTTTAAAAAAGATATAGCGATCGTTTTGCCTGAGATAATAATCCAACTCGTTGGGATGTTGTCCAAAATAGCTTAGCAGTGTAGAAAGAGTTAATTCTTCTTCTGGAATTTTGCCGTCCATAACTAATAGTCGGCCAATACTTGTATATTTATGTCCTGAATCTGCGCTATATCCTACAAAAATCTTCTCACCAGATGGAAGTTTAAGTTGGCCAGAGCCCTGAACATGGATGAGATAAGCCTCCAATTTCGATTTGAGATAGGCAATTTCATTGCCCTTTAGAAGATTGCGTTCCTCAATTTCACCTCTGGTAAAATACGGTTTTCTAAAATCAGCAGGTTTCTTATAAAGTGGATAACGAAATATTTCCGTCTGTGTTAAGCTCCCATCGTAAATGGGAGTCCCATAACCAGTAAAATGGACTTTTCCCCTGTGTTTTTTGCCAATAACCTGAAATATCCTGAAATTTTTAAAGATAAATTTGTTCAGTTCATGAGAGTTATTATATCGAAGGTAACCATCCCGAAATAATTTTAATGTTTCTATTTGTTTTTCAGGAGAAAAACCTATTGATTTAAAGGCGTATGGGTAGGACTTGATTCGTGTAAAATATGCTATACTGTTATTTATCGAAAATAACAAAGTTTCTTTACCATAATCATCTCTAAAATCAGGAAATTGTTCAGGGTCTGTAATTTCTGACAGACCAACTCCTGGTTCTATCGGCGATAGAAATGGTTTTTTTCCTGAGGTAGAACAACCTGTCTGTACAATCATAAATAAAAATATAACTGCCAATAAAAGGTTAAATATATTACTTTTTGATTTCATAAGTCTATTACTCCTTATTCCTGAAAGATTTTATAGAAAGAGTGGGTTACTTCGCTCCGGGTTGTCCGAAAAAAAAGTCTTATCATAGTTTCACCACTTTGGGCAATTTTACAAAATAAAATTGCCTACTATTCCACGATCACGATTAAATGATCGTCATTCTGAAATACCCTGGGCGCAAGCCTTTCCAGATCCTGAGGTGTAACCGCCTTTAGCTTTTCGCCATATTGGTCATCTGCTTCGGGTTCTTTACCGTCAAGTATCTCCATACTTATGTAGTATGCCTGACTCACACGATCCATACGACGCATACCCCGACGGCCTAAGGTTGCGTTGATTGTTTTTTGAACTTCATCGACATCGAAAGATGCTTCCCGCATTAACTGGATTTCTTCTCGAATGCCGGAAACAGCTTTTTCGATGTTTTCCGGTCTCGTCCCCATGGTAATACGATACCAGTGAGCATCCTTGTATTTTGGGAAGTGTGTGCCAATGGAATAGGCGAGTCCCTGTTGTTCACGAAGATTGAAGGCAAGTCTATCAGAAAATATACTACTGAGAATGTGCAGGGCAGGTTGGTCTTTCTCTTCAACGTCATAGGTATTTGCAACGATAACGTATGACTGTGATTTGCCGATTTTCTGACGTACTGTTTTGCCAGGTTTCCTGAATTGGTACTTAAATACCGGCGGTTGCCATCCGGCTTCTCCCCATGTCTCACTAAAATTGGTTTTTACAAGCTCCATTACCTTGTCAATCGACAGATTACCGGAAATAGTCAGCACCAGGTTTGAGGGATTGTATAGCTTATTATAAAATGCCTTTATTTCTTCAAGGCTAATATCCTCTATATCCTTTGCATTACCAAGCGTCCATCCAAATCCCGGGTTTGTAACAAATAGATTATCATACAGCATTCTACTGGCAACTTTAGGTGTACTTAAAGCAGTTGTGGTAGAAAGTGAGACGACCTTTTTTTTGGCTTGATCAAAAGCGTCCTCTGTAAGTAGAGGTTGGGATACCATTTCTGCAAGCAATCTGATGCCTTCCTCGAAAAAGAAATCTATTACCTTCAATCGCACGTAGACAAAGCGGACCGAATTGTAGTAATCGTCATAGGGAATAGAAGGATTGTCGTGGAGTTTTAACTCCGCGCCAATGGATTCAAGTGCATGATACAATTTTTCCTTGGGATGATTAAGCGTTCCTCCCTCAAGCAGCATTCGCTGTAAAACCTCTCCCATACCCCACTTTTCCTTACCCTCACACAGACTTCGGCCTTTTGCTAACAGGTGTATTCCTACAACACGGCTGTCAGGGTTTTCTTTTATAACAACGGTCATACCATTTTCCAGTGTTTCCATGTGGTATTGATTTTGTGTTTCAACCCCGGTTGCTTCAGCCGGCTTAAGAGGTGGGGACATTAATGTGATTATGGGTAACGGGGATTTCAGATATTGTAACGCAGCGTCCTGAATTGATTTCGGTGTTGCCTTCATTATACTGTCCATATAATCACGGAGAAAGGCATATCCACCGGCGGCAAGATAGCTCGATTTCATCATGGCATAGTAATGCAGTTTTTCCTGCAGATAAATTTCATGCGTGGCCCTTGCTATTAACATCTTTTGAATCTTGCTCATCTGCACAGGATTAAGTGCCATGTCTCGTACGGCGTGTGTAATCAAATCGATAATGCGATCAACATCGGTATTTAAGGGAAGTTCTGCTAAAATTTGCAGCGTTGAAAAATCACTATTAAATGTTATGTTTGCATTGATTGAATTAACCAGGTTTTTATTGGAATCCTGTTTGAACAAGACGTCCAGGACTGAGTCCTTTTTGCCACCAAGGAACTCGGCCAGCAGTTGTAATGAAAAGAAATCCTCAGATGCAGGCGCCGGTAATATGTAACCCATATTAAGATATTGGCGATCGGCAGGAAATTTTCCCATACCATTTGTCCGGACAACCCGCAGTGTTTTCGGCGGTATCAGCAAGATAGGTTTGTGTTCCGGCAGAGGACCGGCAGGATATGGTCCATACTTCTTCTTAACCAATTCTACCATTTCCGGGGTTGTGAAATCACCGATGACCATCAATGTCATATTGTTGGGCACATACCAGGTGTGATAATATGCTTGTACATCATCACGCTTTAGATGAGAAATCGTGGAAACAGTTCCGAGCACGGGCCGCTCATAAGACGTGCCGGAGTATAAAACCCGTAAGAAATGATTGTGAACCTGATGTGTTGGATAGTCTGCACCTTTGCCAATCTCTTCAATAACGATGCCCCGTTCTTTTTCAAATTTTTCAGGAGGTAGAGTGGAGTTGAAAAGCATGTCTGCCTGGATGTCCATCCCCTGTTCAATATACTCCTTCGGCATCAGTATCATGAAGTTGGTGTAATCGGGTCCTGTGTGTGCATTATTATAACCGCCATAATAATCCATTTCGTCATAGAGCTCCTTCTGTGTGCGGTTTTTCGTACCATTAAAGAGCAGATGTTCAAGAAAATGTGCGGATCCGTTTGTTGATGCGTCTTCATTGCGACTACCGGCCTTGACGATTGTAAATGCCGTAATCATGGGACTGGCATGATTTTCTATGAGAATAACCTCCATCCCGTTGTCAAGATAGAAGACCGAGTCCTTTTGAGTTTTACCAAACAATGACAAAGCCTGATCTTCTAAATCATCAGCACCAAACACAAAGTAACTCATTCCAAAAAGGAAAACGTGCATTATGAGGATGTTTAAGGCAATTCTTTTCATTTTTCTTTGGAAGCCTTCAAATTTTAATAATCCAAGCCTGCTCATATTTTTCATAATACTCCTTATTTTTAACTTTAGGCATTTATTGTGAAACAGGTTTCACACGTTCACTTTAGACACTTTAAACTTGTCGCGGCTTCGCCGCACAATGTAGCACATTGTACCAAAGTTTTTATAAAAAACTTGCTTAATTTTTTCACGAATTTAGAATAGAAGCTGTACCCTGTTGAATAACACTATGCTGGTTCAATGTTGCCCTTATGTCATTCCCATGAAAATGGGAATCTAATTGCCTTTATTATTATCCGCCTAGATTCCCGCTTATGCCTGCTACAGCAGGGCGGGAATGACAGAAAAAGGTTAGATTGTTTGAATACAGTAAACTATTACAATAAAGGGAGAGCATAAATGAATTGTCGATTATGTCAATTGTACCAGGTGTACCAAATGGTACAATTGATTAAGCGTTTTTTACAAACAGGGTTTTTTATCCTGATCGTGTCATCGATAACGTTCGGTCAGATCAACCATGACCTTAAGGTCACGCTGCATCCGGACAACCACCGGCTCGAAATAGTTGACGTAATCACCTTGCCCCCGGCATTAACGGACACGGAACCTATCCATTTCATACTTCATCAGGGACTCAAACCTGAGGTTCTGGACAAAGATATAATACTAAGAAATATCTCCGGCACGGAAGCAGGTCGATTTTTCAGTAACAATCCATCACTTCAGCAAGGCAATATTATACGGGAACTTTTTGAGGTCAAGCTGCCACCTGGAACCCGTCAGTTTACGCTCAAATACAAGGGTAAGATTTTCCATCCCATTAAAGAATACGGTGAGGAATATGCACGCAGCTTCAGCGTATCTCCCGGTATTATATCCCCGGAAGGAGTATTCTTAAGCGGGTCCAGCTATTGGTATCCACATTTCGTTGATGAACTAGTTACATTCAGTATGGACGTTGAATTACCAACAGGCTGGTCATCCGTCAGCCAGGGCGTGCGTAAAAAACATGATACCAGCGCAGACTTCCGGCAAGATGCATGGATGATGGACAAACCGCAGGAGGAGATTTACCTCATTTCCGCCGAATTTACAGAATATGGCCAGGCTGCAGGCGCTGTGGATGCGATGGCCTTCTTACGCAAACCTGATCCGCAACTTGCGCAAAAGTATCTGGATACAACTGCACAGTACCTTGAAATGTATCGAAAGCTTCTTGGTCCGTATCCTTATCAAAAGTTTGCCCTGGTAGAGAATTTTTGGGAAACCGGTTATGGCATGCCGTCTTTCACGCTGCTTGGTCCAAAGGTCATTCGTTTTCCTTTTATTCTTCATTCGTCTTATCCCCATGAGATTCTTCATAACTGGTGGGGCAATGGGGTATATACTGATTACGAAAAAGGCAATTGGGCTGAAGGTCTGACAACTTATCTTGCCGACCATCTCATAAAAGAACAACGTGGTGTGGCTGTTGAATACCGCCGTTCGGTTTTACAAAAATATACGAACTATGTAACTGCCAATAAGAATAAGGACTTTCCCCTTTCCGAATTCCGTTCCCGGCGTAGTGCAGTTACAGAGGCTGTAGGTTATGGCAAGACCATGATGTTGTTCCATATGCTCCGTCGACAACTGGGTGATCAGGCCTTTATTAAGGCTCTCCATCAATTTTATCGAAAATACAAGTTTAAGGTTGCCTCCTTTGATGATGTTGCAACTACCTTCAATAATGTGACTGATGATCCCCTGGAATTGATGTTTGAACAATGGGTGAAAAGGACCGGCGCACCCTCCCTGCAAGTACACCAGGCTGCTGCAAGGGAACTGGGTGATGGTTACGTGCTGTCGGCTATTATCGAACAAACTCAAGGGGCAGAACCCTACCGGTTAAGGTTGCCAATCGCCATCCACATGGAAGGTGTCGCAAAAGCATTCCAGACCAGCATTGATGTCGATACTAAACGGTACAATATGGAACTCATGCTTCCTGTTCGGCCTGTACGCCTGGATGTCGATCCGGAATTTGACGTCTTCCGCACATTAGATCACTCAGAGACCCCACCGGCCATGAGTCAGGTCTTTGGCGCCGAACGGGTATTGGTGGTATTACCTGCAAACGAACCCGAATCAATTCGCGCTGGATATCAGGAACTGGCAAAGGGATGGCAGAAAGGCCGCTCTGTGCAGATGGAAATCAACCTTGATAATCAGTTGGATGAATTGCCGACTGACCGTGCCGTCTGGTTGTTTGGATGGAAGAATCGTTTCCGTCCTATGGTTAGCAAGGCTCTATCCGATTATGATTATGTTGACAAGAAGGCAACAATACATATTGAAGGTACTGAATTGAAACGTGACCAACATTCTGTTGTGGTAATGGCACGCAACCCGTCCAACAATTCACGTGCCCTGGCCTGGCTTGCTACGGACAATGTGGCTGCAATGCCGGGTCTGGGAAGGAAACTCCCCCACTACAACAAGTACAGCTACCTTGCCTTCACCGGTGATGAACCAACCAACGTATTTAAAGGCCAATGGCCGGTGATCAATTCACCCATGTCGATTATCATTTTACAAAGTGATAATAAAAAAGTGGAGCCAACGACAGCCAAATTGGCAACACGCGTTGCCCTTGCGCAATTACCTCCCGTCTTCTCCGAAGCGAGAATGTTACAGGATATCGAATACCTCGCCTCTGATGAGTTGGAGGGAAGGGGCCTCGGTACTCCCGGATTAGATAAGGCCGCCGACTATATCGCAAAGCAGTTTTCTGATGCCGGTCTAAAACCCTGCGGGGATCAACCAAATGATTATTTCCAAACCTGGACTGAAAAGGTAGATGAACCTGAACGTGATGTCACTATTAAGAACGTAATAGGAATCATCCCGGGTACAAATCCACAATTTGATGGGCAGAGCGTGGTTATCGGCGCACACTACGATTCGCACGGACTCGGTTGGCCTGATTGTCACAAAGGTGACGAAGGCAAAATTCACCCTGGTGCCGATGACAATGCCAGTGGGATCTCCGTTTTATTGGAATTTGCACGCCTGGTGGGCAAAAAATGGCAGCCTGAACGTACGATCGTGTTTGTGGCCTTCAGCGCAGAGGAAGCCGGTAAGCTTGGCTCATTGCATTACATCAGGCAGGAAAAGAAATACCCTGTCTCTAAAACTATGGCAATGATCAATCTCGATACAGTCGGCCAATTAGGCAAGGATGCACTAACCATATTCGGCGCCTACTCCGCACGCGAATGGGTGCATATCTTTCGTGGTACCGAATACGTAACCGGCGTTCCTATTAAACAATCAACCTTAGATACTGCCAACGGTGATGAGAAGAGTTTTCTCGATGCTGGAGTGCCAGCCGTGCATTTCTTCAGTGGAGCACGCGATAACTATCATCGTCCAACTGACACTGCTGATAGAATAGACACGGCAGGTCTGGTTAAGACTGCTGCCGTCTTGAAGGAAGTAGTTGAATACCTTGCCGCAAAACCCGAACCCTTAACCTCAACACTAACCGGTACAAGAGACATCACGGCACTACAAAAAGGGGAGCCGCATAAGAAAAGGCGTGTCGTCCTGGGTACCGTTCCTGACTTTGCTTATACCGGTAAGGGTGTCCGCCTTGACGGTGTTACTCCTGATACACCTGCAGAAAAAGCAGATCTCCAGGAGGGTGATATCATTGTGCGCATCGGTGAAACAGTAATCGAAGACCTGCAAACCTTTTCCGATGTCTTAAAGTCGTTACAGGCAGGAAGCGAGATTACGGTTGTTTTCATGCGTGATAACGTAGAGCACTCTGTCACCACGAAGGTGATTGCCAGATAATTCAATAACATAACTCGTTCCCACGCTTTGCGTGGGAACGAGCGTTAACCAGATGATTTAATTGTTCTATTTGGTTCTATCTTGCCCGCCAGAATGAGTGTCGGGCTGGTAGATTGTGAGCAATTTGTGAAAATTGCCTTAACCGTTTCGATTCCGGTCACCTAATTCTTGCGAAAACTGGAAGTCGATGTTTTAACTGATTTGATATTTGCCGGAGAGTTAACGATTCATCCATGAGCCTTGGTGACGTCACGGCTGGAACTTCCAGAATCTGGCATTTTTCTTGCTTGGCACCGCCCTCAAGAGTCGATCATTAGGCGGATGGCCATGATTAATAAGGGAATGCATATCGCTGATAACAGACTTGTTATCAGCATAGTGGAAATGTCCAATCAGCGTGGTGTTAACTGCTGATGCATCAATCGAATCTACGCCATTGACAATCGTAATTCCCTGATCCACGTATCCCGCACGGGAATAATTACCGTGATTTTTCTGTGAGAGCCAAAGGGCCATGTCGTTCTTTGCAGCATATAGTGTAAATCTCGAACCGATCCCATTCATTCCCGGTACCGACTGTTCCTTGAAAATCTTCGCATCAATATCCGGTGCCGCTAGAATAACTTGACAAAATAACCGTTTGTTTTTACCTCTCATCTGAGTAACTAAATCTTTCAACGCATAAGTAAGAATATCATTTCCCATACTGTGGGCAATTACATGGATTTTCTTGGCACCAGCCGCTATTACGACTCGCTCTAGAAATTTCTGCAGGTATAGCCGCGAATACCCAGCATTCGTTTCATCATGATTGTATCCTTTCCGAGAAATCTTGCCGAGGGTAGGCCAGGTGAACATCATTGGAACACCGTCAAATTCAAGGTCATAGGAAATCTGGGCTGTTCGCCATGCCGCCTCTTCGAAACTAGTGCTGAATCCGTGAATGAAAACCAGCGCCTGATTTTT
Source organism: Candidatus Scalinduaceae bacterium (assembly GCA_046759445.1). GTDB lineage: Bacteria > Planctomycetota > Brocadiia > Brocadiales > Scalinduaceae > Scalindua_A. Next base: position 33,886 of record JBHICG010000012.1, read on the forward strand.
GTCAGAACTGCCGATGAGGTCTCTTAAACGCTCGAAATAATTGACGGAGTCAAGAGGCGTCGTACTCAGCAAGACTACATGTTTTTTACGATGTTCACGAAACTCAAGTTTCCAGAGTTTGGGTCTTTCGATTCTCCCCTTTTTATGTTTTGGATCCCTTGGAATACTTACTTCACAGATTCCCCAATGGACTTTATCTCCGCGATATTTTCCGTACAATTTGCCAGGTTTTTCACTACGGCTGAACTTCTTACCAAGTTTGATCTTCTGTGTAGGTCGACGATTTGTGCCGTAAAAGACTTCAATAGTGTAATGCTTCGGTTCTCCTGTCACCACAGGGGTTCTTTTAACGATCTGCGGTAGTACGGAATTCACGGTTGCGGGTTCATATCCACCAACGTATGATAGAAAATCCATTACTGTCGTCTGATCGACGTTTGTGACACTAGAGCTAATGATTTCGCCAATCTGACTGCTAATCTCGTTAAATACCTGATACTTTTCAGGTAACAACACTTTCTCGTCGGGATCAACGTAACGGCCTAAATTAAGTTTTCGCCATCCTTCGCGAACCTTATGATTCCAAACACCACACACATTAGGTTGAAGGTTATTCAGGATTTCCGAAGCCGACACGGGACCAAGACCGTTTATTTGCTTGATAAACCGCCGATAGCGCTTAGCCAAAGCGGTCTTCTTGTTGAGCAATAATTTGAGTTCACCTTTAAAATTCTCTACACCATTTATTTGAATGATATTTTTCGCACGCTTTAGTCCCCCGGCAGTAATTCCCCCAGCGGAAAGCTGCCCTATCAGATGTACTAAGTCCTTACGTTTGATTTTGTTTAATTTGGTAGGAAGCTCTTTGTTATAGTAATGACGAAGGTCGTCTCGGACGACTTTCACATCCCGGTAAGCAGGATGGTTCGTGTATGGTTGAAAATCATTGACATACCGTTGGATTTTTTTGCTAATGGATCGTGAAAGATTGAATACTGCCATGGATCGATCTCTCCCTCTTTGAAATGCCGATTGTTTTTACAGTTTTTTAATAAAACTTGTTACTACCATTTGCCCCAGCGCTTTTTCAAGTTTTTGAAAGTGCAAATTGTGGCCGTTTCGACGACTTGACTTAGTCCCAATTGTCGCCATTAAATCATGATGCGCATCAGGAGGGAGTCGAGTAGTCGAAAGGATTGTTCACAGGTGCCCCTCACACAACCGTGCCTGCAGATTTCCCGCACACGGCTCTTCACACAGGTTCACAAGATGATAAGTAATCTTTTTTTGAGACAAAGAAATAGTAGTACAATGAGAAGTAAAATACAAGTTTTTTTGAGTGGTATATAGAGTCACCTTAGGCGGATATGCCTCGGGCACGACTTGAAGCCTGAACCGGCATAGAATTAAAATCTTCGTCTAAAGGCAAGGAGCTTTCTTCAATTCCCAGGCCAACAGGTCGAATCCACCGAAAACATCTATAAGAATAAAGGTGGGTTTGCTACGCTTAACCCACCCTACAAATATCTAATATCTTTGTGCCTCTCAACCTCTTTCCTTCATTTATATTCCCGGAATACCTCTGGCAGAGTGCCATATCCTTGCAATCTCAAGAACCATTTCTTCGTTTTTAATCCGGTAAACAATCCTATAAGGTTTCTGTATGATTTCACGAATATTTTCATTTTGAAATTCAGGAACAATTCGACCTGACTGGGGAAACTTTGCAATTTGCGTGATGTGATTTAATATCTTGTTTCGGAAATGTTTTGCTGCTGAAGTATATCTTCAGATATGAAGATAATTAAATCTCTAAAATCCAATCTGGCAGCAGGTGACCACTTTATTCTGTAATCCATGAAGAAGATTCTTTTTCGATTTGTGCATGAGATACTCCCTTACCCTCATCAAGTTCCTGCAAAGCCTTACGAATACTTGCAACAAATTCGATTCTCTCCTTCACATCTTCCCAAGTGGCGTCATCTGGCAGGTTTTTAAGGGTATCTATAGCTGCTTCTTTTACTGTCATAAATTTATTCTAATAAAAGTTTTATAATTATCAAATATAAAATTGCTAGCTTTGCGATGAATAAACTACCTCATTCTATCCAATCAGCTATAAATATATTTGTTTCATGCGGTCTGCTGTTGTTGCGATTTGAAGCAAAAACAAGTTTTTTTCCGTCATGGCTGAACATGGGGAATCATACCCGAGGAGCATTTTAAGAGAGATATCCCTCAACGATTATGTTGAAGGGTTTTTTTTATATTGTGAAAACGGTCTCAAGCTTATAAGTTTTTATGAAAAATATTATGGGATTAATCCTTGCAATTGACAGCATCCTTTACTAAATCATCTTTTATCCTAAAGTTTGTAAGCTCAACCCTATAGAGAATATACAGCCATATGGATTTCTTTTTCTGGTTTTCTTCTGCTAGAAACAGTTGATTCGATAGTTTTGAGGACATTAGCAGCATAGTACCGAGTACCACATTTTTTGCATACACCAACAGGCACCTTTTTGATCAAGACATACTTTTTGCCAACCTTTCGTTGTAAATCAACTTTTTTTTCAACAATTGGCCCACTACAGTATTCATAGTATTCATTTTCCCAACATCCCAACATCCCAACATCCCAACATAGGACCTCCTTTCATTACCTTTTTGGTTTGTCTTCAAAACAAGCGTGGACACTGTTAACTATTTGATCGTCTGTGAAATAACTGGTAGCTTGTTTGTGATTAATTCGGAGAGGTTTATTTTCTTGCTGGCATTATCTATATCAAAACCAATTATATTACCTTCCGAATCCAGGTCCATAACAATCCCATCTGAGATTTCCCTGCTATCTACGCTTGTCTTTTTTTCTACCAGTTCGATATATAACGAATCTGTATCGGGATAATAATTTAGCTTCATAATCTAAAACTCCTGTCCGGGAATGCATTGTGTATTGTAATTTTGTCTTCGAGCGTTATCACTCGAAAAATACGGTTACCAAATTCTGGAACTCTTACCCAAAATTTATAACGGTTTTCCTCTTGCTTTTCAACCTTAATCGGATTTTCGATAATTTTTATACACCATTCTATTTTAAGGTAAGGGCGTCTTTTTAAGATTACTTCTTCAAAGTACTTGGTTAATTTATAATTCATACAATTTATTTTATTAACTTTTTGTCGCTTTCCCCTTAATAAGACGACACTTCCCTTTTCTCATTCTCCTTAACACCTTATTTCACCGTCAGCGGGTAAAATATATCGCATTATTATGTCGGAAGACTTCTGCCTTTTGTCAATTGCCCGCTTTTGGCCGTGGCTATGCCGCACTACGCTTTTCTTTACAAACTTTGTGTATTCTCTGCGCTCTTTGTGTCTCTGCGGTGAAAATTTTCCTGTTTAATCTACCCAATCGGCTAGAAATATATTCGTTTCATGCGGTCTGCTGTTGTTGCGATTTGAAGCAAAAACGAGTTTTTTCCCGTTATGGCTGAACATGGGGAAACCGTCGAACGTTGGATTATAAGTCAAACGCTCAACTTTCTTGGTTTTTATATCAACCATATACAGCTCAAAATTCCGCTTTTTTGGATCATCCATATTGGAAACAAAGATAATCTTATCACCGCTGGGATGGAAATAAGGGCCGAAGTTGGCGGCACCGTTTTCGGTTAACTGAATTGGTTTACGGTCTTTCAGATTCATAACATATATCTCAAGTTTGCTGGGTCGTATTAAAGCCTGTTTGAGAAGGCCCACATAGTCTGCAAGTGCTTCTCCCTGTGGTCTTGACGCCCGCCAGCATATCCATTCACCATCAAGGGAATAGAAAGCGCCTCCATCATAGCCGGGAATATCAGTCAACTGCTCAACGTTGGAACCATCAGGATTCATCATGAACAGTTCCAGATCACCGGTACGGACCGAAGTAAAAATAATCTTGTCTCCTCTGGGTGAATATACCCCCTCGGCATCATATCCGGGTGCGTCAGTCAGACGGACAAGATTGGAGCCGTCAACGTCGGCCTTGAAAATATCATAGCTTTTGTATAACGCCCAGACATAACCGCGCGACATATCAGGTTTGGGTGGACATTCATCCCCTCCCAGATGCGTGGATGCATAAATTATGGATTTATAGTCAGGGGCGATAAATGAACAGGTAGTAGCGCCCTTACCAGATGAAACCATCGTAACATCGGTGCCATCGACATTCATTGTAAAGATTGCGTCACATTCCAGGCCATCACGCTTCGACTGGAATATAAGCTTATGGGCATTATAAGAGAAGTAAGCCTCGGCATTCTCTCCGCCGAAAGTAAGCTGCCTGATATTTTTAAAATGCGTTTCACCTTCAAAAATGGTAACTTCAGCCCGCTTTTCGCTGACGACAGGCTGCGGTTCAGAGACGAGGGTTTCTGCCTTTTTATTAACGCATCCGATCAAAACCAAAGAAACCACTAACGAAATAACAAATGACTTCAATTTTCTTCTCCTAAAAATGTTTCGGAAATGATAATTTTCAATACATTATTATAACATTCAATTATTCTAATTGCGGACGCAGACAAACACAGATTATGAGGATTTTAAAACGTGCGCATTAAATGACGAATGCGCAGACCAGTAAAAGACAAACTGTTATCTGTATGTATCTGCGACCGTCCGAAGGACGGACATAATCAGTGTCCTATCAATTTAAACGGTTTCTTTACGAAAGTAAATCAAAATTTAATCAATGGAGCTTTTACCATAAAATATTTATGGAAGCTGTATCCGCTTCACTCTAGAAAAATTATCAAAAGAAGTTGATAGCAAACATAATATGTTTCTTATCCTAATAATGATATAATATTAAGGGTAATTATATTGACTGTAAAACTTGACAAAAAATTGAGCTATTGTTAACATCCAGAATTATTTTAGAGGAGACTAAATATACGAAAGCAAATTGATATTGTTTTAAATATGGACGTTATAACAAAGATTGATGAGATGAGTGCAAAAGTCATTTCAATCAAGGAGAGGAAAGAGTCTATAGGATTTGTGCCTACGATGGGGGCTCTTCATGAGGGTCACCTGAATTTGATACAAAATGCGAGGGATGAGAATAATAGGCTCATTGTCAGCATTTTTGTGAATCCAACACAGTTTGATGAGAGTGAAGACTTCAATAGTTATCCTCGCCAGTCAGACAAGGATGTAGAAATTGCAGCAAGTGTAAATGTGGATGTTATTTTTGTGCCCAGTACAGAGGAATTGTATCCGGAGGGATTTTGTACAAATGTGGTACAAAATAAACTCACAGAAACTCTCTGCGGCAGGTCAAGGCCAGGACATTTCAGGGGTGTAACTACAATAGTAACAAAACTCTTTAATATAATCAGACCTGACAGGGTTTACTTTGGACAAAAGGACTATCAGCAAAGCGTTGTAGTCAAAAGGCTTGTCAGGGATTTGAACATGGAGATAGATGTTAAGGTTCTTCCAACAATACGCGAAAAGGACGGTCTTGCCTTTAGTTCCAGGAATAAGCGCTTAAACTCGGAAGAACGTCTCGGTGCAGTCTGTTTATACAATTCACTGCTGAAGGCAAAGACCATGGTAGCACTCAAGGAGAAAAGTACTAAGAAAATCATAGAAGAAATGGTATCCATTATTAATAGTGCAGAACACAACAAGATTGATTATGTATCCATTGTTGATCCAGATACCCTGGACAATGTTTCGTGGATTGATGGAAAGGTTGTAGCGGTTGTGGCTGTATGGATAGGTGCTACGAGATTAATCGATAACATGATACTGGAATAAATCTTAAAAGTTTAAGCAGTTTTGTCTCTTCCTGGAAAATGATTAGGACTCTTTTTGAAATTCCGATTCCGTTCATTGGTAAGGCAATTCCCGTTTACGCGTACGGGTTTATGCTAATGGTTGGGTTTCTTGCTGCCGTTTACGTGGCACGGATGAGGGCGAGGGCTGAAAACATAAACCCGGAACATATAACCGATTCAGGCATATATGTTATTTTTATAGGAATATTAGGGGGTAGATTATTTTATGTCATCCAGAACTTTGATGTATATAAGGATAACCTTCTGGACATCTTAAAAATATATCAAGGAGGGTTGGTATTTTACGGAGGTTTTATAACTGCAACTATTGCATTATTATTTATCTTGAGAATAAAGAGGCTGCCTATACTAAAAACGATTGATATTATGGCTCTTTCCATGGCAATTGGGTTGGTCTTTGGGAGGATTGGTTGTTTTCTTAATGGATGCTGTTGGGGGGACGTATGTAACCCAGATTTATTATGGGCTGTTACATTTCCTAAAACGGTTGATGCGTATAATATGATTGATGGTAGTCCTGCATTCTTATCTCATCTTGAAGAGGGTCTGGTTAGTGTGACAGACGGCCACTCACTTCCCGTACATCCTGCCCAGATATACTCAGCATTGGGTAATCTTGCGATATTTTTTATATTAAGTACTTTCGTTAAACATCGCAGGAGGGAGGGGGAGGTAGCAATGTTATTCTGTATTTTATATTCAGTGATGCGTTTTTGTATGGAGATTTTAAGGGCGGACAATCCACCTCTCTTTGACGGACTCACAATCTCACAAAATATTAGTGTATTAATCTTAATTATTGCTATTACGCTTTTTGTAATCAGAAGGATGAAATTGAAGGTGCAGGGGACATAAAGGGGATAGGCTACTTTTAAAGGAGTGAAAAATACTAGATTAAAAAGAGTTTGTCGGCTTAATATTATTATAAGTATTTTAATATTTAGGTTGGTTCTTTTAACTTATAAAATACCCTATTCACAAAAATACAGAATTGGTTACTACTGATGTTTTTTACCTTTCTGGTCAGGTCTCGACCACCCGTACCCATTCTATTACATTTTTGTTGAGAGCTATATAACCAATTTCTAAATCATGATCACTTGATTCCACTTCCTCGCAGGTGTTTAACAGGGATATGAACTGTCGTTTATCATTCACAACGTCGCTCACACGTTTAGTACATCCATGGACAAAAATATCTCCCTTATATATTATATCACCAACCTTTAGTTTTATTTTTACAAAGCGTCCTTCTTTGACTTTGGTGTCATTGTAAACGTCCGTCATACAATAACGACATATGGCAGCATCGACCCTAATGTCTTCGGCACACATGGGGCATTGCTTGTATTTGTTACACTCTTCCATATCAGTTCCGTTTCTGTATCAAATACCTACTCATATTTACTGGCAGTACCGGGACTAAGATTGACCGATTTAATATTATAAGGGCATTTACTACTGGGAGCACATTATAGTTTATATTTCATTCTGAACACTCAGGCTGACATCACTGTAAACTACTTTGTGCTCTCAGTAATATAATAGCTAATACTAGTCGATGGGGTGCAAATTCACAAGATGTGAGTTACTGATAAATCCTTTCCTCCCAGTTGATACAATTTTGAGAGGTTCTTTTCATCAATAAGGATATGAAAGTGGACGCTTGATTTGGTAAATCTACGATTAATAACCTTGCTGTTTTCATAAATATAAGCCAACAATTTCCCATTGCTGATATTGCATACAAGCCTGATTTCTGTGCTGTCTTTGTTTGCAAAACTAATCATCTTTTGTTTTAGCTTCTCTATCCCCAATCCAGAAAGGGCAGAGATTGTTACTGTGTTGTCGTATTTGTTTTGGAAAAAAGTAATAGCTGACGTGTCTTTTAAGGCATCCACTTTGTTTAGAACCATAATAGACGGTTTCTTATCACACTCAAGTTCCTTGAGTACCTTATTGACGGCTTCAACCTGACCAATAACATCTGGAGAACTAATATCAACAACGTGCAACAGAAAGTCAGCCCATCTTACTTCTTCGAGGGTTGCCTGAAAGGATGATACCAAATGGTGAGGGAGTTTTCTTATAAATCCTATAGTGTCACTCAGGGTAATTTTCTCACCATTCCCCAACTGACACAAGCTTGTCTTTGTATCAAGGGTTGCGAAGAGTTTGTCTTCAACAAGCGTATTGGTATCTGCCAATATATTCATTAATGTTGATTTGCCCGCGTTTGTGTATCCTACTAGTGAGCCAGTGATATATTCTTTCCTTGACTTTACTTGGTTTTCTCTACGCTTTTCAATCTGCCTGAGTTTCTTTCTCATAGTAATTATTCTCTTTGATACTAACCTTCTGTCCACCTCTAGTTGCTTTTCCCCGGGTCCTCTTGTTCCTATACCACCCTCAAACCTGGAAAGATGAGTCCACATCCTCTTTAAACGCGGCTTTGTATATTCCAGTTGAGCGAGTTCTACCTGTAATTTTGCCTGAGCAGTCTTAGCCCTTGTTGCAAAAATGTCGAGGATCAACTCGCTCCTGTCAATTACTTTTGTTTCGGTAACCTTCTCTAAATTGCGCACCTGTGAGGGTGTAAGGTCATCATCACAAATCACGACATCAATGTCTTTGTATTTACATAATTCAGCCAATTGATATGCCTTTCCCTTACCTATATAAAAAGAAGGGTCACTCCTTTCCCTTTTTTGTATAACGCTTTCTAAGACCCTTGCTCCTGCCGTGCTAGCCAGATTTTTAAGCTCAACCATAGAATTTTCGCTACTACGACCGTTATGCAATATTGTATGAAGTAATATTGCACGTTCGGCTCTTACCGATAAGTTTATTCTCTTTAGTTCAACCATCCTGCAGAAATTATCTTCTTCTTTTGCTGGATTTCTTCTTGGCTGCAGGCTTACTTGCTGCTGAATATAAAGACTTCATATAAGCCTTCGTCTTTTTCAGACCATGTTTTTTTGCCTGAAAACGGACAGCTTCCAAAGTTCTTCTGAGCTTCTTTGCCAGCGCATTTGTATTTTTCTTAGGATACTCCTTCTTCAGTGTACTTAGCTCTGCCTTTGTCCATACTTTAACAGCTTTCTTACTAGCTTTCTTCCTTGCCTTCTTAGCAGCCATTTTACTCTCCTTTTTTAAAAGTTATAAAATTAAAATATTTCTATGCTAATTCTCTCTCCCTCCCTCCAATAATGAGTTGCTTGTATCATGAGGATTCACCATTGTCAAGTAAAAAAAGAACAAAAAAGAATAAATATTAATGTATTTTAATAGTCGTTCATGAGACGATGTTTATGTGAGGGTATTAATTTTTAATTAAGCCTGGGAGTATTAGCGTTATATTAAGATTTGTTATTATGCAATCTGTATATTTTTCTTGATTTAAAGAGTTAGCAATATAAGATTAAGTTTGTGTATTTAATTTAGCTTTGTTGAATGAAAACTTAATTAATAGGAATAATAGAACGAATGAAATCGCTGATAACATTACCAGCATACAACGAGAAAGATGATGTTAGATATATAATATCACAGATAAAGAAGTACAACCTGGACATTCTCGTGGTAGATGATGGATCTACCGATGGTACGCAAAAACAGTTATCAGGTATTGATAATATAAAAATTATTACACATAAAAATAATCTTGGTTATGGATACACTATCATTGAAGCATTTAAATATAGTATCTCAAATGGTTACGATTGTATAATTACGATGGATTGTGATGGTCAACATATACCTGATGAAATACCAATATTTCTTGAGCAGATTAGAAACTACGATGTTGTTTCAGGCTCAAGATATCTTTTACCAAATAATAAATTGGAGGAAATAGTACCCCGGGACAGATATGACATAAACATGGAAATAACTCAGATATTAAATAAAATAACCCACTTTGATTTGACGGATTCCTTTTGTGGTTTTAAGGCGTATAAGGTTAATGCCCTGAAGAAAATGAACCTGACAGAAAATGGTTACGGTATGCCCGTACAATTGTGGATACAAGCATGGAAATTAGGTTTGCTCATTAAAGAAATACCCGTTAAGCTTATATACAACAAAATGTCAAGATGTTTCGGGGGAGGCTTAGATGATCCTGCGAGGAGATTACGCTATTATAAGGAAATAATTAGAAGAGAAGTGAATAAAGATATAAGTCATCAGGTAAATGTGTGAAGCTGATACGATTAATGAATAACAATCTTTAAATAGTATGATTGTACAAAATACATTATATGAGGAAAAGCGGAAACAAATGGTACAGACTCAATTAATGTCTAGGGGCATTATAGATAAAGAAGTGCTCAGGGCTATGGGAGGAGTTCCTCGTCACAGATTTTTACCTGTAGAACTCTGGGATAGGGGGTATGAGGATATACCTGTGCCAATTGGAGAAGAACAAACCATTTCCCAACCATATATTGTAGCCTATATGATTCAGGCACTTTCACTCAAGAAGTATGATAAAGTACTGGAGGTAGGCACTGGTTCTGGCTACCAAACTGCTATCCTTGCGGAGATACTGGAGAAGATTTATACTGTTGAAGTCAGACCACAACTGGCGAAGAGGGCTATGATGATATTAAACGAATTAGGTTACGGTGACAGGGTAAAGATTCGTATTGCTGACGGGAATTTAGGCTATGGGGACGAGGCGCCCTTTAATGCCATAATAGTGACAGCGGCTACTTTTGATATACCCAAACAACTTGTTGAACAGCTTGCAGAAGAGGGGAGGATTATGATACCGATAGGTAGTACTGAACAGCAGGTATTAGTCAGGGCAACAAAAATAAAAGGCAAATTAATTGAAGAAGAACTCCTGGGATGTGTTTTCGTGCCACTTGTAAGAAATGATTACGACAAGAACTAGATTAAGACAATGAGTATACGAAACCATTTACGTTCATTATATATTCATATACCATTTTGTATGAGTAAATGTATATATTGTGATTTTAACTCAATTATAATGAAGTCAGAGTTAGTTGATGAATATATCATGGCAATCGAAAAAGAGCTTCAATCAGTAAATGGTAAATATTGCTTTAAGACTGTCTATATTGGTGGCGGAACACCCACTGTATTAAATGAAACACAATTAAATAATTTACTGAATATAGTCCTTAAACATGTTGACGGACCAGGGCTTAAAGAATATACGATCGAAGCAAATCCTGGAACTTTGAACGGTGAAAAAATACACATTCTAAAGAATAGTCACGTTAATAGAATTAGTATTGGTGTTCAGTCATTTAATGACAAGTACTTGAAGTCACTGGGGAGGATTCATACTGCAGGCGAGGCAAGGGATACATTTTTAAATTTAAGAGAAAATGGATTCACAAATATTAACATAGACTTGATTTACGGTTGTCAAGGACAAACCTTAAATGAATGGAAAATGGATTTAACCGAATCTTTCAGATTAGATCCTGAACATGTATCTGCGTATTGTCTCTCTTATGAGCAAGGGACGCCACTTGTTGAAAAAATGGAGTCTGGAGTTTTTAGAAGGCTAAGCGAAGAAGAGGAATTAAATATGTATGAGTGTACAAAAGATTTCCTTTGTGATAAAGGTTACATACATTATGAGATATCAAATTATGCAAAACGAGGTAAGGAGTGTCAACATAATATAGTTTATTGGGAGAATAGAGAATACATTGGTATAGGTGCCGGAGCATTTTCTTTTGTTAATGGTGAAAGATTTTGCAAAATTAAAGACGTAAAAAAATATATATCTGCTGTAAAATCTGGAAAAAGATTAATCAGTTTTTCTGAAAAATTGCCTCAAAAGAAGAGTGCATCGGAAATGCTTATTATGGCATTAAGGATGACATCTGGTATTTCTAAAAAAGAGTTTTTTAATAGGTCAGGTTTTGATTTGATAGAACTTTTTGGCGAACAAATAAATGCTCTTGCACGGGCAGGATTGATATATTATGATGACGAAAGGGTAAAGTTGTCAAGAAAGGGGCTTTCCGTTGCAGATTCAGTAATGATGGAATTTGTATAAGCTTAAGGTGTATTTTGTGAAGGATTTGTTAAATTGATAAATGCTACAGAGATTAGAAAGGGACTAATTATAAAGTTTGACGGAGAGCTTTTTTCGGTGTCCGACTTTCAACACGTTACACCGGGTAAGGGACGTGCGCATATGCAGGTGAGTATGAAAAGTTTGAAACAAGGAAACGTCACTCAAAAACGTTTCAGGTCTACGGACAAAGTGGAAGACGTATTTCTTGAACACAAGGATATGGAATATTTGTACAAGGATGGAGATAGTTATTGCTTCATGGATACAGAAAACTACGAACAAGTTCTCCTTACAAAAGAAGTTCTTGGAGATACAATGTTATATATTACACCAAACTCCAAAGTTGAAGTTTCATTCTACGAAGGAAACGCAATAGGGGTTGAACTCCCTGCCTCGGTTACATTGAAGATTATCGAAACTGATCCCGGAACAAAGGGTGATACCGTAACCAACGTATTTAAGCCTGCAAAATTAGAAACTGGTTTCACAATCAAGGTGCCACTATTTATAAACCCCGGCGAACTTGTAAAGGTAGACACACGTACAGGTCAATTCATGGGTAGGGCATAGGTGCGTTACGAAGCAAACACATGGGTGCGTTATAAAGCGAACACATGGGTGCGAAAAAAAACAGCCGTGTTAGCCCGTTAAAATACAAACGGGTAGACGGCAATTTATTTCAATGAAGATAAATATTGAAGAATCAATAAAGACTTATGGTAAAAAGATAGATAATTTGCTGAGAGAAACTATCCCTCCAGATAGAGACGATTATTTAAGTGAACCCATATGGCACCATTTGAGAACAGGTGGAAAACGCATAAGACCCGCTATATGCCTGATTACGTGTGAGGAATTGGGTGGAGATCCAGATGAAGCGTTAAGTTTTGCTCTTGCTATAGAAATTTTACACAATATGTTCTTGCTTCATGATGATATAGAAGATGGTGATACCATGAGACGTGACCAGCCAGCCGTATGGGTAAAATACGGGACTGCTAATGCGATTAATGCTGGTGACTATTTACTGGCTCGAGCATACCAAAGTATACTTACGAGTACAGTATCAACGGAAAAAAAGTTGAAACTCCTCGAGATCTTTACATTAACATATGCGAAAACGGTGGAAGGGCAGGCGCTGGATATTAATGCAAGAGGAGTCAGGGATTTTACGATAAAAAAGTACATAGATATGGTAGAATTGAAAACAGCATATTATCTTGCTTGCGGGATGGTAGGTGGCGCTGTTGTATCAGGAAATTCTGATGGTATAATAGAAAAAATCTGGAAATTGGGCAAACACATGGGGCCTGCATTTCAAATAAAAGATGATTTAATTGATTTGACGAAAGGTAAGGGACGTGGTGGTGTTATCGGCTCTGACATAAAAGAAGGAAAGGCCAGCTATTTGTATGCATATACTTGTGAAGTAGCAAATGAAGATGACAAAAAAACCCTCATTGAAATAATGATTAAGCAAAGAGAGAAGACAACTGAGGATGACGTAAAACGTGTCATGGAGATCTATAACAAATATGATACAATTGAATATGCACAAAAGTATGCGGAAGATTTAATAGGGCAAACTTACCTTATAATTGATGATATGCAGGTTAATAACAAGACCGTTTTTAAGGAAATCGCAAATTTCATGACTCAAAGGATGACATAGTACGGTAGAGCCACCAGCCTGACTGGAAGTCGGGTAGGCAACCGTTCGGCTGAGCTTACGCCGAAGCCAAGTTTGAAGTGTCTTAAGTGAACTAAAGTGCCTAAAGTTAAAAATTTGTTTTCTCACCGCAACTTTAGCTCACTTCAAACTTTAGGCACTTTAAACTTTTTGTAAGGACTCTAGATAATTATCACATTTTGGAAAATGTAGATTCGTTAATATCTTTTTTACAAAGGAAAATATATGAGAAATTTCTGTAAATTAACAAGTTACAATCCATTTTTTTACCTAATCCTAATAGTGTTCTTGATATATGGATGTGGCAAGGAAGAATCAACGCTCGTAACAGAGCCCTCAGAAGGAACTGTAAAAGAGGAGGAAAAAGAAAAAGCTGTATTAACTTTGCCAGATTTAGGCAGCTCAGATGCTGAAGGATATTATAATATTGGGGTTGAGACAATAAAAAAGGGGAATTTCGATTTGGCTATCCGGGCTTGGAATAAGGCGGTAGAAATAGATCCTACTATGGTAAAGGCGTATAATTACCTGGGGCGCGCTTATTATACAAAAGACATGATGAATGAGGCTATTTCTGCCTATAAAAAGGTTGTAGAGATCGAGCCCGGTAATCCAAACGCTTTCGTTAGTCTTGGTATCGCCTACCGTTATAATGAAATGTTTGATGAAGCGATAGTGGAATTTAATAAGGCAATAGAATTAAACCCTCTGTCGGCGCTTGCATATGATGAGATTGGCTCGGCATTACTAAAGAAGAAACAATATGATGAAGCTATAGCCGCATATAAGAATGCTGTGGCACTCGATCCGGAATTTCCAGAACCTCACAATCACCTTGGAGTTGTTTATTTATTGAGGGGGAGGACAAAAGAAGCATCTGTTGAATATAAATTGTTTGAAGAATTAAAGGCTGCAGAAAAATTAAAACAGGCAAAATTAATGGGTGGATCATCACATTAATGATTCAATCTAATCTCTTTATTTGATGTTTTGCGAAGGCAAATGGCAATTCTGGAAAGCCGAATTGCCGTAATGTAATAAATTAGCGATCGAAGGGGATAATTTATGAATAAAAGTATTTTAATATTTGTTTTAGTTACAGCATTAACCTTTGTGAATATTTTTGTAAGTTATGCTAATGAAGTTGATGGCCCTTATAACCAGCAAGAAGCGATTCAACCAGATGAATGTAAGCTATCAATGAAAGAAGAAGACAAGAAAATTATGGAATACATAAAGTCTATTGAGCTTAATCCAGATAATGCAGATGCACATTACAATCTTGGTCTTCTTTACGAAAAAAAAAGAAAATATAATGATGCTGTATTAGAATATACAAAAGCAATCAACATAAAGTCAGATTTAATTGAAGCACGTCTCAAATTAGCGCTTGTTTATGCAGAAATGAATATGCATAGTGAAAGTGTTTTTGAACTCAAAAGGTTATTGGAGATTGAGCCACAAAATGCAACTGCATATAAGTATATGGGCATTGCCTATTATGAGAAGGGTTTTCCTGAGAAGGCTATTTCAGAGCTTAAGAGAGCCATTGAACTTAATCCTGATGATGCAGAGATTCATTATGCATTAGAAAATGTTTATTATAGTATGGGGTTGGTTGATGATGCCAAAGAGGAACTCAGGAAGTCAATCAAACTTAATCCTGAATATAAAGAGGCTTACAACAATCTTGGGTTCATTTATTACGAGGAAGGTAAGTTTGATGAAGCTATGAAACAATTTAAGACCGTCATTGAAATTGACTCAAAATTTGTTGAAGCATATAGTAATATGGGGATGGTATATTGCGAGAAAGGTATGTTTGATGAAGCGATACCCATACTTAAAAAAGCTATAGAAATAAATCCCACTTTCCCGGATGCTCACAGCAACCTGGGATATGCTTACTGGAAGAAAGGCTTAAAAGATAAGGCTATGAGGGAAGTATCAATATTTAAACAGTTAACAGGAGAGAAATGAATAGATTATTTCTTTTCTCTCATCTTCGTGATGCCGCAATGGCACAGACCCGGTTCATCTGATCCGGAACCACAGTCACAAAGGTTGCCACAATCACACTCATATTCAAGCTCATCGCTTGGTTCCCTCTCCGATGGTATAGTTGCCAGGCCGCAAACACATCTACCTCCTGGTTTTTTAGTTTCATATTCGCAAAGACAACCTCCGGGGCAGTTACAAATATAAATCTTTGTTTCTTCAGCAGCTTTGACATCACCATCGAAGTAGAAGAGACCACTTAAAGTTATTGTGCCAATTGTCAATATTGTAATTACGATGTTCTTTAAAACCTTAAACAACATTTAAATACTCCTTTCTACTTAAATGAATCTCCTTGAATTATTTTGCACAAACTAACCGCAGAGAACGCTGAGATCGCAAAGATTGATAAGAACTTAACTCTAATTGACCACAGAGAGTGAACTAAAGTGAGCTAAAGTGTAAAGTGACTAAAGTAAACGCGTTAAACAAGTTTCACGATAAATTAAGAATTAAAAATATTAACTTTAGGCATTTTAGTCACTTTAGATCACTTTACACTTCTATTACCCTTTTGCTTCCTTCATAGGTTTATCACAAACGCAGTTTCCCTCTTTATCTGACTTTGAGCCACAAACACATTCTCTCCCACATCCACATTCATACTTTAATGTTTCTGCCGGTCTTCTATCAGAAGGGAACAAGTTTTCCCCACACACACATTTGCCAAATTTGTTAGCCTCGAAATTACACTCGCACTCTCTGCCGCAATAACAAACAAAGATCTTCTTTTTTGCCGCGTTTGCATCAGAAATATATAAAAGGCAAATTGCATATAGAAATAAGATAGAAATGTATCGATACGATTTCTTAAGCATTCGTATCACCTCCTTTTTGAGTAAAATATGGGTGTATTTATATATCATCTTTTATAATATGTCAATTAGGACTTTTTATTTTTGATGTTACAATTTTAAAACCACCGCCTATTCTAACACTTGCAAAGGGTAAGCTTCACCTTTTAGTGGTGGTTGTTGACTCTGTATTTTATTGCCTGAAAAGTATTGCTAATTAGTATCTGTTGCGGAAAGTTTAAACGCCCAAAAATGTCATCGGCAATTCCTCAACAGCAGAATTGCTTAGGTAATTCTACTCACTGAGTATAAATAATCACACCTGAACCAGGTCATGAATTAAATTCAGGATCTCCGATTTCAGAATCTATATATATTAAGGTTTTAAGAGACCCTGAAAACGAGTTCAGGGTGACAATATAGTGTTTCAGCAACGAATTAGGTGAGCTACCGTGATCTGTGTAGCCTAGAAAGCAAAGAGGCTATATATGGAAAACAAACAAAATAATAAAACGCAAAATGAACACACAGTTAACTCCACTGACATGTTAGGTTTTTTTTCTTATTAATAATTGAATTTTGAAGGTGACCCCAATTCTTTGCTTAAGAGGATGAAATATAACGACTATTATACTTTTCTGATTTTTTCATTTGCCCTCATCTTCAAACACCTTGGGAAGTACTTGTTGAGCTGCGTGAATTAAATCATATTCTGAATCATGGTAATTAACTTTATTGTGGGCTATGATATTACCACACTTAACAAAGAAAACTCCATCATTTCTCAAGTTATTTTTCTTAAGATGACTTCCGAGATCATTTGGAAATATACCACCGATGTTTGACCAACATACTATTGCACCAAGTTTCAAAGCTAATGGGACAATAGTCGGAAGTATTTTTTCTTTTAATATTTCCAGAATATTTTTTTCGCCCATCCCTTCCTCCGCTTTTACTGTAAATAATATTACTGGTACCTCTGTTGATATAAATTTTAGTTGGCTAAATGAGTCAAGAACAATATACGGTTCTGTGTAATAATCTCCATTATAAGAACCCATTACATGCTGTATTTCTCTATTCAACCTTTCTTGTTCATCATCCTCATATTTTCGATTCCCTACTAAGACTGCTTTGTCTTTTGTAAAAGCTATACCAATCTTGAATAGCCCGAAAACAACCGCCCCTACAACAAAAATACCAAAAAATGAGGGAAGAAAAGTGAATAAAACATTAGGCAATGAGATATTTTGGTATTGCCTCAAAAATTCAATATTATGAACGATACTATGATAGATACTAGGTAGAATAAACAAACAAAGAGCAAGTGCAAGACAAAAGAAAACACAAGAAAAGAAATAACGCAATGGACGAACCATAAAAAACACCTCCAAACAAAAAATTAGGGAAAAAGAAAAATTATAATTAAACAATCATAGTTTTCTGCCTAACGAAAGTATAAGCTACCGCTGCTTGAGCAGCATGGTAGCAAAAAGACCATCCCCTTCTTCTACCCAATCTTAATATTTTTTTTGATAATATATTTCTAGCGCAATTAACGCCGGAGCAAATATGGTAAAGTGTGGGATATATTCCCATAATTCCCCCTTTGCAAAACCTAATCCCCCACCAACAAAAATTAAGAAGTAGAACAGCGGCCGCACCTTCCAAAACCCTATAATAAACGCTGCATAAAAAAGTGATTGAAGTGGGTAAAATCAGAGTGCCATAAATCTAGGTTCTATTGATTCTCCGAGGGGAATTTGTTTAATAGGATTGTGTCCTAGTTTAAATTCTATAATTCCGACGCAAATGCCCAAAACCAAAAATATCAACACTCCAGGCGGAATCAAGAAAATTCTTACATCCTTCTTTTTACTTGTCATCAATTTCCCCTTTAAGTTACATAGAGTTGGGCTAACAGATACTAATTAGCTACGACCTTCGATTAATTTTTCAACAACACCTGGATCTGCAAGTGTTGTGATATCGCCTAAGTTGTCAGTATTCTTCTCTGCGATTTTGCGAAGGATTCGTCGCATAATCTTACCGGAGCGAGTTTTTGGAAGTGAAGAAGCAAATTGAATTGCCTCAGGTGTTGCGATAGGGCCGATTTCTTTTCTAACATGCATAATTAACTCTTTCTTCAAATCATCATTTTCCTTGACGCTATCTACCAGTGTTACAAAAGCATACAATCCCTGACCCTTAATATCATGTGGGACTGGAGTAACTGCAGCTTCTGCAACTTTATTATGACTTACAAGAGCACTTTCAACTTCAGCAGTACCGATTCTGTGACCCGAAACGTTTACTACGTCATCAATTCTTCCCATTAGCCAATAGTCACCGTCACTGTCAATTCGACATCCGTCACCAGCGAAATAGGTATCGTTATACATTTTAAAGTAAGTATCAATAAATCTATCGTGGTTACCCCACATAGTTCTCATCATACCAGGCCAGGGCTTACGAATGCAAAGCTTACCACTTTCGTTTACGTCACACTGACCTCCATCATCACGAAGTACAGCGGCATCAACACCGAAGAATGGTTTGTTTGCACTACCCGGCTTAAGTGTATGAACGCCAGGAATAGGAGTAATCATAAAACCTCCACTCTCGGTTTGCCACCATGTGTCAACTATTGCACATTTGTTTCGACCGATCTTCTTATAGTACCACATCCATGCTTCAGGGTTTATAGGCTCACCTACGCTGCCAAGGATTCTCAAAGAGCTTAATCTATACTTTGCAGGCCACTCATCACCAAGACGCATCAATGAACGAATAACGGTGGGCGCAGTGTAGAATACTGTAACGCCAAATTTGTCACAAATCTGCCAGAAACGACCAGCATCTGGATATGTCGGAACGCCTTCGAACATCAGTGTAGTTGTACCATTTGCCAATGGACCATAAACTATATAACTGTGCCCTGTAACCCAGCCAATGTCTGCCGTACACCAGTAAATGTCATCATCGTGAATATTGAAGACGACTTTATGCGTCAAAGTGGTGTGCATCAGGTATCCGCCAGTGGTGTGGACAACACCCTTTGGTTTTCCAGTTGAGCCAGAAGTATAAAGGATAAATAGCATATCTTCAGCATTCATACGCTCAGCTTTACATTCATCAGAAGCATCAGCCATCAAGTCATGATACCATAGGTCTCTACCATCTTGCATGTTACATGGTTCGTCATTGACTTTTACAACTATGACACTTTCGATAGTAGGTGTGTTTTTAAGCGCCTCATCAGCTATATCTTTGAGTTTGATATGCTTGCCTGCACGTAGAGAAATATTTGTTGTGATTAGCATCTTACTATCTGAATCATTGACTCTACCCTGAATAGCATCTGCGCTAAAGCCACCGAATATTATAGAATGAATTGCACCTATACGAGTACAGGATAGCATAACGATTGCGAGCTCTGGAATCATGGGCATATAAATGGCAACACGGTCACCTTTCTTTATACCTTTGGATTTCATAACATTTGCAAATTTACATACTTCTTTGTGAAGTTCTTCGTAAGTGAATTTTTTTACTTTATCATCTTCTTCGCCCTGCCAGATAATTGCGGTTTTCCTGGCAATGGGAGTTCCTAGATGGCGATCTAGGCAGTTGTATGAAACGTTTAGTTCCCCATCTGCAAACCAAGTGTGTTCAATCTTACGAGATTTGGTGTCCCATGTGTACTCAAGACTCTTGGTTGGTTTTTTAAACCATGTTAAGGTCTTAGCTTCCTCCAGCCAAAAACCATCAGGATCTTTGATTGACTTTTCCCACATTTCCTTATATTGTTCTTCGCTTGATACATAAGCATTAGCTTTTAGTTCTGGAGGCGGCGGAAATCTCCTGCTTTCAGTTGTGGGTGAGTCCATTTTCTTATCTTTTTGCTTGTCAGTCATTTTATAATCTCCTATCTAGATAATTCGAAGTATTTTAACATCGTTGCCATAAAATGTCAAAGTGTGGATTGTTCATTATTTTATAATGATCCTTGCATCAACAACCTTACATCCTTTACCTTTATTGAAAACTCTTAATGGGTTAATATCCAGTTCTAATATGCTTTCAAAATCGATAACTAACTGAGATATCCTTTCCAGACATTTGGCTATTGCATCAATGTCAGATGGTTTTTCACCCCTCACACCTTCAAGTATCTTATATGCACGTATTGACTTTATCATCCTTATTGCGCTGAGAGAGCGAATCGGGGCCAGCCTGAATGTGACATCCCTTATTGCTTCTACATAAATACCTCCCAGGCCGAACATAAGCAAAGGTCCGAATTGAACGTCTCTATTCATGCCGATAATAGCCTCTTTGCCGCCTTCAATCATCTTCTGCACGGTCATACCCTTAATCTTTGCATCAGGTTTATGTGATTTCACGTTAGCCACAATTTTTCTGTATGAACTAATCAACTCATTTTTGTTCTTTAAATCTAGTCTTACACCTCCAACATCAAACTTATGCAATATGTCAGGAGACGCTACTTTTGCTACTACCGGGTACCCAAACCTCTCGGCGGCAATTGCAGCATCATCTTCATTGGTAGCAAGGATGGAATCAACAACAGGAAGTCCATATGCCTTAAACACACTTAAGGCTTCTTGTTCAAAGAGAAATGACCTTTTCTCGTTCTTAACTTTGTTGATTATCCTGGATACTGCTTTCTTATTTACTTTAAATTTTCTCACTCTGGTTCTTGGCCGTTCTGTCCACCACGAATACTCATACATATTTGAGAGTGCCCTTGCAGTTACTTCTGGAAAGCTATAGTGTGGAATATTATTTTCCTCCAGTATCATTATGCCCTCACTTACATCAAACAGACCCATAAAGCAGCATAGTACAGGTTTATCATATTTTGCTGAAGTGGTTGCGATTACCTTTGCAATCTCTTTTATATCCGTAACGGCCGCCGGAGTAAGGATTACGATTACGCCGTCTATATTTGAATCCTTTAATATGCTGTCCAGGGCAATTCCGTATCTATCACTGGTGGCGTCTCCAAGGACGTCCACAGGGTTGTTGGTATTTGCAGCGGGGGGTAATTTTGCCTTAAGCTTCTTTGTTGTGTTTTTCTGGAATGCAGGTAATTCGAGATTGTATTTCACACATGCATCAGTCGTTATTATTCCGGGGCCACCCGCATTTGTTATTATGGCCATTCTTCTACCTTTAGGAAGCGGTTGTTTGGCAAAGGCTTTCCCATAGCTGAATAGTTCCTCCATTGTCTCTACCCTCAATACTCCGCATTGCGCAAAGATTGCATTGTAAACATCGTCACTGCCGGAAAGTGAACCCGTGTGTGAAGAGGCGGCTCTTGCGCCCTGAGGTGTACGGCCAGATTTTATAGCCAATATTGGTTTTCTTGACGTTATTTTTCTGGCAATATTTATAAACTCCCTTCCGTTTACTAGATCCTCTATATACATAAGAATAACGTCTGTATTTGGATCTTTCTCCAACATTGATAATAAATCATTTTCCATAATATCGGCCTTATTGCCCATGCTGACAAACTTGGAGAAACCAATATACTCACTTTTTGCATAGTCCAGGATAGCCGCACAAAGAGCGCCACTTTGTGAAATAAACGCAATATTTCCCTTTTTAGGTATAGTCCTAGAAAAAGTTGCATTGAGAGATATGTCTGAAGAAGTATTAATTATCCCAAAACAATTTGGACCAATTAAAGACATAGAATATCTGTTTGCAATCTCTTTTACTTTTCTCTCAAGTATTATCCCCTCTCCGCCTATCTCCTTAAATCCAGCGCTTATAATGACAATAACCTTTACGCCTTTAAGCCCGCACTCCTTAATAACTCCAGGCACAAAATCTCTGGGTACTATGATAATTGCCATATCGACGCTGTCAGGTATTTCCATAATGCTGGAATAACATTTAACACCGATTATGCCCTTTGACTTGGGATTAACCGGATACATAATACCATTGTATTTATTAAGCAGGATATTGGAAAATATGGAGCGACCCACTGTTCCATCCCTTGTTGAAGCTCCAATTACGGCAATGGATTTTGGTGAAAAGGCATATTCTAATTGTTTCATCTTGTCCATCAGTCTTTACCTTGTAAAAGTTAACGAGTTAAGTTAACCCTCCCGACGGCAGGCGGGGAAGCCCCCTTATCATAAAGTAGCAAGTAGAGTATAGAAAAGTAAAAAGATAAAAATCTCTCTACTCGTTACTCTCTACTTTTTCTTAAGAATAACCCTCGCATCTACCGCTATTACACCTTTTTCATAAACTAACAAAGGGTTTAGTTCCACTTCTTTTATATAGTCAATATTTGAAATTAATTGTGAAATAGTAACAATTGTTTTAGTTAGTTGTAGTATATCAAGTGGTTTAGCACCTCTATAACCTGATAAAGTGGAATATCCCTTGATCTCCTTTATCATTTCCAGAGCTTCTGTTTCTGTTACTGGTGCAATCCCGAATGTTACATCTTTAAATAGTTCAACAAAAACACCTCCCAGGCCAAACATAACGGTTGGCCCAAACTGTTCATCCCTTATACCACCTACAATTACCTCTGTTGTTTTTGGTGCCTGTTTCTCTACCAACATTCCCATAATGTTAGCATCTGGCACTTCCTTGATTAAATTATTCATAATCTCATCATAATTTCTTTTAACTTCTTTTTCATTCTTTATGCCAACGACTACACCTCCCACATCACTTTTATGCAGTACATCCGATGAAACTATCTTTAAGACAACTGGAAAGCCAATTGCCCTCGATGCACCTAATGCTTCTTTGGCCGTTTTCACTAGAACGCAATCAGGAGTCGTAATCCCGCATGATTTGATAATACATAAGGCTTCGTCAGGAAATAATGTCTTCCTTCCTGAAGATATTGCATTTTCTATAATTATCACTGCGTCCTTAAATCTTGCAGTATCAACAATCATTGAAGTTTTCTGACGCGGGATGAGGGGAATACTCTCAATGTGTGATCTTATTCTACCACTTTCTACTAATAAACTCATAGCCTTCACACATCTTTCAGGTGATGGAAAAACTGGGAGGCCTTTCTCCTCAAACATAACCTTGATCTTCCTGGTATATTCTCCACCAATTGTGCAGATAACGACAGGTTTTCCTGATTCCTTTGCCCTTTGTGAAACAATTTTAACCACTCCTTCCGTCATAGTTTGAGGCGGCATCAGCGGTATTACAATTGCAGCATCAAAAGAATCATCGTCAACCAATGCAGATTTCATTGCTATATCGTAATCTTCATCCACTGCACTACCCGTCAGGTCAATCGGATTATCTAGAATGTAATATTCTGAAACCCTCTTCGAAAGCGCTTCCTTGACACCGGAAGGCGTTCTTGCAACATCAAGACCGTTAACACCACACATATCCGATACTACAACACCAACTCCACCACCATTTGTTATAATGAGTATTTTATTTCCTCTAGCCGGTTTTTGCATCAATAGTACCTTACATGCGTCAGTAAACTCTTCAAAACCATTTACTTCTACTATTCCAGACTTCTTGAAAGCTGCTTTGTAAATTTCGTATTTACCAGCAATTGCTCCAGTATGTGACCTTGCCGCATCAATTCCAGAAATCCTTTTACCAACCTTTAGCACAATCATGGGTTTAGACCTTGAACAACGATTGGAAGCACTGATAAACCTTCTGCCATCATCAACAGATTCCATATAAATTACTATTACGTGCGTTGATTCATCAGCAGTAAGATACTCAATCAGTTCAGATTCTCCTATATCAGCTCTATTGCCATAACTCACAACTTTTGAAACCCCGATACCTTCTTGAGCCAGCATGTCCAGTACACAAATGGCAAAGGAACCACTTTGTGATAATATACTCAAGTGCCCTTTCGCTGGTCGCTTAACCCTTTCCCAGGGCAAGAATGATGTACTGAAGTTAGAATAATTATCTAAAACACCAATACAATTAGGGCCAATTATACTTATACCTTCTTCTTTGGATATAGTTTTTATTTCTTCTTCAATTGCTATTCCTTTATCGCCCAATTCTCCAAAGCCTCCACTTACAATTATCGAATTTCTTATTCCGCACATGGCTTGTTGTCTAAGAACTTCTGGAACGAGATAGGAGGGAATCGCTATTACTGTCAGTTCTATCCGTTCTTTGATATCGAGGAGCGAGGAATAACACTTAAGCCCAAAAACCTCTTTATGCCTTGGATTGACAGGTAAAAGTCTCCCTTTGAATCCCATTTTAATGAGGTTTGCGATAATCGTTGATGTGATGTTTTGTGGATTCTCTGTTGCACCAATTATGGCTACAGATTTAGGATTGAAGAATTTCTCTAAGGCCATGATGTTATACACTAGGAACTGTCAGACAATAACCTTTACACTCAAAAATTTTAATACCCGTTTATTGTTACTAATAGAAAAGATATATTGTAAAAGTTAATATCTGATATCCACTTAATCATTGCATGATAGTGGGGATAAAAAAATATTAAAGGCAAAATAAGGATAAGTCCAAAACCCATATAAATCAAGGGAAAATAGAATATCCCTAAAAAGGTATTAAAATGTTTAAAAAAAATTGCAATTTTTACGATTGTAGATTACTATTATTTTCAGAGTATTAAAGTAGATGTAGAAATAAACTGACGTAGGGCAAGGCTTTAGCCTTGCTCAAAGCAAACCTAAGGGTTTGCCTTAATTCTGATAAGACATATGTCTGATCTAAAAGACTTAAAAAAACTTTCGGATGAAGACCGCAAGCTTATTCAGGCCGTTGAGATGATGCTTGGCCCTGAACCTGCAGAGATGGGGTTTGTCAAAAATATGTTTTGGGGCAACATTCGTGATGAACTGGTTTTTCCTTATCCTCAGATCACTAATGAAGAAAAGCTTGAGTGCAACCGTCTTTTGGAAAAGCTGGACAAATATCTTTGTGATGAACATCCGTCAATCCAGATTGATCAGGAGGAAGAGATTCCACGCTGGGTGATCGATCGCCTGTTTGAGCTTGGTGTTATGGGTATAACTATTCCCAAAGAATATGGCGGGCTGGGTATGTCGGTTACAAGTTATAACAGGGTTTTGGAAAGGATCGGCCGTACATGCGCCTCAACGGCAGTAGTAGTCTCTGCTCATCAGTCAATAGGCTGCAAGGCAATTATGCTGTTTGGAAATGAAGACCAGAAACGTAGATGGCTTCCCGGAATGGCAACCTCTGAGTTGTCGGCGTTTTGCTTGTCAGAACCTAATGTCGGCTGTGATGCCGGAGGCCAGAAGACCCATTGTGAACTTAGCAAAGACGGCAAGTTTTATATTCTTAACGGCGAGAAGAAATGGGCAACTTCAGGCGTTTTCAGCGGACTGTTTACGGTTACGGCAAAACATTCCTTATACGACAGCAAGAGTGGCAAAACAGTGGATCGCGTAACGGCTCTTGTTTGTACTCCAGATATGGAAGGGATAGATATTTTTCAGAAAAACCGCAGTAAGTGCGGTATACGTGGCACGTGGCAGGCCAGAATAAGGTTTAAGAATGTCAAAGTACCGCGTGAAAACTTGCTATATAAAGAGGGTAAGGGACTCACAGTGGCTCTTACGTGCCTGGATTATGGACGATGCACATTAGCTGCCGGAATGCTGGGTTCTGCAAAATATTGCATGGATCAGGCAATAAAATGGTCCCAGACCCGTTATCAGTTCAATCAACCTCTCTCCGCTTTCGATCTTGTAAAAAAGCGGATTGCACGCATGGCGGCCTTGACTTATGCAATGGATGCGGTTCTTTATATGACGACGGGCATGCTTGATCGGCACGACAAGGATGTGATGCTTGAGACTGCTATTTGCAAGGTTTTCTGCTCCGAAATGGGATGGCGTGTAATTAATGACGCTATGCAAATAATGGGAGGAGAAAGCTATGTAACAGAGAATGAGGTTGAACGAGCCTTTCGTGATAGCCGCATTAATTTAATTGTTGAAGGGTCTAATGACGTAATGCATACTTTCGTGTTCGGTTACGGCGGCAAGCAATTAATTGAACAGCTTATTACAATACAGGAAGCGTTGTTTTGGAACAGCGACCAAAGCCTTTCAGAAAATATCTTACGAATAATTAGAAATATTCTTACACCCGGTGTAATGTCCAATGCTATTCCCCTTGGGCTTGAGATGGTTTTTGGGGTTAAAAGAAAACTTCCACAGGTTCCAAAACTGCATTCTTCTATTGTGAATGAGGGATTACGACTGGCCAAACTCGTACAAGACCTTAGTCACCAATTCAAATTGATAAGCAAAAAATATCGCGAAGCAATTTTAAATAAACAAACCATTCAAGCCAGAATCAGCGAAAACGCTATGTGGGTGCACGCAGTTGCATGTACGCTTTCAAAACTGAATCAACAGTTAAAGGCCAATGAATCGGGCCCTCAATTTGAACGTGATAAAGCTGCAGCCCTGCATTTTATTGATATGGCTGAATTGGTTATTAATACTAACATTTCAAGGTTGAATAAAAACACTGATGAAACCATGCGAATATCAGCCTCGGCTGCTCTTAAATACAATGATACCCTTTTAAATAAGAATTTTATAATTCCCGAAAGCTCGCCAAACGCCAAAGGCACAGGACGGGTTCCTCCGAAAGAGTATATAAAGCAGTTTCCTGGGGATAGTGCAGTAAGTAGGGTGGATTAAGAACGATAGGACAAATCCACCATAAATAGTTTGGTTTACGCAAGAAAAAAAGAAAGTGGGTTCGCTGTCGCTTAACCCACCCTACATTAATAATCAATTTGCACAGCTAAGTTTAAAAGAGACACTAATGAGTATAAACACTTTCAAGGCTATGATTGTCAAAGAAGATAACGGTAAATATATACGCGAAATTGGCAACAAGAATATAGCAGATCTTCCCGAAGGGGAGGTGTTGATAAATGTCAAATATTCTTCGCTTAATTATAAAGATGCGCTTTCGGCTATCGGGAACAAAGGTGTAACAAGAAATTACCCCCATACACCCGGAATAGACGCTGCCGGAATTGTTGAATCATCTGATAATGCTTTGACTAAGGCTGGTGATCAAGTTATCGTAACAGGTTATGACCTCGGCATGAATACGTCAGGTGGTTTTGGACAGTATATAAGGGTTCCTGCAGTGTGGGTGGTTAAGATACCCGAAAAGTTAACATTAAAAGAGAGTATGATATATGGAACTGCAGGCTTTACGGCATCATTATCACTTTATAAAATGGAATCATTAGGACTTGCGCCTTCCGGAGGTGAGGTATTAGTTACCGGCGCCAGCGGTGGTGTAGGTTCAATGGCTGTCGCTATCTTTTCTAAAGCAGGATATAACATAGTTGCTGCTACAGGAAAGCCGGGCAAAGAGGAGTATTTTAGAAAACTTGGAGCAAAAAGTGTAATACATAGAGATAGTGTGAACGATACCGGACGTAAGCCCATGCTCAAGGGCAGATGGCAGGCCGTCATAGATACAGTCGGTGGAAACATCCTTGCCACGGCAATCAAGTCTACTAAACGGCATGGTTTGATTGCCGTATGTGGATTGACGATGTCTCCGGAATTTAATACAACGGTCTTTCCATTCTTGCTGCGGGAAGTTTGCTTAATCGGCATTGACTCTGCCGAGTGTCCAATGACAGATAGAGCTAAGATATGGAATAAAATAGCGGATGAATGGAAGGTGGAAACCCTTGCGACTATTTGTACAGAATGTTCTCTGGAAGAATTAGACAATAAGATTGATCTGATGCTTAATGGGAATAGTTCCGGCCGAATTCTTGTTAACCTGGAGGGGAATATTTAACAGGATTAACCTGATACAAATCCAGTTAATTCTTTAGACAGGATAACAGGATAAACTGGATTAAAAAATTATCTTGTATATCCTGTAAATCCTGTCAAAAAAGTAGTAGCTTTTGTCATCTATCTTCAATTGGAACATACTTTCTTTTTTCATGTCCTATATATTCGCTTCTGGGCCTTATGAGTCTGTTGTCATTATATTGCTCCATGACATGGGCTATCCAGCCTGTAACCCTTGAAGCAACAAATATAGGTGTATAAAGGGGGATAGGTATGCCTAAAAGGTAATAGGCTGAAGAAGTGTAGAAATCCAGATTAGGATGAAGCCCTTTTTCTGTGGTTACTATATCTTCCATCTTTTGAGACATCTCAAACCACTTATTATTTCCAAGCCTTTCTCCTAATTCCTTTACCAATCCTTTTATTATGGGATTTCTTGGATCTTGTTTTTTATAGACCCTGTGGCCAAAACCCATTATGAGCTTTTTTTCAGATAAGGCTTGTTTGATCCACGGTTCGACCTTTTCCACATCACCTATTTCAAGAAGCATCTCCATCACCCTCTCATTAGCGCCGCCGTGTAAGGGACCCTTTAAGGCCCCAATAGCAGCCATGACAGCAGAGTGAAGGTCGGAAAGAGTAGAAGCAACTACCCTTGCCGTAAAGGTAGAGGCATTAAGTCCATGTTCGGCGTAAAGGATTAATGATTTATCAAGCACAACAGACTTATAGCTTTCAGGCTCCTTCCCGTCCAGCATATACAAAAAATTCGATGCAAAAGAAAGTCGGGGATTGGGTTCGACAGGTTCAAGGTCATTTGTTATCCTATAATCATACGTAATAACTGTTGGAATCTTTGCCGTAAGCCTTAAGGCCTTTCTCATATTTGCATCGTCAGTATTTGATGATCCGTCAGGGTCTGATGTATGAAGAATTCCAATGGCAATCTTTAAGACATCCATTGGGTCGGTCTCTCTTGGGAGTTCTTTCATAATATTTATCAATTCTACAGGTATTTCCCTTTTGTTTGGCAATTCGTTGCAAAAATCCTCCAAACTTTTTTTATCAGGAAGCTCGCCGTGCAACAACAGGTATGCCACCTCTTCAAAACTTGAGTTTGAGGCAAGATCATTAATGGAATATCCGTTGTAATAGAGTTCGCATTGATCTGCATCTATCTTACAGATAGATGTTCTTCCTGCTATCACTCCTTCAAGTCCGGAGGCAACTTTGGGTTTGTCGTTCATTTTATACTCCTAAAAAAGGATGTATTGTCCCTATTAACTTACAGTAAGTATTTCCTCAATCTGCTTTTTGATATTTTGTGCTTCGGCAGCAAGATAGTAAAGATGTTTCTGGGAGAATTTTTCTATGGCTTCCGCAATCCTGTCCAGGCACTCCATGGTAAACATATATACGCCTTTTCTCGGTGCTTCGTGTCCGACGCTTTCAGCCAGGACTGTGCAAGATGATATTCGTGCCTGTTGTTTGATGGCCAGAATCACTAAATAA
>JBHICG010000013.1:0-63034 GCA_046759445.1 Candidatus Scalinduaceae bacterium
CATACGCCATAATCCTGCATCCACATCACGCATCACAGAAAATTCTGAGTAAAATACCGCATCCGTTGGCAATGGAAACGTCATTACAGGAGATGAAAAGGTATCCAGGTTATTAACAGTTGTTTCCATGACATCAATCCGATTAGCGAACCATCTATCGCGCGTCTCAAAGACACTTACTACTCCATTGGTATGCAGTATTGGTTCTGTCCTTCTTCTCAAACTGACAAGTGGGGCAGAGTTCGCTGCTTTGAATGAGTTGGCTGCATCGCCAATGGCCAGAGCCTTCTTATATCCTCCTCCCAATGCATCTGTAATATACCAGAGATGCCATTGACCATTTACAGAAGACGTTCCTCCTTGAGCACGCAACAATCCCAGCGGCCATGATTCTGAATTTTGTGGAATCCCAGATACCAATCCCTGATCGGTAAAATTAAACCCATCTCCGGAAGTCGAAAGATGCAATTGGGTATCCACTGAACTCTGGTTTATGGCCACATTCGCTCCCCAATATAATAGAAACTCACCATTACTGTCCAATGTCGCCACAGGAAATTCAGCGCCTTCTTCTTCCTCATTGATTCCTTTTCCTGAACTAAAAGTAATAATAGGGTTGCCTGAATACTTGGTGAAGTTGATACCGTCGGCACTGGTCGCGACACCGATGGCCCTGAATGCGGGTCCGTCATCAGATCTGGCGTCAGGTGCCCCTTGATAGTACATATAATAAACTCCATTTTTCTTAACAACGGAACCAACATGAAAACCCGGCTGAGCAACGGCAGGTGAATAATCCCACTCTCCGGGATTCCCCCGGCTAAGCACGACGCCCTGCTCTGTCCAATTCCACGGAGGAGGAATCTCAGATGCAAGACTTAATTTGGTTAAAGTTACTATCCATACAAAACACATAAAGAAAAAATAGCCTAAACTTTTCGTAACCAATTTTGCACTCATTCTTTTATCGTTAAAGAATATATTCGAAAAAAGTCTGTTTAATACCATATATGTCTCCTTGCTTTTTTAATGAATAAATTAAGTCACTAATCAACAGGTTGTCCGAGAATAAGCAAAATACCATTTTTTGTCATTCTGACCCCGCTTCTTGCTTTCGCAAGAAAGCAGCGGGGTCAGAATCTGTAATTATAAGTACTTACAGAAGTATTAGATTCCGCCCCCATTCCTAGCTTACGCAAGGAAGCTATGGGGGGCGGAATGACAATTCTCGAACAGCCTGTCAAGGTGTGACCATAATTACCTCCAAAAACTGTCAAAATGTTTTTTAAAAATATATTTTTACCTCATTGTATCACTGTTAATCCTGTTGGAGTTGTTGGTGGGGTAGTATCAGGAGGGGTTGAACTACTTCCCTGGCCTAATATTACAACCGTATACATACTATTCCCGCTGCCTTGGTTGCCGCCTAAGGTGACTGCGCCGGCAGGGAAATCCTTTGCAAACAGCCTTAATGCCGTATCCGTTGTTACAATATCCTCGCCTGTGTCGGTAAAGCCTGCAAGCCATGAAGGTTTGGTGGTAATACGGTTATCATGCCCCACGTACACCGTCACATTTTGATTGACATCAAAGGTTAAAAATGATGTTCCGGTTGAACTCTTGTCATTGTTGGCGGTCTGGATATACGTCGCGCCATTGACACTAGCCGGAACCGTGCTGAAGGTGAAGCTCCGGTCAATATAAGTCGCCGCTCCGGTCTGTAATCCATCCGGCACCACCACGTAGGCCGACCCGCTTCCTGCCGATAGATTACCGATGACTAATTGAGCCGCAAAGGTATAGGTCCCCTGGGTATCCGGGGTAATCATATTAGGCGCGCTTGCCCTGTCCTGAATATTATTCACCGTTACCGTATAGGTAATCCCTTCACTGTGCGGACTTGTAATCAGTGTTATGGTTTTGAGGTCTGAACCTAATGACGCGCCTGATACGGTAATGCCGTTGTCAATGCTATAGTTTGACGGGTCTTCCGCGCTTGTCCGCTCGACCGGCTCGCTGAAGACAACCGTGACCCCGGCGGCATTGCCGCTGGCGCTGACTGAGGTTATGGTGGGTGGAGTGGTATCTGTTAAAGTTGTCGCTGAAACAGACGCACTTTTTGCCGATTCTAGTCCAGCGCCGTTGACGGCTGTGACCTCGTAGGTGTAGCTCGTTCCTTCGCTAAGTCCGGTATCGGAAAAGGTGGTTGTGACGGATTGCCCGACGTTGGCGCCGTCCCGGTAGATATTGTAATGGTCGATACCGGATTCCGGATCAGTCGCAGCTTGCCAGGCGAGATCGATTTGAGATTCGCTTTGGGGTGTGGCGCTGACACTTTGCGGTGTTGTGGGAGGGGTGGAATCAGTCACGGACATAGGAGCCGTCCTCAGGCGAATACGCTTGTCCCCATCAGAATAATACATCCGCCACTCATTTTCACCAATATCCGGCAATACCATTACTTGCGTATAGTGTTCCGCAAGCGGATTCGGAAATGTAATCACCGGCGCAGAATATGTGTCAAGGTTATCGACTGTCGTTTTGATTACTTTAAGCGTGCTGGGGGACCATCCGGGTGATGCGTCAAACAAGCTGACCGTTCCGTCTTGATGTAACACCGGCCACTCCGCCCTTGCTATACTCGATATAACCGGACCATTTTGATCGACCGACAAGGAGCCGGGTGTATCTCCTGTTGCCAACCAAACACTATATGGTCCAAACTGATCCGACATAAACCAAAGGTGCCATTTTCCGGTCAAACCCGAAGATGTTCCTCCCTGGGCATGCAGGACGCCAACAGGCCAGTTTTCGCTCGCAACTAGACCCGGTATTTCTCCATGGTCTGTAAAGTTAAATCCATCACTTGAAGTTGAGTAGTGAACGCTCCCATCCACTCCAGTTGCGCTAATCGCCGTAATCGCCTCCCAGAACATTACAACATCGCCGTTATTGTCTAGCGCCGCTACGCAAAAAGCGGCGCCCTCCTCACATGGGTTAATTTGAGAATTAGGTCCTTGATACGTTATGATGGGGTTTCCTGAATATTTGGTAAAATTAATGCCGTCTGAACTTATGGCTACGCCAATTTTTCTATAATCAACGCCTCCATCGCTACAGCCTGCGCCGGACGATCCGACATAATACAAAAAGTATGTGCCGTTTTTTTTAACCACAGCGCCAACGCGAACATAATTGCCATTAGCGTCCCATGCGCCGTCAGGTCCTTTCTCGATCACAACTCCCCGCTCCGTCCACTGGCTCGGGTCCGGTATGCCGGGAGGAGGAAGTTGGACCACAGGCGGGCCACTTAAAAGCAGCACTGAATCACCGGAGAAAGGAGAAGTTAGCGTCCTCGAAGCGCCTCCATTTACACTCCCAGCATTTTGCTCGTTCCCATTCTTCGGGTCGTACCAGAGCACGGAAAAGGCATCAGATGAAGCTGTTCCGGAAAGATCAATGGTGATCGATCCGCCATCTTCGTCATAGACCAAATATTCCTGCCCTGGGATTCCTGAGGCAATCTGCCGGGCAGAACTTGAGACCAGGTTATTAAGCTGCTGGTACTGCCGGTATTGTGTCTTGGAGTAAAAGAAGTCAAACATTATCTGAATAAAGGGCTCCCCTTCGCCGTTCCATTGCCCGCCTGCGGGAGGATGTGTTAACCAATCCTCACTATAAAGGGGCATGACCCCAGCAAACATTATGCCCCACGCTGCTCGTCGGACCTCAACTCCATTTCGTGGGTTACCATCCGTTCCATCTGCCGTTTCCCAAATATCTTCGGATGCAATAATTGGCTTGTTGACAAAGGAACCTTGCACGCCACCGTGTTGACCTCCCGTTCGAGTATTGCCCGAAAATACATTTCTACTCTGAAGTTGCCGCATTGAAAACCCTCCCCAACTATCAAAACTAGCTCGCATCGAATCATGGCTCGTAAGCAAGGTATTGAAGGGATTCCAATTAGATGGATTAGACATCCAACTATTTACAGTAGATTCGCTCCAACTCTCCGGCCACTCAAAAGTCAGGCTATTGCCTAAGTTATTCCAAAAGGCCCCTGTTCGAGCTATATAATACCGCCAGAAACGTTTTTGTCGATCGACAGTTCCTAATGTTGCATTCACATCACCCTGACCTACAAGAGAAAAATAAAAGACGTAAATCTCATTCACTCGATAATGGTTGATGACTCGATCCTCGTTTGTCCAAGTTTTAATCTGGAATCGATCAAGATCAGTATTTGAACCATCAAAATACCACCAGTTATGTCCTGGACGAGCAAGAAAACCAGGTCCATCTACCATAACCATGTTGTAGCCACCAGGTATAACGTGGTTATCAACATCTGACAGGTACTCATCTATGCTATTGTTGAATAGTTGGGAAGAACGGCTCCACCACCA
This sequence comes from Candidatus Scalinduaceae bacterium, assembly GCA_046759445.1. GTDB lineage: Bacteria > Planctomycetota > Brocadiia > Brocadiales > Scalinduaceae > Scalindua_A. The sequence continues at coordinate 4,410 of JBHICG010000013.1, forward strand.
TCCATTGGTCGTAGTGTATCCGCGAAAGTTAAATGGCTCATTCCGAGCCGTCATAAAGTACCACGGGTTATCGCTGGCGATATTTAAAGGCCCAGGGAGTTCTGTGTCTACTACACTAAAACTCCCTGATCCTCCTGGTGTGCCATCTGTCCAGGTGTAGGTATAAGTCCACGTCCCAATCTCATCCGGCATAAACCGCAGTTTCCATACATTACCTGTTTGTCCTCCATTGCCGTCTCCATCGTGGAACCCGAAGAAGTTTATCTGTTTATTTGAGGGAGCGGTAAAAGTTGCCTGAAGTTCAATTTCATTATAATCAAATGGGTTAGAATAACTGTTCGTATTGATTACCTGAGTCTCCCACACATCATAGAGTCCCACCTGGCTCATCCCTAAAGCTTGATTGCTTATAAATCCAAATACAAGAGATAAGGCAATAACCAACATAAAATATAACCTACAAACGCAAGACATATTTGTTTGTTTTTTCGCTTTCATAAAAATTCTCCTTTAGCCGACTATACTTCTCAAAGAGGATCATCGCACTCTTACCTTTGAGACAGTCCAATATGGTTGATACCGAATACTTCTACTTCGGCGAGATACTTAAACACATATGGATATGATCCAAGTATACCTTTGCTTCCAATATTTTTATGCCTTTGTACTCGCATAATCAATGCAAGATTATCCCCCACCTCTCAGCGTAATTTCCATATATGATTTTCTCCTTCGCTTCGGCACCCATACCACATGATATTTACACTCCCACACGGTGTGAGATAAGCTTTTTTTCATATCTGATGCTCCTTTCCTATAGATCGTGCCACAGAGATAGCTTCGGCGCTATTCTACGGTAGGAGCATTTTCTTAGTAAATACTTCAGCATAGCTTTTGTTATTCTCCCCAGCTTAACTGGGGGCTTAATTCAGAAGTTACCACCACCCGATTAAACAGGAATTACTGAACTATTCTTAATCCAACAGGATCTGCTGGTGGTGTAGTATCAGGGGGAGTTGAACCACTTCCCTGGCCTAATATTACAACCGTATACATGCTATTCCCACTACCTTCATTACCACCAAGTACAACCGCACCGGCAGGAAAATCCTTTGCAAATAGACTTAATGCCGTATCCGTAGTTACAATATCCTCGCCAGTATCAGTAAAAGGCGACATCCATGATGGTTTAGGAGTAATACGATTATCATGGGCAACCAACACCGTTACATCCTGATTTACGTCAAACGTAAAGAAAGATGTCCCCGTTGACGATTTGTCATTGTTAGCCGTCTTAATATAGGTGGTTCCTTGCACCGAGGCAGGAACGGTACTATATGTAAAGCTTCGGTCAATGTATGCCAGGGCTCCATTTTGCAGCCCATCTTCGACTACCTCATAAATTTTGCCATTTACCACTGTCAAATTACTGATTATTAATTGAGCTACAAAGGTATACGTTGCCTGCGTATTAGCAGTAATCACATTAGGAGTGCTTGCCCTATCCTGGATGTTATTGACAGTCAATGTATAAGTGGTCCCCTCACTGTGCGGGCTGGTGGTCAGGGTTACGGTCTTGAGGTCTGTACCCAGGGAAGCAACTGATATTGTGATGCCGTTGTCTATATCGTAATTTGATATCTCTTCCGCGCTAACCTGCTCTACTGGCTCGCTGAAGACAACTGTGACCCAGACGGCATTGTCGCTTACGCTTACAGAGGTTATAGTGGGCGGTATGGTATCAGCTAAGGTCGTTGCTGAAATAGGCGTACTCCTTGCGGATTCCAGTCCCGCGCCGTTTACGGCTGAGACCTCGTAGGTATATGTAGTTCCCTCGTCAAGTCCGGCATCTGAGAACGAGGTGGTTGTAGGTTGCCCTACATTAGCACCATCTCTGTAAATATTGTATTTGCTGATCCCTGATTCAGGGTCATCCGCTGCCTGCCATGTGAAGTCGATCTGTGATTCGCTTTTGGCAGTAGCGCTTAGGTTTTGAGGAATGGTTGGAGGAGTGGCGTCAGGAGGAACGCCTCCTAAAAGCAGCACAGAATCACTAGAAAAAGGAGAGGTAAGAGTTCTGGAAGCCCCGCCGTTGACACTGCCGCCAGCCTGCTCGATTCCATTGTCTTTTGGATCATACCAAAGGACTGAAAAGGCATCAGATGAAGCTGTTCCGGAAAGATCAATGGTGATCGATCCGCCGTCTTCGTCATAGACCAGATATTCCTGCCCTGGGATTCCTGAGGCAATCTGCCGGGCTGAGCTTGAAACCAGGCTATTAAGCTTCTGGTACTGCCGGTATTGTGTCTTAGAGTAAAAGAAATCAAACATTCTTTTTACATCATCCTTGCCTTCTCCTTGACCAAAGCTCGACTTATTCCTCGTTCCAAATTCAGTGTATATGGGCATCACACCAGCCAGCATCCCTCCCCAGGCACCCCGGCGGACCTCTGTTTCGTTACGGGGATTACCAAAACCCCCATCTAGATCTTCCCAAATATCCTCTGCTCCGATAATCGGCATATTAATAAATGGTCCCTGAATGCCGCCATGTTGACCCGCAGATCTGGAGTTGCCTGTAAAAACCGTACGGCTTTGGCGCTGCCGGGCAGAAAAGCTCATCCAGTTCGTAAAGCTGGAACGGGAGCTATCGTGGGATGTTAACAGTGTAGAAAAAGGATTCCAGTCCTTGACTTGACTCATTACCTGAGTAACTTGACTCTCACTCAAAACTTCAGGCCATTCCCAGGTCAGGCTCCATCCATTCCAATTATAATAGGGGGCCATACGTGCTACCCAGTAGCGCAAAAACACTTTCTCATCGCTAAAAGCATAGAATTGTCCCTGTCTAAAGAATGCACTCCATGGCATCGCATAAACACGCTGGTCTTTTAGAAAGGTCAATAAATCATCCATGGCTGTCCAGACTGTCAGGTCAAAAATCTTTTTGCCGGATTCTGACCCATCTATCCACCATGATTCAGGATGACTTACTTGCTCTCGATCACTATTGGCATTAGTATAGATAAAGTTACAGCCCACAGAATCGATATCTGACTGAATGGCGGCCTTGTACTCTTCGAGTTTTGCAGTAAAAGAAAAGTTCTTAAAGCCACTTATTTGATCAATATCTTTATGCCAAAACATAAACCCACACCCACGAAAATGAAAAGGCTCTCCTCTCGCGGTCTCAAAATACCATGGGTTATCAGTCGCAATCTTCAAATGACCTGGCAACCCGGTATCTACTACCTCAAAACTGCCTGATCCTCCTGGTGTACCATCTGTCCAGGTGTAATTGTAACTCCACGTACTTGTTTCATCCGGCATAAATCTTAGTTTCCATACATTGCCAGTTTGCCCTCCATTGCCGTCCCCATCGTAAAAACCAAAGAAGTCTACAGTCTTCCCTGAAGGCGCAGTGAACGTTGCCTGCAGTTCGATCACCGTATAATCAAAGGGATTGGAATAGTTTTTGGTATTAGTTACCTGAGTCTCAAACACATCATAGAGACCAACTTGATTCTGGATAGAGGATTGAGTAATTGCCAGGACAGATGGTGAACGTCCTGACTCATTCCCCGCGGCATCAAATGCAGAGACTGCGTAAGCATAGCTAGTCCCAGGTGTCAGCCCGCTGTCCGGATAGGACGTTGTCATCGTAGTGACAATCTCTACGCCGTCTCTGTATACCCTGTACCCCGCCACTCCGCTCACTTGCCCTGAACCTGTCGAAGGATCAGTTGACGCATCCCAGGAGAGGTTAATCTCTGATTGAGACAGGGGTTGTGCACTAAGGTTTTGTGGGATAGTGGGAGCAGTTATATCAGCAAGAGATAATGTGGTAAAGGTAAGATCATTCGATACGGCCATATTCCCTGAGCCGTCCCTGGAAATGATGATGTAATGATACTCTGTGTTGGGCAATAGACCTGTTACTTGTAAGGTGTGACTTATGACCATTAGAGAATCTAACACAGTGTTTCCGTAACTGGTATCTAACCCGTAGTCGACTTGCGAATCTGCCGGTTCATCGGTCGTCCACGTAATCGTCACGCTGTTGTCGGTTAAACTCTGAAGAGTGATGGCTGAAATAACTGGCGGTGTGGTATCGGGCGCGGACACTATCTCCACTGTCAGCCGGCTCTCGCCCGTTGCCTGTCCGTCTGTCACGCGTAATATCCAGTCATATATCTTGGGCGCGGAACTTAGAGCATAGTCGAAACTCACCGGCGTCACTGTACCGCTTCCATTGCCAAAAAGAATCTCGGCCCCGCCATTGACCGTGTAGAGCCACTCCCAGCTTAACGGATCGCCGTCAGGGTCACTGGCCGAACCTGTGTACGTCACGGTCGTCCCTTCAGTTACCTGCAGCCCTGCTTTCGCAGAATCCGCATCGGTGGCATCATGGCTAACAGCACTTACTACCGGCGCGCGGTTTACGTTATTCACCGTTATCGTAATATCTTCACTATCGGTTAATGCGCCGTCGCTTACTTCAAAGTGCACACTTGAATAAGAACCTGATTGGGTATTGTCCGGTGTCCATGTGAATAATCCCGTGCCGCCGCCGTTATCCGTAAAACCCGCTCCTTGAGGCAGATTTGAAGCTGAAAGTGTCAGGGTATCTCCATCTATATCACTCGCTGTAATATTAACATTTAAGCTCTCCCCTTCATTAACGTTCTTATCCCCTATAAGATTGAGTTGAGGGGCATTGTTAACAGGGGGGGCGGCGGAGATTCACTCCTTCCCGCGTTATAATTCAGCGTCACTTCCTGGGCCGTTAAAGCTTTATCGTAAATGGCGACCAGATAAATCTTTCCAAGCCAGGGACGGTTCGCACTGTTTTCATTACCCAGAATCAATGGCCATGAGGTGTTCCACGTCGAGAAATCTCCGGCAACCGCCACGGTAGTTGACTGCAGTTGCCCGTCAAAGTAAACGTGTTTATTCTGACCGTCAAACGTAACCACGATGTGTCTCGGTGATGTTGTGTCAAGAAATGCCCCGGGAACGGTTAATTGATCCCAGCCTGTGACGCTTGTGTGTGTACGAAAGCTTGCCCGAGTGTCTGACTGCCCAAGATGGGCATTTAGCTGACTGTCCGAAGTACCATTCGACAATGTAACTATTCTCGCAGGGCCTCCCTGGGTCATATTCAATGGCGTCACCCATGCCTCCATGCTCAATTGATTTGCGGCCATGATACGGTTATAAAGCTTTGACGCATCGATGCTTTTGATGATACTGCTGCTTGTTATTTCAATCCCGTTTCTGCCCGTGAGCCAGTTAACCGCACCGCTTTGAACGGATAGATCGACAACCGGCGTTATGCCGCTGATATCTTTGATCAGGCTGCCAGTGCCCTCATTAAAATCGTATAAAGCCACCAACCCATCTCCCACACGTGGTAAGAATGTGTAGGTCGCCTGTGTATTCGTGGCAATCACATTAGGAGTGCTAGCCCGATCCTGAATATTATTCACCGTTACAGTATAAGTAATCCCTTCGCTGTGCAAACTTGTAGTCAGAGTTACGGTTTTAAGGTCTGAACCTAATGATGCGCCTGATACGATAATTCCGTTGTCAATGCTATAGTTTGATGCATCTTCTGCGCTTGTCTGCTCCACCGGCTTGCTGAAGACAACTGTGACCTCAGTGGCATTGCCGCTTGCGCTGACTGAGGTTATGGTGGGTGGAGTGGTATCTGCTAAAGTTGTCGCTGAAACAGACGCACTTCTTGCCGATTTCAATCCGGCGCCGTTGACCGCCAGCACCTCGTAGGTATAAGTGGTGCCTTCACTAAGTCCTGTGTCTGAAAATGAGGTTGTAATGGATTGCCCTACATTAACGCCGTCTCTGTAAATAGTGTATTTGCTGATACCAGATTCCGGGTCATCTGCTGCCTGCCAGGTAATATCAATCCGCGATTCGCTGACAGCGCTCGCGTTGAGACCTTGCGGTATGCCCGGAGCAGTATCGTCAGGCGGTGGCGGCGGTGTGGTCAAACAGGTAAAGCCATTAATTTCGGGATGGGCTGTGTCATCCGTACACGGCGCAACAGCCCCGGCAATCGCTATCCCGTATTTCTCCCAGTTTTCTTGGTTTGTGAGTCCTCCTTCAGGGGAACCCACAAGGTTTCCACCAGACAAAGGTACAATGAAACTTGGATGCTGTTGTTTATAAAACACCTGAAAATTGTTGTTAAGAATTCCATTGTAATCTTCCACAAACACCTCATCGCGCTGGATCAGGTTGGCTGAGCCATTCTGCGAACTATAATCCATGGAAATATTATATGGAGTGCTGCCCAATTTCCAGCCTGTTATTAAACCAAATTTTACGTTCCTGATAATGAGCTTTTTGGGTAATCTTTGCTTTCCGTCAGGGCCGTTTCCTGGAGCACCGAGGGTTCTAACAGAAATATTAACCCGATTTCTGAGATAGGAATCTTCTATAATCGTGGTCGTACTTCCACGCGTTGCCGATCCTCCGTAATAAGGATCGATAATGCCTGTGCTATATCCCTGGATGTCAGCGTTCCTTATAATGATATCCTGACCAAGATAATCGCCAAACCACATCCCTAGAGCAAATTCGTGAAGGTTGGAAAGGAAACTTTTATCCCCCCTGGCCACGAAACCATCAAAAGTAACGTTACTCATCGGATAGCCATAAAACCCATATTGGTAAATGTGCCATAACCGAAAATCCTTGACCACGCTTTCGCCGGCATTTTGAGCTTGATTGCCCCATGAGTTGAGATACCAGATAGTAAACCCTCTTCGTGAGCCATATACCTCATTGCCGGCAAATTCCAGGATAGGAATGGAATGTGGACTTTTGGCTGTATATTCCGCTTTCACCGTAGTATCTGCACCCTGAAAATTTGGGATATTGACTGTTCCACCCAGAGGTGCAGCATTTTGTCCTACATAAATATTATATCCATAATTCGCTGTGACATTGGCCGCTACATTATCCCGGACATAATTGTTCGGCCCCCTAAACCAGAATGCTGTGCCTTGACGAGGTGTCCCGCGAGAACCACTCCCATGCACGCGTACCACAAAGTTTTTTTCAAAAACATTTTTTGTTTCTGATGCATCAACTGTGGCTATACCTACACCGAAGATGTTATACACCACATTCTGGCTGATCAAACCATAATGGCTGTCATGAATGGTCATGCCCCAGGCAAACGGATTATCCTGGCTGCCGCCGTCTATGGCATTGCCAACCACAGTGAACTGAAAACCATTGGCCGGACTGCTTACCGGGCCATACAGATGATGGGTATGAAACGCAAAACGCATATTTTGGTTTGAGCCGATATGTGTGACATTGCCGTTTGAATCAAATGTCGTGTTATCGACTGGATTATTCGTAGTACGTCCGAGATCTTTAAACTGCACATAACGAATGTCCACAGTTGAGCGGTTTCCAATCAGAGTGTGTCCTCTGGTGCCTTGCGGATTTTCTGAACGGATTGTGATATTTCTCGTGAGATTCCCAACGTGGGGTAGAAATTCCAGGATATCATCCCCGTCTCTTGCCCCTAAATGGTCAAAGGCGAGCGGTGTCGTCAGAGTAATGGTCTGACCAGAGATGGCTTGCACGGTGAGTTCTTCCCACTCTTTAAAAAATGTAGCAGTACTTGAAGCTGATCCTTGCCTTGTTCCAGGCAGTATGATCCGGTCGCCGCTCTGCCAGCCGGAGGCAGCCTTCTCTAATATAAGAGTCGTATCCCCTGCTTTCGGCTCTGTACTCAGCCGCACAAAGGTGGGCGTTCTGAGTGCCCCATGCATTCTAACGGTACCATCGATAGCCAGGAACCCTGTTCCATATTGCTGCGGATCAAAGACACCAACTCCATCATCAGAAGTATCTACAGGCTGATAGCAATAATGATCTCTGCCGTTACCTGTGACTGAATCGGGCTCTGCTCGGTTCCTACTTCAAGTGTTCCTCCGGGCATTACAAGTAGTGTACCTACCTTTAATCTCGTATTAGTATCGTTTTTGAATTTGAGAATTCCACCAACGTCGATCCCAATAGTCTTTGCTTCTCCCGATGTATTTCCATAAGTAACCATATGATTAATGAGAATCACGTCTCCTGCAGCAGGAAGCCGTGCCGGGGACCAGGTATTCGGGTCAGACCATAAGCCATTTTGAGCGCTCAGGATGGTTGGAAACTGTGCAAAATTAGGAATCTTACCATGAGAAGTTATTAAATGAGGTTGATTTTGTGCAAAAGCGCTTTGTAAATTATATATAAAAGTAAATGACAAAATTATGCTAATTATAAAAATTTGTTTAAAATACTTCTTCATTACTTGCTCCTCTCAAATACTTGGTTTTACATAATTGTTAGAAAAGCATAAAATAGTATTACTATTTTATTTTTTTTTTGAAGCTGAGTATTTGCTCCCTCAAAAACAATGCCAATATATCTTATTACGACTATGGCTCTGAAGATTTAGTTACTTCGTCTGACTCCTTTTAGCCACACAGAGCACGTAGAGAACACAGAGGATTAATTTTCTCTGTGGCTAGAATTTTATATTCCTGTTCTAAAAACAAACAATCTAATTCACTATAGGACAATTCAATAGAAATTACTCAAAAATCACTTCCTCTCAAAAGCTACCCATCCTTTCGAACAGGTACAGAAGCCTATCATCGCTCCTGTTAACGCCCCGAGTACATCGGTAATATCAGGATTCACAGGAATGATGTAGATGAGTTATGGTTTGATGTATACTAAGTATAAAATGGTGCGGCATAGACGTAACCAAAAGTAGGTAGTTTACAGTAGGCAGTATGCAAACTTTAGCGCTTTAAGAATCTTATTGACATAGGTGGCTACTAACAGATATAACGTGGCTATGATTGCAGTCGGTATTAAAGATTTAAAAAATAAATTAAATTACTATCTTCACAAGATAAAGAAAGGCGAAAAGATTGTAATTACTGAAAGAGAGAAGGCAATAGCCACCATTGTTCCTGTAGAAAGGGTGGAGGAGGATTCCAAACTGCTTTCCCTTGTTAAAGAGGGTTTTTACCACATGAAAAGGTAGTAAACCAATGGGGAGTAAACAATCTGCCAAAATCAAAGAAAAAACCATCTCAGAAATCGTTATTGAAGATAGAAGATGATTGTTTATATTTTTCAAGTAATAACAATAAACTGAATCAATCCGCGGAAAAAGAAGGAATCATCGTTTTGTAAAGTTTTCAATAAATAAGTCCCCAATGTCTATTTCTGGTGAATACCAAAAATCCAGTTTCTTTAAATGGCAAAAAATAATGGTAAATTATTCTCGATACAAATAGTCTTATTAACGTTTGCCCACCTATTTAATGATTTTTACGCTGGTTTTTTAGTACCCCTTTTATCATACTTTAAGGAATATCTCCATTTAACAATAACTCAGGCGTCTCTACTACCTACGGTATTGGCTGTATTTGGTTCGATTTTGCAACCGGTATGTGGATATTTTGGTGATAGGTTTAGTAGAAAAACGTTTATTGTAATTGGAGTTTTATGTTCTGCAATATTTATGAGCAGTATTTGCTTTGCGCCAAATTTCATTATCCTGGTTTTAATGCTCATAATCGGGTCTTCAGGTGTTGCTGCCTTTCACCCTAATGGCGCTGCAACGGTAGCAAGTCTATGTGATGTCAAATCCACATTTATGATGTCTGTTTTCCTTATGGCTGGAGGCATCGGGTTGGCGGGGGCTCCATTTATTATTGCATTGGTTGCCTCAGAATACGGCATTGGAAAGTTGTGGCTTGCCTCAATACCTGGAATAATATTAGCGATAATGTTGATTAATATCTTGTCTGGAGACTCCAAGACTGAAAGTAAGGTAAATCTGTCAGGTTTGAAAGTGCTTTTTGTTAGATATTCATGGCCGTTGTGGATTATGTTTCTAATAATGTTTCTTAGGTCAATCGTCATTACGAGTTTTATGTGTTTCATGTCAATACTCTTTGCAGAAAGAGAACTCTCAATGCAGAAGAGTGGGATTGCAATATCTGTTTTCCTAATTAGCGGTACTATTGGCGGTTTGATAGGCGGATATCTTGCGGACAACATTAATAGGAAAATAGTAATAACGACTTCCTCAATCCTGGCATGTCCGTTACTTGTATGGTTTCTAAATGAAAGTGCGGATTATTCTATGGTATTACTTGGCTTAAGCGGTATGATTTTATTTGCAGCCTCTGCCGTTAATGTCATAATAGTCCAAGAACTTTGCCCGAAAATGGCCAGCGCTGTCTCAGGGATTGCGATGGGCCTTGTCTGGGGCACTGCCGGGCTTATGCTTCCCATAATTGGTAACGTTGCAGATAAGTATAGTATGAAAATATCGTTAGAAATTGTAGCATATTTAGCGCCATTAGCAGGGTTGTTGGTCTTTTTGCTACCGAATATTAATTATCCAACTCAACAACTGGGGGAACAGGCAGTAAGGTGATAGGTGGTAGGGAAAAGGGCATAGGGATGTAATGAATGAGGTTAGGCTTTTAGTTTGAAATCCGAAAATCGAAACACGAAACAAATTTACCCCGTGAAATAGGAGATGTAAAGAGTACAAAAAAACTATATCTACCCCTTATTTTACCGATTTCGTCTTGTGAAATAACACAGTTATATTTCACAGGGTGAAAATGACCAAACAGAAAAATTCAAAACAGTATGATCTGGAAGATTTTACTCGTTCCCACGCAGAGCATGGGAACGAGTAAAATTAGCAGGGTTGCTGGTCTTTCTATTACCGAGGGAATTATCCCATTTCAGATTGACTGAACGAAGTCAGGTGGGTTACTAATTTAGGTTAAACCATTTTTGTTATTACCTAACAATGTCATTCCCGTGCAGACGGGAATCGAGGAATTATCATCATAGATTCCTGCTTTCGCAGGAATGACAATAATAGTTACTTGGGTTATCAAATATTATGGATATTTTTATCAAAAACATAATCTCTTTACTAAAAAAGGAAATGCCACTGTCTGATGAAGAAATAGAAGCCTTGTTAGAGATTCCTCCAGATATAAAGATGGGTGATTATGCATTTCCTTGTTTTTCTGTTGCAAAACAATTAAGAAAAGACCCAAAAAAAATTGCATCTGAACTATCTCAAAAACTTGTCCCTAATAACATAATAATTCGCTCATATGCACATGGACCATATCTGAATTTTTATGTCAGCAAAAATATGCTTTTCAGGACAGTCTTAGAGGGGATTCTTAGTGAAGGAGATTCCTATGGAGCTTCTGATTTGGGTGAGGGTAAAATGGTTGTTATAGATTACTCTTCCCCAAATATCGCAAAGCATCTGGCAGTTCATCATCTTCGTTCAGCCGTTATTGGAAATGCGATTTATAATCTTTACAAGGCATTGGGATACAAGTGCATCGGCATAAACCACCTGGGAGATTGGGGGACGCAATTTGGACAATTAATCGTTGCCTTTAAGAAATGGGGTTTAAAATCAAAGGTACAGAATTCGACAAAAGAAACAGACCTCGATATCAGTAAACTTAATGAGCTGTATGTTAGGTTTCATAAAGAAACAAAGGATAATCCCTCTCTAGAGGATGAAGCCAGGGATTGGTTTAAAAAATTGGAGGAAGGGGATAAAGAAGCAAGAAAAATATGGCAGTATTTTAAAGAGATAAGTCTGGCAGAATTTGAGAGAGTATACAAAAGATTGGGCGTAAGTTTTGATTCATTCGCTGGCGAAAGCTTTTATAACAACATGCTCGATGACACAATTAAGAGAATCAAAGATGCTGGCTTGACCGAAATAAGTGAAGAAGCCTTGATCGTAAACCTGGACAAATTCGACATGCCGCCATGCATACTGCGAAAAAAGGATGAGGCAAGTTTGTATGCTACTCGAGACATATGTGCGGCCGAATATAGAAAACGAGAATACAATTTTGATAAAATGGTTTACGTTGTCGGTTCGGAACAGAGGTTGCATTTTAGACAGTTCTTCAAGGTCCTGGAAGGCATGGGATACGAATGGGTAAAGGATTGCGTACACGTGGACTTTGGATTGGTTAAGTTTAAACACGGCAAGATGTCAACGAGGGAGGGAAAGGTTATATTATTAGAAGATTTGTTAGAAGAGTCGTGTAAAATTGCTAAGGAGATAATGGAGGAGAAAAATCCTGAATTAGAGAACAAGGCAGAAGTGGCAAATGAAGTGGGCATTGGGGCCATAATCTTTTCCGAGCTGAGCACAAAAAGGGTTAAGGATGTCTTATTCGATTGGGACGTGATCCTTAACTTCGATGGAGAAACAGGCCCTTACGTACAATATACACATGCCAGGTTGTGCAGTGTCTTAAGAAAGTATGGTGAAAAAGTTACAACCGATATAGATTACGATATATTAAAAGAAGATGATGAATTACTATTAGTCAAACGACTCGAGTCATTCCCACTCACCATATTGCGTGCTGCAAACAACTACGAACCTTCCATACTAAGTAAACATCTGCTTGACCTGTGTAGTACGTTTAATCGATACTACCAGCATCACAGGATTCTTATTGACGATGCGGAATTGAAAAAGGCAAGAATTCTATTAGTTGATTCAATCAGGCAGGTCATAAAAAACGGACTGAGCATTCTCGGACTCAAATCACCTGAGAGGATGTGATATTTACTCGACAACCTATATGAACGATGTTCGGTGTGTGTCATTCATTTAGGGAAGTGCAGTTTTAGAATATGTATAAGCAGTTTTGGCAAGTCACTTTATACTGGATATTCGGTGAATTGGTCGGGTAATAATATTTGCTATTCTTTCGAGTGCTGTATCATCATTTCGCTATGAAATCGTGCTGGTTTGCCTGGTACCATCTCCGCCAAGCTTCGATATCCTTGCCGAAGTCCTGAATGGTAATGAACTTCAAGCTGTCAAGTACAGTCTTAGCCACAGACTCATCAGGGTCGATGGCTACCTCAATGAGAGCGGCAACTGTTTTTCTACGATCGTACTTTTCGCTCGTCATGTTGCCAAGGGCGTATGCAGCCTCCTTACGCACAAGTTTGCTGTTGTCTTTCATCAATGTTTCAACGAGCTTCTCAGAGAGCTTCTCGAAGTTCCCCCTGTATCTGACGAAGTACTCTTCATGCTTGCCAGGGAGTACAATAAATTCTCCTGCAGATGCACAGGCTGCGGAACGTATCATCTCTGCTTCTTCATTATCTTTGTACTTATCGAAGACCTTTAGAAGAAGCCCCATGAGGTTCGGATTACCAGTTCTGCCAATAGCGCCAACAGCAGCGAAGGTAACCTGGCGGTCACTGTTACTCTTTATTATCCTCTCCAGCGTATTTGCCAGGGTAGGTATCTTGGACCCACTCTTTACGGCGAACGTCAGCAGGTTTATAAGATCAATGCGGAGGTCTTTATTTCTCTGATCGCTATCTATGATATGGAGGAGGTCTCTGGCTTTCACTGAACCAATTTTGAGGTTACTTTGAATTATCTGATTCTTGATGGACTTGATAGCTGGCCTGCGGATATACAAGTCATTGGTAACCACATCTTTCCAAATGCGAGTGCTCAAGTCCCAGTTCCACAGGTTGAGTGTTTCCATAATGGCCTTAGTGAGAATGGTATCGTTTGCGTCGAGCTGCTTTTCGAGGTAATATCCAACCGCCCCTCGTTCGCTGAAATCTCTTTGCATGAGAGGGTCGGTTACGATTTTTTTTCGCTTTTCAGTTTTCACACCACCATGGCCCCATGTACTTCCTTTATATTTGGCGCCGGTATCTTTTGACATGAGAGGGCCGATTACGACTATGGCCTTTGCTCTTACTACCGAATTCATATTTTCATTCTTAATAGTTTTAACGATTAGGTCGATGATTTTAAGCTTATCAAATTCAGAGGCATCACTTCCTTGGACTCCCAGTGCGTTAACCACTGCCTGTTGCACATGCGGAGAATCATCCTCCTTAAGAACCTTAGTAAAAGGCACCCATGCATCGTAGGCAATAAGGTCTTCAGTCTTAAACTTAGCCAGAACCCCGGCAGCCTCAACTCGTTCACGACTGGTTCCGCCGATGAAGATCGTAATTGCCTCCTTGATCTTCTCTCCCACATTCACCTCTTCTTCAGTCGCTATTGCGCTGGGCGTGAAGATCATAAGCACAATCCCGATTATGAGTGCCAGACACCTGATGGACATGATATTCTCCTACCTTCTGGACAAGGCGTACTCTCGTGTGAATAATATTAAACTTACGTTAAAAATGTTTTATTAAAAATAGTTAAGTATTGCAAATAAAATTTGCAGAATTAAACTATTTTGCACTGAACTTTTTTACTACTTTCTAAGTGAATTGTAAAGAAATAAATGTACAAATAAGTATCACAATAATCAAGTAGAGAATTCTAAGAAAGTTTTTCATCTGATAGGATTACCCGCCTGCGGCGGACCTAGAAGTTGCACACAGGGGCGCCTCTGGCGGCAGAATGAACATGAATCTTGTTTTAATTTACAACATAACATAAAATATTTTGTCTGCATGTAAAATGCCAGATTACAATCAAACCACTCCACCAGTTCCATGATTTTATTAAGTACTGCCATACTTACTCCTCAGTTAGTTTATGTCTGTGAGGAAGATATATATGATACTTTTTGGACAGGAATTACAGGATGATCAGGTTAATAAAAAAATCTTGTATATCCCGTTTATCTTGTCAAAAAGTCAACTGAAAATCTAGGCAGTTTCATAAACATTTACTTCTTTGTTAAGTCTTGTTGTAAGTCTATCTTCTTCAATATCTAGATCATAATCCATCTGTAAACCAAGCCAAACCTGTGGAGACATTTTGAAGTAATGCCCTAGACGGAGCGCTGTATCGGCTGTGATCCTGCGTTTGCCATGCACTATTTCATTAATTCGTCGTGGGGGAACTCCAATATCAACAGCCAATCTATTTTCGGACAAAACATTCATTACCATATATGGTCGCCACGAACAATGAAAATCCTGGATTCCCCGTCAACTTGCCATGCTGTCAATACCACGGGAATGATATGGAAGGGTAACACCTTAGCTATTTTCGTTCAATATTATATGTGAGGAGAAAAGGTGATTATGGAAAATTATTAGAAAGGATTCGTTATATCCTCCATGAGATTTATTCACTCATGGCAATTAGCCAGGACTTCGCAAGTTACAAGATTGTAATTAATCTAATTAAGCCACTAACTTTCAGGCTGTATCACGAACCGAAAAATGAGCATTTATGTTTATTCTTTAATCTTTTTAGCCCTATTCTGGGTATAAGCATCCTGAACGGCAATGTACGGATCAATGGCTGGTTCTACTATGTTCTCATAAGCCTCTCCTTTATCCAGGGAGACTTCGTTAAATTCATTGTAAACTCCAGCCCCTGAAGTCACAAAGGGAGTGACTACAAAGGATACGATGGTTAAGGGGTTAAGTGCCGCGTCCCCTACAAGACCAATAGTATCACGCAGATTGGATGGACCCAGAAGAGGCCATTCTATAAAAGCACCCTGTCCAACCTTGTAATGACCAAGAGTCTGTCCAAAATCTTCTTCCTGTATTTCAAGGTGAAAGTGTTTTTTTGCCGGATCAGAAAAACCGATTCCTCCCACGGTGCTATTAATAACAAAACGCAATGCCTCCGTGCCAGCGCCCTTGAATTTGCCCTGGAAGAGGCAATTGAAAAAGCGGATAGGCATTTTGATATTTGTGAAGAAATTCCTAACACCTATACGCGCCTTTTCGGGTACCACTTTGTTGTATCCTTTATACATCGGCCTAATAGCATGATAATAAAGTTTGTCATTGAAGGTAAATATGGCACGGTTGTATGGCTGAATTGGGTCTTTCACAAAAGTTGTTTCTAGCTCTACATCCGCATGCTCCAAATCTTCATCATCAAACTCCTTCTCAGCGCTTACGGTTTCACTAGTTTGTCCCCCGGAAACAGGCGCACTCTCAGCCCTAACAGATACGTTATATGAAAAAGTTATAAATACAAAAAGAATGAATAATAGAGATTTCCTCATTTGTTTACGCCTCCTAGAGTGTTGTTATTATTGATTTACTAAAATTTTTTTAATTTGTAGAGGTTTTACTTTGTTTCTGCTTTATCTTTTTTACCAGTTCTTCATATGAAGATTTAACGAGGATGTTATTAAATTGATTACGGTAATTGTTTACGAGGCTGACACCTTCAATAACCGCGTCATAAATCTTCCATTTACCACTGTTACTGAGCAAGCTAAAATCTACCGAAACTTCTTTTCCTGTACTAGTGATAAATATGGTTTGAACTTTTGTACGGTTATCTCTTTGTTTTTCTCTAAGATAAATAATCTTCTCGTTGGAATAACTGTCAGTTTTCCCTATGTATGTGTCTTTAAGGATGTTGGTAAATAATTCCACAAATTCCCTTTTTTCTTCAAGGGAACGTTTTCTCCAATATTTGCCTAGAGACCTCTTGGACATTTCTTCAAAATTAAAGAGGGGTGAAATTTCATCCCATAGTTTTTGTTTACGTTCCTGCAACTTATCTTCTCCGTTCAATGACGGATCCTTAAGAACGGTTAAACCCCTTTCTATTGTTGTCATAACAAGTTCTCCCGGTTTCTCTGCCCATAGATAAGTTGATGTATGTATCTGAAGTAGTAAAGTAATAAATATTACAAATATAATTTTAATATATTTCATTTTTCTAAAGACCTCTCTTGTTATCATTATATTCACAAAATTCTTTAATTGTAGTACAAACAGTACTCCGCTGTTTTTATTAATCTAAATTTTAGGACAGGAAATATCTTTATTTTACTTCCCCAAAGACAAAATTTCCTATCAATTTTTCTAAATCAATAGGCGGTTCTGTTTCAAATATTATACCTCCTGGTTGTATCAAAATATCTGATCCTCCAGGCATAATTTCTACGTATTTTTCTCCCAGGAGTCCTTTAGTTCGTATAGAGGCGATAGCATCTTCCTGTAATTCTATGTTGTCTCTGATTCGTAAAGTTATTACAGCCTCGTAATTTTCCAGTCTGATGTCATTAACCTTGCCAATTTGGACACCTGCTATTTCCACTGCGGTATCTTTTTTGAGTCCCTTTACGGAGCTAAAAACTGCCTTTACCGTATAATAGTCCTTGCTAAATAAGTTAACGTTTCCCAGATTTATGGAGATATAAGCCAGAAAAAGCAAGCCAAAAAATATAAAGATACCAACCACAATTTCAACATCTAATTTCTTCACATTTGCCACCTTTCATATCTATTGGAAAAGATATTCATTTTACGGGGATAGGGCCTTCCAGTTCTCCTTGAATAAATTGACGAACTATTGGGTCTTTTGAATTCTCCATTTCTTGAGGAGTACCATGTGCAATAATTTTGCCATTGTATAACATGGCAACTTGATCCACTAGAGGGAAAATTGCCGGAATTTCATGAGTTACTATGATAGCAGTAAGATTGTGACTCTTTTGACATGATCTTATCATTTTGTGTATTGCCTTGCCGATTAAGGGATCGAGACCGGTTGTGGGTTCGTCAAACAGGATTATCTCTGGATTAAGGACCAGACAACGGGCAAGTGCTACTCGTTTTTTCATTCCCCCGCTGATCTCAGCCGGATACTTATTCTCGGAGCCCGATAAGCCTACCTCAGCCAACTCCTTAAGTACAGTCTCCTTAATTTGTGAAGATTTCATCTTTGTCTTTTCACTTAGCGGAAATGCTACATTTTCAAAAACCGTAAGGGAATCGAAAAGTGCGCCCCCTTGAAAGACAATGCCAAATCGTTCTTTTAATCGTTTAAGGGCTTTTCCTCTAAGTCGGCTAACATCCTGGTTGTCTATCAATATCTTACCACTATCTGGCTTCGCCAGACCGATGATATGCCTCAGCAATACTGATTTCCCCTTACCACTTAACCCTATTAGGGCCAGGGTTTTGCCATCTTCTACAGTTAGGTTAACACCGCAAAGGACTTCCTGGCCGTTAAAACTCCTGTATAAATCAACAACCTTAATCATATATATCTATGTTAAAATACAAGTATAGACGTCATAAAATAATCCCATATCAGGATAACAACCGATGAAAGCACGACAGCCTGGGTGGTTGCCTTACTTACTCCTTCAGCTCCGTACCCCGTAAAAAACCCCTTGTAGCAACATATCCATGTTATCAAGATACCAAAGCTTAATGATTTGTATAAACCCTCAAGGATATCTTTTGCATCAACGAAATCCCTGATTCCTCCAAAATAAGTTCCACTGGACAAGCCCATGAGTCCTACGCCAACAGAATATCCCCCAAAAACACCGACAACAACAAAGAAAGCATTTAAGAGAGGAAGAGATATTACGCCTGCTAATAAGTTGGGAATGACCAGATACTTGTATGGATTAAGCGCCATGGCATCAAGGGCGTCGATTTGTTCGGTTATTCTCATAATACCAATTTCTGCCGTCAAAGCAGAACCTGCACGTCCTACAACCATCAAACCGGAAATAACCGGTCCCAGTTCCTTAATCAATGACAGGGCTACCACAGAACCCAACCTTGCTTCAGCGCCAAACTTGACTAGTGTGTAGTAAATCTGTAGTGCAAGAACCATCCCCGTAAATGCACCGGTCAGCACAATTACCAGGATAGTCTTTACACCAATAAAATTAATTTGCTTAATAACTCTTTGTATCAGATATGGGGGGAATAACATCCAGAATAAGGATTCAATAAAAAATAAACCCATCCTGCCTAATTCCCTGACGAATTTGTGGGTAAAACTTCCAATAAGTTTAAATGGTATTAAAATCAAGTTCATTTAAATTCAAAATTTATTCACGGATGATTCCCAATTGGCTGTAATTAAATCATCTAGGACAAAAATTGTCAAGAGTTGAAATATAGTCGTTCAAGAAAGCATTTAATATGGTTATTTAACGCCACCAAATCCTTGATCGTAATTCATCAATCCATTTAGTTACTTCATGTTTTATTCTTACACCATCGCTAATCAAAATATTAATTTCATTTTCAGGAAATAATGCCTTCGCCCTCAATTTCTCAAGCGAATAAATACAAATCTTAGCATTTTTTAATGCGCGTTTACAAATTGCTATATTTCCACATAGTGAATCTTTCTCGTAGCCCATGCCATGACCTCCGGCTACTTTTGCCGAAACAAAAGCTGATGCAGAAATAGCATCCATAACGTCTTCATCAATGTCCACATCTTTTTTGTTCTTATTTTTAAAATACTTGTTTAGTTTTATGTAAAATTCATAACTTTTTTTATAAGCGGGAATCTTTTTAACATCTTCTATGTCTTCTTCTATTATTTCATCATATTGAAGATTATTTATATATGCTTGACATTCATCATTTTTTTCACAATCATTTCCTTTGTGATACCATCCCATCTCTTTCGCTACAAGCTCATCACAATCAGGATGATTATGAAGGGTTTCGAATAATTCTAAATACTTCGCCGTACGGACATCAGCTTTTTGCAAGAACCTTTCCCAGTCATCCTCATCCCAATCTTCATGTTCACAAAATTCTCTATCTCTCATCTTCTAATCTCCTTTTAAACGTTGTCTCCTTATTGGTTCATGTATGTTTGGGTAATCCGTGATTAATGATTGTTTATGATGTTGTAATAACAGTCCCTCTGCATTGCCTCAAAGCCTAAATCTTCTATTAATGCCACTATTTCCTCTTTTTTCATGCGGTAGTTTACACCAGCCGCTTTTACTACGTTTTCCTCAATCATTGTGCTTCCCATATCATTTGCTCCGAACTTTAATGCGAGTTGTGCAATCTTTGCACCCTGTGTTACCCATGAGGCCTGGATGTTTGGAATATTATCCAGATATAATCTGGAAACTGCAACAGTTCTAAGGTAATCGAATCCACCAACTTTGAAACCTGCCATTTTTTCTCTGGACAATGACAGGGTTGTATTTTTTGACTGGAATGTCCATGGAATAAATGCCGTAAAACCACATGTTTCATCCTGAAGTTGTCGGATTTTTTCCAGATGAATAATCCTCTCTTCCAGGCTTTCGATATGACCAAACATCATTGTTGCAGTGCTTTTAAGACCTAACCTATGTGCTTCTTTCATTACCTGAAGCCATTCATTTACAGAGCATTTGTGAGGGCTTAAAATACCCCTGCATCTATCTGTAAGTATTTCAGCGCCACCACCCGGGATTGTATCAAGACCGGCATCCTTTAGCAATATCAGGATTTCCCTTATCGGTAAGTTATTCAATTCTGTAAAATAAATTATTTCTGGAGGAGAAAATGAATGAACGTGTATATTAAACCTTTTTTTAATAGCCCTTAAGAGGTCTATATAAAAATCAATTTTTAAATCGGGATGTAAACCACCTTGCATTAGGATCTGCGTTCCCCCGAGAGATATTGTTTCCTCTATTTTTTTAAAAAGTTCATCTTTAGATAACAAATAACTATCCTTGCTATCTTTATCTCTATAAAAAGCGCAGAATTTACAACCAGAAGTACAAACGTTAGTATAATTTATATTACGGTCAATTATGTACGTTCTATATTGTTCCGGGTGAAGTTTTTTACAGAACCTGTCTGCTGCAGTGCCTAGACCCAGCAAATCGTATGACTTAATAAGACTCACACCTTCTTCGAAAGAAAGCCTTTCATGGGAACATTCTTTTTCCATTAAATTATTCGTCGTAGAATTCAATCTTAACTCCCTTGCAAACTGTGTCTATTCCAAGAGCATGATTATAAAAAGATTTAAGACCCTTTATTTCCTGCTCTCCTAAATTGTATTTAATTGACTCCCCAAGATACCTGATACAATGTTCTTTTCCCAGATTAAGTCTAAGAGCCTCTGCGCTTGCTATTTTGTTTAAGGATTTTAGACCGCATTCTTTTGCTTCCGTTAATATTTTATCAATCCTGCATAACTTAGATTTTGACTTGGTTACCCAGAGTGCATAAACAAAAGGCAACCCCACTAACTCCTTCCATTCCTTTCCTAAGTCTAAAATGATAAAGTCCTCATCCTTTATTTTCATAGCATTGTCTCCTATTACGAGGAATGCATCGGCATATTCATTATAAATCTTACTTTGATCTTCAAGTGTTACGAACTCTGGCTTCAGTGAATATCTTTTCCGAAGAATGATTTTAGTAAGAACGCACGAGGTTAGAGAATCTTTGTCAAGGGCAACAACCTTAATCTTTTCAATCGATGGAGTTTTGATAAAAAGTTTCACACTTTCAACAGGACCATCTGAAGAGATGGAACTTCCAGGGATAATCTTATAACCAGAGGTTCTGAAATAGTTCACAGAAGGCATTAGTGTTACGTCTAATTCATTATTTTCAAGCATTCCAGGTAAAGCAGCTGGAACGGCATATATTAAATCTATTTTTTCGGGCTGATTTTCAAGTCCATATATTAATGGTTTTGCATTCATATATGGGACAACGCCAATCTTAAGCTTAGTCATAGTATCGTGTTCATGAGTAAGGAGAATATTATATTACCATAAAATAAACTATTTATATATTCATTGACTACAGTTGTAGGTTATTTAATTAATTGCTTCATTTTGCCTTATGTTGCATATCCCTGCTTTGTATCTTGTCTGTACGACTGAAATTATTTCCGATATGTTATGGGGTTTTTAGGCGTGTCGAGAGGACATTTCTATAACCTTTTTTGAGGTTAAACGAGAAAGGTTTGCTGCGTAAGCCAAAATTTCTTCTTTTTTGGGATGCCTGTCAAAGTAAAATTTGCCAAGCTCTTTGCTTCTCAAACTCAACAACCAGTGTCCAGCACGTACCCTTTTACCTGACTCTTCCGCCTTTATCGCAGAAACTGTTTTACCTTTGCATACGTTTTCTACCAGAATTTCATCTATCTTAGAAAAAGGAATTCTAACTCTCCAGACAGGTAAAAACAGGAATTTAAAACGTATACAAATTTCCCCTAAACGCTTGTCTACTTCTATCTTCTTATCGTAAAAGAGCAAGAAGAATCCCAGGAGAGGAAAGAGAAAAAACGAAGCGATAATAACAAAAAATAGTGCTTTATCCAAAATGGCAGGCGAATTATATAATAACAATAGATATACACTGGCGGCCTTATACATAACGAAAAAGACAAGACTTAGGACTAAAAGCATACATCCCATTGCCTTGGGAAATCTGGTACGTTCCAGGCGCATTTTGTTATCGTCTACTTCTGCAATATGAAGTGTTACAACCAATCCCATAATAGTTTCCTCTCTTTCTTCAGTTTTATATAGATTTTAGCTTATATGCAAAATGCGTCAACTAATTTTTAGTAAAACTCGTATTTTTATAATGAAAATGACACATAGTTCAAGTAAACTCGTATGCAAATTCTTACTATCTATTTTTAATATATGGATTAATATTTATGCGTGGAAATACGTGGATTGAAATCAACCTTGATGATGTGGCACATAATCTTAGAGTCATTAAGGAGAAGACAGGAAATAATACAAAGATTCTCGCAATTGTCAAGGCTGATGCATATGGACATGGTATCGTCAAAGTCAGTAAGGTACTGGTAAAAAATGGTGTAGACATGCTTGGAGTGGCTTTTCATGAGGAAGGAATCAAACTCAGGGATAATAACCTTAATATACCTATACTTCTCTTTAATCCAGTTCTGCCAGAACAAATAGAAGATGTCTTGAAATATTCATTGGTGTTAACAGTATGTAATCTTAATACGGCAAAAGAATTGTCTCAAATTGCAAAAGGAAGTCGCCGTAGCATCAAAGTTCATGTAGAGGTTGATACTGGAATGGGGGGAGCAGGTGTGCATCACGATGAAGCATTATCCCTCATAAAGGCATTACTCTTAATCGATAATTTAACAATTGAAGGGATATTTACGCACTTCCATTCATCAGACGAAAAGGATAAATCGTTTACGCATGAACAAAACAAAATCTTTAAAAAGGTCCTCAAGCAGCTCGAAGAGGAAAAAATATATGTTCCATTAGTGCACGCAGCCAATAGCGCCGCAATATTAGACATACCAGATTCGTATTTCAATATGGTTAGGCCTGGCTTAATCCTGTATGGAATATTTCCTTCAAATTACGTTTCAAAAAATATTGACTTGAAACCAGTTATGAGTTTCAAGACAAGGATAATCAATATTAAGCATCTCGATACAGGAAGTACTGTTGGTTATGGAAGGACATTCAAGATATCAAAACCCACAAAAGTAGCAACAATACCTGTTGGGTACAGAGACGGCTATAGCAGAAATTTTTCTAATTTGGGAAAAGCGCTCATAGATGGCAAGCGTGTCTCAATTATTGGTAGAGTGTGTATGGATCGGTGTTTCATAGATGTAACTAATCTACCTGATGTTAATATTGGAAGTGAGGTTGTATTGTACGGAAAGCAGAAGAATGAAACAATTTCAGTTGAATCCGCTGCGGAATTAATAAATACGATACCGTATGAAGTTGTTTGCAATATAGGAAGAAATGTTCCAAAGAAATATATAAACAATGGAAAGTCAACTATAACGTAGAGAAGCACACGAGGGTATTTTCAACTTTGAATTAAGAAATGACTGATAAAAATTTACTTAAAGAAACTGCGATAGATATAGTTAAACGCCTCAGGGAGAAGGGCTATAACGCATTGTTTGCAGGTGGTTGTGTTCGTGATATGCTGATGGGCAGTGTGCCGGAGGATTACGATATTGCCACAGACGCTAGTCCCAAGGATATTTTAAGTATTTTCAAAAAGACTGTTCCAGTGGGAGTCCACTATGGAGTTATTTTAGTTGTAGAGAATGATTTTCAATTTGAGGTTGCTACGTTCAGATCTGACGGAACATATACTAATGGTCGGCACCCTGATACGGTGACATTCTGTGATGCAAAGGGCGATGCCCTGAGGCGGGATTTTACCATAAACGGAATGTTTTATGACCCGATTAATAATAAGTGTTTTGATTATGTTGGAGGTATGAGCGACATAAAGGCTCATCTTATCAGGGCTATCGGTAACCCATCTGAGAGATTTAACGAAGACAGGTTGCGTATGATAAGGGCCGTTCGTTTTGCATGCAGATTTAACTATGAAATTGAAGGCCGAACAGCAGAAGCCATAATAAAATTTCATGATAGAGTTTCATCCGTAAGTGCAGAAAGGATTAGAGAAGAACTCGAAAAGATATTAACAGGCCCTAATCCACATACAGGTATCAAAATGATGGACGAACTTAATATCCTGAAAGAAATACTTCCAGAGGTAACGGCTATGAAGGGTGTGGAGCAACCTGACAACTACCATCCAGAGGGTGATGTGTTCACGCATACGCTGCTTACGTTATCAGAGTTAGACACCTCTCGAAAGTCTACTGGTTTCCATGGTGGGTGGGAGTTGGCTATGGCAGCACTCCTTCATGATATTGGCAAACCCGTAACCTTCGAGATTGCAGATCGTATAAGATTTAATAATCATGATAATATCGGCGCTAAGATGGCTGAAAAGATATGCGACCGCTTAAGGATGTCAAATGCAGAAAAGGAACGCATAGCATGGCTGGTAAAAAACCATCTGTATTTAAGGAATGCACAGAAGATGAGGATAAGTAAGCTTAAGAGGCTTTTCGCTCATGAAGGATATCCCGAACTTGCAGAATTATACAGGATAGATTCTCTTTCAAGTACTGGAAATCTGGATGATTATGTTTTTTGTCAGGAGATGTATGAGGAATTGCAGGAAGAGGAGGTAAAACCTGAGCCTCTTATTACGGGTCATGATTTGATAGCATTGGGACTAAAACCAGGCCCGATCTTCTCAAAGATTTTGGATGCAATAAAAGATGAACAGTTAGAAAATAAGATTACGACAAAGGAACAGGCAATAAAAAGGGCAAAGGAACTCGTAGACTTGAACTCCTGAAATTAATATCTCAACATATCACAAACAAATTACAATATCAAATGGTCAAAAACAAGCCACATGATTTAGAAGAAAGAACGTTAGAATTTGCCAAAGGTATAATTAGGTTATGTAAGAAATTATCAAAAGACATAATCAATATAAAGCTCATCGGTCAGTTAGTCGATTATCATTGATAAATCAAAATAGATATCAGTTTTGGTATTGTAATTTTGTAATTGTATATTGCCTGCCCCGTTAGATAATATAATTTCATTGTATGTTGACATATTTGAAAGAATTACTATTATGTCGGCCACGCCCCTATAAAAACCATCTAATGGGGTGAATAAGTTGTGGTTTGTATATTGTAATTTGTTGCTTATCATAATAAAGAACGTTCAATTGACAAATATTTTACCATAAGTGGACAAGATTGAAGAAGTAAAGTAGCGATAGGAGCTTATAGTTGATATCGCAGTTAACTGAGGAAACATTTGAACAGATACTTTCTAAAGAATTATCTCATATATATGACTTACAGTTTGCGAATTACGATTCCATTAAAATTCCAAATCTAAAATCCCAAGTCGTAAATCTCAAATCTCATATTGACCTTAGACATATCTCTTTTATAGACCCCTATGGCATGGTTGGCTTACTTGAGATGGGGGAATTTTTAAAATCAAAGGGCATACAAAAAACCATTTATCTCCCTGAATCGGAAGAAGTAATCAAGTACCTTGAGAGGATGGACTTCTTTAAATATGCAAGGGGATATTTTAAGCTCAAACCGCAAGAATTAAAGATTCCTGATAAGTACTCAAGAAGTTCTTTTTCTGATGTCCTGCTTGAGATAACTCCTATAGAAAAATCAGATGACATCCATTTTATAGTAGGCCTAGTAAAGGATAGATCAAATAAAATACTTAAGAGGCATCTTCATTATGATGAGCGAGCTATAAATGGTTTTATAGTTGCGCTTTCAGAGGTATGTCAGAATATCGTTGAACATAGTGAGAATACAGGATTTGTAGGAATCCAGAAGTATCACTTCAATAATATCAACAAGAATGTCGTAAAGATTGCCGTGATGGATTTAGGAATAGGTTTTAAAAATTCACTTAAAACAAGATTTGATATCAGAGATGACATAGATGCCATAGAAAGAGCACTCTTTCATGGAGCATCGAGATATTCAGATACGGGGCGCGGACACGGTTTGGCGTCAGTAAGACGTTTTATAAAGCAATGGAATGGTAGAATCTCCATCCGTTCAGGAACAGCGAGTCTTTCAATAATTCCTAAGTGGGCTTGGGGTAATGAGAAAGAACAAAATCTTACTCATTTCCCTGGAGCTCAGATAAACCTCCTCCTACCTGAAATTTAATTCTCATTTTCCTCAATTTTCTATTTGACAAGTATCATAATTTATGATTCAATTGATTCAATTGAATTGCCTTATAAAATGTGTAGAGTGCAAATGAGCCAAATAATATTGTGTATTTTGAGAGATTAAATAAGAAGAGAAGTATAAGAGAAAATTAGATGAAAGAAAAGAAGGTTGTTAATGAAATAAGAAAACATATGAAGAAGAATATACGACAGATGAAAATCAAATACATCACACAAGTTACAGAACTTGTTTCGTGTGGTGTAAAAGATAAAGAAATACGGAGTGTAATAAGTAATAGTCAAACAAAAATTGAGAAGGAGATAAATTACCTTTTAAAGAATAGAGGCAAAATAATTGAAATATTAAAGCTTTTGTTTTCTGAAAATATTCCAATTAGTTCTAATTTTTATAGAAAACTATCAGATATTGAATATTACCTTGGATTTAAACCTATTGCTAATAAATTGACAGGACACTTATGGATTGAAGCCTATAAGCTTTTACCAAAACGTAATGCACTGGAATTATTGCAACTTTTAGTTGAGGATGAGAGCATTGATATTTTCCCTCGAATCAGGTCTCTTCCCATTTTCCTATCTGAAGTAGAAATATCTTCCGATTTTGCCTCCAGCTGGTTCTTTTCGATGGCAGAAAAAATTGGTGCTGACTTAGCAGGTGGTAATTTTTTTAAAGCAGTGAATGAATATGCATTTAATTTTCCACAATCTGGATTAAAAGTATTTGAACAGTATGTATCTGAAGGTTTGGACAACCTTAGATTGAATCTTTCCGCAATAATTCTTGGTGCACTTCGAGCAAGCTCAGAAAAAAGGCTTATTCAAAAAGAAATTATAGAAGGATGGGAAGAGAAACTTATCAATAGTCCTCAAACAGAATCGAGGCTATGTTACCACAAGTCTTGGATAACCTCGTTCTGGAGAGGGATAATTTCCATTGAACAATTAGAATCTAAATTAGCAAAAATGATGGAAGGAACTCAAGAAGAAATAGACGAGGCTTTTTATGTTCTTTACAAATGTTTACTCAATCAGTTAACAAGTGAAGTGTTTGTGAAATTTTCCATGCAGTGGTTCAATAAAAATGCGTCAGGCAAGATACCGCCACTTGCAAAATATTGCGTTGTGAATTCAATGCTTAGATTATGTGATGTCCGTGAAGCCAAAAGTAGATTGATAAACATCAGCGACGCAAACAAACTGATTATTAAGGTACAACCAATACCTCAGGAAAATAACGGTACGTGGAGTGATATTGAATATTATTTAATTGATAGATTGCATGAAGACAAAAAGTCATTTGCTGATATTTTAAATCTACTCAATGAAGCTAATCCAGAAACATTATTTAAGAAGTTTAGAAGTAATGAATTTGATTATCTAACGTCTAAATTATCTAAATCGGACGCAAGCTGGTTGATAACTAATTTAATATTTTCACAAGATGCTAAAAAAAGAAAACTTGGCAATATCTTATTTCAGAAAATAAAGATTAATCAATTCTCAAGTGAGATAGTAGAAAAAACGGATGAAACGCAAATGAGTATAGTTCTTTGGGAGTTCATACGTAGACCGTTTTTAGGTGCCGAGGTTTCAAGATTCTTAATTATGTTAGAACCCAGATATCGTATCTGTAGTACTAAAATGCAAGAAGAATACAAGCGTGAAATGGTAATGCAGGCAATTAATTATCCAGGAGAATGTTTAGAAAATTGGAAGAAAATGAGAAACCCATCTAAACTGCTAAAAAGTGTTATAGAGTCTGCAGAGAAGTATTTTGAAAACTTGAAGAAAACAAGGAATTCGCCTGCAAATAGCTTTTCATTTCCTGAACTCAATCAATCTGCTAAAAAGGGATATAGAGAGTACTCCAGAAAAATATCAGAAGATGCCCATAAAACATCAATATTATCGAGGCTGGCTAAACATATAGACATTATGTATGGCGATCAATGGAGCATAATGGCTCAGGGCAAATTGGGCGATCCAACTCCTTTTAAGGAAGTATCGCATTCTATTGAAGCTCCAAGGCTTGAAGAAATCGATCCTGAAGGGATGGTATTAAGAAAAGTACAGGCTAATACTCAAATAAAAGAGGCCGAAAAAGGGAGAACTAACAAATGAGTACTGAATCACTTGATAGTTTTTTAACAGATTATGTTATGAGCTTGGTCGAAAGAACGAGGATAGAAAATGGAGTAGTTAAAATTGGGTTTGACTGGATAATTTATAACTTAGCTCTTGCCAATAGCTGGACACCTGTAAGATTACCCTTCTTTAGACGATCAAATGTCTTGGCAGCAAAAACAAAAACTGAAGCTGAATTTGGGATAGATATGATGTTCAGTCTTCCAACTGGTAAGGGGTTAGTCATTTTTGTATTAAAGGATGAAGAACTCAATAATAAAAATTGGACTTCTCAGAGCTTCGAATCAGATTTACGAAAGGCTGCAACTCCTGATCTAACCCCAAAAGAATTGGAATTAATAAGAGAAGTAAAAGTAATCCTTGCATACAACAAAGATGAGGACAGAAATGGAATTGAACTATTTGATCGACTAACAAACTCTTTGGGGACAAAGATTGGAGATAAAGTGTCACTATCTTTTGAGCGGTGGAACCTTTCTAGAATAACAGAAATGGCTAAAGATTATTTGATTTCTCCAGACTTATTACCGCAGCATCTATCAAGCCAATTTAGCTACATTTGCTCTCAAATGGCTGACTTTGATTATGGGACAATAGAGTGGGAAAGTCAACTTATCCCTAACTGGAAGTATTTTCTGAGAAAGTTGTTAAAAGAGCCTATTGATGAAAGAAAGCTAAGACTTGTTCCTGTTACCTTGCTAATATTGTATCACTACAAAAAGCAAAGCCCCAACTCATATCCAGGATGGATTGACTTGATTGAATGGGCAATACTATCTCTTTGGGAGTGCTATAGAAACTTGAAAACCAGAAAACTGAAAAAAATAGTTATCGATATTTGGATGCATTTCTATATAAATGAACTAGAAAGGTATTTTTTGAAAGTATCTCATGTTTTAACTACAGAACATGGCTTGCACGCCAGTGGAAAAGGTGTTGGTCTTGTTCCAATAAATGATGCATATATGGCTTACTGGCACATTGGACGATTAGGTATTCTAACTCTTGCTCCGCAGGAATTCACAGACGAAGAAAATAAAGAAGGTAAAGAGATAATTATAAACATAATAAATCGATCTGCCGATTGGATTATCAGATGTCTTAGAGTAAATCCTGCTACAACAAGACCATTAATAGATTTAAATCATATAGAATTGTTCTTAGTTTGGTTAATACTATGGCAGTCGGGTAGAGATGAAGAAATTTTTAAATGGCTTTCTCAACTTGAATCTTGCCTGCTTGTTAGGAGAATTGGAAAAACCAACATACCATTCATTGAAGCAAGAAATAGGATAGATTTAGTAGCTGAATGTGCAGCAACTTCTGAGAAGCCTCCAGAGTATACTGATAACAGTTCATATCTGTTGTTAATGATTTTGGAGCTTTGTTTTTCATTAGAAGATAAATATAGGGATGAACTTCTAGATAGATATTATCGAAGGATCGTTAAAGGAATGAGCGATGATGGAAAATCTTTAGCTGATAAAGAAATAGATTTAATTGGATGGTCTTCTCCTGACAATTGGGGTCAAAGGATTTTACGTGAACATGTTACTGATGGGATAGCTATAACAATAAATAATTTTGAAACTATCTCTGGAGGGAACAAATCCTTATCGGAAAGAATAAAGGGGTTTGTTGATCGATCAAGTGAAAAATTTCCATCTAAGATACCGGCAAATATACCTCGTGCCGTATTGATTTTAGCTTGTATTAAACATCGTTCTCCACTTCCCTCCGAATTCTGGCGTGGAACAATATTTACAAGAGATAAAAAAATAAAGAAGTTTTGAATGCAGCTTTAATGATTTAAAGAATTCTATACAACCAAATCTTATAAGATCGTAACCAACAAAATTATAAAAGCTTAGGAGAAATGGGCATTATTTATGATTAAGGTAATTCATATTTGCTATGGTCAGTTTTTTTAGACAAAAAATAGACACTATGAGGTAAGAAAGTATGTCAAAAGCAAACAAACAATTAGAACTTTTTCCAGTGAAAAAATCTTTAAAGATAAAATCAAAGTTTTCACCAAAGAATCAGATAACAATTTATAAGGTGATTGATTTCTTTAACTATTAAGATGAATTTCCAAATAAACAATGTTTATCGATGTTTTAAAAGCGTGGATTACCGATTGACAATTTGTATTTAAGGAAAAATGAATGGAAATATCAGCAAAAATATTAAATGGTGATTGCACTGAAAAATTAAAAGAAATAGAGGATAATTCAATTGATCTTATTTTCACTTCTCCACCTTATGCGGATCAACGCAAGTGTACATACGGTGGTGTACATCCGGATAAATATGTTGAATGGTTTTTGCCAATTTCGAAGGAGTTGTTAAGAGTTCTAAAACCAACCGGTACATTCATTCTGAATATAAAAGAACGTGTTGTTAATGGTGAGCGGCATACGTATGTATTGGAGTTAATTATGGAAATGCGTAAACAAGGTTGGCTTTGGACAGAGGAATTTATATGGCATAAAAAAAATTGTTATCCTGGTAAATGGCCTAACCGTTTCAGGGATGCTTGGGAAAGACTGCTTCAATTCAACAAAAACAAAAAATTTAAGATGTTACAAGAAGCTGTTATGGTACCAATGGGTGAGTGGGCAAAAACAAGGCTAAATAATTTAAGTGAAACTGACAAAATACGAGATGAATCTAGGGCGGGAAGTGGATTTGGAAAAAATGTTTCTAATTGGATAAAAAGAAATAAGGCCTATCCAACAAATGTGTTAAAGATGGCAACTGAGTGTAATAATAAGAATCATAGTGCTGTTTTTCCAGAATCTCTTCCAGAATGGTTTATTAAACTCTTTACAGAAAAAGAAGATTGGGTGCTAGATCCTTTCATGGGCTCTGGAACGACAAATAAGGTAGCACAGCGTTTAAGAAGAAATTCCATTGGGATAGATATTCAACAAAGTTATTACAAAATGGTTAAGAAACAAATTCGATCAAAGGAATTATTTTTGTTAGAAGAAAGTAAAGAATATGGAAAAGATAAGAATTGACGATGTAAAAAAATACGTTGTAAGTAACATAGGTAGTTTTCATTCTAAACGTTTACAAAATCTAGAAGAACTTAAATTGAGTAAAATCCTTAAAAGAAAGAATCCATATCTATTTAAAGCCAAAAATATTTTGACCGCCCAGGACTTGGTCAAAACACTTCTCGATGCCCATTTGTCATCTCAAGAAGAAACAATTTTTGGTAATTTCTTAGAGGGACTAGCAATTTTTATTAACAGAAAAGTTTATGGTGGTAGAAAATCTTCAGCAGAGGGAATTGACTTAGAGTTTGAAGACAATGCTATTAATTATATTGTTACAATCAAATCTGGCCCCAATTGGGGTAATAGCGAACAGATTAAAAAGATGAGAGACAATTTCAAAAAAGCAAAACGAATATTGCGAACAAGTAATTCCAAACTTCAAATTATAGCAATCAACGGTTGTTGTTATGGAAGAGATAATAAACCTGATAAAGGTGATTATTTCAAATATTGCGGTCAAAAATTTTGGGAATTTATTTCTGACAATGGGGACCTGTATTTAGAGATAATTGAACCATTAGGACATAAAGCCAAGAAAAGGAATGAAGATTTTATCGAAAAATATTCTCAAATTATAAATAAGTTTACGCTTGAGTTTAGCCAGGTTTATTGCGTTGATGGGAAAATAGACTGGGATGTTTTGGTGAAATTTAACTCTTCTATTTCTAAACCCGTAAAGAAGTAACATCTAAACAATCTTGAGGTGTTTTAGCATGTAATTATGGATTGGAGGCAGATACTATGTGTGTGGAAAGTGTAGCAACTTTAGATCACGAAAGATTATATCTTGCAACTTTTGAATTCGTTAGTGGTGAATATGTACAGATGTTTGAAAAGGCGTTTTATGCAAAGAACGAAGAAGATTTAGAGAATAAAATCCATGAATACCTTATTAATTACTATGGTGAAGGTAATACTTCAGAGATAGATGGGGATGTTTATTATTACTGGAATGGTGAAGTCGCAGTTAAAGAACATGGATGGCGGGAAATCACAAACTTTGAACAACTTGTAAACAAACTTCTTTAATCTCGTTAAAGAAAAGGACATGTTGACCAATGAATGGAGAGTTTATTATGAGCAAAAAATATGTTACTAAAAATACCGGTGTTACTACTTATCAATTACCTCAACCATGTATAGCAAAATATATAGTTGTAGTAGTAGATAGGGGTATAGCATGCGAAGTCAACTATTTTGATTCACTGAAAGAAGCCAAAAGGACTTTTGGAGAAATAGCCAATGATTATGGTTATGAACCCGAAGAGATAAATGGATCGGATTATTATGATATCTCAATATGGGAATGGACAGAAAATAGGTATGAAAAAATTTATGGATATTGATAAGAGATATGCCTAAATACGACCTTTACAAAATATTAAAAGAAGAACTTAAGAATGGCTCAAGTGACCTTGTTACAAGACCATCAGGACAGGTGATAAGAAGACGAATAGAGGAGGATATTGTAAAAGAAGGTGATAGGGTAGTAGTTGCCCTGGATTTTTCAAAGATTGGCGTAATAGATTATTCATGTGCTGATGAAATTGTTGCAAAGCTTGTCTCTCGTTTGCTAGGTGGAGAATATGGTGATAAATATATCGTTCTTACCGGTCTTAATGAAAACCAGAAGGAAAATATTGAGGTTGCCCTTGAGAGAAAGGGCCTTGCCATAATGGCAAAGACAAGAAACAATAAGAAAATCTTTTTGGGAAATATCAATAACTACCTCAAACAAACATTAGACCTCATCCTTGAAAAAGATAAGATCACTGCCAGGGAACTTTCAGATATCATGAAACTTGAAGCCAATACAAGTGGCACAAGACTCCTAAACCTTCATAAAAAACGCCTCGTGAAAAGGACTGAAGAAATAATGAATGGAGGAAGAGTTTGGATTTATGAGAGTGTATAATCGCTTTTTTACTCAATGAAATATGGGAACCAATGAAAAATGATAAAAGCTTTAGGAGTTTTGAAGAATTAGATTGCTGGAATGCTTGCAGAGAGTTAAGACAATATATTGCGAAATTAGTTAAACAATACCCTAAAGATGAAAAATACAGAATTGTTGATAATATACTTAGGGCTGCACGATCTACGACACATAACATTGCAGAGGGATTTGGCCGTTTCCATTATCAAGAGAATATTCAATTTTGCAGGCATTCACGTGGTTCTCTATATGAATTGAAAGACCAAATTATCTGTTCCCTTGATGAGGGATTCATCAATGATGAGGAGTATAAAAAGTGTTTAGATTTAATTAATAGTGCAAGTGCTTTACTTAATGGTTATATTAATTATCTTAAAAGAAAAAAACAAATAACAGATAACAAATAACTAATAACAATCTTATATATAGGAAATTCTCTGTGGATGGAATTTAACTGTGTATGCAATAGTATAGGAAACATTACATGACGAATTTAAACAAGGTTTCATTAGTAAAATGTACAAGTTATTCTAAAGAAGAAGTAAGTGATGCGATAGACAGGACTTTTTCTTTTTTCGGTGGGATTGAGAGCATTATTCAAAAAGGATCAAGGGTTCTCCTGAAACCAAATTTCTTAAAGGAAAGTAGTCCTAGAAAATGTGTGATTACGCACCCAATTATAATAGAAACGGTAGCAGAAAAGATCCTCGAAGCGGGCGCAACACCCGTCATAGGAGATAGCCCTGCCTTTGGTTCTATGAAAAAAATAACCAGACGCATAGGACTGGATAAGTTTGCCGAAAAGATGGGTATCGATATCATTGAACTGGATAAACCCCGAAAGGTATCTGTCAATTGTGGAGGCAAGGAGTTTTCTCTAACTGTTTCAGGCAAGGCTCTGGATATTGATGCTATAATAAATCTTCCTAAATTAAAGGCTCATGTCCAATTACTCTTCACAGCAGGTGTCAAAAACTTGTATGGGTGTGTTAGCGGCAAAAGAAAGGTATGGAGACATTTAAAGGCAAAAAACAATCTGGACTGGTATACGGATATGTTAATTGCCAATTACCAGTTGGTTAAACCAACATTCACCATTCTTGACAGTGTTATGGCAATGGAAAAGAAAGGTCCCACGGGAGGTTTGCCCAAAGAGGTCTCACTAATTATGGGTGGAATAGATGGTATTGCAATAGATAGAGTTGTCGCAGAACTACTTTCAGTCAATCCAGAAAAGGTTCCAATACTCAAAGCCGCAAAAAGATTACAAGTAGGCGAGCAGGATTTATCAAAGATAGAAATAGCCGGTGAAGACTTATCTTCTGTTAAACCTCATAATTTTATCCTTCCGGAACTGTCACCGATAGGCTTTGATATCTTCCGAGTCATAAAGAGCGTTATCAAACACCTGTGGCTGAAGTCTATTGGCAAACCAGAGCCGCAAACATAATATTTTCATATTAAAACTTCATGTCACTAAGTGGCGCTACGAAGGATGAAAATTTTAGATTCCCGTTGGAATTTATCCTCACGAAAGTGGGGACGGGAATGACAGACATATGAAATTGCAGGAATAATATAAAATGTAACAATCTGTCATTCCCGAGGAGTCAGCCTGCATGGCTAGTAAAACAGGGAATCTAGTTTCGGGTCAAAATCTTCTCATCCCCCTTTTGACAAAGAGGGAAAAAGGGGAATTATATTTTCGTTTTCTTTCGGATCAATTTGTCAATGTGAACATTTTATAAACTTATTATTAGCAAAAAATGGTCAGGGTTGCAGTTGCACAAATAAAGGTTGTAAAAGATGTGGAAAATAATCTGCAGCAAATATTAAAATTTATAGATAAGGCATCAAATAAACGGGCTGACATTGTATGTTTTCCAGAAACATGCCTGAGTTCAGATAGCGAAAATGTCTTAGATATATCAAACCAGATTGAGGAAATCTGTGAAAAATGTTGTAATGAATCTATTTATTGTATTTTTGGCACGTATATAAGGAAACGTAATAAGATATATAACACAGCCTTCCTGATAGATAGCTCTGGAAGTGTTTTATATAAATACAAGAAAGTCAATCTATGGAAGTCTGAATTGAAAAATGTATCACCCGGAAAAATAAATAAGGTAGTCGAAACAGATTTTGGAAAGATTGGCATAATTACCTGTTGGGACTTTGCCTTTCCTGAGTTCGTAAAAAGCCTATCCAAAAAAGGCGCAAAGATTATCTTCTGCCCATCATACCTGGTTGACTATGAGAGAGACAAAGAACTTTTGAGAAATATTCCACTGGTGAGGGCATTTGAAAATATGTCTTACTTTATTTCTTGCGATGCCTTTACGGATAAGACACTCTCTGAGAGTTACATCTGCCATCCATTACGGACATTAAAGGCAATTAAAAAGAGAGAAGGAATTATGTTTGAAGACTTAAACGTAAAAGAGATTGATTCCCTAAGAAAGTACTATGACCTTCTATAGAATTATGGTCGCACACGAAAAGGAGTAAGTTCTCAACTTATTGAGAACTTACATACAAAGGATATCGTATAAAATCTTTGAAGAGACTCTGGCTGAACTAAAGGAGACTTGAAAAAATTGGCTAGAATTGTAGTTTTTAACTTGTATTTCTTAAATTAAAGACGCTCACAGGATTATGGCATATTACATCCTACTTTCCTTTCCCCCCTTGCCTTTCTGAACAACGTATATTACTTTCTTTTGAATGCCAAACTTCAAAGCCTCCTTATGATTGGGAAACCATACATCAATATGATTCCCCTTTATTGCTCCACCTACATCCTCAGCCCTGAAAGTAGTGTTTGGGAATCCCTCTATCTTTAGCTTGCTTCCTAATTTTATTACCTTTCTATCTACGGCTACAGTTCCCCACCTTGCCCTGGTGCCTGTTGCAGTAATTCCATACCACTTGTCTGAAGGGTCTTTATCACAACATTTTTTGCATGAGCAGTAAGCGGTTGCCGTAAACATCTCTGCCCTCAAATTATTCACATAAATCAAGTTTAACACAAATATCAATATTCCAATAGCAAACACATGTATCACACGGCTTATGCTAAACAACGCAAAAACCTTCATATTTATACTAAATTTCATTCTATGCCTTCCTTTTTTTTGAAAATTATTTTTCATAATCTTATGATTACTTGGTTTGTCGATACAACCAAAAAAGATGTTTTGATCCTCTAGGTAAATAGTGTTTACGTACACATACTGTTTAACACCAACTCAAGTCTTTTGGGTCTCTCTGTCATCTGTAGCTTTGTAGGAACCCTCTCCTTTCTCCCTAACATACTTTTCATTACTGTTAATAAGAAGACTTTTAAATCCAGCATCCAGCACATCCTCTTTATATAACGCAAGTCATAATAGAGTTTTTTCTGAACGTCTGGAATAGTTTCATCATATTTATGATAATACTGCGCCATACCTGCTATTCCTGGCTTCACAGATAAACGTTTGGTGTAACCGGGGATATTGTCTTTGAATTCACTTACAAAAAACGGTCTTTCCGGCCTTGGGCCAACAATACTCATCTCTCCTCTAATTACGTTAATAAGTTGTGGTAATTCATCCAGGTGTGTTCTTCTTAGAAATCTACCAAAGGCGGTTGTCCGTGTGTCCTCTTTTCTAGCCCAGACGGGACCAGTTTGAGATTCTGCATTTATGCGCATTGTCCTGAATTTGATTATCTCGAATAAAAGACCATCCTTGCCTACCCTTTCCTGGGCGTAGAATACAGGTCCACGTGAGGTTAGTTTTATTATTATTCCTATTGCAAGAAAAACTGGTGAGGCGATCAATAAACCAACAATTGAAATAAAACAATCCAATAATGGTTTTAATTGTTGATATCCATTTTTTATTAAATGAATAGATAAGATTGAAGTTAACGTATGCGGTTGATAAACATTTACGACTTTTTGGTTGATTACGCTCATGACAACTTGATTTTCCTCCTTTATTAAATGAATCAGAAAACTGAGTTATAATTACATTGTTTTGATGATGGACTGTACACTTAAAACAATATTCATACCAAAAATAAGTTAATTGAATTTTAGAAGTAAATTGTGCTGTAAGTGCTTATAAATAAGTACTTTATAGTTTGGTATGATAATGATGGTGAGGGTTGAGGGATGCTTGTTTTAGCATGAGAAAAGTTTACTAAAATAAACAAAAATTTTGCAAAAAAACAAATATTTTAATGTAAGTATCTGCTTTACAAAGACTAAAAATATTTTAGTACTCCTTGACTCTTATTCAACAATAGTTGACAAAAAAGTTTTATCGGCAACCTCCTTTTCACATTATAAAGGATGTTACCGAAATACTGAAGAACTACACTTATGGCAGGCAAGCTAAGGATTGTGTATGGAAGGGGAGAAAGTGAAAATATCCTTGCAAAAATTTCTCTACTTACTTTATTTACAGTAGTAAGGTGAATGGTATTATGGTAACAATGTTAATTAGAATTTTTATTCTTTAAGTCATTATTACAAAATAGATATCCTATTATTTGCTTCTTATCCTGTTTTCCCACTTATGTGAGAATGACAAACTAGTATTTTATGTTTTTACTTCCTCTTGAACTGTTTTTCGAGTTCAGATATTTTGAATTCAAGGGTTGTTGGACGGCCATGAGGGCAAAAACCTGTAGCAGTATTATCCCTCTTTTTTTCTAAAAGCGCCTGGATTTCTTGAGGTGTTAATCTCTGGCCTGATTTTACTGCACCTTTACACGCCATTATCTTGACAATTTTTCTTAGAATGCTGTCCGCATTACGTTTAATTTCGTCACTATCAATCTCTTCCAACAAGCTTTGTATAAGTTCACGAAAATCCAAGTTTTTTAATATTTGCGGATGTGTGCGAACGGCTATAGTACTCTTACCAAATTCTTCTATCTCTATCCCGAGTGTATTAAGTTCGCTTTTAAGACTCATAATGGCAAGGTAATCTCGAGGCACCAGTTCTACCAATTCTGGGATCAACATATTTTGTGTTACAAGCTTTGACGATTTGATTTGCTCCAATATCTCGTGGTAAAGGATAATCTCATGTAAGGCATGCTGGTCGATTATGTTTAATCCATCGGCCGCTTCTTCAATTATGTATGAGTTGTGTATCTGTAAGAAAGGAGTAGGTATCTTAATTCGTTCAGGATAATTTTCATCTTTTGAATGTGGGAAATAAACCTGCTTATGTTCATTTTTATGATAAGTATGCTTGTTCTCTGAGGATCTCGAAAAGAAATCCGACATAGACTTCATTACGGATTCCTGTTTTTCATGTGATATCGTTTCCTTGCTTTCCTTTGGTAAGTTTTCTGTGTTGGTGTGTATGGGCGGGCTTGTAGCTTTAAGTGAAGGATGAAACTCAGTCCTCGTAAGGGCAGTATGTATTGTTGTATATACCTGATCGTGAATAAGTCCTGCATTTCTGAATCTAACCTCAATTTTCGTTGGATGCACATTAACATCCACTTCCTTACTATCAACCTGAAGAAACAGGAAGACAATGGGTGACCTTTTTGTCATCAAAAGATTCGAGTAAGCGGCGTTTATGGCATGGAGAATTATGTTATCCCTGATATACCTTCCGTTGAGAAAGATAAACTGCATCTTTGTATTTGGGCGGTTATGTGTGGGTGGCAAAACGTATCCATATAAAGAAGCGTTAGGTTCTTTTGAATTTATGGTAATAAGATCTTTGCTCATCTCATTTCCAAAAATATTTACTATCCTTTCTTTTGTGTCCTTTGCAGGTGGAAAGTTTGAGACATTCTTTCCATTATGGATTGTATTAAAATGGATATTTGGGTATGCAAGCGCAAATCTTGTAACCATTTCAGATATATGAGCCATTTCAGTATGTGTGCTCTTAAGGAACTTGCGTCTAACAGGTGTATTGAAAAATAAATTGCGTACGTCAACCTGTGTGCCTTCAGGCGAACCTATTTCTTTAACCTTATGCAGGTTACATCCTTCGATTTGAATTTCTGCGCCTGCTAAGGCGCCTTTTGGGCGTGATATTATCCTTGCCTGGGAGACCGAACCTATACTTGGTAGAGCTTCTCCCCGAAACCCCAATGTTTTAATTGAAAAAAGATCTTCATCGTTTTCTAATTTACTTGTAGAGTGACTTATAAAGGCTAATCCCATGTCATCTCTGTCCATTCCAATTCCATTATCAGAAACCTTTATAAGTTTTCTGCCACCATCCTCCAGTTGAATTTCTATATGCATTGCGCCAGCATCAATAGAATTTTCAATTAACTCTTTTAAAACAGAAGCAGGGCGCTCAATGACTTCTCCCGCAGCGATTTTATTTACAACATTTTGCGGTAATATTTTTATATTAGACACTTTACCTTTTCCCTGAGCTTCCTCAAGAAATCCTTATACCTTTCTCCCTTATAAGATACATGGATATCTCTTGACGTGGCGTTTATTATCGTAATCGTGATTTTTATAAACTCATCCGGCAGACATTCAATCACCTTATCTGCCCATTCTATAATTGATATACCATCATTCCAAAAGTAATCGATACAGTCAATATCATACATTTCATTTGGTGATTCCATTCTGTATGCATCGAAATGATAAATTGGTAATCTTCCCATATATTGCTTTACCAACACATAGCTTGGACTTGTTACTACTTTCCTGTCCATTACACCCTGGCCTTCAGCAACTCCCTTTACCATATACGTCTTGCCTGCACCCAACTGACCTATAAGCGCTATTACGTCACCTGCTCCAAGAAGAGAGCCTATCACACGTCCGAGTTCTATTGTCTCTTCAACGTTATTAGTTTTAATATGGATTGGATTTCCCGTAATAAAGACTTTTGTTTTCCTTAAAATGTTCATACCCTTTGGGCTTTATTTTTTTCCGCTTACCATTGGAATTTTGTATAAACAAACCGATTGATTTTTTGATATGACCAATCTTAGATACACGTATTGGAAATGCCCTTGATTCTACCAACTTATCAGATTCCTTATTTGGAAGAGTAAAAAGCAATTCGTAATCTTCACCGTCATGAAGTGCGTGATGAAGTGTACTTAAACCTGTTTTGCGTGCCAACCTTCTTGCATCAGGAGATATTGGTATCTTATCCTCGTATAAAATTGCGCCAACCCTGCTTTCCTCAAGAATGTGATTCAAATCTGCTATTAAGCCATCACTTACGTCTATCATAGAATTTATATGGAATTTCTTATTTAGTATTAGACCTTCTCTTAGACGTGGTTTGAATGCAATATGTTTTCTTAATATCGAACCGCCAAGTGTTCCCGTTACCATAATAATATCACCTGCCCTCGCACCAGAGCGTGTCAAGGGTATTAATCCATCATTCTCACCAAATATCGCCACGTTTATGGCTAATATTTTTTTTCCGCTAACAATATCTCCCCCTACTATTTTAATATTATACTCATCAGCTTCTTTCTTCATTCCCATAAACAATTCCTTTGCAAACTTCGTTTTAACATTATAATGAAAACATATTGATATTACAGCATATTTAGGAAAACAACCCATAGCGGCTATATCACTGACACTGCATGCTATTGATTTCCTCCCTATTTCCTTAGGTGTGTTTTTTTTTAGTTCAAAGTGAGTCCCTTCAATTAACATATCTGTTGTTACAAGGTACACTTTGTTATCATTAACTTTTATGGAAGAGCAATCATCACCGATACCAATTGTAATGTTTTTGTCTTTTTTTTGCTGATTTCTTATCCATTTTATAAAAGCAAATTCGTCCATATTTTGTAAAAATTATATTATCTTTTTACTTAAAAACCAATATATTTTGTTGAAAAAGCACTTAATTTGGCCGATAATTAAAATAAACATTTGCAATTATAAATTTCTTTTTTAGGTAAACCATGAAAAAAGAAGAAGTTATTCGAGAATTTCAAAAAGACAGCTTGCAAAAACTCCCTGATAAAGACCTCCTTTTTCTTATCGAAAGTTATGTAACGATACGGAATGATTATGATAATATTGCAAATCTGGTAAGGGGAGATGAGGATATAATAGGCAAGATGATTGACAATGACAGGGTATTCGATAAGGTGATGAATTGTACAGATCGCATTTTGGAGATATCTCCTTATTTCTTGTTTATGCTGTTTTTAAAACGAGCATTTAAGGAAAAAAGGAGAGATAGAGAATTTATTGAAAAGACTATAGAGGTATTAAACGGTACTGATCCTGCAACCCCCTGGAATAAGAAAAGGCTTTTAAGTTTGCTTGAAGATTCACAGGTCTCAAACTATATTGCAAATATACTGACACAATTCACCAAGAGTTCGAGATTGTTTAAGATAAGGGAAGCCGAAAAAGAGTCTTATCAATATATAGTGGACATGATTGCGGATTCATTGCGATCGGATAATAATAGAAAATTTTACATTTACTGTCATATAGGGAATTACACGCTTTTCTTGACAGGGATGTTTCCAGAATATATTGAATACAGATATGAACGTAAACGTAGATCTGTTGATAAACAGTATTATATAGATTTTGGAAAGACATATTACGCATTGGCTTCTGAACATACCAATGTAAGGGGGAATAGGCTCTCTGGCACTTTATCATACCTGTCAGAGGGTTTTGAGGTTGTTGCGCAAGTTTTACATTTTATGAACGGGGAATACCTTTTTCCTAAAAAGGGTAAATTTAAAGAAAAATCCGCCAATCATTTCGTGTCAGATGAAAATGAGAACTAAGTGCTCTTTGCTTGAAGAATTACAGAGAAAGATAGAAAAGACGTATGCGCTAGACACAGGGATTACCAACATTTATCAATTTGTTATTGGTGACATAGGATATAGCAAATTTTATGCAAAAGAAGAAATCAAAACAGTCATCAATAATAATTTTTCAGGATCACGTGTACTCATAAGGGATGTTGGACATAAACTTAGGTTAAGTATCTACTATCCAGATGGATTGATTAGGATATTGGAGAATAATGATCCGAGGAAAAGCATTCATGATGATAATATTGATGCCTGTGCAAGCTTTGTGGAAGAACTGGATCATTTTTTATTTATAGCTCAGAATTTTAAAATGAATCGTCCTTTTAGCCTTCTTGAATTGGAGTTACAGGCAAATGTAACTAAATACTTGGTACTAAAATATTTTATCGCACTACAAAACAAATCAATAAAGTTAAGTAATTTCGATAAAGAATACATAAGGTACCACCTCTTTTATAAACGTAAATATGATATTGAAAATGTTGCTGAGAGAAAAAGATACGAAGATGCAAGGACATTCGGCATGATGTATACTAAGCATATTGATCGACTCTCACACGAAGACCGCTTGCGTGATTTAAGGCAATTTTGTAGAATGACGTGTACATCTAAGATAAGACACATTCAGTCAACAAGAAATTCCATCTAAATAGAATTCTGTAATTTAACCATTATTAGACCTCAATTAAAACAGTAACCATCTGAAGCCAATATTAAAAGAGTAATCGATATCTAGTTGATTACCCTTTAAATCTTCATAAATTGGTTTTTGAAAAGATGCCTCGATTAAGTAATTTTTTGCCGGTATAAACTGAATACCTGGTGATATAAAAATCGTATTCCTTCCAGAGTCGTCAATTCTCTTACTGTTCTGTTTATTCTTTTGGCTTAATTTGCCGTTAAACTCCAAAAACAAATTTAAATGTTTTGCAGGATATGTTTCATATACTACAGGCAATAATCTGTATCCAAAGGCAATATCATAATTCAATGTATTGCCAAACTCAAAATTATTTGCCTCTGTTTTGAGAGTATAGATTAAATCAGCGTTTATCCCAAAACGCTTTTTAATGTGTGTAAATATAAGTCCCAGGGTATAATCATCGGAACCAGTACCTAATTGCACAGGTGCTGGCAGCCTTACTCCAGCGCTTGTTTTTTCATCGTCTTCTCCTGTAGGAACCTTGACCTTTCCTAATACAGATACTCTCGTCGTCTGTAAGTGGGCGTCCCTCTGGAAAAACTGATACTTGCCAAAAAGGGTTAAGTCCCCAAACCCTGAGTCTGAGAAACTCTTTCTCTTCCCATTTATTAAAGTCTTTTTTTCTTTATCAAGGTAAGGGATAGAGGCTCCTACTACAAGCCTGTTTGGCAATAGCTCATAGGGAACGATAAGTGGAATAGAGATAATATTAAGTTCACCTCGTCCCCCCGGGAGAGAACCAAGTAGCCTCGTTGCCTTCCCAAAGCTCCGTACGGCGCCGCTTTCAAGACCAGTTACAAATGCCGTCTCAGTATTGATTGGTGGGCCTTGAGCCTCTGCCTGATTGATAATGTTACTTCCTAAAAGAATGATGGCTAAGAAACATAAAGATATAACATATTTTTTCATATTAATGCTACGTTTGTTGGAGGCCTAAAGACCTCCT
The DNA here is from genome assembly GCA_046759445.1 of Candidatus Scalinduaceae bacterium. GTDB lineage: Bacteria > Planctomycetota > Brocadiia > Brocadiales > Scalinduaceae > Scalindua_A. The sequence continues at coordinate 48,434 of JBHICG010000013.1, forward strand.
CTACATAAAATGGAAATTCCATATTATTTAATTATTCGATCTTATAATCCCTTATTTCCAAAACATAAGGATGTAGACCATGGCCTTTTATTCTCTCTTCTTGTACTAAACCAGTTATAGTAACAATCTTATCCTGAGTCTTTTCGGATGTTATTATCTCTTTAAGCATTTCATTATATTTTAATATAAATCTATCATCGCCAATTTTTAAGTTCATTCTGCCACCAAATTCCTCTATCTTTCCCTTTAGTGTAACAAGCATTTCCCTGGGAGTAAATCCACCGTCCTTCACGGCCTTCTTTATTTCATCAACATCAATTGATTTACCTTCTTTTATCTTGAACTCAGCTAATCCAGCATTAACTAATATCTTTAAATCTTCAACCGCTTCTATTCTTTTTAGCTTTTTCTCTAGATTATATGCGCAAAACGTGCATACAAGACCATCCAACTTGACCTGAACCTTACCAGTTTCTCCTGATGCTAATCTAATGAATATCACCAGGATAAAAATAATAGGTACTAAGATTAAAAAGTTCTTTTTCCTCATTTTAGATTACCTCCTTCCTTTTCTTGTCTCTTTGTATTATTAATATTGCGGCTGCAAAATCATATTTTTTGTGCGCAAGCCCCGTAGAATTAACAATATTTAAATCTTCGAGCAATTATATAAGTTATTATTCAACGGGGCAAGCACATGTCCAAAAATGGCGTGAAGCAACGACATGCCCGCCTGCCATTAAGTCGGGCAGGGATGTCGTTGTAGCCATTTTGAAAGAGTTGCGTATGATGCGCTCAACTCGATTTAACAACATTTCTTATTTATCTGAATAGGCGGACATGGAACAGAACCGTATGAACAGAATACACAACAATCACCTTCTTTTGGTTTTAATAATGCTTTACAATTTGTACATTCATAAAAAAATCTACACGAAGCTGTTGGCATGGTTTCTTTCTTCGCAAAACTACATTCTGGACATGTAATAACTGATTCTAAGATTAAGTTTGACATTATCTTCCTCTTTTTAAAACCGTTATCAATCATCCTCTGAAAAGAAAAATTATTCAGAAGTTATTGAAGTTTGTAACCAATATCTTCTATAGCAGTTAAAAGCCTATTCTTTAAGCAATTATGGATAATAAATTTACTTCCTAGTTTTCTTCTGAGTCAAACTCTCGATGATTGGACACCCGGAGATTTTTCTTTTGCCAAGACACTTTTTAACCAAATCATTCAAGACCATTTTTATTTTTTGAAGGTCACGGATACGGGTTTCAATGTCCTTAACCTTATCCTCTGCAAATTTGCGGATGTCCTTACAAGCAGAATTCCCATCTGCCACAGCAAGAAGTTCACAGATTTCTTTTAGTGTAAAACCCAAGGCTTGTGCCCTTTTTATAAAAAGTATTCGATCAATGTATTTAGGTGGAAATTCTCTATATCCTGATTCTCGTCTGGGTGGTTCAAGAATCAATCCACGCCGTTCGTAATAACGTATGGTTTCAATATTAATTCCGGTTTCTTTGGCTAATTGTCCTATAGTTAGATTCTTCATTTCTTTCTGTTAATAATTATAAACCTTGTACTATAGTACAGAGTCAAGTCTTTTTTTACATTGGTATTATAAAATACAAATAAGGACACAATTTCTTAGCTATGCTACTTTTCTATTTCATATCTTTTGATACGAAAACAGATTCCCGATCAGGGTTGGGAATGACAGATAATACAACACATTGTCATTCCCGAGGCATTGCCCGCCTGGCAAGCCCCGTAGAATATATAATTATATGCATAGATTATACAAGTTTTCTTATCTGAATAATTTTCACTCCAAAATAGTATTATTCAACGGGGCAAGCAAACAGGGAATCTGGATTTTTCATAATTCATTGCGAGTAATCCAATCCCATCTACGAGGTGGGCAGGTTGTTACACATTCTTGATTTTTTTAATATAGCTGTACCAAAGAACTTAATATATAATAGCAGTTAGTTTTTTTCACACATCTTATACATTAATAATTTTTACAAAACTATGTTAACAACTAAATCAATTATACTATTCATACTCGCTGGATTATGCGAGATAGGGGGTGGTTACCTCGTATGGCTCTGGCTTCGGGAAGGCAAGAGTTTTTTAATTGCTATATTGGGAGGGGTAGTTTTAGTACTTTATGGAATAATTCCTACTTTTCAACCTGCTCACTTCGGCAGAGTTTATGCAGCATACGGTGGGGTATTTGTAATTATGTCAATTTTGTGGGGGTGGAAGATAGACAAAATAAATCCTGATAAATATGACATCATTGGCGGCATAATATGTCTTGTCGGTATATTTGTGATAATGTACTGGCCAAGGGATATAGGATAAAAGCAAATGAATTTTTTCGTTTATAATCTGGAGACATTATTATTTAAGGTGATTGTAAAAGATCGATGCAAAAAATATGAAATTTTTACGAATACTTTATAAATACCATTTTAATTTTTAAGATTGTCTAAAATGGCTGGGGTACCAGGATTCGAACCTGGACTAAATGATCCAGAGTCACTCGTGCTACCGTTACACTATACCCCATCAATTTAATATTTTATTTCACATTGATTTTATATCAACATAAAATTTATCATGGAAGAAGCAAATGGAGACTATGAAGGTTTCTTGCCTATATGTATCGTAACTATACCTAATGTCTTTTCAAAAATCTTAATATCTCTTAAACCACATTCCTCCATTTTTTTTTTCAAGCCTAATTTATCTGGAAAAACAATGACCGAATGCGGTAAGTAGGAATATGCATCAAACTTGCACCGTAGCGGCACGCTGCTTCGAGATATTAACCTTCCAATTATCGGTAATATCTTGGTAAAGTAGAAAAAGTAAATATGTTTAAAAAGGAAATTTGTTGGCTGTGAAAATTCAAGTATGACAACCTTGCCATCTGGTTTAACCACTCTTCCCATCTCCCTGATACCTGCTTCCAAATCTGCAACGTTTCTTATACCAAAGGCGACAGTAGATATCTCGAATGAATCGTCACGGAATGGCAGTTTTAATGTATCAGCCTCTATTAACTTAATCTTATCTTCAAGATGCCTCTTTTTAATCTTTGGCAGTCCATACCTTAGCATATCATGGCAATAATCACTTCCTACTACCATACCTTTCCCATTTAATAGCTTTGAATAAGAAATGGCAAGGTCTCCTGTCCCCGTACAAACATCAAGAACCTTTGTATTTGGCTTTATGCCACTTACTTTTGTTGCAAATTCTCTCCATGACTTGTCAAAGTTAAGACTTAGGAGTGAATTCAAGAAATCATATACCCTGACAATCGAGGCAAACATGGTTCTTATGTTTTCCGCTCTTTTTTTTAAAATCTCCTCTTGCGTTACTCTATTCTTAGAATTCATTGGATATCTTGAGAAAGATTGCCACCAAGGACTTCATTCATGCTTCCACTACGAAATCCTGCTAAATCTACCGTAACATAAATAAAACCTATTTCCTTGAACTTGTTTATTAATTCTCCCCTTATCGAAGGTTTAAGAACAAAATGCATATCTTCGGGCAAGACCTCAATCCTCGCTATTGTTTCATGATGTCTCACTCTAAATTGTTTTAGACCTAAGCTCCTTAAATATTCTTCTGCCGCTGAAACCATCTTAAGTTTCTCCATGGTAATTGACTGTCCATACGGAAATCTAGAAGACATACAGGCATATGCAGGTTTATCCCAAGTAGGGAGATTTAACATTTTTGAGGCCTCACGTACATCATTTTTTGTCATCCCTGCTTCTTTAAGTGGGCTCCTAACCTTCAGTTTTTTCGAGGCCTCCAACCCTGGTCTGTAATCCTCCATATCATCTAAATTTGCGCCGTCTGCAACATGCAAGAATCCATGTTGTTTTGCAATATCTTTTAGTTTCTCAAAGAGTTCTGTCTTACAATAATAACATCTATTCGGTGGGTTACTCGCAAATCCTTCAATTGCGAGCTCACTCGTGTTAATCACCAAATGATTTATGCCTATCTCCTTAGCCAGCTTTTTGGATTCTTCGAATTCAAAATCAGGATAAGTTTCCGACCTTGCTGTAACAGCCAGAGAGTTGTCTTTAAGAACCTCGTAACATACTTTAGCAACAAGTGTACTGTCAACGCCGCCAGAAAACGCAACGACAACACTTTTCATGTCTTTTACAATTTCCCTTACTTTAGACAACTTTTCTTCTATCTTCAAAACGTTTTTTTCAAATAATCTGTTATTTTGTTCCTAAAACATTGTAAGCTACAACTGGGTTATGGAGTCCTTTAAGATTTATATTCTGAATTTTCTCCATTTTAAATACATTTTTTGCCATGCTGTATGTTCTTTGACTAATAAGGATCTGATCATTCTTTGCCTCAGATTGTAATCTTTGTGCCAGATTCACATGATTCCCGATTACGGTATATTCCATTCTTTCCTCTGAACCTATATTTCCAACCGTTACATAGCCAGTGCTTATTCCGATACTTATACTTAAATTGCAACCTATATCTTCCCATTTTGGTTGTAATGTATTTACTAAACTCTTCATTTCAATTGCCGTTCTTATAGCCTTTTCAGCATGGTCTTTAATCTCCAAAGGATCTCCAAAAAAAGCCAAAATTCCATCTCCCATAAACTTATCAATCATTCCTCCGTACTTAAATATCAACCTTGTCATTTTAGAAAAATACTCATTTAAGAGGCTTATTGTATCCTCAGGCTCTAAATTCTCCGTCATGGAGGTAAATCCTCTTATATCTGAGAAAAATATTGTTAGAAGCTTTCTTGAATTTTCTAAACATATTTCGTTACCTTTAGAAATTACGGCATCAACAATTTGAGGAGAAAAATATCTTTTCAATCTATTAATTCTTTGGATTTCATCTACTTGATTTTTAACTTTTTCTTCCAGGTTCCTATTAAGTTCGTCTATTTCTTCGTTTCTTTTAGTAAGTTCTTCATTAAATCTTATGTTTTCTATAATATTTTTATGAGCCTCCACTGCACTTGCCACTGTATCCAGTAATTGATCAGGATCGCTCCCCTTTATTACATAGGCATGCGGTCTGAATTGCCTTCTTATATCCTTTCTATCCTCCTTTTTGGCAAAGGCAGTGTGAAAAATTATAGGTACATAAGGGTTTTTAGCCTTGATCTTCTCAAATATTTGAAACCCTGTCAAATCCGGCATATTAATGTCTAATATCACAGCGTTAATATTCTTGTTTAATTTGTCTATCGCCTCCTTCCCCGTTGAACATAATTTAACTTGATACCCTTCATCTTCAAGTATAAATCCTAATGTTCTAAGAACAGAATCTTCATCATCTACCACCATAACTATTGGCTTGGCTTGTTCATGGAAACCAGTATTTTTATTACTTTTGTAATTGTTTAAGTCGTTCACTCTCTTTTTTCCTACTTTTTTATTGCCTTAGTTACCAGCCATAATAATTCAATCATATCAAAAGGTTTGGGTATACATGCAAAGGCTCCTTGAGATAAAGCTTTATCAACAAAACCCTCTATATCGTGACCCGTCATCATTATTACGTGTGCTTTGGGGTCAGCTTTTTTGATCTCTTCAAAAGCCTTAAATCCATCTATCCCTGGCATTACTACATCTATAAACATAACATCAAAATGTTTTTGCTTAGCTACTTCTATAGCTTTAAGTCCGTCCTCTGCAACAACAACCTTGTATCCCTTGTCTTCTAACACCCCTTTTAACGTTTCTCGTGTAGTAGATTCATCGTCTACCACAAGGATGATACCCTGTCCCATGTCTTCATTTATAAGTCTCAAGACTAACTCCATATCCAAAGGTTTGTAAAGTACTGTTTGTACTCCCAGCTTTACGGCTTCTTTCAATTGGTCTTCGGCAAAAAAAGCTGTCATAACAAATACTACAGTGTCAGGGCTAATTTTCTTGATCTCCTTAAAAGTCTCTACACCATTAATTCCAGGCATTTTCATATCAATAAAGGCAATCGCAAAATTTGTTTTTTTTACTGCTTCTATTCCTTTATAACCATCCTCCGCCATAACAACATTATATCCCTCATCCTCCAAGACTCCAGCTAAAGTCATTCTCATCCCCGGTTCATCATCAATAACTAGTATATTAACTCGCTCTTGCATTTTCATCTCCTAACGGTATCCTTATGAACATGTTTGTGCCTTTACCTTTACAACTTTCTACATCGATTGTTCCTTCATGTTTTTGAATGATTCCATGACATATTGCCAAACCCATTCCTATTCCGTTAGTTTTTGTAGTAAACAGTGGATCAAATATCTTCTTAATTTTTTTTTCAGAAATACCACACCCCGAATCAGCAAATTCTATTTCTGCTAGACCATTTGACTCTTTTGTACTAATTTTCAATTCGCCACCATCATGCATAGCCTGACATGCATTATCGATCATATTAATAAATACTTGACCTATTTGATTCTCATCCATCATTACCTTTGGTAAATCCGGTTGGAAGTTTTTATACACTTTTACGTTATTTACTATTTTTACTCTGGAAAGAGCTTCATCAATTACCTTTGCAATATCACAAGGAATCCTTTTTGGTTTAGCGACTCTGGCAAACCCTAAAAGGTCATTGATAATTTTATTACTCCTATCTATTTCTTTATCCATAATATCGAGAAATTGTATGATTTTTTCATCAATATCTGGTAATTCTTTCTTTGATAATTTTCTCTTCAAAAAGAAAACGGCATTCTTTATGGAACCTAATGGATTTCTTAGCTCATGGCTCACTCCTGAAGCCAATTTGCCTATGGCTGCCAATTTCTCAGTTCTTATCAATCTTTCTTGTGCTTCCTCAAGTTCTTCATTTGTGCGAACCAACTCATCATTGGCTGACATTAGCTTCTTATTTAAATCTTTAAGATCAACCATAATATTTTCTTTTTCATCCATGAGTTGCTTTAAACTTTTTGTCATTTGATTAAATCGTGAAGCAAGCATTCCTATTTCATCTCCTGAACTTATTTTAACTGTTTGTTCTAAATCTCCAGATGCTATTCTATCAGTCATTTTTACAAGACCCTCAACAGGTTTTACAACACTTCTTGCTATAAAATATGAAACTCCTATACCTACTAACACAATTACAAACCCCAATGGTATACTACTAGTCCACAAGAATTTCTGCATTTTTTTATTAACTCTTTCGGGCGTCAAACCAATCTGAACGATACCCAGGAATCTTTTCCCTTTCTGGTCATAACCCTCACCTGAACCAAACACTTGTGCTGCAAATTCTTCTTCACTTATTGTACTTTTTTCATAGACAGGAGCTACAAAATCATAGAATTGCTCACCACTATCTGTAATGAGGACATCAAAAACAGGTTCATTTATATCCTCAATATTGTTATATACTGGTATATGGTCTATTTCTGTCTTGATCCATGATTCCTTCTCTTCAAGCAAGATATTATCTGGGACTAATACTACACGCCAATAAGCCAAAACCATTTCCCTATCGATATTACGAAGTCTCATCATTGGTTCTTCAAAAAATGCCTTCTGTGCAACTCTCAACGAATCCTTAACTTCTCCATCCTGCGCAAGTTGAGCTAAAAAAGAATAACCACTCTTCACTAGTTCCTCCTCTAGTTGTTTCTTAGCTCTAGTGGAAAAATACCAACTATTAGCCGCACCAATAGAGGTAATTAACAAACTAGTAAACAAAACAAATTTGAATCTTATGCCAATTCTCTTCATTCGATATTTCCAATTTTTGAAAATTTATGGATATACAATTACATGTGGTTTTCCCCGGACTGGTTTTAGTTCTAATCCAAGCTTTTTTGCCGTGTTAGAATTTATTGATAATTTAAATTCATCAGGGAATACTATTCCGAGTGAACCTGCAGGAGACACAGTTAGTAGTTTCTTGGCTAGTTGAGCTGCTTGCTTTCCAATACTTTTGTAATCTGAAAATACTGCAGCTAATGCGCCTGCCTTCACAAAGGCATCTGTTGTGCACAACAAAGGGGTATTGTTTTTGAGTGTAGTGTATTTTATAAGATCAAAAGATTTCTTGGTTACTACCGTACTATCAGGTAGAATCCATATGGCATCAACCTTGCCAATTAAGCTATCTAAAGCCTTAGACACCATTTTTGAGGATTTAATCTTATATTTAACTAAATTCACGCCGAGTCCTTTCATCTTCAATTCTGCACTTTCAACAATATTACCAGTTTTAGAAGGATCATAAATTACGCCTATGTCCTGTAGTGAATTCAATAGGTCCTTGTATCCCTCCAATTGTTTTTCGATGGCAATTTCAGTAGTAATACCTGTTATATTAAGCCCTGCAAGTTTAAATCTTCCTTGATTAATTACCATACAGAAAATTATAGGAATATCTTTAATCTCCTCCTTTACTATAGTTGTAGCCAGGATGCCAATTGTTAATATAATATCTGGTTCATCTTTCTTAATCTCGCGTAATATCTTATAGCCTATCTTCATCTTACCTTTCATATCATAAATGTACTTTATACTGATATTATTTTTAATACATTCGCTTTTAAAACCATCTATAGCCTCATTATAGGCAGAAATGTCTTGGCTCTTAATCACAACTGCCGCCTTCTCTCCATAAGCACAATATATACCCTGAAATAGTATTAGAAAAATAAAGATGAAAACAGAACATATACAGGTTTTATTTATCATCGATTAAAATTCGTAACGCAACTCAACCATAAACGACCTTCCCGGTTGGGGGAAATCGGTAGGTACCGTATTTCTAGGAGCAGGGTCTTCATATCCCTTATCAAAGAGATTATGTACTGAACCCCTTATCTCAAAGTTGTCCATAAAGTTTTTACCAATAATGGTAAGATCAACCACTGCGTATGAAGGCATATCTCTCCTGGGATCTCCAAACTCCCTTGGCCTTGGCCCACTGAGGAACGTATGCAGGTTGGCATTCGCATACTTCCAGAATCCTACGTTCACGCCAAAATTCGCCTTGTGTACGGGCACGTCAGGCAATCGATTTCTATTCCTTGTCTCTTCCGCTTTCTGAAAGGTATAATTGGCATAAGCGTAATTATCATTCCCAAAATCGGCCTTTATTTCTGCCTCAACACCCATAACCCTTGCTCCTCCTGAATTTTGAAATTGCCTGGGGCTTCCCGTATCTAACTGAATCCTATCCCTTATACGGTTAAAAAAGTAATTCATGTTCCCCCTGACGCTTTTAGTAAAATTATAGCCCAGGCCAATCTCGTATGTATTTATCTTTTCCGGGTCAAGCCCAGGATTACCTATAAAAGCAGGATTATTTATAAAAAACAATTCGTTAAAACTAGGCGCCCTGAAGGCGGTTGCAAAAAGGAGCTTCAGGTATGCGTCCTCCATAAACCGCCATATCAATCCTATCCTTGGATTGGTTGTGCCCCCAAACCGCTTAAACTGGTCATGCCTCACTCCAATCGTTAAATCAATATCCTTTGTAATGTTCCACTCATCCTGCAGATAGAGAGCCCATATCTGCCTTGTAGCCCTCCTGGCAAAAGGAAGGCTACTGGAAAAGTCCCTGAATGAGGGAAGGGGAGCAAACGTCATGGGATCAACAAAGAAAAGGGGATGAAAATTAGCTCCGAATTTAATGTCACCCTGGTGAATCCATTCATATTGAAAGCCAAACGTCAAGTCATTTCCCTCAAACAACTTATAATTAAGTTGATTTTCAAAACCGACAGTCCGATATTTAATCCTCGTCAACCCCTTTAGGCCGTCGGGAAAGAGAACTGGAAATGGAAACGCAGCCGTTTCTACAAAACCTTCTGGACGTGACTCAATAAATGCGTCACTGTTATATTGGTCATAATACGCCTTTGTTATCATATTCAGCTTTTCTCCCAGAGGTAGTCTATAAATAAGTTCACTAAATACATAAGTATCCTTCCATATAGTATCATCACTAAGTGCATTATCGAAACCTATATAACCTTCGCGCCTCTTCTTCATATATTTGGACTTAAGCTCCAGGTTTTTGTATGATAGCTTCAGATTCAGGTCTGTCTTTTCCTTTCTATTTTGAGACCTCCCGGGGCTCATAGAAAAAGGAGCGGGGAAAAGAATATCCTGCTCAATCTTTTTGCTGAAACCCTCTGTGTCAAGGTAATCAAAAAAACCTGATATCTTTAGATCACCATATTCCTTTCCGAATAACATATTATAATTCTGTGTATCAAAGCTTCCACCACTTGTCGTCCACTGAAAGCCATCAATATCCTCCGTATCCTTTGTTATGATATTAATAACTGCAAGAAACGCATTCTGACCATAAAGGGCTGAACCGGGTCCCCTGATAATCTCTATCCTTTTTGCATTCTCTACCACAAGGTCAAAAAAATTAAACGAGGCACCACCTCCCCCAGGTTCATTAACGGAATGCCCATCTATCAGCACCTTCACTTTTTGTGACTCCTTATCCAGCACACCTCTTGCAATAAACTCTGTTTCTCCATTATTGTCCATCTGGATATCAAAACCGGGTATTGTTGCTAAAACATCCGACAATGTCCTGAGACCCATTTGTTTTATCTGTTTGTCCGTAATCACACTCATTATGGCTGGAGATTTCAAGACCGTTTTGGGCTTTTTTAAGGCACTAACAACCTCTTCCTCTTCCGTAAATATAGCAAATATCTCTTCAAGTCCTGCCTCCACTTCCTGAGCATGCAAACTTTCTGAAGTGAACAAGATCAGATTCAAAAATAAAAGCAGGATAAAATTAAAACATATAAATATTTTTGTAATTTTCGAATTCAATATTTCGCGAAATGTTTTCCCGACCGTACCTGGGCACAATAAGTCCTTTTGAGAGAATGTAGTTTGCAGATTTTTAGATTCGCTTGAGAGGAGAGTCTTGTTCAAGTTCCTTAATAATTTCTGGAAAAACATCTTCAACTTCTCCAATCACCACTTCGTCAACATGTTCAAGAGCTTCTTCAGGTAGTAACTAGGCATGAAAACCTCACACAATAACGAGTGTTCCGCAATTGCGAAAGTGAGTTACCGTTTATAGGTATGAATATCGTTAGTATCATATAGATTAAGGCTACGAGATCAACGTCTATATCATAATCAACCGGTCGAACTTGTTCATTGCGTATTGTTATATTGGTATCGGAAGGAAATACGGCAACAAAACAAGGAGCTGTAAGAAGGACAAATACATTATTTTTTTACTCCATCATTTTGACTTTCTCAGACACCAATAATTTCAACATTCATATAATCTCCTTCTTTGTTATTGGACAAACAGATTTTTTTTAAAATATTTAAAGTAACAATCTTCCTTCTTTTCCTTGAAACATTTCAATCATACGCCAGTTGAATTTGTGATTAACAAATGACTTTGTTAATCGTAACCAAGGAAAAATACGGTATTTTCTTTTCACTATCTTTTCGTAATTTGCAAGTTCTACCTGCTCATTATTATTCAAATAATTTGAGATTGCATGAGCGGCAAATCTCCCACTTATCAGTGCCTGAGAAATTCCCTCTCCAGTAAAAGCACTTACAATCCTTCCTGCCTCTCCCACATACAAAATGTTTCTATCAACAATATCTTTTATACGATATGTATATCGAAATGGAAACCCTCTCGCGAATCCAATAGGTTTTGCTTCCTTCATATATTGACTTAAATACGTTGATAAAATTCTTTTAAGATATTCCTTTATTTTATCTTTACTGTACTTCGGCCATTCCAAACCTATTCCAATATTAACCAGATCATCTGCTACAGGAAACATCCATCCATATAGTGGAAGAAAGTCTTTATCATAAATCATGTAAGCAATATTTTTTTCAAATTTTGTCCTCTCAAACCATCCCATATAGCCAATTGCCTGAATATACTGTCGTCTCTTCAAATCAAAACGAGATAAATTTGCACCTGTAGCAACTACAATAATTTTTGCCCTAATATGTTCGTCTGCCGTAGATATTACTCCACATATTTTACCATTATCTTCCCATAATCCTCTTATGCGCATTCCATCTCTCACAGGGACTCTCAATTTTCTTACGTGGTTCAATAAAATATTGTCAAATTTTTTTCTCCTCAAGACAAGCATCTCAGGTTTTGGATTTTCTATCCTTCTTCCTTTTAGAATTGTTCCATAAGGTGTAATGTAGTAAACTCTATAAACATCATATGCATGAACCTTTACCTCATCTAAGATTCCCATTTCATCAAGACACACCTGCGCTTCTATAGACAACCCTCCTGCACATATCTTATCTCTCGGAAATACACTTTTGTCGACTAACAAAATGTTCTTTACACCTTGCTGACTAAGATGATGTGCAACTGAAGAACCCGCAGGTCCGGCTCCTATAATAACAACATCGTAAACATAAGACATGGCACACCATTCTTTCAATCTCCCAAAAGAAGGAAGAAGTGGAAACCAGAACTTTACAGACTATTCAACAATAATAATAAAGCACCGGTGACATTTCTTAAATAGATAACTAGACAACTATCAGGCAATATACCATGTAAGAATAGCTGACGCTACACCGGCATTTGTAGCCCAAGGTACCATACGCTTTGACGCATCAGCAGCTTTTTTGGGTAATACCATTGATAGTAGAATCAAACTGCCTGCTACAACGAAAAATGACACAATTGATATAAATGGGAATACACCTGACCTATACTCGTTTATTATCAGACTTGATAATAAAAAAAAGATGAATCCCACTATCCAATAAGTTTTCCTTTTACCTAATACGATCACCGTTGTCTTAATATTGGCGCCTAAATCATCCTCATACTCATATAATTGGTGGTTTAGAAGTGCTAAGACAGTTCCTGAAGCAAATATCAAACTTACTGGCAACACACGATTCCCCCATAAGACACCTTCATGTGATGACCATGCTGATGAAAGAAAAATTAACCCGCCAACAATGGCGTGAATGAATACATCCCAAAAAGGCATTGCTTTTATTCTAAAGGGCCTCCACGAATATAAGAAGGCGGCAATAAGAATTGCCAAAATAATTAAGCATACCGTAACACCCGCAATAATTGATAATGAAAGACTTATAGCACCAGCCACTGCTGCCACAAAATAACCGGTACCTTTTGAGACTTTTCCTAACGCAATAACATTCCTTGTAGTGCGTGCAAGTATATCGTCAGGTGCATCCTCAGCATCATTAAATGCAAATGTGGCTACTAAAGCAAATGTATTGGCTAGTCCAATAGTCAAAAGACGTACTAATCCATCTGAGTTACCTGCTATGTGTAACCCCACTATTGTACTAAAAAAACATATGGGCATGTAAACGTGCAATCTGGCAAGAGAAAAGATTGTGGAAACATTCAATCCATTCAGTAAATTTGTATTACCTCTCATAATATTATTAATCCTCTTTTGAATAAATACTAGAGACGCTTTTTTGAAAGTATAAAAGTGGGACAGGTTTATCATATAAGACACCTACCTTTAGGATGGCATTACAAGGTTATTGTCGAAAATGAACTAAATATAATTTTATAAAGTTTTAAAGGAAAATATCAAACCAGGTTCTAAGCTCTACAATGAACAATTTAAGGTTGATTTAACAGGAGAAATAACTAATAACTGTTAACAAAGATATTGACGTGTCTTCTTAATCGGATTGTGAATTCTGCATCATAGTCTTAAGAATCTAGTTAAAATCCACTAAAGTCAAGAAAATTTTCATAATAGATTGATTTAAACTTGTTCAGCTTACTTTTAACTTTAACTTAAGCTTTTATGATAACCAAATTAGTCTGTTCTACTGATGTATTTCTTAATACAAGAAATGCTGGAAGTCTTATAGAGGATTTGTTTACGAGACGGAATTATAACATGAGATTGACAATTTGTATTCTTAAAAATAGAAATATTGAGAAAAAGATATTTTTCTATGGTAAGATTCTCCAGAAATAATATTTAAAATCTCGAATAATAATTAACTTACTGGACTAATCTAAAAAAGCCCGAGAATAGTTAGAAATGTTTCTTATATCCTTTCTATTTTCCCTCATACTCAAGGACTATAGACTCTTGTTCGATTGTCTCTATAGAGCCTGGTCTTTTTCTTCTAACTTCTTCAATTGCATTTGCCGCACTAAACCCCTTGCTTACAAGGTAACATGCCAGCATAGTTCCTGTCCTTCCTATACCAGCATCGCAATGCACAACTAATTTCTTTCTATCAGTTCTTATTTTCTTTGCAAAGTTTAAAAAATTCTCTATTTGTTCCATACTTGGTGTCTCAAAATCTTTAATTGGGATATGCTTAGTCTCAAAACCAAATTCCTCTACCAAACTTTTATTAAGAGGAAATTCAGTAAGAGATACAATCGCTTCAATATCATTATCTTTGAGAAATTCAAAATCAACCACTGAAGATGCTGGCTTAGCCATACCGGCTATCTCACCTTCTATTAACCAGCTAAAATTCTTAATCATAGTCATAACGCACCCCATAAAGGGGTGGCTTGACGGTTATGAGCTGTCTCAA